>CAMTXG010000033.1:0-106549 GCA_947085645.1 uncultured Gammaproteobacteria bacterium
AACTTTTTTCCTCCCCACTACCTCCAGCAACCCAGGCCAAAACCCGAACTACCTGTAGCAGCTACCGCCACCAACACATCTCAACATTTCTGCAGAACCGCGTCAGTAGCGAAGCCCTCGACTATAGCACCGTTTTTTAGGACGGAGAAGAAGTCGGGGTCGAAATTTCGAGATAGCTACTTAGCCAGGCCCATCGCTGCCTCCAGCGCATCAATGAACAGATAGGCAACGTCACACCCCGTCTGATCAAAGATCTCCTGGAAACATGTCGGGCTGGTCACATTGATCTCGGTCACGCAATCGCCGATCACATCAACGCCCGCCAACAACAGCCCGCGTTCCTGAAGGATCGGGCCGAGCGCATTACCGATTTCCCAGTCCCGTACGGACAGGGGCCGGGCGACGCCCTTGCCGCCTGCGGCAAGATTTCCCCGCACTTCGCTACCCTGGGGGATGCGCGCCAAACAGAAGGGGACTGGTTTACCTCCGATGATCAGCACGCGCTTGTCGCCATCCACGATCTCCGGCAGAAACTTCTGCACCATCACGCTCTGTGCGCCGTTGCGGTTCAGGGTTTCGGTGATGCTGCCCAGATTGAGGCCGTCGGGACCCACGCGGAAGATTCCCATTCCGCCCATGCCGTCCAGGGGTTTGAGGATGATGTCCTGGTGCTCGCCATGAAAGCGCTTGATGTCTTCAGCGTTGCGGGTGACCAGCGTAGGGCCGATGAATTCAGGAAATTCCATGATCGCCAGCTTTTCCGGGTGGTCACGCAGCGCACGGGGCTTGTTGAACACCCGGGCACCATCCCGCTCGGCCTGTTCGAGCAGATGGGTGGCATAGAAGTATTCGCCGTCAAACGGCGGGTCCTTGCGCATCAGCACGGCATCAAAGTCGGCCAGCGCAACACTCCGTTCGGGGCGCGCGTCGTACCAATGCTCCGCGTCACCCGTCAGCGTGATGTCCTGCACGTGCGCAGTCACCTTGCTCCCGCGCTGCCAGGTGATGTGCTGGGGCTCACACACGGCCAGCGTGTAGCCACGCCGCTGTGCTTCGCGCATCATGGCGAACGTGGTGTCCTTGTAGATCTTGAAGCTGTGCAGCGGGTCAGCGATAAAGAGCAGTTTCATGGTGTCTGGTGAAAAGGATGGGCGCGTGCTGCCATACAGGGCAGAGCGCATACATATATATAGGTAGCAACAGGACGACGCCAGCAGTTGCCTGAGCACCAAAGGGCACGTCGTCCCTCCGCAGAGATCAGGCGCCCTTGGTGCGCGAACGCCTGTACTGTTGCACAAATAGTGCAAAGCTGCCCGCGACCACCCCCCAAAACGCCGAGCCCACACCAGCTATCACCACCCCGCTCAAGGTAACAAGAAAGGTGATCAGCGCCGCCTCGCGGTGCGAGTCTTCCCGCATCGCAGCGGCCAGGCCGGTGCCGATGGTGCCCAGCAGCGCCAGCCCGGCAATTGCTGCCACCAGCTCTGGGGGAAACGCTGTCAGCAGCCCGGTGATGACCGCACCAAACAACCCGATCGCTACATACAACGCGCCGCACGACACGGCTGCTGTATAGCGGCGACTGCGGTCGGCGTGCGCTTCTGGCCCCATGCACATGGCCGCCGTGATGGCGCTGAAGTTGAGGGCAAACGCGCCAAACGGCGCCAGCACCAGGGTGGCCAGCCCCGTCAGCGTCAACAACCGGGACACGGGCAGGTCGTACCCCGATGCACGGATCACCGCCACCCCCGGCAAGTTCTGCGAGGCCATCGTGACGACAAACAAAGGGATGGCGAGGCTGACCGTGGCCGCCACGCTGAACTGTGGTGCCGTAAACACCGGCACCGCCAGCTCCAACCGCACTGCCGACCAGGCCATCTGCCCTTGCAAGGCCACATACGCCACGCCCACGGCCAAGGTGACGACAACGGCATACCGCGCCGACAGCCTGCGCGACATCAAGTAGACAACCAGCATGAGCAGCACCAGCGGCAGCGCTGTCTGGGCAGCGGCAAACGCCTGCAGGCCGAACCGTGCCAGCACCCCGGCGAGCAAGGCGGCGGCAATTTCCATCGGAATACGGCCCATCACCCGCTCGAACCAGCCGGTGGCACCGGCCAGCGTGATCAGCACGGCGCTGACCATGAACGCCCCCACCGCATCGCCCATGCTGAACCCGCCTGCGGCACCGGCCGTGGCCAACACCGCGGCACCTGGGGTAGACCAAGCCACCATGACCGGCTTGCGCAAGACAAGGGACGGCACCAGCGAGCACAGCCCCATGCCCAGCCCCAGCGCCCACATCCACGACGTGATCTGCGCGGGCGTGGCACCAAACGCCTGGGCGGCCTGAAAAACGATGGCGACGGAACTGGTAAAGCCCACCAGCACAGCGACGAACCCGGCCGTGGCGGCCGACAGGCTCAGGTCTTTGAAAAATTGCATGGGCCAGATTCTGGCACCGCGCCCCTGATAGCGCCCCGCTTTGGTGCATCGCACGGCAGCTTGACCACAAAAGCTATTAAATTGATAGCTGCTAGCGCTTTATGGATAAGCGCCAAAGGCCAAAAAGACCAATATTTTCAGATTTCGATCTTGGAACCCAGCTCCACCACCGCATTGTTGGGAAGGTGCAGAAAGTCGGCGGCGCCACTGGCGTTGTGGTGCATCTGGGCAAACAGCTTCTCGCGCCAGGGGGCCATGCCGCCGCCCATGGTGGGGATGACCGTGTCACGCGACAGGAAGTAGCTGGTGGTCATGGCCTCCAGCTCGCAGCCTCGGCCGCGCAGCAGCTCCAGTGCACGCGGCACATCGGGGTCGTTCTTGAAGCCGTAGTGGATCACCACCTGCCAGCAGTCGTGCCCCAATGGCTCCACCTGCAGGCGCTTGTCCAGACCGATCCAGGGCGTTTCGTGGTTGTGCACCGTGACAAACAGGTTCTGCTCGTGCAGCACCTTGTTGTGCTTGAGGTTGTGCAGCAACGCGTTGGGCACCGCTCCGCTCTCTGCCGTCAGGAACACCGCCGTGCCCGCAACGCGAGTGGGCGGGCAGATGAACACCGACTCCAGAAAATCCTTCAGATCAATGGCATCGGCACGCAGCTTGTCGTTGAGCAGCCTGCGGCCTTCCTTCCAGGTCATCATCAGCGCAAACACGATGCCGCCGATCATCAGCGGGAACCAGCCGCCCTTGAACAGCTTGAGCAGGTTGGACGCGAAGAACGCCAGGTCCACCACAAAGAAGCAGCCCGTGGCCGCCGCGCACAGCGCCAGCGGATAGCCCCAGCCATAGCGGATCACAAAGAACGTGAGCGTGGTGGTGATCAGCATGTCGAGCGTGACAGCGATGCCGTACGCAGCAGCCAGGTTGCTGGACGAGCGGAACATGACCACGGCCAAAACAATGGCAAAGAACAGTCCCCAGTTGACCAGCGGGATGTAGATCTGCCCCGTGTCGCGCACGCTGGTGTGCTGGATGTTCAGGCGCGGCAGGTAACCCAGCTGGATGACCTGCTTGGTGACGCTGAACGCGCCGGTGATCAGCGCCTGCGACGCGATCACGGTGGCCATGGTGGCCATGATGACCAGAGGGATCAGCGCCCAGTCGGGCGCCATCATGTAAAACGGGTTCTTGACGGCCTCGGGCTCAGCCAGCAGCAGCGCGCCCTGGCCAAAATAGTTGAGGGTGAGCGCAGGCATGGCCACCGCAAACCACGCCAGCCGAATGGGGCGTTTGCCAAAGTGGCCCAGGTCGGCATACAGGGCCTCGGCCCCCGTCACGCACAACACCACCGCGCCCAGGATGATGAAGGTGGTCCCTGGGTAGGCCCACATGAAGCCCAGCGCATGGTGCGGGCTGATGGCCCAGAGGATTTCGGGGTGGCCCACGATGTGCGAGACACCCAGCACCGCGATGGTCAAGAACCACACCAGCGTGATGGGGCCAAAAAACTTGCCGATGCCGCCTGTGCCGCGCTTTTGCACAGCGAACAGGCAAAACAGGACCACCAGCGTGATGGGAATGACGTATTGGGTGAAATGGGGCGACACCACCTCAAGCCCCTCCACCGCGGACAGCACCGAGATGGCCGGCGTGATGACGCCATCGCCATAAAAAAGCGCCGTGCCAAACATGCCCACCGCCAGCAGCACACTGCGCAGCTGGGGCTTGTCCTTGACGGCCTGCGAGGCCAGCGCCAGCATCGCCACCAGCCCACCTTCGCCGTTGTTGTCCGCGCGCAGCACCAGCACCACGTACTTGAGCGAGACGATGACCGTCAGCGTCCAGAAGAAGATCGAGAGAATGCCGTAGATGTTGTCCGGGGTGAACGGCACGTGACCCGACCCGAAGACTTCCTTGACCGCGTACAGCACGCTGGTGCCGATATCGCCATACACAACACCGATGGCGCCCAGCGTGAGCGCCGCGAGCGATGACTTGGAACTTTGCACTGACCGACCCCGGGCGCAGGGCCAGACGGGGTTCCGTTACTTTTGGGAACGCTATTGTGCGCCTGCGCCAGATCAAGCGCGTGGGGGCAGCTCCCCATGTTGCAATGCAGCAACTTGACCCTTGGCAGCCGGGCGTGGGCGTGGCAGGCCGCGCAAGTCATTGCGCCGCTTAGAGGTCTGGCCTACCGGCACGCAATCTCTGATATTGGCGCGCCCCTACCAGTGGCCGCCGCGCAAGGGCCGCCCCGCCGCGCTGGCGGCGTCCCCCTGGGGGGAAGGCGCCGCAGGCGACTCAGGGGGGTTGCTAGTCGTACACCTCAGCATCCGGATTGGTAGCCTCCAGCTCGTAGCTGGCGGCCAGCATGGCCAGGCGCGCGACCACGCCGTACATGTAAAACCGGTTCGGGGCACTGACCCCGGGGCGCACGCCGGGCTGGGGCATGTGGGTGCTGTGCTCAAACGCCAGCGGCACAAAACTAGCGCCGGGGGCATTGAGGTTCTCGTCCACACCACGCTCGGCATGCATGCGGTAAAAGCCGCCCACCACGTAGCGGTCCATCATGTAGACCACGGGCTCGGCAACCGCGTCGTTCACGCGCTCCTGGGTCAGCACGCCTTCCTGGATGATGAGGTCACTGACGGGCTGGCCGTCCTTGATGACGGCCATCTTGTTCTTCGTTTTGCGGTTGACGGCGTCGAGCTCCTTGGCGTCTCGCACGGTCATGATGCCCATGCCGTAAGTGCCGTTGTTGGCTTTGACGATGACGAAAGGCTTTTCGTTGATGCCGTATTCCTTGTACTTGCGGCGCACCTTGGTCAGCAGCGCGTCCACCGTGGTCTGCAGTTGGTCCATGCCTTTGTCTTCGGCAAAGTCCACGCCTTCCACCTGGCTGTACATGGGGTTGATGAGCCAGGGGTCGATGCCCAGCATCTTGCCAAAGCGCTTGGCCACTTCTTCGTAGTTCTTGAAGTGCGTGCTTTTCCTGCGCACGCTCCACCCTGCGTGCAGCGGCGGCAGCAGGTACTGCTCGTGGATGTCTTCCAAAATGCCGGGGGCGCCCGCCGTGAGGTCGTTGTTCAGCAGGATGGTGCAGGGGTCAAAGTCCTTGAGGCCCAGGCGGCGCTTGGTGCGCACCACGGGTTCCAGCGTTACGGTGTCGCCGTTGGGCAGCTCGATGAGCGTGGGTTTCTTGATCTCGGGGCTGATGGAGCCCACGCGGACATTGAGGCCCGCCATGTTGAAGATGCGCTGCAGCTGCACCACGTTGGCCAGGTAGAAGGTGTTGCGGGTGTGGTTCTCCGGGATGATCAGGAGGTTGCGCGCCTCGGGGCAGATCTTCTCGATGGCAGCCATCGCGGCCTGCACGGCCAGGGGCAGCATCTCCTTGGTCAGGTTGTTCCAGCCACCCGGGAACAGGTTGGTGTCAACCGGGGCCAGCTTGAAGCCCGCATTGCGGATGTCCACCGAGGTGTAGAACGGGGGGGTGTGCTCCATCCATTCCAGCCGGAACCAGCGTTCGATGGCGGGCATCGAGTCGAGAATGCGCTGTTCGAGTTCGTTGATCGGCCCGGTCAGGGCCGTGATGAGATGCGGAACCATGGAAAGCCCTCGGGAAGCAATTGCGACGAATTGTAGAGAGATGGGGCGACGCGCCGGTTTCGCAAGGCAGGCCCGTCGCCAGCCGCGTCAGCGGCGCCAGAAAGCGGGCGTGAGCAGGGCCATGAAACTCAGGATTTCAAGCCGCCCCAGCAGCATCGCCAGCGTACACACCCACACCTGGAAATCAGTCAGCACCGCGTAGTTGGACGCGGGCCCCACGCTGCCCAGGCCCGGCCCCATGCAGTTAACGCTGGCGATGATGGCCGAGAACGCGGTCACCGGGTCCAGGTCGGTGAGCAGCAGCACCATGCTCAGGCCGATGATGGTGGCGCCATACACCAGCATGAACGCCAGCACCGAAAAAATCACCCGGTTGTCCACCACCGCATCGCCCAAGCGCACCGGCTGCACCGCACGCGGGTGCACCAGGCGGTTCATTTCGCGCCGCGCCTGTTTCAGCAAAATCAGCATGCGCACCATCTTGATGCCACACCCGGTCGACCCCGCACTGGTGGCCACGCCCGACAGCAGCAGCATGAACACGGGCGCAAACACCGGCCAGCCCAGGTAGTCCACCGTGGCGTAACCCGTGGTGGTGGCAATCGACACCAGGTTGAACATGCCGTAGCGCAGCGCATCCAGCGGTGCGTACACCCCTTTCACCCAGAGCAGCCCGGCCACCAGCAGGCCGCCGCCAATCAGGGTGAACAGGGTCGCGCGCAGTTCGGGGTCACGCCAGAAACCCTGCCAGTGCCCCTTGCGGATCGCCACAAAGTACAACGCAAAGTTGCAGCTGGCCACCAGCATGAAGCCCACGGCAACGCCCTCTAGCAAAGGCGACTGGTAAAAGCCAAAGCTGGTGTCATGCGGGGACATGCCTCCCAGGCTCACCGTGGAGAACATGTACATCACGGCGTTCACCGGGTCCATGCCCCCCATCCAGTACGCCAGCGCACACGACAGCGAAAAAAGCGCGTACACGCCCCACAGGCCCTTGGCGGTTTCGGTCATGCGCGGGGTGAGTTTTGCGTCCTTGACCGGGCCCGCGGCCTCGGCCTTGAATAGCTGACTGCCACCCACGCCCAGCAGCGGCAGCACAGCAACGGCCAGAATCAGGATGCCCATGCCGCCCACCCACTGCAAAAAGGTGCGCCAGACGTTCATCGACACGGGCAGCGAGTCGAGGCCGCTCAGCACGGTGGACCCGGTGGTCGTCAGGCCCGACACGGCCTCGAAGTACGCATGCGTGAACGACATCGGCCGCGATATCTCGTGGGCCACCAGCATCAGTGGCAGCGCAGCGAACAAGGGCAGCAGCACCCACACCAGCGTGACCAGCATCACGCCGTGGCGTGGCTGCAGCTCGCGGCGAAACAGGCGCAGCTTCCACCACAGGCCGCAACCAAAGGCCATGGTCGCTGCCATCGCCACCGGGTAGACGTGCCACACGCCATCGCCCATGAACCACGACACCGACAGCGGCAGCCCCATGGTCAGCGAAAAAATCATGATCAGGATGCCGAGCACCCGCAGCACGGGAAACATGTCCACCATGGCGTCTTTCTCGCTGGCTCTCAGAAAAACGTCGCGCTGACGCGGAAGAGTTTCTCCACGTCGCGCACCAGCCGCTTGTGCGGCAGGAAGAACACCACGTGGTCGTTGGTCTCCAGCACCGTGGAGCTGCGCGGGATGATCACCTCGGGCTCGCGCAGGTCGTCGGCAGACACGTCGGGTGACTCGGGCAGCCCGCGCACGATGAGGCCCATGTGCACGTCGCGTGGCAGGGTCAGCTCGCTCACCTTGCGGCCCACCACGCGCGAGGTCTTGCGGTCGCCGCGCACCACAATCTCCAGCGCCTCGGCCACGCCGCGCCGCAGACTATGCACGGCCTGCACATCGCCCTGGCGCACATAGGCCAGCAGCTCGCCCAGCATGGCCTGCGCGGGAGACAGCGCAATGTCGATCTGCGTGCCGTGCATCAGGTCGGCATAGCTGCGCCGGTTGATAAGCGCCAGCACGCGGCGCGCGCCCATGCGCTTGGCGAGCAGGCACGACATGATGTTGTCCTCGTCGTCATCCGTCAGCGCCAGAAAGAAGTCGATCTCTTCGATGCTCTCGCCGCTCAGCAAGCCCTCATCGGTGGTGTCTCCCTGCAACACCAGCACGTCCGACGGCAGCTCCGACGCCAGCGCAATGCAACGGTCCGAGTCGTCTTCAATGATCTTGAGGTGAAACCGCCCTGCGTCTTTGCTGAGCTGGCGCGCCAGCCGAAGCCCCACGCGCCCGCCGCCTGCAATCATGATGCGGCGCACCGGCTTGACCGGTTTGGCATCGCGCCGGTGCAACGCCGTCAGCACGTTGGCGATGTGCCCGCTGGCCGCCAGCACAAACACCTCGTCACCCGGCTCGATGCGGGTGTGGCCGTCGCAGGCCACAAACCGGTCGGGTTCGTCCTGAAAACGCCGGTAGATGGCGACCAGACGCATCGCCACGTCGGGCGAGCTTTCGCGCAGCTCACAGATGGTGTGGCTGACCATGGGGGCCCCGGCCCGCGCGCGCACTGACACCAGGCAGGCGCGCCCGCCCGCAAACTCGCGCACCTGCATGGCCTCGGGGTAGTCGATGAGCTTGCCGATGTAGCGGGTCAGCGATTCTTCGGGGCAGATGATGCGGTCTACGCCAAAACCCTCAGGGCCGGTAAGCCGCTCGTCCAGCGTGAAACCGGTGGACCGCACCCGCGCGATGCGCTTGGGGATGTTGAACATCAGCTGCGCAATCTTGCAGCACACCAGATTGGTTTCGTCCTGCGCCGCGCAGGCGATCAGCAGGTCGGTGTCTTGTGCGCCCGCTTCGGCCAACACCGACGGTTCGATGCCATTGCCCACCACGCCGCGCAAGTCAAAGCGCGATTCGAGGTCACGCAGACGCGCGGCGTCGGTGTCGATCACGGTGATGTCATTGCGTTCGGACACCAGGCTGTCCGCAACGCTCTGGCCCACGCGGCCCGCCCCCAGGATGATGATTTTCATGCCAAATTGGCCTCTAGCGCTTTATTCACAAGCGCTAGCAGCTATTAAATTAGGAGTACATCAAGCCCGTATCTCGCCTTCGCCCAGCACCACGTACTTGAGCGAGGTCAGGCCTTCCAATCCCACCGGCCCACGCGCATGAAACTTGTCGGTGCTGATGCCGATTTCGGCGCCCAGCCCGTACTCAAACCCGTCGGCAAAACGCGTGCTCGCGTTCACCATCACGCTGGCCGAATCCACCTCGCGCAGGAACCGCTGGGCGTGCACGTGGTTGGTGGTCAGGATGGCGTCGGTGTGGTGGCTCGAATACTGGTTGATGTGGGCAATGGCCTCGTCCACACCCGCCACGATCTTCACGCTGATGATCGGGGCCAGGTATTCCTCGCTCCAGTCCTGCTCGCTAGCGGGCACCAGTTGCGCGCCGGGCACCGACTGCAGAATCGCCAGCGACTCGGGGCAACCGCGCATCTCCACGCCCTTGGCGGCATACACCGCGCCAATCTTCGGCAAAAACTCCGCCGCCACACCGCGCGCCACCAGCAGGCCTTCGCTCGCGTTGCAGGGGCTGTACTTGTTCGTCTTGGCGTTGTCGGCCACCTTCACCGCCATGGCGATGTCGCAGGGGTCGTCCACATAGGTGTGGCAGTTGCCGTCCAGGTGCTTGATGACGGGCACCTTGGCGTCGCGGCTGATGCGCTCGATCAGGCCCTTGCCGCCGCGCGGGATGATCACGTCCACAAACTGCGGCATGGTGATGAGCTGGCCCACGGCCTCGCGGTCGGTGGTCTGCACCAGTTGCACTGCGTCTTGCGGCAGACCGGCCTCGGCCAATGCCTGCTGCACCAGCTTGGCCAGCGCCTTGTTGGAATCAATCGCTTCGGAGCCGCCGCGCAGGATGCAGGCGTTGCCGCTCTTGATGCTGAGGCTCGCAGCCTCGATGGTCACGTTCGGGCGGCTCTCGTAAATCATGCCGAACACGCCAATCGGCACGCGCATCTGGCCCACCCGGATACCGCTGGGCTGTTGCTTCATGCCCAGGATCTCGCCAATGATGTCGGGCATGGCAGCCAGCTGCTCGCAGCCTTCGGCGCAGGTCTCCAGCACCTTGGGGCTGAGCTTCAGGCGGTCCACCATCGGCTCGGCCAAGCCTGCGGCGCGGGCGCGTTCGAGGTCGCGGGCGTTGTCCACCTGCAGCGCGTCCACGTTCTCGCGCAGCAAACGAGCCAGGGCCTTAAGCGCTTTGTTTTTGATAGCTGCTGGCGCTTTGGCCATCAGCGCTGAGGCCGTTTTTGCCTGGAAACCCAGGGTGTGCGTGTATTCGGCGACGTTAAGGGCGTTCATCCGGCGATTTTGCCGCAGATGCCCTGGCACCGGGGGCTTCGCTGCGGTTACGCTTGCAGCCCCGGCTTTCCTGCACATCCCCCATGACCCGATCCCACCTCGTCACCCCGGTGCAAGACGCACTGACCGCCTTCAGCCAGGGCTGCATGACTGCGTCGGCCCTGAGCCACACCGCCCGCGACCAGGCCGAGTTGCTCGCCGCACTGCCGCCGCGCTATACCGAGGTGCTGCACGGCCTGCTGGACCGGCTCGAATCCAGTGCGCTGTTTTCCGAAGAAAGCTGCTCGTTCAGCCAGAAAGACCTGGTGGACAACCTGCAGATGTGGGTGGACAAGGCGCGGGGTGTGCTGGAGCAGGCCTGAGAAGCCGCGAGCAGAATGCTATGCATTTGATAGCAGTCAGCGCTTGATGGATAAGCGCTAGAGTGCGAAAACACTCAAATTTTTGCACCCAGCCTTCACCGCGCCGCCTGCGTCAACCTGCACATCTGCAACGCCAGCCGCTGCAGCGCCTGCCAGCCATCGGTAGGCCAGTCGGGCTGCTTGAGCCCTTTCACGATGCCATCCACCGTGTGCGCCGACTGCAGCAGGCGCGCCAGCGCCGCATCGCTGGCCTTGGGCAGGATGCGTTCGTACAGCTTTTCCTTGGCGCCCCAGACGCGGTTCTCACGCAATGCCATCGGCAACGGGCGCCCGGCGTTCATCGCGTCTTTCACGCGCTTGAGGCCGCGAATATCTTCAGACAGCGCCCAGTGCACCAGCACCTCGGCCTCACCCTCGGCCTGCAGGCCGTCGAGCATGCGCTGCACGCGGCCAGTGTGCCCGGCCAGCACCGATTCGGACAGCTTGAACACGTCGTAGCGCGCCACATTGAGCACTGCGGCTTCGACCTGCTCCAGCGTCAGTTCACCCGCCGGGTGCAGCAGGGCGAGCTTCTGGATCTCCTGGTGCGCGGCCAGCAGGTTGCCTTCCACGCGGTCGGCAAAAAACTGCAGGGTGCGCTGGCCTTCTTCACCCGAAACCACGCGCTGGCCTTGCGCGGCCAGGCGCTGCGCAATCCACTGCGGCAACATGCCGCGCTCGATGGGGTCGATCTGGATCGAGGTGCCGCTGGATTCGAGCGCCGCAAACCACGCACCGGTGCGGGTGGCTTTATCGAGGCGCGGCAGCATCACCAAAGTCAGCGTGCTGTCGTTGCCGTGCGCCGACGCCGCCACCTGCTGCAGCGCCACGCTGCCGTCCTTGCCGGGCTTGCCCGAGGGGATGCGGATCTCGACGATCTGCTTGTCGGCAAACAGGCTCAAACTGCCGCCCGCCGCCAGCACGGCGCTCCAGTCAAAGTGAGCGCCTGCTACGGTGTACGACGTGCGTTCGGTGTAGCCCTGCGCACGGGCCGTGGCGCGGATGGTGTCTGCGGCCTCTTGCTGCAGCAAGGGTTCATCGCCGTGCAGCACATAAAGCGGTGACAGACCCCGTTGAAGGTGCGAAGAGAGTTGGGCCAGGGCGACTTGCATGCGGCAAAGTTTATCGCCTCGGGGCCGCCAGGCGGCTGTGCAACGCTGGCTCTGGGCGACAGCGCCGCTCAGCCAAGGTGCGCAAAACGCCAGTTTTGCCGAGCACATTGCACTATTTACCGCAAGAACTGCACAGCTTTCTCCCTTTTCTTTGGCTGCACCCCGCCGGACAATTTTGCCTACACAGCCACAAAGCCGGTGTCGGGCAGCCGTGCCAGCCGCCGCAGGCAAAACATACGGAGACAAACACCATGGTCAACTATCTGGGCGTGCACAGCCTGCGCCAACTCGTCAAACAAGTGGGGCTGGCCCCGTTTCTGCAGCAACTGGTGGATGCGATGGAGCATGACTACCGCCGCTGGGAGAGTTTTGACAAATCAGCGCGCCACGCCATCCATTCGCCCGGCGGCGTGATCGAGCTCATGCCCACCAGCGACGGGCAGATGTACTGCTTCAAGTATGTGAACGGCCACCCCAAGAACACGGCAGAAGGCCTGTTGACCGTGACCGCGTTTGGCGTGCTGGCCGATGTGGACACGGGCTACCCCTTGCTGGTGTCCGAGCTGACCCTGACCACCGCCCTGCGCACCGCCGCGATGTCGGTGCTGGCGGCACGCCACATGGCGCGCAGCACCGGCCCCGGTTGCCACACCATGGCGCTGATCGGCAACGGCGCACAAAGCGAGTTCCAGGCGCTGGCGTTCTACCACCTGCTGGGCGTGCGCGAGCTGCGCCTGTTTGACACCGACCCGGCCGCCACCGCCAAGCTGGCGCGCAACCTGCAGCAGCTGGCGTTGCCCGGCTTGCGCGTGGTGCCCTGCGCCTCAACCGCCGAAGCCGTGCGCGGCAGCGGCATTGTGACCACAGTGACCGCAGACAAACGCAATGCCACCATCCTCACGCCCGGGATGATCGAGCCCGGCATGCACCTCAATGCCGTGGGCGGCGACTGCCCCGGCAAGACCGAGCTGCACCCCGACATCCTGCGCCGGCCCGATGCACGGGTGGTCGTGGAGTTTGAGCCCCAGTCGCGCATTGAGGGCGAGATCCAGCAGATGCCCGCCGACTTTGGGGTGACCGAATTCACCCGCGTGCTGCGCGGCGAGGTGCCAGGGCGCACCAGCGATGGGGATGTGACGGTGTTTGACTCGGTGGGTTTTGCGCTGGAAGATTTCTCTGCGCTGCGTACGCTGCATGCACTGCTGCACACCCACCCCCACCTGGCCACTCCCATCGACCTGATCCCGCAAATGGACAATCCGAAAGATCTGTTCGGCGTGCTGCAAGGCACACCAAGCACGTCTGCCGCTGCCATCCCACGGCCCCGCACACGCCCCACCATTGCCCTTGAGGAAACCTCCCCGCCATGACGCCCACTGCCCTGCGCACCGCCCAGCCCACCAGCCTGATTGGCGCCCCCACCGACATCGGCGCCGGGGCGCGCGGCGCATCCATGGGCCCCGAGGCCCTGCGGGTGGCGGGGCTGCAGGCCGCGCTGGAAAGCCATGGCCTGCAGGTGTTTGACCGCGGCAACCTGAACGGCCCGGCCAACCCCTGGCAGCCGCCGGTGGACGGCTACCGCCATCTGCCCGAGGTCGTGCAGTGGAACAAGCGGGTATTCGACGCGGTGTATGCCGAGCTGCAACTGGGCCACCTGCCCATCCTGCTGGGCGGCGACCACTGCCTGGGCCTGGGCAGCATCAGCGCGGTGGCGCGCTATTGCGCTGATGAAGGCAAAAAGCTGCGCGTGCTGTGGCTCGATGCACATGCCGACTTCAACACCAGCGCACTGACCCCCAGCGGCAACGTCCACGGCATGCCCGTGGCCTGCCTGTGCGGCTTTGGCCCCACCGAGCTGACGCACCTGGCGGGCATGCCCGGCGGCAGGCCTGCGTTGCGCGCCGACCAGATCCGCCAGATCGGCATCCGCAGCGTTGACGAAGGCGAAAAGCGCTTTGTGCACGAACAGGGCCTGGAGGTGTTTGACATGCGCTACATCGACGAGGTGGGCATGCGCCAGACCATGCAGCAGGCTTTGGCGGGCCTGGACGCCGACACCCATCTGCATGTGAGCTTTGATGTGGACTTTCTGGACCCCGATATTGCGCCGGGCGTGGGCACCACCGTACCCGGCGGCCCCACCTACCGCGAGGCGCAGCTGTGCATGGAGATGATTGCGGACAGCGGACGCCTGGCGTCGCTCGACATCGTGGAGCTGAACCCGGCACTGGACGTGCGCAACCGCACCGCAGAGCTGGCGGTGGATCTGGTGGAGTCGCTTTTTGGCAAAAGCACGTTGATGCGCGTGCGGCCGGTGTGACTGATGACACCCTGCGTCCGCTTCTAAAAATATAGCTGCCAGCGCTTATCCAACAAGCGCTGTGGCGCTATTTCACTGCATTTTCAGCCCAGCGGCGTGACAGCCGGGGCGGGTTGCCTTCAGCTCAGCCGCGCGGCTTGTAGGCCGTCACGTCGATCTCGACCTTGGCGTCGATCATCAGGCGCGATTCGACCGTGGAGCGTGCGGGGCGATGGTCGCCAAAACACTCCATGTATACGCGGTTGAAGCTGCCAAAGTCCCGCGCATCGGCCAGCCAGACGCTGACCTTCGCAACATCGGCCAGGGTGCAGTCCGCCAGCGCCAGGGCGTCCTTGACACGCTGGAACACCTGGCGCGTCTGCGCCTCGATGCCACCGACGATGACCTGTCCCTGGTCGTCGGTGGGCACCTGGCCCGAGACAAAAACGAAGTCGCCTGCGCGGGTGGCGGGCGAGAGGGGGCGTGCGAGGCGATCGGACGCGAGCGGCGCTTGGCCAAGGGTTTCTACTGGCATGAAAAACGCTCCTTTGAGTAAAGATATTACACACATCCCGCCACAAATGCTGAAATCACCTGCAATTCTGGCATCGAATGTAATTTTTGTGTAATCTTATTACCCCGAGGTATGCAATGCAAACGTCTGGAACCGATCGTCTGGTGCAGTATCCGCTGCCAACGCTTGAACTGCGGGGTCGCCGCACCCTGCTGGGTGCCGCAGCGCTGACCGCCGCCCTTGCCCTGACCTGCAGCGCCAGCTGGGGCCAAACATCCCCCCTCCCCGCGCCAATCAAAGGCGGCGCGGCCAACCTTGCCATGGTGGGCGAGCCCCAGGGCCTGGACCCCATGGTGAGCACCGCCGACCTGGTGGGCACCATCATGCAGCACGTGTACGAGCCGCTGTACACCTTCGATTCGAACTGGGCCATCGCCCCCATGCTGGCTGAAAGCCTGCCTGCTGTTTCCAAGGACGGCCTGACCTACACCATCGCCCTGCGCCAGGGTGTGAAGTTCCACAACGGGCGCGAGATGGCGGCCGACGATGTGGTGGCCTCGCTGCAGCGCTGGATGGAGCTCAACCCCCGTGGCAAGGCCGTGGGCAAGGAAGTGGCATCGCTCACCGCCAAGGGTCCGCTGGCCGTGGAGCTCAAGCTCAAAACCCCATACGCACCGCTGCTGGCCCAACTGGCCCTGCCCAGCGGCATGGCCGCCATCATGGCCAAGGAAAGCATTGCGCCCCAGCTCAAGGACTTCATTGGCACCGGGCCCTACCAATTCAAGGAGCGCCGCCCCGACCAGTTCACCGTGCTGGTGCGGTTTGACGGCTACGCCAGCCGCAAGGAGCCCGCCAGCGGCTACGCGGGCAAGCGCGAGGCGCTGCTCGATGAACTGCGCTTTGTGCCCGTGCCCAGCGCCAACACGCGCGTCGAGGGAGCACTCTCGGGCCAGTTCCAGTACGCAGACCTGCTGCCAGTCGAGGCGATTGGCCGCATCGAAAAGGGCGCCCCGGCCGTGGTGCCCATCGTGACCAAGAACTTTGGCTTTCCGTACATCGTGTTCAACACCAAGGACGGCGTGCTGGCCTCGCAGCCCTTGCGCCGCGCGGTGCAGACCGCCGTGGGCACGGGCGAGCTGCTTGCCGCCGGCTTTGGCGACAACCGCTTCTTTGTGGTGGAGCCCAACTTCTTCCCCAAGGGCACGCCGTATTACTGGGACGCGGGCAGCAAGCTCTACAACGAGCGCAACCCGCAGGCCGCCAGGGACCAGGCAGCCAAGGCAGGCTACAGCGGCCAGCCGGTGCGCATCATGGCCAGCCGTCAGTACGAATTCCACTACAACATGGCGCTGGTCATGTCCGAGCAGCTCAAGAAGGCCGGCTTCAAGACCGACCTGCAGGTAGTGGACTGGGCCACGCTGGTGCAGCGCCGCAACGACCCCAAGCTGTGGGACGTGTACTTCACGCACTCTGGCCTGTTCCCAGAGCCTATGCTCTCGCCCCCGCAGCTGGGTGACGGTGCGCCGGGCTGGTGGGAGTCTGACGCCAAGAAATCCACCCTGGCCGCGTTCAACCAGGAAACCGACCCGGCCAAGCGCGGCCCGCTGTGGGGCAAGGTGCAGCAGGTGGTGTACGACGAAGTGCCCTTCATCGAAGTGGGCAAGTTCAACAGCCTGTCGGCCCGCTCGGCCAAGCTCTCGGGCTACACGCCCGCCATATGGCCGTTCTTCTGGAACACCGGCCTGGCCAGGTAAGCAGGGGCAGACAGCACCATGATGCGATTTTTGTTGAAGCGCCTGGGCGGCGCGGTGGTGGTGCTGGCGCTGGTGGCGGTGCTGGTGTTCTGCCTCACGCGGCTGGCCTCGGGCGACCCGGTGGCGCTGCTGCTGGGCGACCAGGCCACCGCTGCCGACATCGCCCAGGCGCGTGCCCAGTACGGACTGGACAAACCCCTGCCCGTGCAATTTGCGCTGTGGGTGGGCGAGCTGCTGCAGGGCAACCTGGGGCAGTCGCTGTTCCTGCAGCGCCCGGTGGCCCAGGCCCTGCTGGAGCGGGCCGAGCCCACGCTGTTCCTGGCGCTGTTTGCTGTGGGCATTGCCGCGCTGGTGGGCATTCCCAGCGGCATGGCCGCCGCCGTGTGGCGCGGCAGTGCCACCGACCAGGCCGTGAGTGGCGTGGCCATGCTGGGCGCCAGTGTGCCCAGCTTCTGGCTGGGGCTCATCCTGATCCAGCTGTTTGCCGTCAAGCTTGGGTGGTTTCCGGCGTCGGGCTATGGCGATCCGAGCGCCACGCTGGGCGAGCGGCTGCAGCACCTGATGCTGCCCGCGCTGGTGCTGGGCATGCTGAACTCGGCGCTCATCATCCGCTTTACGCGCGCCTCCATGCTCGACATCCTGGGTGAGGACTACGTGCGCACCGCGCGCGCCAAGGGCCTGCCTGAGGGCACCATCATGGTCAAGCATGTGCTGCGCAACGCGCTGGTGCCCATCGTCACCGTGCTGGGGCTGACCTTGGCACTGATGATTGGCGGCACCGTGGTGACCGAGACCGTCTTCAACCTGCCCGGCGTAGGCAACCTGGTGGTGCGCGCGGTGCTGCGGCGCGACTACCCCGTGATCCAGGGCACCCTGTTGGTGATTGCCGCCATCTACGTCTTCATCAACCTGGCCATCGACCTTCTCTACACGCTGGTGGATCCCCGTATCCGCCTGGAAGCACCATGAACCCGAGCCCTTCTTTCTGGCACCGCCTGCGGGCGGTGCTGCGCCGCCTGTTCGCCCGCAAGGTGGTGCTGGCTGCGGCCATCGTGATTGCGCTGGTGGCCACCGTTGCCGTCGTCTTCCCCTGGGTGTCGGACGCCGACCCCAACGCCCTGTCGATCAGCGAGCGCCTGCGCGCCCCCTCGGGCACGCACTGGGCGGGCACCGACGAACTGGGCCGCGATGTGCTGCTGCGCATCGTGCACGGCGCGCGTTACTCGCTGCTGATTGGCCTGGTCACCGCCGCAGGCGCCGTGCTGCTGGGCACGCTGCTGGGCATGTTTGCGGGGTTCTTCCGCAAGCTGGATGCACCGCTGATGCGCGTGGTGGACGCGATGATGTCCTTTCCCGACATCCTGCTGGGCATTGCGCTGGTCTCCATCCTGGGCGTGTCGCTGTGGAACGTGATGCTGGCGCTGGTCATCGTCTACACCCCACGCGTGGCGCGTGTGGTGCGCGCCACCACGCTGGTGCTGCGCGAGCTGCTGTTTGTGGACGCCGCCCGCGCCCTGGGCGTGCGTACGCACCTCATCCTGTGGCGCCACATCCTGCCCAACCTGATGTCGCCCATCCTGGTGCAGGTGACGTTCATCTTTGCTTACGCCATCCTGGCCGAGGCGGGCCTGTCCTTTCTGGGCGTGGGCGTGCCGCCCGACATCCCCACCTGGGGCACCATGATTGCGGGCAGCCTCGACTATGCCGACAAGGCGTTCTGGACCATCTTCGCCCCCGGCGTGGCCATTGTGCTCACGGCCCTGTCGCTGCAGATGCTGGGCGACGGCGTGCGCGACCTGCTCGACCCCAAACTGAAGAAGACCGTATGACAACCCCCACGATGGGCGCCGCGCCCCGGCTCGAAGTCAGCGGCCTGTCCACCTCATTCGCCACCGATGCAGGCCGCATCCAGAGCGTGGCCGATGTGTCCTTTGCCATCCACCCCGGCGAGACGCTGGCGCTGGTGGGCGAGTCGGGCTCGGGCAAGTCGGTGACCAGCCTCACCCTCATGGGCCTGCACGCCCGCACCTCGCAGGCGCAGGTCACGGGCCAGGCCTGGTTTGTGCAGCGCGACGGCCGCAAGGTCGATCTGCTGGCCCTGCCCGAGGCCGACAAGCGCAGATTGCGCGGCAACGAGCTGGCGATGATCTTCCAGGAGCCCATGACCAGCCTGAACCCCGTGCTGACAGTGGGCGAGCAGATTGCCGAATCGGCCCGCCTGCACCTGAAGATGGACCGCCGCACCGCGCTGGCCCACGCCCGCCGCATGCTGGAGCTGGTCGAGATCCCCGCCGCTGCGCAGCGCGTGCACGAGTACCCGCACCAGCTCTCGGGCGGCATGCGCCAGCGCGTGATGATTGCGCTGGCCATGGCCTGCAACCCCACGCTGCTGATTGCCGACGAACCCACCACCGCGCTGGACGTGACCATCCAGGCGCAGATATTGGCGCTGATGGGGCGGCTGCAGAAGGAGACCGGTATGAGCATGCTCTTTGTCACCCACAACCTGGGCGTGGTGGCGCAATACGCCGACGCCGTGGCCGTGATGTACGCCGGGCGCATTGTCGAGTCGGCCCGCGTGCACGACCTGTTTGCACGCCCCGAGCACCCCTACACGCGCGGCCTGCTGGCCTGCCTGCCCGGTGTGGCACGGCGGCAATCGGAGGTTGCGGGTGGCGCCGTGGCCACCGGGCGGCGCAAGCTGGTGGCCATTGCGGGCCAGGTGTCGAGCCCCCTCTCGCCCCCGCCCGGCTGCGCCTTTGCGCCGCGCTGCGCCCGCCAGCAATCCGACTGCGGCCACGCCATGCCCGCGCTCGAGGCCACCGGCCCGCGCCGCATGGTGCGCTGCCTGCATCCCGAGGTGAACGCCGAACCCGCCGTGGTGCACGCATGAACGCCGTCCTGAACACCCCACAGCCCATGGCACCAACCGACACCACCGCAGCGCTGCTGGAGATTGCCCACCTGCGCAAGCACTTTGGCAACGGTCCGCACCCCGTGCGCGCGGTCGATGATGTGAGTTTCACCATCCGCCGGGGCGAGACCCTGGGCCTGGTGGGCGAATCGGGCTCGGGCAAGAGCACCATTGGCCGCCTGCTCACGCGCCTCGTCGATCCCACCAGCGGGCAGATGCGCTACCACGGCGGCGCGGCGCCGCAAGACCTGGCCCAGCTCTCGCAGTCGCAATACCGGCCGCTGCGCTCGCAGATCCAGATCATTTTTCAGGACCCGTACGCCAGCCTGAACCCGCGCATGCGCATCCGCGATGTGCTGGCCGAGGCGCTCGATACGCACGGCATGGCCAGGGGCGCCGCGCGCCTGCCCCGCATTCACCAGCTCTTGGAGCAGGTGGGCCTCAGGCCGGAGCACGCAGAACGCTTCCCGCACGAGTTCTCCGGCGGGCAGCGCCAGCGCATCGGCATTGCCCGCGCGCTGGCCGTGGAGCCCCAGTTCATCGTGGCCGATGAGCCGCTGTCGGCGCTCGACGTGTCCATCCAGGCGCAGGTAGTGAACCTGCTGGGCGAGCTCAAGGACCAACTCGGCCTCACGCTGCTGTTCATCTCGCACGACCTGGACGTGGTCGAATACCTGTGCGACCGCGTGGTGGTGCTGTACCTGGGCCGCGTGATGGAGATCGCGCCCACCGAGGCGCTGTACGCCCGGCCCCAGCACCCCTACACGCGGGCCCTGCTGGCGGCCGCGCCCATCCCCGACCCCGCCCAGCGCCGCAGCATTGCGCTGCTGCAGGGCGACCTGCCCAGCCCGGCCCACCCGCCCTCGGGCTGCGTGTTCCGTACACGCTGCCCAGAGACCGAGGCGCGCTGCGCCAGCGCCGACATGCAGCTGCGCGAGGTGGCCCCCGGTCACCTGCACGCCTGCTGGAAAACTGCCCTCCCGCAAGCCTCCAACGCCGCACCATGACCGACGACTTCCTGCTTGACCACCGCTGCAAGAGCTACCCCCTGCACGCCGCGCCCTGCCGCCCCGCTGACCTGGGCCAGCACGGCTGGAACGTGCTGGCGGGTGACCTGGCCTACCCCATTGCCGTCATCCGCGAAAGCGCGCTGGCCCACAACCTGGCCTGGATGCAGGCCTATGCCGAGCGCAAGGGCGTGGCCCTGGCCCCGCACGGCAAGACCACGCTGTCGCCCGAGCTGTTTGCCGAGCAGCTGCAGGCCGGCGCCTGGGGCCTGACCTTTGCCACCGTGTACCAGCTCGGCGTGGGGGTGGAGGCCGGTGCGCGCCGCGCCATCATTGCCAACCAGGTGCTGTGCGACGCCGACCTGGACGGGCTGCAGACACTGTTGCAGCGCCACGCTGACCTGCGCGTGTGGTTCCTCATCGACAGCCTGGCGCAGCTGCGCTGCATTGAAGACTGGGCAAAACGGCGTGGCCACACAGCGCAGGGCGGAAGACGGCTCGATGCCCTGCTGGAGATGGGCGTGCCCGGCCAGCGCACCGGCTGCCGCACACGGGACGAGGCCCTGGGCCTTGCACAGGCCATGGCGCAGTCACCCGTCGTGCAGCTGGGCGGCGTGGAATGCTACGAAGGCGGCGTGGCCCGCTGCGACAGCGAGCACGACGCGCGAGAGGTCACCGCCCTGGTGCGCCGCGTGACCGAGGTGGCCCGCGCCTGCGATGCGCAGGGCCTGTTTGCCGATGCGGAGATCTTGCTCACCGCGGGTGGCTCGGCCGTGTTCGATCTCGTCATCCCGCTGCTGCGCACGCAAGGCCTTTCGAAGCCCGTGCTGGGCGTGCTGCGCTCAGGCTGCTACATCACGCACGACCATGGCAACTACCAGCGCTTTTTGAAGCATGTGGAGCAGCGCGAGGGGCTCGATGCCTCGCTGCGCCCCGCGCTCGAAGTCTGGACCATCGTGCAATCGGTGCCCGAGCCCGGGCTGGCCCTGCTCACCGGCGGGCGGCGCGATGTCTCGTACGATCTGGAAATGCCCGTGCCCGTGCGCTGGGCGCCGCGCCACGAGCGCCGCGCTGCCAGTGCCCCTGCCGGGTGGACGGTGAGCGCGCTCAACGACCACCACGCCTACCTGCGCTACGACCCCGCCGCAAGCCCCGCGCCAGCGGTGGGCGATCGGGTGGCCCTGGGCATCTCGCACCCCTGCACCACGTTTGACAAATGGCGCTGGCTGCCCGTCGTGGACGACGCAGGCACCATCACCCGCGCCATCAGCACCCGTTTTTGACCGCACCATGTCCAAACCAAACCCCACCAGCCTGCTGCAACAACTGCGTGAGCGCCAACCCGACCTGCCCGAGGCGCAGCGCAGCGTGGTGCGCGTGGTGCTGGACGACCCCCGCGCCGCCGTGGTCGCCACCGTGGAGCAGCTGGCCCAGCAGGCGGGCGTGTCCATGCCCACCATCGTGCGCACCTGCCGCAGCTTTGGCCACGACTCGGTGCGTGAGTTCATGGTCGCCCTGGCGCAAGACCTGGCCGTATCGGGCTCGCACCTGCACCGCAGCGTGCTGGCCGATGACAGCGCACAGGACGTGGCGAGCAAGATCGTGCATGCCGCCGTCTCGTCGCTGACCGAGCTGGGGCGCAACCTCGATGCCGAGGTGCTCGACCAGGTGGCCGAGCGGCTGGCGCAGGCGCGGCGCATCGACTGCTATTCGGTCGGTGCGGCATCGACCTTCATGGCCAGCGAGCTGCAAAGCCGCCTGTTCCGCCTGGGCTGCACGGCCAACGCCATTTTTGATGCGCACCAGCAACTCGTGTCGGCCAGCACGCTGGGGCCCGATGGCGTGGCCTTTGTCATCTCGCACGTGGGGCGCATGCCCTATGCGCTGGAGGCCGCGCGTTTTGCACGCTCGCAGGGTGCCACCGTGGTGGCCCTCACGCAGCCTGGCACGCCATTGGCCGAGGTTGCCGACCTGGTGCTGGCTGTTTCTGTGCCGCAGGACGCCGTGATGCGCGTGGGCACCGAGGCCTATCTGGCGCACCTGGTGGTGATCGAAATCCTGATGGTGCGCCTGGCGCAGAAGCTGGGCCCCGTGGCCACGCGCGACCTGCAGCAGTTCAAGCAGCTACTGCACAAGCACGGGTTTGACAGTGCCGAATATGTGGGCGCCACGCCCGGCCCGGCATCGGCATCGGCATCGGCATCGGCTGCAGCAGGCGCATCAGCAGATGAGTGACATGGTGCACGACGCAACACTCCTGACAAACGGGCTCATCGTGGACGGCACGCTGCGACCCGCCTGGGTGGGCGACCTGCTTTTCGAGGGCGACCGCATCACCGCCTTGGCCAAGCCCGGCCAGCTCGACCCCGCAGCCCTGGCCCGTGCGCGGGCCTGCGCCAACTTCACGGAGGTGGACTGCACCGGCCGCGTGATCGCCCCCGGCTTCATCGACGTACACACGCACGACGACGCCGCCGTGCTGGATGCGCCCACCATGCTGCCCAAACTCTCGCAGGGCATCACCACCGTCATCGTGGGCAACTGCGGCATTTCGCTGGCTCCGGTGGTCACCGACAGCCCGCTGGCCCCGCTCTCGCTGCTGGGGCGACTGCAGTTTCGCCACGCCAGCATGGCCGACTACGCCCGCGCCGTGGACGCGGCCCAGCCCGCCGTGAACGTGGCCGCACTGATGGGCCACACGGCCCTGCGCATGCGCCACCTGGCCGATCTGCGGCAAACCGCCACCGCCGACGAGCGCGCAGCCATGGCCGCCGACATGGAGGAAGCCATGGCCGCCGGGGCCCTGGGCCTGTCGTCGGGCATCTTCTACAACGAAGCGTATGCCGCCGATGTGCAGGAGCTGGTGGCCGTGGCATCGGTCGCGGCGCGCCACGGCGGCGTGTATGCCACCCACATCCGCGACGAGCTGGCGGGCATCCTGCCCGCGCTGCAGGAGGCTGCGCTCACTGCGCGCCATTCGGGCTTGCCACTGGTGATCTCGCACCACAAATGCGCCGGACCCGCCAACTGGGGCCGCACGCGCGAGACGCTGCCGCTGATCGACCGGCTGGCTGAGCAGCAAGAGATTGCGATGGACGTGTACCCCTACACCGCAGGCTCCACCGTACTGCGCGAGGACCTGGTGGACGGCATCATCGACATCCTCATCACCGGCAGCCAGCCGCATCCCGAGATGGCCGGGCGTTACCTGGCCGACATTGCGCGCGAATGGGGCGTGCCCCAGCAGGAAGCCGCCGTGCGCCTCAAACCCGGCGGGGCCTGCTACTTCCAGATGCGCGAGGACGATGTGGAGCGTGTGATAGCGCACCCGCTGTCCATGATCGGCTCGGACGGCCTGCCCCACGACGAACGGCCGCATCCCCGGTTGTGGGGCGCGTTCCCGCGCGTGCTGGCCTGCTACTGGCGCGACAAGGGGCTGCTGCAGCTGGAGGAAGCCGTGCACAAGATGACCGGCCTGTCGGCCCAGCGGTTTCGCCTGGGCGGGCGCGGGCTGCTGCAGGCGGGCCACTGCGCCGATGTGGTGGTGTTCGACCCGGCCCGGGTCAGGGATGTAGCCACCTTTGAGCGGCCGCAGCAGTTCAGCGAAGGCATCGAGCAGGTGTGGGTCAACGGGGCCCTGAGCTACACCGCAGCGCAACGCGCCACCGGCGCGCGCTCGGGCCGCTTCGTGCGCCGCCGCAGTGAGAAAGAACTACAAAAAGAATAGCTATCGGCGCTTACCGGACAAGCGCCAGAGGCCATTTTGATTCATATTCTTGCCAGATCAGATGGCTGCGCGCGTCAGCGCCAGTCGGCGCATCAGCTGCTGCACCAGGTCGGTCTGCATGTTGCGAAACAGCAGGGCCTCTTCGGCCTCTTTGGCCAGGGCGATGGTTTCGTTGTAGCTGATGTCGCGCTGCTGCAGCAGTTCGGTTTCAGGAATCCACTCGACACCAGCGGGCGTGCGCAGGCGAAACTTGATGCGCAGCCGCAGCTGCAGTTCACGCACCTGGCCCGATGCGTTCTGGCCCACAACCACGCGCTCTTGCTGCTCGTGCAGCAGGTCGAGGATGACCTCTGCCGTGGGCAGGGAAGCTGGATCGCGCAGCACCTGGAGCGGGCTGCCCGAGCCCTGCAGCGTGCGCTGCAGCTCGCGCGCCAGCGACGAGCCGGTAGACGCCGTGATGTAGAGGGACTTGAACGCGAACTCGGGCACGCCCCGCAACCGAAAACCACAGGCGGACAGCAGCGCTACCGGCGCGAGGGAGAGCAGTGTGCGCTTGTTCATCACCGTTACACCACGATGTTCACAAGACGGCCCGGCACCACGATGACGCGTTTGGGCGTGGCACCTGCAGCCTGGGTGATGAACGCTTCGCTGGCCAGCGCCACCCGCTCGATCTCGGCCTTGTCGGCCTGCGCGGGCACCAGGATGGAGCCGCGCAGCTTGCCGTTGACCTGCAGCATGAGTTCGATCTCGTCCTGCACCAGCGCACTGGCGTCCACCTGGGGCCAGGGCGCATCGAGCAACTCGCCCAGTTGATTGGCATAGCCCAGGCCGCTCCACAGGCCGTGTGCCACATGGGGCGTGGCGGGGTACAGCACGCGCAGCAAAATGCC
The DNA here is from genome assembly GCA_947085645.1 of uncultured Gammaproteobacteria bacterium. Classification (GTDB taxonomy): domain Bacteria; phylum Pseudomonadota; class Gammaproteobacteria; order Burkholderiales; family Burkholderiaceae_C; genus Acidovorax. The sequence continues at coordinate 25,043 of CAMTXG010000033.1, forward strand.
AAAACCCTCGACCAGCGCCACCTGAGCTCCAGCCGAGTCGGTGGCCTTGGAGCCGAGCGGCGACGGGCCGCCCTTAGCCGCGAGAGCCCCCTCGGGGGGCAGCGAGGACACGCCAGTGCCGAGCGTGGAGGCAAATTGCTCCAGCGCGTTGATCATCTTCATCGCGCCCGAGACCACGGTGTTGTACTGCATGCGCTGGTAGTCATAGTCCACCTGTTTGAGCACGGTGTGGATCTCCAGTCGCAGCGCCTTGGCTTCTTTGCCAAATTCAACGTCTTTCAGGCTTCTTGCGCTTGCCACGCTTGCGCTGGCCGCTTCCATATTCATAGCAGACAGCTTGACGCCGAAGTTCCACACGCGGCGCAGGAAGCGGTAGCTGCCTTCCACGGCCGCGTCGTTCCACTCCAGCGTGGCTTCGGGCGGGGCGGTGAACATGGTGTACAGGCGGGCGGTGTCGGCGCCGTATTTGGCGATCAGGTCCTGAGGATCGACGCCATTGCGCTCGGACTTGCCCATCTTGCCCACGCCGCCGTACTCCAGCTCCAGGCCCTTCGGATACGCCCCTTCGGCCTCGGTCAGCTTGCCGCCCACGATGCGCCCTTGCGCATCCAGCACCTGGGTGACGGCCTCTGGCGGAAAGTAGTTCTTGCCGCCCTTCTCATCGCGCCAGAAGTAGATCTGGTTGAGCACCATGCCCTGCGTGAGCAGCTTGGTGAACGGCTCGTCCACCGTGACCAGCCCCATGTCGCGCATGACCTTGGTCCAGAAGCGGGCGTACAGCAAGTGCAGGATGGCGTGCTCTACACCGCCGATGTACTGATCCATGCCGCTGCCGCCGGTGGCGGCCTGCTGGTCGCGCATCCAATAGGCTGTGCCGTCGGCCACCATGGCGTCGGTGTTCTTCGGGTCGCAATAGCGCATGAAGTACCACGAGCTGTCCACGAAGGTGTCCATGGTGTCGGTCTCACGCCGGGCGGCCTTGCCGCAGACGGGGCAGACCACACCGGCATGGAAACCCTCGTGCTTGTGCAGCGGGTTGCCGGAGCCGTCGGGCACGCAGTCGGTGGGCAGCACCACCGGCAGGTCTTTTTCGGGCACCGGAACGGCGCCGTGCTCGTCGCAATGGATGATGGGAATCGGCGTGCCCCAGTAGCGCTGGCGGCTCACACCCCAGTCGCGCAGGCGCCAGGTGGTTTTCAACTCGCCCAGGCCCTTGGCCTGCAGTGCGTGAGCCACGGCGGCCACAGCATCCTTGTAGCCCATGCCGCTGAAGCTGTCGGAGTTGATGGTGACGCCGCGTTGCTTGTCGCCGTACCAGTCGTTCCACTGGTGGTAGTCATAGTGCTCGCCGTCGACCAGCACCACCTGCTTGATCTCGATGCCGTACTTGAGGGCAAACGCAAAGTCGCGCTCGTCGTGCGCAGGCACGCCCATCACGGCGCCGTCGCCGTAGCCCATCAGCACATAGTTGCCGACCCAGACCTCGACCTTCTCTTCGGTCAGCGGGTGGGTGACGAACAGGCCCGTGGGCATGCCCTTCTTCTCTTGCGTGGCCAGCTCGGCCTCGGTGGTGCCGCCGCTCTTGCATTCTTCGATGAATGCTTTGAGCGCGGGGTTGGTTTTGGCGGCATGCGCGGCCAGCGGGTGCTCGGGCGCCACGGCGCAGAACGTCACGCCCATGATGGTGTCGGCGCGCGTGGTGAACACGTACATCTTGCCGTCGCCAATCAGCGCGCCATCGTCGCCTGCGATGTCGTGCGGGAAGGCAAAGCGCACGCCTTCAGACTTGCCGATCCAGTTTTCCTGCATCAGCTTCACACGCTCGGGCCATCCGGGCAGTTTGTCGCCGGCCACAAAGTCGAGCAGCTCTTCGGCGTAGTCGGTGATCTTGAGGTAGTAGCCGGGGATCTCGCGCTTTTCGACCGTGGCGCCGGTGCGCCAGCCCTTGCCGTCAATCACCTGCTCGTTGGCCAGCACGGTCTGGTCCACCGGGTCCCAGTTCACGACCTGGGTCTTGCGGTAGGCAATGCCCTTTTCCAGCATCTTCAAAAACAGCCACTGGTTCCACTTGTAGTACGTGGGGTCGCAGGTGGCCACCTCGCGGCTCCAGTCGATGGCTAGGCCCATCGCCTGCATCTGCTTTTTCATGTACGCGATGTTTTCGTACGTCCACTTCGCGGGTGGCACGCCGTTTTTGAGCGCTGCGTTCTCGGCGGGCAGGCCAAACGCATCCCAGCCCATGGGCATGAGCACGTTGTGGCCGTTCATGCGCAGGTAGCGCGTGAGCATGTCGTTGATGGTGTAGTTGCGCACATGGCCCATGTGCAGCTTGCCGCTGGGGTACGGCAGCATCGAGCAGGCGTAGAACTTCTTCTTGTTGTTGTCTTCCGTCACGCGGTAGGCGTCGGTGGCGGTCCAGTGGTCGTGCGCGGCGCGCTCGACGTCTTGGGGAGAGTATTTGTCTTGCATGGGGGCTCGGGGGTGAGAGAAGTGGGCAGCCGCAAGGCCGCGCTGGGGCGATTTTAGGCTGTCATGCCCGCCAGTCGGACCGCCACAGGGGCCGACACCTGCAAGGCAGCGTCAAACTGACGCCTCAGGGTGCTTTTGCAGGAGCCGAAGTAGCGCCGGGCGCCTGGGGTTCGGCCACAAAACCGATGCGCTGCAGCCCGGCCAGGTGGGCCGCGCCCATGACCTCGACCACCCGCCCATAGGGCACGGAGGCGTCGGCGCGCAACTGCACTTCGGTATCTGGCCGCTCGGCGCCGATGCGGCGCAGGCGCTCGGCCAGGGCGGGCTGGGACAGCGGCTGGTCATCCAGAAAGGCCCGGCCGGTTGCATCGACCACCAGCGTGACGGACTGCGGCGCAGCCCCGGGCGTGGCACCCTCGGAGCGCGGCAGGTCGAGACGGATAGAACTGGCCATCAAGGGCGCGGTGAGGATGAAGATGACCACCAGCACCAGCATCACGTCCACCAGCGGCGTCATGTTGATGTCGCTCATGGGCTGTGGCCCGGTGGTGCGGTCGAGTCTTCCGAAACTCATGCCCCCACGCTCCCCGCTGCGCGTGATTCGCTGCCCCCCGAGGGGGCTGACCCGCCTTGGGACGGCCCGGCGGCGGGTCGGCTTACCGTGCGCTGGCTTGCCGTGGTGCCCGCGGCACCCTGGACAGGAGCCGTGTCGATGATGAGCTCGCGCAGGTCGCGCGCAAAGCCCTCCAGGTCCGCCTCGATACGCCCGATCAGGCGGCCAAACACGTTGTAGGCCAACACGGCCGGGATCGCTACCGCCAGCCCGGCGGCCGTCATCACCAGCGCCTCCCCCACGGGGCCGGAGACGCGGTCGATGGTGATCTGCCCCGCCCCCGCCATGGCCGTGAGCGCATGGTAAATACCCCACACGGTGCCCAACAGCCCCACGAACGGCGCGGTGGAGCCCACCGTGGCCAGCAGCACCTGACCAAACTGCAGGCGGCCCAGCACCTGGTGCAAGGCGTCCCGCAGCACGCGGGTGAGTTGCTGCGACAGGCTGCCGGATGCGGCAAGGGTGCTTTGCACGCTAGCACCTGAATGTATCGCTATGGAATTTGCAGCAACAACCAGAGGCAGGACAAGCGCCTCCCGGTCAAAAGACTTCAAACGTTGCTCTGCAAGCCCTAGGGACGGCGACTGCCAGAACGCTGCCGTGCAGCGCGCCACGTCCACACTCGCACGGTGCATCAGGCGCAGCTTCCACACAATGACCACCCAGCTCGCCACCGACATGGCCAGCAGGATCAGGGCCGTGCCCTGCGTGACGGCGTCGCCCTGGCGCCACCAGTGGAGAGCGTCCATCAATACCTCGTTACTTGGCGAATCGCCCGCAACTGGCGTGCCCGAAGCCAGTGCCACCGTGGAACTGGCTTCGCCAGGCCACGGGTGGCGTCCCCCTGCAGGGGGAAGATGCGAAGCATCTCAGGGGGTTTCTCATTGCAGACCGAGCACATCGAACATGTCGAACATGCCTGTCTTGTGCGCAGCAAGGAACCGCACTGCGCGCAGGCTGCCCTGCGCATAGGTAGAGCGGCTGGACGACTTGTGCGTGATCTCGATGCGCTCGCCGATGCCAGCAAACAACACGGTGTGGTCGCCCACGATGTCGCCGCCGCGGATGGTGGCAAAACCGATGCTCGACGGGTCGCGCTCGCCCGTCACGCCTTCGCGGGCGTATACGGCGCATTCCTTGAGGTCACGGCCCATGGCGTCGGCAATCACCTCACCCATCTTGAGCGCGGTGCCGGAAGGCGCGTCCACCTTGTGACGGTGGTGGGCCTCGATGATTTCGATGTCGTAGCCGGTGGCCATGGCCTTGGCGGCCATCTGCAGCAGCTTGAGCGTGACGTTGACGCCCACGCTCATGTTCGGCGCCATGACGATGGCCGAGCGCTCGGCAAACTGGGCGATGGCCGCCTTCTGTTCATCAGAAAACCCCGTGGTGCCGATGACCGCCTTGACGCCAAGCTGGCTGGACACGGCCAGATGGGCCAGCGTGCCTTGAGGGCGCGTGAAGTCGATGAGCACGTCGGCATTCTTGAGGCCAGTGGCAATGTCTGCCGTAATGGCCACGCCGCTGGCGTGGCCCAGGAACGCGGTGGCGTCTGAGCCAATGGCAGGGCTGGCAGCGACGTCCAGCGCACCGGCCAGCACACAGTCGTCGCTGGCGCGAATGGCTTCGATCAGCATGCGGCCCATGCGGCCCGACGCACCCGCGACGGCCACGCGGCAGGGGGTGATGGCGGTCGTGGCGGGCAAAGTTGTCCCTGTCATGAGAGTCCTGTACGTTGAAGGTGCAGCAGGCAGGCCAGGGCCCGCGCTGCGTGCAGGGCCGCAAAGGTCAGCGCGTGGGCGCTTCGAGCGGCGGGTAGCTGATGGAGGCGGGCTCCAGCGGTGCAGCCGTTGGTGCCTTGGTCGGGCGAGCCGATGCGGGATATTTGGCCAGCTGCTCCGGCGTTGCTTCAAGTACCGGCACTTTGCCCTTGGCACCCCGCGAGCCCAGGGTGGCCACAAATTCGGTCTCGGTGGGCATTTCGTCACCCTCGGATCGCTGCAGCACATCACCAGTGAAGAACACGGTCAGCTTGCGGGTCTGGATGTCTTCGCCGGGGCGTTTGAGCGTGAACACGTATTCCCAGCGATCTGCATGGAAGAGGCTGGTGACCAGCGGCGTGCCAAGAATCTCACGCACCTGCTGGCGGCTCATGCCGGGCTGCAGGGCTTCGACCTGCTCGCGAGAGACGAAGTTGCCTTGCACAACGTCCACCTTGTAAGGCGATACCAGGCTGGCAATACGGTTACTGGCGCCATCGAAGCTGCTGCAACCCGCCAGGGCAGCCAAGCTGGCACCGATCAACAGGACCAGGCCCAAACGGGCGCTGCAACGGGCTTTGACGGGCATGGATAAAAGGGCTGAGGATATGATCGCCCCATTGTAGCGGCTGACCTTGCAACCCCCTGAAGGAGGCCCGTACCCGAAGGAACATGCCATGACCAATATCGACGAACTCAAAAGTACGGGACTCAAGGCCACGCTACCCCGCCTCAAAATTCTGGAAATCTTCCAGAAGGGCACGCAGCGCCACATGACGGCGGAAGACGTGTTCCGCGTGCTGCTGGAAGAACGCTCGGACATTGGCCTGGCCACGGTGTACCGGGTGCTCACGCAGTTCGAGCAGGCGGGCATCCTGATCCGCAGCAACTTCGAGAGCGGCAAGGCGGTGTATGAGCTCAACGAAGGCCAGCACCATGACCACTTCATCTGCACCTCGTGTGGCAAGGTGGAAGAGTTTTACGACCCCGAGATCGAAAAGCGCCAGCAGATCGTGGCCAAGGCGAAGGGCTGGGTGGTGCAGGACCACACCATGGCCTTGTATGGCCAGTGCGCGATTTGCGCCAGCAAATAGCTCCCCCTGGAAATTAGCTCCCCCTGAGGCGCTTCGCGCCACCCCCCCCGGAGGGGGGGCGCCAGTTGTCGAATTCAATGGTGAAAACTGGCTCTAGCGCTTAGCTGAAAATCGCCAAGTGCTATCAATTTCGCAGCAAACTACACACCGGTATCGCGCTCCATGGCGCGGCGGTGCCGCTCCACAAACTCCTGGTAGGTATCAATCCCGCGCAGCTGCAAGATGGTGTTGCGCACGGCGGCTTCCACCAGCACGGCGATGTTGCGGCCAGCCACGACCTGGATCACTACCTTGAGCACGGGCACGCCCAGCACGTCTTGCGTGAGCGGCTCATACGGCAGGCGCTCGTAGTCGCGCTCGAGTGTTTCCTTGCGCACCAGGTGCACGATGAGTTTGAGGCGCATCTTGCGGCGTACAGCCGTCTCGCCAAAGATGGCACGGATATCGAGCAGGCCGATGCCGCGCACCTCCAACAGGTTTTGGAGCAGCTCGGGGCACTTGCCTTCGATGGTGGTCTGGTTGATGCGAAACAGATCCACCGCATCGTCGGCCACGAGGCCGTTGCCACGCGAAATCAGCTCCAGGCCCAGTTCGCTTTTGCCCAGGCCGGACTCACCGGTGATCATCACGCCCAGGCCCAGAATGTCCATGAACACGCCGTGCATCGTGGTGCGGTCGGCAAAGTGTTTGGACAGGTAGGCCCGCAGCACGTCGATCACAAACGCCGACGACTCGTGCGTGGAGAACATCGGAATCTGCGCACGTTCACACATAGACACCAGGGCGTCTGGTGCGACCTGGCTATCGGCCAGCACCAGTACGGGCGGCTCCAGCGTCACGATGCGGGCAATGCGGCGCTTGCAGTCGTCGGGGGACGCACTGCTCAGGTACGCGATTTCGCGCTCGCCCAGAATCTGGACGCGGTACGGGTGGATGTAGTTGAGGTAGCCGACCAGATCAGCGCCGGAGCGCGCAGAGCGCACGGCGACCTCGTCAAAACGCCGCTCCGAAGCGCCAAGGCCCGCCACCCATTCCCACTTCAGGGGGCCGCGAAATTCCTCAAAGAGGACATCGGCACTGACAACGTTGGGCTTCACGGCGGGTCAGCGAGAGGAGCGCAGTAGCCGCTAAAAATCAGGCCGCTTGCGTCGACTGCCAGCCAGCGATCATGCCGTGCAGCTCGGTGGCATCGGTGCAGGCCTTGAGCCTTTCGCGCAGTGCGGAGTCGCTCAGCAGCTCGGCTATCTCCGACAGAATTTCCAGGTGCTTTTGCGTGGCGGCCTCGGGCACCAGCAGAAAAATCAGCAGGCCTACGGGCAGGTCGTCAGGCGCATCAAACCCAATCGGATTGAGCAGCTGAAACACGGCAGCCATCGGCGCCTTGAGACCCTTGATACGGCCATGCGGAATGGCCACACCATGACCCAACCCGGTCGAGCCGAGGCGTTCACGCGCAAAGAGGCTGTCTGTGATCAGCGCGCGCGAGAGGCCGTGCTGGCTCTCGAACAGAAGACCCGCTTCTTCGAAAGCACGCTTCTTGCTGGTGGCGTCCAGGCTCACGAGCACTTGAGCGGAGGGCAGGATGGAGGCGAGTCGGTTCATGGTCAAGGGTAACAATTATGCACATGTTGGCGAAAACCCTGAGCGCAGAGCGCCGGGAAACAAAAAAACCGCCCGGGAGGGCGGCTGCTGTGCCTGTTAGCCGGCTGACTCAGGGCTGGCTCATCAAGTGAATTTCGCGCTTGGCGGCTTCGTGGTGATGGTCCTGCAGGCGATCCTTGTGGCGCACCACCTGGCGGTCCATCTTGTCGACAAGATCGTCGACCGCAGCGTACAGATCAGCGTGCGAGCTTTCGGCAAACAGGTCGTTGCCCTTGACGTGGATGTTGCATTCCGCTCGCTGCCTCTTTTCCTTCTCCTTCTGCTTCTCTACTGTCAGCAGTACCTTGACATCGACAACCTGGTCAAAGTGGCGGGTGATCCGGTCCAGCTTGCTGGTGACGTAGTTGCGCAAGGCAGGGGTAACTTCGAGGTGGTGACCGCTGATCGTCAAGTTCATAAATAAGTCTCCTATGGCTCTCTGTGGAACAAAGGCCGCCCTGGATCAGAGGAGCGGCGCGGCGAACTTGCATGCATCCATCGACGTGAGTTCACTATGCCCCTGCCCCCACCGAAAAGCAATCCCATACCGCCCTTGCCTGCTGGGTTATGCCTGGCAAGGTGCCAAGGGCCCCAAATGCGCGCACAATGGTTGAGTTGCTGCACCGCCCCCAAGCCCAAGGCGCTTACTTTGCAGATGCCGTGGCCCCGTGCAGATGCAGCCTACCCACCACCACGATGGACAACAGGCTGGCGGCGATGCCGACCACTGCGGCCATCCAGTAGTTCTGCACCAGCCCCTGCGCGTCGCGGCTGATCAGCAATCCACCCACCACCGACGCCACACCCATGGAGGCCGACTGAACCGATGCGTTCAGGGTCATAAAGGTGCCGCGCAAGGGCGCCTGCGCGGCCGACGCCACGATGGCCATGCCCGGGATCATCCGCCCGCTCACAAACGCAAACATCAGCGTAGACACCACCAGAACGCCCCATAGCGGCAACCCTTGCACCAGCGTGATGCCCAACAAGCAGGGCGCCGCAGCCAGTGCCAGCCACCGAAACGTGGGCACTTTGCCGCGCCGGTCCGTCAAGCGGCCGAAGAGGCGGGCCGTGAACAGCGTTGCCACCCCTCCGCACAGGTACGCCCACGGGATCTGGTCGGCCCGAACGCCCGCGTTGGTCTGCATGTAAATGGTGATGTACGGGATGACCGTAAAACCCGTAAACATCAGCAACGCCGAGAACAAAAAGGCCCAGCGGTGATTCGGGTCCGCCAGCACCTGCCCGATGCCACCCAGCGCGGTTCTGCCGCTGGCCGCGTGTACATGGGCCGTCAACACGGGCATGGTGCGCGCAGCCAAAATAGCCAGCACTCCCACCATCACGGCAATGGCGATGAAGGGCATGTTCCACCCGCCGTGCTCCGCCAGAATCAGGCCCAACGGTACGCCGGCCACGGTGGACACAGAAAACGAGGTCATGATGATTCCCATGGCCCGCCCGCGCCTCTCGAACGGCACCACATCGGCCACGATGGTTTGCGACAGCGCCGACAGCACCCCGCCAAACGCACCCGCCAGAACACGCGCCACCATCAGCGCGCCATAGGTGGGCGCCACGCCACACGCCAGGGTGGCCAAGCCAAACAGCCCATACAGCACCAGCAGCAGGCGCTTGCGCCCGAACCGGTCGATATAGGTCGATGCCAGCAAGCCCGAGGCGCCCGCCGACAGCGTGTAGGCCGAAACCAGCAGGCCGAACTGCGCATCGCTGATGGAGAACAACTGCGTGAACTGAGGCCCGAGCGGCATCATGATCATGAAGTCGAGGATGTGCGTGAACTGGATGCCCGCGAGGGTGAGCAACAGCCACAGTTCGCGGCGCGGGGTGAGGGCGGAGTTGGACGGCAAAGGGTATCGCCTGCGGCGGCCATGTCAGATGCGAGGCCGCACAGTGTGCCGCAAGGCCGCTCACCGCGCAGGGCAGCATGTGCCCGGGTTGCATCGTGCCTGGGTGCCCCCTTCTTCAACGAGAGACCCAGTCCAGTGGACTAGTGTGGTGTTGCCACCCTGCGCAAGCTCTGGCCCGGCGCGTAAAATCCTGCGGTTGCGCGGAATGACCGCTTCTGCGACGCCCCCTCCCCGTTTTTCCGGCCTGCCTGCAGCGGACCCTGCCCGCCCACACCGACACCATGACCCAGCCCAGCTCCAACGCCCTGCACACCTCTGCCCTGACTTCGCTGCCCCTGCTGGCGCGCGGCAAGGTGCGTGACAACTACGCCGTGGGCGACGACCGCATCCTCATGGTGGCCAGCGACCGCCTCTCTGCGTTTGACGTGATCATGGGCGAGCCCATTCCTGGCAAAGGTGAGTTGCTCACGCAGATGGCGCTGTTCTGGTTCGACAAGCTGGGCCACATCTGCCCCAACCACCTGACCGGCGACGCCCCCGAGAGCGTGGTCACTCCTGCCGAGGCCGAACAGATTCGCGGCCGATCGATGCTGGTGCAGCGCCTGAAGCCCATTCCGGTGGAGGCTGTGGTGCGTGGCTACCTGGCGGGCAGCGGATGGAAGGAATACCAGGAGTCGCGCTCGGTATGCGGCGTGCCGCTGCCCGAGGGCCTGACCAACGCCGCCAAGCTGCCCGAACCCATCTACACCCCCGCCGCCAAGGCTGCGGCGGGCGAGCATGACGAGAACATCACCTTTGAGCAGACCGTGGCCATCGTCGGCCCCGAGCTGGCGGCCCAGATCCGGGATCTGAGCATTGCCATCTACAAGGCCGCAGCCGAGATTGCATTGACCAAGGGCATGATCATTGCCGACACCAAGTTCGAGTTTGGCCTGGCACCTGATGGCACCCTGGTGCTGATGGACGAAGTGCTCACGCCCGACAGCTCGCGCTACTGGCCGGTGGAAGGCTACGAAGCCGCCCTGGCGGCGGGCCAGAACCCTCCCAGCTACGACAAGCAGTTTGTGCGCGACTGGCTGGAGCAGGCGCAGGTCAATGGCAAGCCCTGGGACAAAACCCCCCCATCGCCCCGCCTGCCCCAGGCGGTGATTGAAAAAACCGCCGCCAAGTACCGCGAGGCACTGGAGCGGCTGACGTCGCAAGTATCGCCGTCAGCTTAGCGGCGTTTCGACGGCCTCAAAGCGCAACACAGACTTGCCATCCACATCGCGCAGCAACAGTTGCTGGCCGTGCAGGCCAAAACTATCCACCAGTGACAAGGCGCTGAAAAAGCGCGACTCCAGACTGCCCGAGCCCAGACACAGCGTGATGTTGGACACCACCCGGCCAAAACGCAGCCGCGCACCCTGTACGTCATAGTCGGCAAAAAACCGGTTGCACCCACCTGATCCTGTGGCGCGGGCCTCGTCGGCCTGCAGCACCAGGTGGGGGCCCACCACGCCTTCGGCAGGCCGCGGCACCGGCTCCCCCTCGACCTCGACGAGCCGCCAGTAGGTCAAAGCCAGCGGCACGGCGGCCTCCGCAGTCGCCTGCTGGGGAAACACGCGTGCCAGCTGGACGCTGACGCGGCGGTACGCAGTATCCTGCGGCACCAGGTTGCGCGTTTCGGTGGTCCACTGGACCCGGCCGTGCACCGAGATGCTGGCCCGCACCTCGTAGCGGCCCCTGGGTGCAAAGCGCGCCGCCAAATAGGGGATGTGGATTGCAAAGGGCGGCTGACCTGCGGCTTCGATGCGCTGGCGCCCCAGCACCACGGGCGGCACGTCGGGGTCGGTCACGTCCACCAGCGTGGCCTCAAAAACGGCCTCGGGGTGCAGGATGGCGCGCTCCCGCGTCACCGCGATGCCGGTTACTACGGCGTCCTGCTCGGGCGGCGGGGTGGCGCAGGCCGCCATCAGCAGGCTCAGCAGCAGCGCAACTGCCAGCCGGGCCTGTGGGCGACAGCAGGTCAATGCGCCTGGCATCGTTTAAAGAAACCCGTTGTCAGGGCACCGGCGCCTGGTGAACCCTGCGAGGGGGCAGGCGTCCACAACACCACGCTGCCGTCAGCTGAGCACCACGCTCGACAGGCGGCGGCGGTAGGTGGCCACCACAGGGTCATCGGGCGGTATCTGGCCGTCGGCCACCTTCACCTTGGGCGGCTCGATGATTTCGAGGATGGCCACATAGGTCTTGCGGGCGATCTCTTCGCCCCAGGCCTTGTCGCGCATGAGGATTTCGAGCAGTTCGTCCATCGCGTCTGTCCAGCGCTGGCCGGCCATAAGCCAGCGGGCGCGGGCGTAGCGGGTATCAAAGTCGCGCTTGCTGGCGGCAATTTTTGAGTCAAAATCGGCCCCAGCGCTTTCTCCATAAGCGTTAACAGCTACAAAATCAAGAGCATCCATCCACGCCTTGAGGGCGCCCAGCTTGCGCGAGGCAGGCGCCTTGGCAATCACGGGGGCAAAAGCCACCTTGGCATCGTCCTCACGGCCCAGTTGCAGCAGCAGCTTGACGTAGTCAAACCGCACATCGTCGTTGGCCGGGTCGGTCACCACCGCGTGCTGCAACTTTTCGAGCGCGGTGCCGGTATCGCCTTCGGCCAGGGCTTCGAGCGCTTCTTCTTCCTCGGCTTCGGCCACGACCTCTTCGGCGGTGGGCACATGCTTGTCGAGGAAGGCGCGCACCTGCCCCTCGGGCAAGGCGCCCATGAAGCCGTCCACAGGCTGGCCGTTCATCAGCAGCACGCAGGTGGGGATGCTGCGGATGCCGAACATGCCCGCCAGCTGCTGCTCCTGGTCCGAGTCGATCTTGACGAGCTTGAAGCGGCCGTCGTAGTCGGTCTCCAGCTTCTCCAGCACCGGGCCCAGCGACTTGCACGGGCCACACCAGGGTGCCCAGAAGTCCACCAGCACGGGGACATTCATCGAGGCGGCAACCACCTCGGCTTCAAAGTTCTCTACGGTGACGTCAATCATGGGGATGGGCCAGGGGCCGGTGTAACGGGTTCGCGCTATTTTGGCCTATCGAAATGTCCGGGTGCCAAGTAGGGGGGCGCAAAAAGTAAAATCGCGGGTTCTACCTAAAGTGCGGTGGCGCGGGCGCGGCCTGCCAACCGGCACACCAACACCATGAAACCCATCCAGATCGGCGTGGTCATGGGTTCCAGCAGCGACTGGGACACCATGCAGCATGCAGTGCAAATTCTTGAGCAGTTCGGCATTGCCCACGAGGCCCGCGTGGTGTCGGCCCACCGCATGCCCGACGACATGTTTGCCTACGCCGAGGCTGCAGCCGGCCGGGGCCTGAAGGCCATCATCGCCGGGGCCGGGGGCGCAGCCCACCTGCCCGGCATGATCGCCGCCAAGACCCCCGTGCCCGTGCTGGGGGTGCCGGTGGCCAGCCGTCACCTGCAGGGGGTGGATTCGCTGCATTCCATCGTGCAGATGCCCAAGGGCATTCCCGTGGCCACGTTTGCCATCGGCACGGCAGGCGCCGCCAACGCCGCGCTGTTTGCGGTGGCCCTGCTCGCCAACGAAAGCCCCGAACTGCGCCAGCGGCTCGAAGCCTTCCGCGCCGAGCAGACCGAGGTGGCCCGCAACATGACCTTGCCGCCTGCCGCATGAGCCACGACACTTCTCTCCAGCCCCTCAAGCCGCTCTTGCCGGGATCAACGCTGGGCGTGCTCGGTGGCGGCCAGCTGGGCCGCATGTTTGTGCACCAGGCGCAGGCCATGGGCTACTTCACCGCCGTGCTGGATGCCGACCCTACCAGCCCCGCCGGGCTGGTGAGCCACCACCACATCCAGACGGGCTATGAAGACCCGCAAGGCTTGGCCGAACTGGCCCGTTTGTCGGATGCGGTGACCACCGAGTTCGAAAATGTACCGGCTGCCGCGCTGGCGGCCTTGGCTGCGCAGCGCCCCGTGTCGCCCGCCGCCAGTGCCGTTTCGGTGGCGCAAGACCGTGCGCGCGAAAAGGCACACTTTGTGACCTGCGGCGTGCCTTGTGCGCCGTATGCAGTGATTGAAACGGCTGGGCAACTGGCTGCCGTTTCTTCTGATCTGTTACCCGGTATTCTGAAAACGGCACGCATGGGCTACGACGGCAAAGGCCAGGTGCGCGTGAAGACCGCAGCTGAACTGGCCGCCGCCTGGGACTCGGTCGGCAACGTACCGTGCGTGCTGGAGAAGATGCTCCCCCTGGCGCTGGAATGTTCGGTCATCGTGGCACGCGGGGCCGACGGCGCCACGGTGCACCTGCCCGTGCAGCGCAACCTGCACCGCGACGGCATCCTGGCCGTCACGGAGGTTTTTGAGCAAAATATGTCTCCAGCGCTTATCCAGCAGGCGATAAAAGCTACTATTTCGATAGCAAATGGCCTGCAGTATGTGGGCGTGCTCTGCGTGGAATTCTTTGTGCTGCAAGACGGCAGCCTGGTGGTCAACGAGATCGCGCCGCGCCCGCACAACAGCGGCCACTACAGCCAGAACGCCTGCGACGTGTCGCAGTTCGAGCTGCAGGTGCGCACCATGGCCCGCCTGCCGCTCACGCAGCCGCGCCAGCACAGCGCCGCGGTGATGCTCAACCTGCTGGGCGATCTGTGGTTTGCGCCGGGCGATGCCGAGCGGACTCCACCCTGGGCCGACGTTCTGGCGCTGCCCGGCGCCCACCTGCACCTGTACGGCAAGTGCGAGGCCAAGCGTGGCCGCAAGATGGGGCACCTGAACATCACCGCCCCCACCGCCGAAGCGGCACGCGCCACAGCCCTCAAGGCCGCCGCGCTGCTGGGCATTGCACCCTTCTGATGGCGGCCTTGCACCCATGATTCTTGACGGCACACAGCCCGAGTCCATCGCCGCCGCAGCGCGGGCGGTGCGCAGTGGCGCACTGCTCGGCCTGCCCACCGAAACGGTGTATGGCTTGGCGGCCGACGCCAGCAGCGATGCCGCCGTGGCGCAGATTTTTGCCGCCAAGGGCCGTCCCAGCGACCACCCACTGATCGTGCATGTGGCCAACGCCGACGGCATTGCGCACTTTGCCAGCGAGGTGCCGGGCTTTGCGCAAAAGCTGGTCGATGCCTTCTGGCCCGGCCCGCTCACCCTCATCTTGCCGCGCCTGCCCGGTGTGGCCACGGCTGCGACCGGCGGGCAAAACAGCGTGGGCCTGCGCTGCCCGGCGCACCCCGTGGCCCATGCCCTGCTGCTGGCCTGCGCCGCGCCCGGCGACAGCGCCGCACTGGGCGGCCCACCCGTGTGGGGCGTGGCGGCCCCCAGCGCCAACCGTTTTGGCCGCGTGAGCCCCACCACCGCCCGGCATGTGCAGGACGAGCTGGGCGCCGGGCTGCTGGTGCTGGATGGCGGCCCGTGTGACGTGGGCATTGAAAGCACCATCGTGGACTGCACGCGTGGCGCGCCCGTGCTGCTGCGCCCCGGCGCCGTTACGCGCGCGCAGATTGAGGCGGCCTGCGGCGTTGCACCGCTGTCCAAAGAGGACATGCCCGCGCTGACGCCCCGCGCCTCGGGTACGCTGGAGGCCCACTACGCCCCCGCCGCCAAAGTGCGGCTGATGGACGCAAAAGCCTTGCAAACTGGCCTGGACCTGCTGGGCGCAGAAGCTGCCCACATCGCGGTCTACGCGCGTGCCGCACTGCGCACCCAATCTTCCAAGCTTGTCATGCGCCGCATGCCTGACGATGCCATCGCCACCGCCCAGCAGCTGTTCGCCGTGCTGCGCGGGTTTGACGACGACGGCGTGAAACTGATCTGGATCGAGACCCCGCCCGCCAGCGCGGACTGGGAAGGTGTACGCGACCGTTTGCAGCGTGCGTCTGCAACCTGACCCTTCGCGATGACGCCGCTTTACATGCGTTGACGTTGCGTCGTTAAACTACCCCCCACTTTTCTGGAGAAATACATGGCAGCAAATTGGATGCGCCGCACCGTACTGGTCGCCGCATGTGCGTCGGCCGCGTTGCTTGCGGCCTGTGGTTCAAGCACCACCGAATCAGCCATCACACCCGAACGCTTCATCGCGTTTGGCGATGCCAACAGCGACGTGGGTCAAAACGGCTCGCTTTACACCGTCAATGATGGCAGTGTGAACAACTGGACGCGACAAGTGGCAGCCAACTATGGAAAAACCATAACTCCCGCATCCGCAGGCGGCAAGAGCTATGCGGTGGGCAATGCGCGGGTGGTCGGCAAACCCGATGCGGCAGGTAATGCCAGCACCCCCACCATCACCGAACAGATCGACACCTTTCTGGCCGGCGGCAGCTTTACGGCCAATGACCTGGTGATCCTGAGTGGCGGTATCAGCGACGTGATTGCCAACATGGCCGCAGTCAACGCGGGCACCCAGACCGAAGCCGCCATGGTGGCCGCATCGCGCAAGGCTGGCGAAGACATGGCTGCGCAGGTGCAGCGCCTTGTCAAAGCAGGCGCCAAGTACGTAGTGGTGACTGGCACCTACGACTTGGGCAAAACGCCGTGGGCCAGGAGCATTGGCCGCGAAGCGCTGCTGAGCGACGCCAGCAGCCGCTTCAACGAGGGCTTGCTGATCGGCATCGTGAACCTGGGTGCCAACGTGCTGTATGTGGACTTGGCTTACTACGTGAACCTGTACGCCAGCGCCCCGGGCGTCTATGGTTTTACCAACACCACCACACCGGTGTGCACTTCGGTGGACGCCACGAATGGTATTGGCATTGGTGCAGGCAAGGTCAACTCGGCGCTGTGCAACACCTCAACACTTTTGCCGGGCGCCAACCCGACGGTCTACGCATTCGCCGACTCGGTGTATCTCACCCCATCAGCCCAACGCCAGTTCGGCACTTACGCCAAAGACCGCCTGAAAGCGCGCTGGTAAACAGCCCGTAGCGCGGTGGCACTCGCAGAGCGCACCACCGAGCAGCACAAAAAAGCCGACCCAGGGTCGGCTTTTTTGTGGTCAACCCGCCCCGGCACCAGGGCAGGCAGCATCACTGCGATGCTACTTGACGGTTTCGAACAAGGCACGCGCCTGCGCATGGCAAAACGGTGGCTGGTAAGTACCGTGGTAGCTGCCGTAGTAGGTGGCGAACGCTGCCGAGGTTGGATCGGTGGGTGCCATGCCACCTGGACCATAGGTTGCCTGAATGGCAGGGTCGACGTTGACAGACGTCACATTGGTCAGGCCACGACTGTCAAAGTCGGCCTTCATCACCACCTGGTGAATCGCTGGGGGCACCGTAGGGTCGCCCGAACCGCCACACAGCAGTACACGCGCCTTCGGGTTCCAGCCCAACAGGTCGTTTTTCTTGGCCGCAAGATACAGAGGGTGGGTGGTGCTGGTTTGCGAGCCGGTGATGAAGTCGGACTGAAACACCGCGTCGCGGGCCTGGTTGGGCGCCCCCCCGGGCAGGGTGCCTGAGGTGACCAGGGTGGTGTAGTTGAGCGTCGGATGTGGCAACAGGTTCTCGATGTAGCCAGAGTAAGGTGTCTTGAACACCGTCTTCACGTCGCTGTAGACATTACCGTACACCTTTTGCCAGGCAGTCACGAGGTAGGGCACGAAGAACTGAACACCAGCAATCGCGTCAGGTATGCGCAGCGATCCCGACAGGTTGTAGGGGCCCGCCAGGTGGGCACCAGCAACTACATTGAATTCGGTGCCGTAATCGCGCTCGGCCGAGCGCTGCGCCGCCATCGACGAATGCCCGCCCTGCGAGTAGCCGGCGAACATGACCTTGCCCGACAGGTTGGCGCCCACGGTGCCCGCAGCGCTGCGGGCCGCACGCACCGAGTCGATGACCGAGGTGGCCTCCGAGTCTGCATGCAGATAGGGGTGGTAGCTGTAACCCGACTTGGCAAACCCCAGGTAGTCGGTGGCCACCACGGCGTACCCCTGGGCGGCATACATGGCGGCGAGCAAGAAGGTTTCGCTGTCCTGCGGGTTGGCCAGCGTGCGTGGCTTCTGCACGTCGGTGCCCTTGGCGTAGGCCACCAGGGCTGCAGCGGTGGTGCAGCTGCCAGCGGGCACCAGCATCACGCCCGAGGCGTTGGAGCTCTCGCCGCTTTTGGCGCCCGCAGTGACGTAGTTGAGCGACACCACCTTCACATCACATTTGGCCTTGCCGCTGATGGCCTGCAAGCCGCTGGCGGCGGTGCCCGCGTCGATCTGGGCAGCTGTCAGCGTGGTCAGCGTGGCGGGCGGGTCAATGAGGGCGCCGCGCGCCGGGCCGTCGGAGCCACCGCAGGCAACAAGCAGGACCGCAGCAGCGGCAACACAGGTAAGGCGGAAATACGTCATGAATGAAACCCTCGGGGAGTAAAGAACGACGCATGGTGCGCGCACCTGCACTGCAGCATCCATTGGGGATAACGCGGGCCACACCGCTCAGCAGACGCCTCGGCGACAGCGCTCTGCCCCTCGCTCAGCGCGGGCGGCGCGCTCCGTACACCAGCTTCATGCCCAAAATGGTGCCTGCCAGCACCAGCGTGATGGCATTGGCCACCACGATGGGCCAGGCCCCCAGCGCCAGGCCGTACACCAGCCACAGCGCAATGCCCACGGTGAATGCGCTGTACATGCCCAGCGAGATGCCGCTCACATCCCGCGTGCGAAACGTGTGCAGCGCCTGCGGCACAAAGCTGCACGTCGTGAGGGCAGCGGCCAGGTAGCCAATAAGGTCAAAGATTTGCATGGAGGGTGAGGAAACAGAAGGCAGCAGACACTGCAGATCGGCCCCGGATTATTCACTGGTCCCGAGCGGCCCAATCGGTCAGCGCGTCCAGCACCGGGCGGGCGCCACCCGCATTGGCATGGTTGACCACGGCCACCAGCACATAGCGGCGCCCGCTGGCTGCGTGCACATAGCCTGCCACCGCCATGACATCGCGCAGGCTGCCGGTCTTGAGGTGGGCCGTGCCCGCTCGGCTTTGGCTGCGGCGCAGGGTGCCATCCACCCCCGAGATAGGCAGCGAAGCCACCAGTTCTGGCATCACTGGCGACGCCCAGGCCACCTGCAGCATGCGGGCCAGCGCCTGCGCCGTGATGCGCGCGTCGCGGCTGAGCCCCGCGCCGTTGTCGGCCAGGGGCAGCTCGGCGTCGCCCATGCGGGTTGTCCACCACTGGCGCAGGGCCTCGCGGGCGCCGTCGAAGGTTGCAACCCCGTTTTTTTGCAGCGCCAGCGTCAAAAACACATGCTGCGCCATCACGTTGTTGCTGTATTTGTTCACATCGCGCACCACCTCGGCCAGCGCGGGCGAGGTGACCACAAACGTGGGCTTGAGACCCGCAGGCACCTTGCCCTCGCGCACGCCGCCCGTGAGCTTGCCACCCAGCTCGCGCCACATGCCTTCCACCGCCCGCGCCGCAAAACCGCGCGGGTCAGCGGCAGCCACGGGCCACACCCTCTCGCCACAGGACGCGGGGTACACCCCCTGAAAGCCCACCTTGGCCGGGTCGCCTAGTTCTGCCCGCAATGCTCCACGCCAGTCCCCGCATTCCGCGCCCGCCGCCGACAGCGCCACGGTCGCCTGGCGCTGCACACCCGCCAGCGGCGGGTCGTACTGGATGCGGGCCAGGCCTGCTGCCGCATCGGGCACAAAGGTCATCACCGACGACTTGTAGTTGAGCAGCAGCGCGTCGGGTGCGGCGTTGTAGGGGCGCAGGGGCTCGCCGTCAAACCGCGCCGGATCGTGGTCGGGCACCTCAAACGCGGTGCGGTCCAGCACGATATCGCCCACGATGACCTGAATGCCCTGGCCCTGCAGGCGGCGCATCAGTAGCCACAGGCGCTCCATGACCAGCTTGGGGTCGCCCTGGCCCTGGATGTAGACGTTGCCCCGCAGGCTACCCTCCTGCACCGTTCCGTGCAGGTAGACCGGGGTGTTCCACACATAGGCGGGTCCCAGTTGCTCCAGCGCGGCGTAAGTGGTCACCAGCTTCATGACCGATGCGGGGTTGACGGGCACCTGGGCACGGTGCACCAGGCGCGGGACAGTTGTGCGCCCCCCCTGGACGTCCACCACCACCACCGCCAAGGCATCCCGGGGCAGCTTGGCGCGGGCCAGGGCCGCCTCCACCTCAGCGGGCAGCGGGTTCGGCGCAACGGAGGCGGTTTGGGCAAAAACGGGCAGCGCCGTGGCGGCCGCGATGGTCAGCCCCCCCAGAACGCCACGAAGCGCCACCCGGGGCCAGAAATCAGAAACAGAGAACATGGCGGGAGTCTATAGCCCACCCTCCGGCAGCCAACCCAGTGGGGAGCGCCGTAAAGGCCACACACCGATAATCCCCCGATGCGTCTTTCTCCTCGCGCCATCGGCCTTTTGGCGGCGGTTGTCACCGTCATCATCTGGACAGGCTTCATCGTCATTGCCCGCGCCTCGGCCCAGCGCACGCTCACCCCGTTTGACATTGCCCTGCTGCGCATCACCGGCGCCAGCCTGGTGCTGCTGCCGTGGGGCTGGTGGATGGTGCGGCGGCGCAAGGCTTCGCAAGGCGTGCAGGCAGCACCCTCCAGCCTGCTGGGCACTTCCCCCCTGCCATTGCGCACCACCGTACTGCTGGGCACGTTTGGCGGGCTTCTTTACGCGCTGCTGGCTTATTCAGGGTTCTTTCATGCACCCGCTACGCATGCGGCGGTGCTCATGCCTGGCAGCCTGCCGCTGTGGACCGCGCTGCTGGCGGCTGTGGTGCTGCGCGACCACATCACCCCGCTGCGCGCCGCAGGGCTGGCGTTGATTGTGGCGGGTGACTTGCTGGTGGGAGGGCGCAGCCTGCTGGCCGCCTTTTCGGGCGGCGATGTGTGGAAGGGCGACGTGCTATTCATGCTGGCCGCATCGTGCTGGGCCACCTACAGCGTGCTGGCGCGGCGCCATGCGGTGGACGCTGTGCAGGCCACCATTGCGATCACCGCGTTTGCCTGCATGGTGTACGTGCCCGCCTACGCCGTGCTGGTGGCGCTGGGCGCGGTGACCAGCCACTTGGCCATCGCGCCGTGGAGCGAGATCGTCTTTCAGATGGTGTTCCAGGGCGGGGGCTCGGTGGTGATCTCGGGCATCAGCTTCACGCGCATGATCCAGCACTTCGGTCCCGTGCGGTCGACCATGATCACCGCACTGGTGCCCGGGCTCTCGGCCATGGGCGCTGTGGTTTTTCTGGACGAGCCCATGTACTGGAACCTGTTCGCCGGACTGATGCTGGTCACCGCAGGTATCCTGCTGGGCGTGTTGCGCAAAAGCCAGGGTGCAGCGCCCGCCGTTTCTGCGGTGCCTGCCGTTCCGCCCTCGCAACAATCTCCCACCGCTCCATGAACCTGCTCGCCTTTGATACCAGTACCGACACGCTTTCCATCGCCGTTCAGCATGGCGATGCTGTGGTGCAGCACACCGGCCCGGGCGGTCCGCAGGCGTCGGCCAACATGATTCCCGAGGTGCGCCGCTTGCTGGCAGAGGCGGGGCTGTCGTTCGACACGCTGGACGCCATCGTGTTCGGGCGCGGACCGGGGTCCTTCACCGGCCTGCGCACTGCGTGTGCGGTGGCGCAGGGGCTGGCGTTTGGCGCGCGCGGCGGCCTGGGCGTGCCGGTGCTGCCGGTGGACACCCTGCTCGCCCTGGCCGAAGAAGCCCGCCAGCAACATGGCTGCACGCAAGTGGTGGCCGTGCTGGATGCGCGCATGGACGAGGTCTACCACGCACGCTGCGAGTGGCTGGGCAGCGAGCGCGGCTGGAAGACCGATGCCGACTTTGGACTGGGTGCGCCAGAAACGGTACTGCCCCCCGCCGGGTGGACCGTGGCGGGCAACGCACGCGCGCCCTACGGTGATCGCCTGGCGCCCACTGCCCCCCACGTGGTGGCGCTGCCCACCGCCACAGCCCTGCTGCGCCTGGCGCCCGCGCTATTGGCCGCTGGCGGTGGTTTGCCCGCCAGCGACGCGCTGCCCCGCTATATCCGCGATAAAGTGGCGCAAACCACGGCAGAACGCGCCGCCCTGCGCACCAACCCGCCCGAAGCCAAGCCCTGACCCGCATGAGCGCTTTACCCACGTCCTCTGACGACGACGCACTGAATTCGCGGCCTGAACTGAGCCTGGAAGCGCGTTTTGAAGCGCTGACGCTCGCGCAGCTCGACGCCGTGCTGGCGGTGGAGCAACGTGCTTACAGCCACCCGTGGACGCGCGGCAATTTCACCGACGCGCTGGCCTCGGGCTACCAGGCGCAGGTGCTGATGGCCGGGGACCACCTGCTGGGTTATTTTGTGGCCATGATGGGCGTGGATGAAGTGCACCTGCTCAACATCACCGTCACGCCCGAGTTCCAGCGCCAGGGCTGGGCCCGTGTGCTGCTGGACGCGCTGGCTTTGTGGTCGCGCGGGCGCGGCGCGCAGTGGCTGTGGCTGGAGGTGCGCGCCAGCAACCTGCGCGCCCAGCACATTTACCAGGCTCATGGCTACCGCCGCGTGGGCGAGCGCAAACGCTACTACCCCGCAGACCAGGGCCAACGCGAAGACGCGGTGGTGATGAGCCTGCCGCTGTGATCCACTCGGATACATTCCCCACCGCCACTCACCACCCCATAGCCCCACCGCCCGCCTGTATGAGCCTTCACCTTGATGCGCGCCAACGCGCCATGCTGCAAGAAATGGGCGTCACCGTGTGGGGCCCACCCGAAGCGGTGGTCACTGCCTCCGCGCCGCCAAGCCACCTGGCCGCTGACAGGGCACCGCCCCCGCCCACTGCAGCCGTGCCAACGCACTCTGCCCCCGCAGCAACCCGCCCTGCGGCCCCGATTGCTGCGCGCAGTGCGGCGCACGCAACCGCCTCTCGCGCCTCTCCCTCTGCAACATCAGCCACGCCCGCCCTCAAGTTGCACCCCGCTGCGGCGCTCTACCCCGGCGCCGACCCGGCACAGACGCCCGCCGGGCTGGGTGCAGGCTGGCTCATCGTGACCGAAAGCCTCACCCCCGCCGACCCGCTGGGGGGCGACGCAGGGCGCTTGCTGGACAACATGCTGCGCGCCATGCAGCTGCACCGGCACCCGCGCGTTTACCTGGCGGCTCTGGAGCGCGCAGCCCCCGGCGTTGAGGCGCAGGGCGGCGACACCACCGCAGCGCTGGCCGACACCGTGGCCGCCGTGGCACCCGCGATGGTGCTGGTCCTGGGCCATGTGGCCGCCCGTGCGGCGCTGGGCCGCACCGAGCCGCTGGGCCGCCTGCGCGCCGAACCCCACCAGATGGCAGGTTGCCCCGCCGTGGTCACGTACGACCCGGCGTTCTTGCTGCGTTCGCAAGACAACAAAGCGGCCGCGTGGGCCGACCTGTGCCGTGCGCTGGCCACGGTTCGCGCAGCGTCAGCCCCTCGCGCAGAGGGCTGACAGGCAAAGCCCTGTCACCATGCGGTGCCATAATCCGCCGCTTGCTTATTTTTACGGAGACAGCTCCTTGGAAACCTACCCCAGTTGGTAGCTTTCAGCTCCCGGCCTGCTTGGCTGCTGTGGGGTTGAAAGCACCCCACGCCCCCACACCGCAGACGCCATATAACAAGGGAGTGAGCCCATGCTCAACATCTTCACGCTCGCCAATGGCCGGCTGTTTCAGGAAGAAATCGAGTCCCTGGAAGAGCTGACGCGCTTCCAGCCGATCTGGGTCGATCTGGAAGCCCCCACGCTCGAAGAAAAACGCTGGATCAAGCAGCACTACGGCCTGTCCATCCCCGAGGATGCGATGGACGAAGACATCGAGGAATCCGCCCGCTTCTACGAAGAAGACAACGGCGAGCTGCACATCCGCAGCGACTTCTTGATTGACGACGACGAAGACCCCCGCTCGGTGCGCGTGGCCTTCATCCTGAACCAGCACAACGCCAACCTCAAAAGCCGAGGCGTGCTGTTTTCCATCCACGACGAAGACGTGCCGGTGTTCCGCCTGCTGCGCATGCGCGCACGCCGCGCACCCGGGCTGATTGAAGACGCCAAGGAAGTGCTGCTCAAGCTGTTCGATGCTGATGCCGAGTATTCGGCCGACACGCTGGAGAACATCTACGACGAGCTGGAAAAGGTGAGCAAGCAGGTGCTGGCCGGTGACGTGACCGATGCCCGCGCCGGCGAAGTGCTGGCCGCCATCGCCCGGCAGGAAGACTTGAACGGCCGCATCCGCCGCAACGTGATGGACACGCGCCGCGCCGTGAGCTTCATGATGCGCAGCAAGATGCTCAACTCCGAGCAGTTCGAGGAAGCCCGCCAGATCCTGCGCGACATCGAGTCACTGGACAACCACACGGCGTTCCTGTTCGACAAGATCAACTTCTTGATGGACGCGACGGTCGGTTTCATCAACATCAACCAGAACAAGATCATCAAGATCTTCTCGGTGGCCAGCGTGGCGCTGCTGCCGCCCACGCTGATTGCGAGCGTCTATGGCATGAACTTCAAGTACATGCCGGAGCTGGACTGGGCCTACGGCTACCCTTACGTGGTGGCGCTGATGGTGGCCAGTGCGCTGGGGCCTATGTGGTACTTCCGTAAACGCGGCTGGCTTAAATAGTTTTCCCCCTATGGCGCTGCGCGCCTTCCCCCTGAGGGGGACGCCTCCAGCGGCCCGGCAAAGCCGGTTCCGCGGTGGCGCTGGTATTTGGGGCGCGCCGGTTTCACGGCGCGGTGGCGGAACTGGTCGCCGCTGGCGTTACGACTCCCCCGGTCGACGCCCCACCCGTTCGGGCTGAGCTTGTCGAAGCCTGTGCAAGGCTGATGGCGGGTTCGTCAGTCAATCCAGCGGAAATATGAGTCAAATTGGCATCTAGCGCTTATCCATAAAGCGCTAGCAGCTATCAATTTCATAGTTTTTGCAGAAACGCCAGCACCATGTGTTCGGCGTAGCGGCAGGCAACGGTCTGCACGAAGAGGGGGAAGTCCACATGGGCGGTGTCGTCGGCGCAGTCGGAGATGGTGCGGGCGGCGGCGAAGGGGATTCCGTAGTCGTGGCACACCTGGGCTACGGCGGCGCCTTCCATTTCCACGGCCAGCACGTTGTGGCCAGCGTCGCGCAATGTGGAGCGCAGGCGCACACACTCATCGGCGCTGGAGACAAAGCGGTCGCCGCTGGCAATAAGCCCGTGGTGGACGCGGTGCGGCGTGCCTTCTGATGCGCTCTGCAGGGTAGATTTCAAGCCAATTTGGCCGCTAGCGCTTGATACACAAGCGCTGGCAGCTTCCAAAAGAAGAGCAGACAGCGCCGCATCACAGACCAGTCGGCTGCGCGCGTAGCCGGGCACCTCCCAGCGTGGGAACAGGGGCGATGCGTCCATGTCGTGCTGGATGTAGTCCTGCGCGACCACCACGTCGCCCACGTTCACGCCGTCACCCACGCCACCCGCCACCCCGGTAAACACGATGCGCGCCACGCCAAACCGCTCGATGAGCGCAGTGGCTGTGGTGGCCGCAGCCACCTTGCCAATGCCCGAGAGCGCCAGCAGCACGCGTCGGCCATGCAGGTCACCCAGCCAGAAAGCGCGGCCCGCGTGCATCAGGCGCTGGGGGTGCGACAGGTGCTGGACGAGCGAGCTTTGCTCTTCGGGCAGGGCGCTAAGGATGGCGGTGGTCATGGGTATTCGCAGAAAAACAAAGGCGGCCGAAGCCGCCTGAGGGGTGAAACAACACGGAGCCTCGGGCCCCGCTGCCTCACTTTTTATCGCGCAGCTCGCGCCGCAGGATCTTGCCCACGGGCGTCTTGGGCAGCTCGGTGCGGAACTCGATCACCTTGGGCTGCTTGTAGCCCGTGAGGTTGGCCTTGCAGTATTCCTTGACCTGCGCTTCGGTCAGCGCCGGGTCTTTCTTCACGATCACGAGCTTCACGGCCTCGCCGGTCTTCTCGTCGGGCACGCCCACCACGGCGCATTCAAGAACGCCAGGGCAGTTGGCCACCACTTCTTCGACCTCATTCGGGTACACGTTGAAGCCGCTCACCAGCACCATGTCCTTCTTGCGGTCGACGATCTTGAAGTAGCCGCGTTCATCCATGATGCCGATGTCGCCCGACTTGAAGTAGCCGTCATCGGTCATGACCTTGGCGGTCTCGTCGGGGCGCTGCCAGTAGCCGGCCATCACCTGCGGGCCCTTGATGGCGATTTCGCCGGGCTGGCCAATGGTGGTGACTTCGTTGCCCTCGTCGTCCAGCAGCTTCATCCAGGTGCCGGGAATCGGCACGCCGATGGTGCCGGTGAACTCTTTGGCAGTCACAGGGTTGCAACTGGCCGAGGGGCTGGTTTCTGACAGGCCATAACCTTCGCAGATGGGGCAGCCGGTCTTCTCCAGCCACAGCTTGGCCACCGCGCCCTGCACCGCCATACCGCCGCCCAACGAGACCTTGAGGTTCTTCCAGTTCACGGTGTTGAAGTCGGGGTGGTTGGCCAGCCCGTTGAACAGCGTGTTCACAGCCGGGAAGCTGTGGAACGTGTGCTTGGACAGCTCCTTGAGCACCGCAGGCAGATCACGCGGGTTGGGGATGAGGATGGTTTTGCCGCCCGTGCGCATGCTCAGCATCATGTTCACGGTGAAAGCGAAGATGTGATACAGCGGCAGCGCGCAGATGCTGGTGGGCTGCTCGCCTGCGGGCAACTGCTTCATCACGGGGTTGTTCCAGGCTTCGGACTGCAGCACGTTGGCGATCACGTTGCGGTGAAGCAGCACGGCGCCCTTGCTCACGCCGGTAGTGCCACCGGTGTACTGCAGCAGTGCAATGTCGTCGGGCTTGATATCAGGCTTCTTGAGCGTACCGCGTGTGCCCTGGGCCACGGCATCGTTGAAGCGCACGGCGCCCGGCAGGTCGAACGTGGGCACCATCTTCTTGACGTTGCGCACCACGTAGTTGACCAGCGCACCCTTGAGCAACCCCAGCTGGTCGCCCATGGCAGCCAGCACCACATGCTTGACCGGCGTGTTGGCAATGCAGCTTTGCAGGGTGGCCGCAAAGTTCTCGATGATGACGATGGCCTTGGCGCCGGAGTCCTTGAGCTGGTGCTCCAGTTCGCGCGGCGTGTACAGCGGGTTCACGTTGACCACCACAAAACCAGCGCGCAGGATGGCGGCCACGGTGACGGGGTACTGCGGCACGTTGGGCATCATGATCGCCACGCGGTCACCCTTGGCCAGACCCAGGCCCTGCAGGTAGGCCGCAAACGCGCTGGAGAGCGAGTCGGTCTGGCGATAGGTGACATCCTTGCCCATGAAGCTGTAGGCCACGCGGTCGGCGTACTTGGTAAAGGCCTCATCCATCAGGGCGACAAGGGACGGGTACTGCGAGGTGTCGATGTCAGCTGGGACGCCTTGCGGGTACGCGGTCAGCCAGGGGCGATCAGTCATTGTCGTTGTCTCCTATCGGTTTTATGGGTGTCATGAGAACCGTGTTGATTTTTCAGCACGGTCGTGCTTTTAACTGCGAGAGAATTATGCCTGTCAGCCCTTGAGCGCTGCGAGCACCTCATCGAGCATTTTCTTGGCATCGCCGAACAGCATGCGGTTGTTGTCCTTATAGAACAACGGGTTGTCCACCCCCGCGTAGCCCGAGGCCATGGACCGTTTCATCACGATCGAGGTGCGGGCCTTCCACACTTCAAGCACCGGCATACCTGCGATAGGACTCGAGGGGTCATCCAGAGCGCTGGGGTTCACGATATCGTTGGCGCCGATGACCATGACCACGTCGGTATCGGGGAAGTCGCCGTTGATTTCGTCCATCTCCATCACGATGTCGTACGGCACCTTGGCCTCAGCCAGCAACACGTTCATGTGGCCGGGCATGCGCCCCGCTACCGGATGAATGCCAAAACGCACCGAAACGCCCTTCGCGCGCAGGGTCTGGGTGATCTCGTTCACGGTGTGCTGTGCCTGGGCCACGGCCATGCCATAGCCGGGCACGATGATCACGCTCTTGGCATCGCGCAGCAGCTCGGCGGTCTCGGCACCACTCACTGGCACCACCTCGCCCTGAGGCTCTGCAGCCTCGCCCTTCTTGGACGGCGTGCCCGCGCCCGAGCCGAAGCCTCCCGCGATCACGCTGATGAAGTTGCGGTTCATGGCGTTGCACATGATGTAGCTCAGGATAGCGCCCGAGGAGCCCACCAGCGCACCTGTGACGATGAGCAGATCGTTGGACAACATGAAGCCCGTGGCCGCCGCCGCCCAGCCCGAGTAACTGTTGAGCATGGACACCACCACCGGCATGTCGGCCCCGCCAATCGCCATCACCATGTGGATGCCGAACAGCAGCGCAATCGCCGTCATCACCATCAGCGGCACCATGCCCTGCTCCACGGTTTCGGCGCGCAGGAACTCACGGCCGAACCAGATCACAGTCAGCAGCGCAGCCAGATTGAGCCAGTGGCGGCCAGGGAGCAGCAGTGGCTTGCCACCGATCTTGCCGTTGAGCTTGCCGAACGCGATCAGCGAGCCGCTGAACGTGACCGCGCCGATCAGGATGCCCACGTAGATTTCTACCTCATGGATGGCTTTCTCCGCGCCCTGCAGCTGGATGGAGGTATCGACGTAGCTCGCAAACCCTACCAGGCAGGCGGCCAGACCCACCAGGCTGTGCATCAGCGCAACCAGCTCTGGCATCTGAGTCATCTTGACCACCCGGGCGGCAAACAGCCCGATGCTGCCACCGATGACCAATGCCGTGACGATCCAGGCGATGCCGCCACTGCTGACCTTTGGCCCGAACACCGTGGCCAGCACAGCCAGCGCCATGCCAGCCATGCCGAAGAGATTGCCGCGGCGCGAGGTTTCGGGGTTGGAGAGCCCGCCCAGGCTCAGGATGAAAAGGATGGCCGCACCCAGGTAGGCCATGTTGGCAAGACTTTGGGACATGTTCTGTGCTCCTCGATGTTCTTGTTGTTATGAATTACTTGCGGAACATGGCGAGCATGCGGCGCGTGACCGCAAAACCGCCGAACATGTTGATCGCCGTGAGCACGATGGCCGCAAAGGCCAGCCAGAAGATGAGCCCGTCGGGGCGCCCGTTGACCCCGGCATCGGGCGGAGCGATCTGCACGAGTGCACCAATGGCAATGATGCTGGAGATGGCGTTGGTCACGCTCATGAGCGGAGTGTGCAGCGCGGGCGTGACGTTCCACACCACCATGTAGCCGATGAAGCAGGCCAACACAAACACGGTGAAGTGGCCAAGGAAGGCCGCCGGAGCGTAGGCACCGACGAACCAGAAGGCCACGGCAGCGACGGCAAACAGGATGGCGAGCGTCTTGGCGGGCAGCGGCGCGCGGGCGCCATGGCCATGGCCGCTCTTCTTTTGCTCCACGGGCGCTGCGGCCTTGGGCGCAGACAAAGGAGCCTGCTTGAGCGGTGGCGCGGGCCAGGTGATGGCGCCTTCCTTGACCACGGTGAGGCCACGGATGGCGTCGTCTTCCATGTTGACCACGGCCACGCCGTCTTTGGCCTTGCACAGCTCCTCGGTCAGGCGCAAAAGGTTGGTGGCATACAGGGTGGAGGACTGCTTGGCCAGGCGCGAGGCCAGGTCGGTGTAGCCGACGATGGTCACGCCATGGCACACCACCGCCTCGCCGGGCACGGTCAGCTCGCAGTTGCCGCCCTGCTCAGCGGCCATGTCCACAATCACGCTGCCGGGCTTCATGCTTTGCACCATCTCGGCGGTGATGAGCTTGGGGGCTGGCTTGCCCGGGATCAGCGCGGTGGTGATGATGATGTCGACGTCCCTGGCCTGCTCTGCGTACATCTTGCGCTGCGCAGCCTGGAAGCCCTCGCTCATGACCTTGGCGTAGCCGCCGCCGCCCGAGCCTTCTTCCTCGTAGTCCACTTTGACGAATTCACCGCCCAGCGATTTGACCTGGTCGGCCACTTCTGCCCGGGTGTCGTTGGCGCGCACGATGGCGCCCAGGTTGGCCGCCGTTCCAATGGCTGCAAGGCCCGCAACGCCAGCGCCTGCAATGAACACTTTGGCGGGCGGCACCTTGCCCGCAGCCGTGATCTGGCCATTGAAGAAGCGGCCAAATGCATTGGCCGCCTCGATCACCGCGCGGTAGCCGCTGACGCCGGCTGTGGAGGTGAGCGCGTCCATCTTCTGTGCGCGCGAGAGCGTGCGCGGCAGGCAGTCAATGGCCAGCACCGTGGCCTTCTTCGCCGCCAGCTGCTGCATCAGCTCCGGGTTCTGGGCAGGCCAGATGAAGTCGATGAGCGTGGTGCCCTCGCGCATCAGCGCGACCTCGTCGCTGCTGGGCGGGCGCACCTTGAAAACGATGTCCGACACGGCCCACAGTGCGGCGGCATCCGGCAGCACCTCGGCACCCGCCGCGCGGTATGCGTCATCACTGAAGTTGGCAGCCTCGCCGGCCCCCGCTTCGATGGCCACCTGGAAACCCAGCTTGATGAGCTTCTCGACCACGTCGGGAACGGTGGCAACGCGCTTTTCAAGCGGAAAGGTCTCCCGTGGCACGCCAATGCGCTGCGGGGGGTGGCTAGTCTGCATGAGAGGTCTCCTCTAGTGTCGTAATTGCTTTCCGCCATGCTGCCAGGGAGAGCGCAGGCGCTAAGGCGTGGAAACGGGTGCAGGGAACGGGAACTGCGGAATGGATAGAAACCCATCCACCATGCCGACGCTCAGGCGCGCGGCTTGGGCCATGTCCTCCACCCAGCGCTGAGCCGGACGTCCCGCTGTCAAAAACTCTTCGTTGTTCTGGGTTTTGGGGCGCAGCAGGCGGTGGTCCACCAATCCGTCCAGTTCGACCAGCGCGCCACCTTCGGTGGCATAGCGATAGCTGAAATAGGAATACGGCTGCTTGAGCGCGATCTTCCGACTATCGAGCCATGTCACCAGTTCGGGGGTGTTCTTGTCGAGCCACTGGGCACTGCTGGCCCAGCGCTTGAAACGCAGGCAGTCCGCACGAACCGGGCTGCTGGCAGCCGCGTCATCCACGATCACTTCCCTTTGCTGTGGGCAGTAGCCCGACCACACCACGGCCCGGGGCAGGTCGCCGTTACGGTTGGTCTGCACGCGCAGCACCGCCAGCAGTTCACCCTCCGCACCGCGCAGGCCCACGGCGCGGGTCTGCAGCAGTACGGAAGTGCCAGGGCCCGGCAGCAGTGGCAGTGCAACATCGGTGGCACCGAGATCTTGCCAGGCACCAGCCGGCAACACCAAACGCGAGCGGCCCACGGAGTATTCCGCCTTGGGCGGAACGGTCATGGGCGCACATGCCGCCAGCAAAGCAGCGCAAGGCAGCCAGAATAGAAACCGGAACTTGGAAATCGTCAGAGTCATGGGAGATAGGCCTTTGCACAGCTCGGCAAGTGCAAACTGACCGCGAGCTTACATGAAGAAGTTCTTATGGCTGTCGCCTTTGCCTGATGTAGAGGGAACTCTCCAGCCGACAAGGGCGGCTTGCCAACAAAAAAAAACCCGGCGATGGAAATCGGCCGGGCTCAAGGCTTGCGCGAGGGATCGGAGCCCCGCCAGAAAGCGGGTCAGTTCACCACCTGGGCCAGTTCGCCGCGCGCGTACTTGGCGGCGACCACTTGCAGGCTTTCACCCTTGATCTTGGCACCCTGACCTTCACAACCGAATTCGAGGTAACGGGCCTTGCACACTTGTTTGGCGGCCTCGCGGGCAGGTTTTAGCCACTCGCGTGCGTCAAACTTTTCAGGGTTCTCAGCGAGGAACTTGCGCACCGCGCCGGTCATGGCCAATCGGATGTCAGTGTCGATGTTGATCTTGCGCACGCCGTGCTTGATGGCTTCCTGGATCTCCTCGACCGGAACGCCGTAAGTTTCCTTCATCTTGCCGCCGTACTGGTTGATGATGGCCAGCAACTCGGCAGGAACCGACGAGGAGCCGTGCATCACCAGGTGGGTGTTGGGTATGCGCTTGTGGATTTCCTTGACGCGGCTGATGGCCAGGATGTCGCCCGTGGGCTTGCGGCTGAACTTGTAGGCGCCATGGCTGGTGCCAATGGCAATGGCCAGCGCGTCGAGTTGCGTGGCCTTGACGAACACTGCGGCCTCTTCAGGGTCGGTCAGCATCTGGCTGTGGTCCAGCTTTCCCTCGGCGCCAATGCCGTCTTCTTCACCGGCCTCACCGGTTTCCAGATTTCCCAGGCAACCCAGTTCGCCTTCGACGGTGACACCCACCTTGTGTGCCATGTCGACCACCTTGCGGGTCACATCCACGTTGTATTCGAACGATGCGGGGGTCTTGCCATCTTCCATGAGCGAGCCATCCATCATCACCGAGCCAAAACCGAGGTCGATGGCTCCCTGGCAGATCTTGGGCGAAGAACCGTGGTCCTGGTGCATTACCAGCGGAATGTGCGGGTAGGCCTCCACGGCCGCCTGGATCAGGTGCTTGATGAAATGCTCGCCTGCGTATTTGCGGGCACCGGCGCTGGCCTGCAGGATGACCGGGGCGCCCACTTCGTCGGCGGCGGCCATGACAGCCTGGACCTGCTCCAGGTTGTTGACGTTGAAGGCTGGGATGCCATAGCTGTTGGCAGCGGCATGGTCGAGCAGTTCGCGCATCGAAACGAGGGGCATGGTCGTGGTGTCCGTTCAGGGTGGATGGGGGAGGCGCTGTAAGCCCCGCAATGCGGTGGTAACCGCTTGGTAACCGACAATTTTAACCGGCGTGGGCGCCAGTGTGCCCTGGCAAATCCAGCCGGTAGCAGGTGGTAAAGGGCTCTGGTGCAGGTGCGGGGCCAAACTGCCCCCCATGAATGTCTGCCACCCGGCGCAAAATTTCATGCCCCAGGTGCAGGCTGCCGTCCTTGCGCGCCAATCGCTCCAGACCTCCAGCACCCAAGGTGCGAGCGCCGTCATCGCACACCTGCAGCCAGGCTGTGCCCGCGTCGATGCCGCCCACCTCCATGGCGATGTGCGTGCCCTCTGGCGTGTGCTTCAGGGCGTTCTCCACCAGGTTCCGCACCGCCAGATCGAGCAGCACCGCATGGCCAGGCACACTGAGCGCTGGCGGAGCCTGCAATGCGATGTCGCCCCGCCGCCGCCATGCGGCCTGCGCGTAGTCGGCACACACCGTGCGCGCCAGGGCACTCAGGTCCACCGGGGCCTTGGCCTCGTGCAGCTCGGCGCGGCTCGCCCGCGCCAGAGCGAGCAGCTGGTTGAGCACATGGCCTGCACGCAGCGCGTCCTTTCCGATGCGTTCCACCGCCTGCGCGCGCGCGCCGGCGTCCAGCTCTCCGCCCAACGCGCTGGCCTGCAGCGCGATGGACGACAGCGGCGTGCGCAGCTCGTGCGCCACCTCGCTGGCAAGACGGCGTTCACGCACCATGGCGGCCTGCTGGCGGTCGAGCAAGGTATTGATGGATGCCACCACCGATTCGAACTCGCTCCACGCGTGGCGCGATTCCAGGCGCTGCGTGCTGGCGGGGTCAAGGGCAGCCACATCGTCCGACAGGGCGTACAACGGCCGCAGCCCCCGCCATAGCGCCAAGCCCAGCGCAAGCGACACCACAGGCAGCAGCCACAGGCCAGGTTCGATCATCTGCTCGGCAATGTCCTGGGCAAGCTCGTCGCGTTCGCGCAGCTCCAGCAGCACCATGACCTTGCGAGACCGCGCTGCATCCCACTGTGAAAAGCTGCGCCAGACGGTCCCATTGACCCCCTTGGCACCGTTGGCACCGAGAGTGAGGTTGGCAAACCCTTCTTCATCCGAGAACTGCGGCGCAGGCGATGTACCACTCAGGGCCACAAGACGGCCTTGTGCATCCCACTGCGCCACGCTGATCGACTGCTGGTAATCATGGGATTTGAGCCAGGGCGTGGGCGCGCGCTGCGTCACAAGAGCGCCGTCCACGACCTCCGTGGCGCGCAGATTGAGCAGCAGGGCGGTCACGCTGGCCAGATGCCCGTCGGTCAATTCATCCGCCTCGTGCACACCTGTCTGGTAGCCGATGTACACAAAGCTGCCCCACACCAAGGCGAGCGCTCCCAGCGACCACAGCAAGAGCTGCCGTGTGAGCGACGGGCGGCGCGCCCGCAGAGGCGCCGGTATACGCAATGCGGTGCGCGGCGCCGTCACAGTGGCACCTCCTGTGGCATGAAATAGCCCACGCCACGCATGGTTTGAATACAGGCGCTCCCCAGCTTGCGGCGCAAGTGGTGGATGTGCACCTCTACCGCATTGCTCTCGATAGCGGTATCCCAGCTGTACAGCCGCTCCTCGATCTGCAGGCGCGACAGCACGCGCCCGCGGGCCTCCAACAGCACCAGCAGCACAGAGAACTCCCTGGGCGACATCTCCACGACCTTGCCGCCTTGCCGAACGGTGCGCGCAGCGGGGTCGACTTCGATGTCGCCATGGCGGATCGTCGGAGAAGTACGCCCCGCGGCGCGGCGCAGCAGCGCGCGCAGGCGGGCGTCCAGCTCATCCACGTCGAACGGTTTGGACAGGTAGTCGTCCGCTCCCAGGTCAAGCCCAGCGATGCGTTGATGCACCTGATCGCGCGCGGTCACGATGAGAACGGGAGTCGATGGGTCAGGCAGCACCGTCGACTGGGCGCCCGTTGCAGGAGGACTCAGCCGCAACCGGCGCAGCAGCTCGCTGCCATCGCCATCGGTCAGGCCCAGGTCCAGCAACACGGCATCAAACCGCTCGGCGCGCAGCGCACCCCACGCTGAGGCCACACCATCACACACATCCACCGCATAGCCGCGCTGTTGCAGGTTGGTGCGCAGGCCGCTGGCTATGCCTGCATCGTCTTCTACCACGAGTATTCGCATCCGGCCATTGTCGCCGGGCTTCGGCAACCGTCTTTGGGCATTAAGACGGTGTTAAGTGCGCCCCGGCACCATCGCGCCATGCAGCCTTTGCCAGCCCCTCTCCCCCGTCCCGACAGCCCTCGCTTTCTTCTGTACTGCACCCTGGCCGCCCTGGCCTGCGTCATGGCCTGGGATGCAGGTGGGCTGGACTTGGCATTTGCCAGCGCCTTTGGCACCGCGCACGGGTTCCCGATGCGGGACCAGTGGTTTTTTGTGCAGGTGTTGCACGAAGGCGCACGCCGCCTGGGATGGTTGCTGGTGATGCTGCTGGCCCTCAGTGTCTGGTGGCCGCGCGGCGTTCTGCGCCGCATCCACGCCAGCGAGCGCTTGCAAATGGCGGTGAGTGCGCTGATTGCATTGGCCATGGTGAGCATCACCAAAAACCTCAGCAATACCAGCTGCCCGTGGGACCTGGCGGAATTCGGCGGTGTGGCACGGTACGCTTCGCACTGGGTGCTGGGCGTAGTGGATGGAGGTGGCGGCCGGTGTTTCCCAGCGGGCCACGCTTCGGCGGGCTTTGCCTTTGTGGGGGGGTACTTTGCGCTGCGCCGCCATCAACCTCGCGCTGCACGCTGGTGGCTTGCGGGAGCGCTGGCAGCGGGGTTTATTCTGGGCGGCGCCCAGCAAGTTCGGGGGGCGCACTTCATGAGCCACACGCTGTGGACAGGGTGGATCTGCTGGACCACCGGCTGGCTTTGCGACCTGGCGGCATCGGCGCTGCGCCCACGTTTGCCCGCCTTTGCCAGTACCAAGCCACCCGAGGAATCTGACCATGCAGCCACTTGAACTGGCATTGTTTGAGGCGATCAACGCGGGGCCATCGACAGCACCGCTGGTGATCGCTGGCGCACGATGGATTTCCCTGCAACTACCGCTGGCCGTGGGCGGCGTGCTGCTGGCGGGGTTGCTGCTAGGCTCCGCCGCACAGCGCCGGACGCTGCTGCGGGCCGCAGCGTCCATGGCTTTGGCGTGGGTGGCCGTGCAGGTGCTGCGCCAATGGGTGCCTGCCCCACGACCAGCCCAACTGTGGGTGGGCCTTCAGTGGGTGGAGCATGCGGCGCGGTCCGGATTTCCGAGCATGCATACCGCAGGGGCCTTTGCGCTTGCCACTGCACTGGCAATGGGGCGCATGCGCCCACTGGCATGGCTGGGGTGGGTGGTGGCCATTGCCATGGCCTGGAGCCGGATCAGCCTGGGGGTGCACTTTCCGTCCGACGTTGCGGCTGGCGCGCTGACAGGGGCCATTTCAGCATGGAGCCTGTATGCCATTACCTCGGCAGTGCAGCACCGGAAGATGCAAAGCCACGCTCCGACCCTTCCGGCCCGCCAGCTGACCAGTTAGCTAGCTAGCCACGCAGATTTTGAGCATGTTGGTCCCGCCAGGCGCGCCCATAGGTTCGCCGCAGGTAATGGCGTAGACATCGCCCTTTTGCACAATGTTGCGGCTCTTGAGATGGCCCTCGGCCTGCTCCAGCGCGGTGTCGCGGTCGGCGCTGGTGTCCATCAGCAGCGGGCGTACGTTGCGGTACATGGCCATCTTGCGTTGTGTGGCCACCTTGGGCGTCAGCGCATAGATGGGGATGTGGATGCGGTGGCGGCTCATCCACAGGGCCGTGGCACCGCTGTCAGTCATGGCCACGATAGCCTTGGCACCGAGGTG
Source organism: uncultured Gammaproteobacteria bacterium (assembly GCA_947085645.1). Lineage (GTDB taxonomy): Bacteria > Pseudomonadota > Gammaproteobacteria > Burkholderiales > Burkholderiaceae_C > Acidovorax. The sequence goes on from CAMTXG010000033.1 coordinate 60,965, forward strand.
GTGGGCGGTGAACAGCGCGCCCATGGCAATCGACTGGTCGATGCGCCCGAAGGTCTGGCCCGTGAAGTCGGCGTCGAGTTGCGGGTCTTCCGCCGCCTCGGCAGCGGCACAGATGGTGGCCATTTCTTCGACGGTTTCGAGCGGGTAGCGGCCTGCAGCGGTTTCGGCGCTCAGCATCACGGCGTCGGTGCCGTCCAGCACGGCGTTGGCCACGTCGCTCACCTCGGCGCGTGTGGGCACCGGGTTGGTGATCATGCTTTCCATCATCTGCGTGGCGGTGATGACCACCTTGTCCAGGTCCCGCGCCATGCGGATCATCTTCTTTTGCAGTGCGGGCACGGCCGCGTTGCCCACTTCCACCGCCAGGTCGCCGCGCGCCACCATGATGCCGTCGCTCACGCGCAGAATGGCTTCCAGGTGCGGGATGGCCTCAGCCCGCTCGATCTTGGCGATCAGCCCCGGCTTGTGGCGGTACTCGGACGCGGCCACGTTGCACAGTTGGCGCGCCATCTCCATGTCGGTCGCGTTCTTCGGAAAGCTCACCGCCACATAGTCGGCCTGGAAGCTCATCGCCGTGCGGATGTCTTCCATGTCCTTGGCGGTGAGGGCCGGCGCGGTCAGCCCGCCGCCCTTTTTGTTGATGCCCTTGTTGTTGGACAGCTCGCCGCCCAGCTTGACAGTGGTGTGTACCTCTTCGCCGCGCACGGCATCGACGATAAGCACAATCAGGCCGTCGTTGAGCAGCAACAGGTCTCCAGCCTTCACATCGCGCGGCAGCTCCTTATAGTCAAGGCCCACGCCGTTGATGTCGCCCGGCTCGGTGCGCGACGCATCGAGGATGAACTTGGCGCCAGACTCCAGGTGCACCTTGCCCTCTGCAAACTTGCCCACGCGGATCTTGGGGCCCTGCAGGTCGGCCATGATGGCGACCTCGCGGCCCGCGCGCTGGGCGGCGGCGCGTACCGCAGCTGCGCGGTCGATATGGTCTTGCGCCTTGCCGTGGCTGAAGTTCAACCGCACCACGTTGACACCCGCACGGATCATGGCCTCCAGCAGTGCCGGGTCGCTCGATGCGGGGCCCAGGGTAGCAACAATCTTGGTGGCGCGGCGGGTAGGCATGGGTTTGTCTCTTTCTCTCGTTCGTGTGGCAGATGTAATCGAATTTCAATTCTCACACGAAGCGGTTACATGCGAGTTACCCCTTGCATCCCCCCTGCGGTCCAAAAGTCCCATCAGAGCAACGGGGATGACAACAGATGCGCCAGCACATGCGCCAGGATCGCCGCCTCCAGCCCGCGGCGCGCGTAGAGCCAGCCTGCCACCAGCCCAAAGGCGGTGTTGCCCACCAGCACAAACGTCACCACCTGGGGTGTCAGCACCCCGACCATGGCCTGTGCGGCGGGCAGGTGGCCCAACGCAAACAACAAGGCGCTGAACAGCACCGCACAGGCGACCAGCGCTTTGCCGGGTGGGCCCTGCCCACGCTGCACCACACGCCAGCCCAGCCACAGCAGCAAGGTCATCAGGCCCCAGCGCATCAACAGTTCTTCGGTGATGCCGCCGTACAGCAGCTTGACCACCAAAGGCATGGCACTGGACGGGCCTGAAGGCTGCAACGCCACGGGTGCCACCAGAGACAGCCCCCACAGCCATGCGGCACCCACCATCCCGCCCAGCACGCCGGGTTTGTACTGGGCGCGCAATGCCGCGCCCACCGGCTCTTTACCCATCCATGCGGACATGGCAGGCGCAAACAGGCCCACACGGGGCGCCAGCCACACGCCTACCGCCACGGCAATTGCCAGTAGCACGGCGGTCTGCAGACCGCTCAGCAGAACCACGGCCCAGAGCGGCAGCGGCAGCAGCGCCTCATTGGCGCGCAGCGGCGGGAGCAGCGCCCAGACAACGGCCACCACACCCGGCATGCCCAGCAGCCAGAGAGCGCCACCCAGTTGCCACTTGGACGGCAACGCGCCAACTGACGAACCCGCAGAGGCAGCCCCGTGCGCCAACATGGTCCTCTCGACCTCAGTGTCCGTGCGCACGCTCAGGCACGCATCAGCGCTTCGATCTCATCGGCCTTGACCGGAACGCCCCGCGTGATCAACTCACACCCGGTGTCGGTCACGATGGCGTCATCCTCAATGCGAATACCGATGTTGTGGAACTGCTCGGGCACCCCGTCTGCAGGGCGCACATAGATGCCCGGCTCGATGGTGAGCACCATGCCCGGGCGCAGCACGCGGCTGGGGCGGTTGGTGATGGTCTCGCCCGACAGCGGGTCTTTGCGCTCGCTCACCTGGCCCACCTCGCCAGGCTCCACATAGCTACCGCAGTCATGCACATCCATGCCCAGCCAGTGGCCGGTGCGGTGCATGTAGAACTGGAAATACGCGCGCTTGTCGATCACATCCTGCGCGGTGCCCACCTTGTTCCTGTCGAGCAAACCCAGGTCGAGCATGCCCTGCGCGAGCACGGTCACCGTGGCGTCGTGCGGGTCGTTGAAGCGCGCGCCCGCCTTGGTGGCGGCCACGGCGGCGTCCTGGCTGGCCAGTACCAGGTCATACAGGGCACGCTGCGGGCCGGTAAAAGTACCGTTGGCAGGGAAGGTGCGCGTAATGTCGCTGGCGTAGCCGTCAAGCTCACAACCCGCATCGATGAGCACCAGATCGCCGCTGCGCACCGGCGCGCCAGCGGCCTGGTAGTGCAGCACGCAGGCGTTGGCCCCTGCCGCAACGATGGAGCCGTAGGCGGGGTACTGCGAACCGGCCTCGCGGAAGGCGTGCAACAGTTCGGCGTCCAGGTGGTACTCCCGCACGTCCTCACCCGCGCGCAGCATGCGGGCTGACCGCTGCATGGCACGGATATGGGCCTGCGCACTGATGGCACTGGCGCGGCGCATGATGTCCTGTTCATGCGCGTCCTTGACCAGGCGCATTTCATCGAGTGGTGTGCACAGGTCGTTTTGCAGGGCGGGGCACAGCGCGCCGTAGCGCACGCGGGCGCGCACGGCATTGAGCCAGCCCTCCACCCGCGCAGCCAGGCCGCTGTGGATGGCGAAGGGGTACCACACACAGCTGCGGTTCTCCAGCAGGCGCGGCAGTTTGGCGTCCAGCTCGGTGATGGAATGCGCAGCATCCACACCCAGCGCGGCAGGCGCAGCGACCGGGCCCAGGCGGTAGCCGTCCCAGATCTCACGCTCCAGGTCCTTGGGCTGGCAAAACAGCGTGCTGCGGCCATCGTGGCTGATCACAAGGCACGCGCCGGGCTCGATAAAACCGGTCAGGTAATAAAAGTAGCTGTCGTGGCGGTACAGAAAGTCTGTATCGCGGTTGCGCGGGCGCACGGGCGCTGTGGGGATGATGGCGATGCCGCCCTCGCCGAGTTGGGAGGCAAGGCGGGCACGCCGCTGGGCGTAGAGGGAGGTCTGTGGGCTCATCCGCGCATTTTGGGCCCATCCGCGCCTGGCGGGCCGATTGGGGGTGAATCCCCCTGGCCGATTCCAGCATTGCACAAGCGCATTGTGGGTTGAGGCGATCCCGCTACACCGCCGGGGATTCGTGATCACACCACCACTGTGAGCCGTGGCAGACTCAGGTCAGCCTGGTCGCACAGGCTGCCTTGCTGCCTCCGGCGGGGCCGACACCTTCACATAGCCTCTGAACACCATGCCCGCTTTGTTCTCGACCTTGCTGAACTTCTTTCTGGCCACGTTGTTGCCCATGATGGCGCTGGTGTTGACGAGCGCGCTGCTGATCTACGGGGTGTATGTACGCTGGATCGACATACCGCAGAAGTTGCTGCTTGCCCCCCGCGCGCTGCAGGTGCTGATTGCGGCGACCTTGTTGTGCAATGTCTGGGTGGGTGTGCGGTTCTACCTCGCGCACAGCGCGCAGCAGGCGTGGCATAACAGCGCCGCAGTGCGCGCCAGCCGCGAGCGGTTTGTCCTGCCGCAGGACTTTCAGTACGGCGAGGTGCTCATCCCCGCTGGCAGCCTCATCAATCGCAGCGACCCGTTCGACAAGGGCGAGCCCAACCGCCCAGTGGCACTGCATGGGCTAGACGCCGTGCGCTTTGCGCAACCGGTGGAGATCGCCGGGGTGTGGGCCAGTGCACTGCAAATATTGCCCATGCGCGTAGAGTTGGCGTCGGACCAGCGCTTGGGCCCCGTGTACCGCTATGACAACGCCAGCCAGAGCTGGGTACCCAACACCGTCATCAAGGGTGTGGCCTGCAAGAAGGGCCAGATCGCCGTATTTCAAGTGCCGCATGTGCCCTACGACGTGCAGGCCGAGGTGGGCAAGCCCGCGCCCGACGGGCCGGATGCGCGGTTTCTGCCCAGCCAGTGGCTGCTGCGCACCTGCGAAAACGGCCCGCCCATTGCGCTGGAGCCCGCCCACAGCAAACCGGCCACCGCTGCTGCAGCGCAGTAGCCTGAGCGGCTGCTTCACCGGTTGAGTTCGGCCAGCCGCTGCGGCGTACCCACGTCCGTCCACCGCCCGGTGTACAGCGACGCAGACACCCGGCCCGCGTCCATAGCCTGGCGCAGCAACGGGGCCAGCGCGGCTTTGATGCCGCCGGGGTTGCCGGCAGGGATGTCGCACCAGGGCGGCGCAAAGAGCTCGGCACGCAGCAACGCAATGGTGCTGTAGGTGAAGCGCGGCGCGGGGTCGTTGGCATGCAGATTCAGCGCCATGCCGCTGGCCGACAGGCCAAAGTCGCCCCGCAGGTTGTGCGCTGGGTTGGGCACCAGCCACAGGTGGGCCAGGTGGTCGCTGGCGGCAAATGCCTGCACAGCAGCACTGTCGAACACGAAGTCGGGCGCAAACACATCGCCCGCCGCCAACCAGAACATGGGGCCCAGTTGGGGCAACGCACGCGCAATGCCGCCCGCGGTTTCCAGGGCCTCGCCAAAGTCCGCGCCCTCATGAGAGTATGAAATTGATAGCTGCCTGCGCTTACCTGACAAGCGCTGGAGGCCAAAAACACTCAAAAACTGAGCGCTGATCTGCTCCCCCAGCCAGGCCGTGTTGATCACCACCTGCTCCACCCCGGCTTCCTGCAGCGCGTGCAGGTGCCACTGCAGCAGCGGCTGGCCTTGCACCTGCAGCAGGGGTTTGGGTGTGCTGTCGGTCAAGGGGCGCATGCGCTCGCCGCGCCCAGCGGCCAGCAGCATGGCGGGGACCTGAGGGGAAAAAGGGGATGGAGGGACGCTGGAATTCATGCTGCGGACAGGGTGACTTCACCGCGCTGCAGCGTGTGGCGATCCACGGTGGTGGGTTCGAACAACGCAAGCAGCGCATCCATCAGCGCGTGCGCTTTGCCCGAATGGTCCGCGCCGAAATTGCACACGTACACATCCAGCGTCACGGCGCGCTGCTCAGGCCAGGTGTGCACACACAAGTGCGACTCCGCTAGCAAAATAGCAGCAGTTACCCCGCCTGGGCCATGCGCCGTGGCGGGAAACTCATGAAACAACTGCCCCACAGCCTGCAGCCCGGCCGCGCGTACGGCGTCCGTGCATGCGGCTCCCAGTGCGGCAGCATCCAACAGCCAGGCCGGGGCGCAGTGGCAGCCATAAAGATCGGCGGTGAGATGCAGTCCTTGCATGGCCCGCACTGTAGTGCATCAAACGCGTCCGTACGAGCAGACGCGGGCTGCGTACAGCCCGGTTGGGCAGGGCCGGTAAAATGCCGGGTTTCCCCCAAACTTCCACCCCGAACACTCCCCCCATGGCCAACACCCAGCAATCCCAACAGATGGCAAATGCAATCCGCGCATTGGCCATGGACGCCGTTCAACAAGCCAATTCCGGCCACCCCGGCGCCCCCATGGGCATGGCCGATATTGCGGTGGGCCTGTGGGCGCGCCACCTCAAGCACAACCCGGCCAACCCCCAATGGTTTGACCGCGACCGTTTCGTGCTGAGCAATGGCCACGGCTCCATGCTGCTGTACGCGCTGCTGCACCTCACGGGCTACGACCTGCCGATTGGTGAGCTGAAGAACTTCCGCCAGCTGCACAGCAAGACGGCTGGCCACCCCGAAGTGGGCATCACGCCGGGCGTGGAAACCACCACCGGCCCGCTGGGCCAGGGCATTACCAATGCCGTGGGCTTTGCTTTGGCTGAAAAACTGCTGGCCAGCGAGTTCAATCGCGAAGGCCATGCTGTGGTGGACCACCACACCTACGCGTTCCTGGGCGATGGCTGCTTGATGGAAGGCATCAGCCACGAAGCCGTGTCACTGGCCGGTGCATGGAAGCTCAACAAGCTGATCGCGCTGTATGACGACAACGGCATCAGCATCGACGGCCAGGTCGCGCCCTGGTTTGCCGACAACACCCCCCTGCGTTTTGTGGCCAGCGGCTGGAATGTGATCGGCCCTATCGACGGCCATGACGCAGACAAGGTCGACGCCGCCATCGAAGAAGCCAAGAAGCAGACTGAGCGCCCCACCCTCATCGTGTGCAAGACACACATCGGCAAGGGCAGCCCCAACCGCGCCAACACCGCCAAGGCCCACGGCGAGCCGCTGGGTGCCGAGGAAATCAGGCTCACGCGCGAAGCACTGGGCTGGGCCAGCGAGCCATTTGTAATCCCCGAAGACGTGTACGCAGACTGGGACGCCAAGGCCAACGGCCAAGCGTTTGAGTCGGTATGGAACGAGCGTTTTGCGGCCTACAGCGCCGCGTTCCCCGAACTGGCTGCCGAGTTCAAGCGCCGCATGGAAGGCAACCTGCCCGCCAACTTTGCTCAAGTGGCCGTGGACACCGTGGTGGCCGCGCACACCAAGGGCGAGACCGTCGCCAGCCGCAAGGCCAGCCAGCTGGCGCTGGAAGCCTTCACCGCCGCACTGCCCGAGCTGCTGGGCGGCAGCGCCGACCTGACCGGCTCCAACCTCACCAACACCAAGAGCACGCCCAACCTGCGTTTTGACATGCAGGGCAACGTGGTGCAAACGGAAGTCGAAGGCGGCAAGAAGATCGGTGGCCGCCACATCAACTACGGCGTGCGCGAATTCGGCATGGCCGCCATCATGAACGGCATCGCGCTGCACGGTGGCTTCATCCCCTACGGCGGCACGTTCCTGACTTTCAGCGACTACAGCCGCAACGCCATCCGCATGGCCGCATTGATGAAGCAGCGCGTCATCCACGTGTTCACGCACGACTCCATTGGCCTGGGCGAAGACGGCCCTACGCACCAGTCCATCGAGCACGCGGCCAGCCTGCGCCTCATCCCCAACCTGGACGTGTGGCGCCCCGGTGACACGGCAGAAACCGCCGTGGCCTGGAGCGTGGCCCTGTCCAACCGCGACAAGCCCACTGCGCTGCTGCTGTCGCGCCAAAACCTGCCCTACGCGCCCAAGCGCGACCTGGGCGACATCAGCCGTGGCGCGTATGTGCTGTCTGAACCCACAGACGTGGGTATCAAGAAGAAGGCCGTTGCGGTGATCATCGCCACCGGTTCTGAAGTGCAACTGGCGCTCAAGGCCCAGCGCCTGCTGGCAGACCGCAAGATCCCTGTGCGCGTGGTGTCCATGCCCAGCACCACCACCTTCGACCGCGAAGACGCCAAGTACAAGAGCAGCGTGCTGCCCGCTGGCATACCCCGCATTGCGGTGGAAATGGGCGTGACGGACGGCTGGTGGAAATACGGCTGCGCCGCCGTGGTCGGCATCGACACCTACGGCGAATCCGCCCCGGCGCCCGTACTGTTCAAGCACTTCGGGTTCACCGAAGAGAACGTGGCGGCCACGGTGCAGGCTGCGCTCAAGCGCAAGTGATTCGGCAAGGAGCCTGCAGACGATGCGGGCCCCTTGTAGTTTTGGATTTTTGAACATCAACTTTGGAAAGACTCCACGCTATGACGATCAAGATTGGTATCAACGGCTTCGGCCGCATCGGCCGCAACGTGCTGCGCTCGGCCATCCAGAACTTCAGCGACATCGAAGTCGTTGGCATCAACGACCTGCTGGAGCCTGAGTACCTGGCCTACATGCTGCAGTACGACTCGGTGCACGGTCGCTTCAAGGGTGATGTTTCGGTAGAAGGCAACACCCTGATCGTCAACGGCAAGAAGATTCGCCTGACGCAGGAACGGGACCCCGCCAACCTCAAGTGGAACGAAGTCGGCGCCGACGTGGTGATTGAATCCACGGGCCTGTTCCTGGACAAGGTCACCGCGCAAAAGCACATCGATGCGGGCGCCAAGAAGGTCATTCTGTCTGCCCCTTCCAAGGACGACACCCCCATGTTTGTGTACGGCGTGAACCACACCAGCTACAAGGGCGAGGCCATTGTGTCCAACGCCTCGTGCACCACCAACTGCCTGGCCCCCGTGGCCAAGGTACTGCATGACAAGTGGGGTATCAAGCGCGGCCTGATGACCACCGTGCACGCAGCCACTGCCACGCAAAAGACGGTTGACGGCCCATCGAACAAGGACTGGCGTGGCGGCCGTGGCATTCTGGAAAACATCATCCCCTCCAGCACCGGCGCAGCCAAGGCGGTGGGCGTGGTGATCCCGTCGCTGAACAAGAAACTGACCGGCATGTCGTTCCGCGTTCCCACGTCCGACGTGTCGGTGGTAGACCTGACGGTGGAGCTCGAAAAGGCCGCCACCTACGACGAAATCAAGGCCGAAATGAAGGCCCAGTCTGAAGGGGCTCTGAAGGGCGTGCTAGGCTATACCGAAGACAAGGTCGTAGCCACCGACTTCCGCGGCGACACCCGCACCTCTATTTTTGATGCCGACGCCGGTATTGCACTGGATGGCACGTTCGTGAAAATCGTCAGCTGGTATGACAACGAATGGGGTTATTCGAACAAGTGCCTGGAGATGGTGCGCGTCGTTTCCCAGTAATGCCCCCACAGAGTTCGAAGAAGAAGTTGAAGAAGCGCTAAGACTGCAACTACCCGTTCAGGCCGACTTCCCCACAAGGGCAGTCGGCCTTTTTTTGTCTATGTCTATGACCGCTCCAGCAACCATTGCACACACCCTTGGCACACCATGAGTCCACGACGCAAAACGCTGGCTGTGGCTTCCGCGTTGATTCTTGCGCCGCTGTTGGCACTGGCTGCCTTGGTCGCAGCCGCAGTCATGCTGTTTGAGGCAGGCGAAGTCGAACAGGATTCGATGCAACACATCCTTGGTGTGCCCAGCAGTATCCGGTCTGTGGCTCACACGGTTCAAGCGTGCAGCCGCCCGCTTTGGCAATGGAAGGGGCGCGATGGGGAGAGCTCACCCTATGTCGCAATGCGCTACGGCAGCACCGCCACGCTGGCCGAATTGCTGCAGCAACACACCGCTGCGCTGTTCCCACTCCACTGCACAACGGATGGAGGCCTTCGCGTGTTGGGTGGCGTACTGGAACGTTCGATGAATTGCAGCCACGACGATGTGGCGGCTACCAGTATTTCCATCGCAGGCCATGTGGATGGCAAAGACACAGGGTGCCGCGAAGTTACCCTTTATTTTTTGGAGAACTACTGAGCCTATGTGTGTGGGCGGCAGAAGGCATCGAAGCGAAGCGCGCGAGACCGGTTTATCGCGCGTTGCAGCCACCTACGCCGCTGGCGCTGCGACCCCGGGTGGGGCCGCAGGGGCGCTGGCGATGTGCAATGTGCGCGTGGGGAACGCAAAGCCGACGCCCATGGCCGCAAACTCCCGCATCAGGCCCAGGTTGATGGATTGCTGCAGGTCCATATAGGCACCAAAGGCCGGGTCTTTGACGATGTACACCACCTCAAAGTCGAGCGAGCTGTCGCCAAACGACTTGAAATGAGCGCGGTCGAACCGGGCCGTGGGTTGGGCTTCGATCAGCTTCTTCACCACCCCAGGAATCGCTTCGACCTTGTCGGCGGGCGTGTCGTATGTCACGCCAAAGCCAAACACGATGCGACGCTCCTTCATCGGGCGGTAGTTGTTGATGGTCTGCTTGAGCAGGTCGGTGTTGGACATCACCACCTCTTCGCCCTGCAGGCTGCGGATGCGCGTGGTCTTCAGGCCAATCATCTGCACCGTGCCCGCCACGCCGCCTACCACCACAAAGTCGCCCACCTGGAACGGCTTGTCCACCGCAATCGCCAGCGACGCAAACAGGTCGCCCAGAATGTTCTGCATGGCCAGCGCCACCGCAATGCCGCCCACACCCAGGCTGGCGATGAACGCGGTGATGTTGACCCCCAGGTTGGACAGCACAGCCAGAAAGATGACGCTCCACAGCAGCGTGCGCAGCCCCCACGACATCAGCGTGGCCGACGCACCCACCTGCGTCATGCCGGTCGAGCTGTGGCGGGCCAGGTAGCGCTGCACACCGATGCCAATGGCGCGCATGCCCCACAGGCCCATCTGCACGGCCACCGCCACAAACCACAACTGGCTCACACGCCCCGCCCAGCGGCCAGGCAGCTCCAGAAAACTCGCCCCCACCAGCACCGCCACCAGCAACATCAGCACGCGGCTGGTCCCCTCTAGCACCTGCACCACCGTCAGCGCCGCTGCACTCTGCGACTGAGTGGCCCACACCTTGGCACGCCCCGTGACCAAATGCAGCACAGCAAGAATGACGACATACGTGGCTGCCATTGCCGTGAGTGCGACGAGCAGGCTCCACAGCGGCACGCCCGCAAAAGTGGTGTCTCGGACCCAGGTGAGAAAGTTGGATGGCTGCATGCGAAAAATCTCCTCTTCGTTGTGTTGTGTTGTGGTGATGGGTGATGTGTGATCGCGATGAAGGTGCGCACAGAGCGCCAGCGACGACTTGGTAGGTGATGGGTGGGCGACCGCGGAGCGCGCTGAGGCAAATCGCCCTGCCAATGACGGGCCACAAAACCATACTTCGGGATGTAGTGCCCTTTGATCGAGACACAGGGGCAGTGAGAGTTCCCACCAATTTGCAAGGCAGTGGCCTTCGCCTCATATCCGCAAAGCATCTGCCAAGTGCAAATCTTCGTAAGACATACCCCACAGGAATACAGAAGCGGGGACTACGCCTGAGGACTCTCTGCGCCCCAACAATGGACCAACACCAGAACACGCTCTGGTTACCCGCCCGAGTTCTCGGCGCGGCTCACCTCACAACCCTCCAGAGGAGTCCACAACACCATGCATTCATCCGCACTGATCCGTACCGCCGCAGCGGTCCTCGCACTGGGCGCACTGGCCGCCTGCTCCTCCACCCCCGCGCCGACCGAGCAAATGGCCGTGACACGCACCACGGTGAACCGCGTGGCCGCAGCGCCCGCAGTGGCAACCAGCGCCCCCGTTCAACTGCAGCAAGCGCGCGAGAAGCTCACGCAGGCTGAAAAAGCGATGACGGCGGGCGACTATGTCTCTGCGCGCCGCCTGGCTGCAGAAGCCGAAGTGGATGCCCGCGTGGCCGAGACGCGTGCCGACGCCGCCAGCAACGCTGCCAACCTGGCGCAGGTGCAAGACGGCATCCGCGCACTGCAAGAAGAAATCAACCGCCGATCGCCCCGCTAAGGACCTGGGCCTATGCGCCCACCCTGGCCCCTTTGCCTCACGCCACTTGTTGCTGAGGCCACGCGATTGCCCCACCCCATTTCTAGGAACACCTGACCATGCATCCCTTTTTTCACCGAACCACCGTCCTTTGCACCAGCCTGATTGCCGTCGGCCTGCTGGCCGCCTGTGCCAGCACCACCCCATCGCCCGCGCTGGAAGAAGCCCGTACCGCAGTCAGCACTGCTGCCGGAGACCCCGCCGTCAACCAATACGCGCAGCTTGAACTGAAGCAGGCCACCGATGCGCTGGCCAAGGCAGACCGCGTGTGGGCTGACGACCGCGACACGTCCGAAACCAACCACCTGGCCTACCTGGCACGCCAGCGCGCAGAGATCGCCACCAACACCGCCCGCGCACGCCAGATCGATGCCAACATCAAGCAGGCAGGCAGCGAAGCCGACCGCATTCGCCTGGCAGCACGCACGCAAGAAGCGGATGCCGCTCGCATGCGTGCCGACGAACAAACCCGCAACGCGCAACTGGCCCAGCAGCAAGCGATGAGCGCCGAACAGCGCGCCGCGCAACAGCAGGCCAACGCCACAGCCGCCATGGCCCAGGCCAACGCCGCGCAAGACCGCGTGCGTGCGCTGGAAGCGCAACTGCGCGACATGGAAGCCCAGCAAACCGAACGTGGCCTGCTGGTCACGCTGGGCGATGTGCTGTTTGCATTCAACAAGGCCGATCTGTCGTCCCAGGCTGGCCCACGCCTTGACAAGCTGGCCAACTTCCTCAAGCAGTTTCCAGACCGCAAACTGCTGATTGAGGGCTACACCGACAGCGTGGGCGGCGACAGCTACAACCAGGAGCTGTCAGACCGCCGCGCCCAGGCCGTGCGTGACGCACTGGTGCAGCGTGGTGTGGACACCAGCCGCATCACCGCACGCGGCTACGGCAAGGCCCACCCCGTGGCAGATAACGCGTCGCCTGAAGGTCGTGCAATGAACCGCCGTGTTGAGATTGTGATTGCCGATGAAAAGGGCAACCTGCGCGGCCGGTGATCCCGAACGGCCCGACAGCGGACGCCCAAAGCGTCTGCTGATCTCAACCATCTAACTCTGCACTGCGCAGAGCCGAAGACCGCGCCGCCTACGCCGCGCGGTCTTCAAACGTTTCGGTATCCACTTCGCTCGCGCTCTGCGCGTTGTAGCGGCTGCCCACCACCGTGCACTCGTTGATCAGCGCGTCCAGCCGCGCCATGATGGATGCATCCAGCTGCACGTTTACAGCATCCAGGTCGTCGTGCAGATGCTCCACGCGGGTGGTGCCTGGGATAGGGATGATGTGCTCGCCCTTGTGCAGCAGCCACGCCAGTGCCAGCTGGGCCGGCGTGCAGCCCACCTCGCGTGCAATCGCCTGGTAGCCCTGCAGCAGCTTCAGGTTGGCCGCATAGGCCTCGGGCGCAAACCGCGGCATGGCGCGGCGGATGTCCTTGGCGTCCAGCGTGGTCACATCGGTCAGGCCACCACACAAGAAACCGCGTGCCACCGGGCTGAACGCCACAAAGGCCAAGCCCAGTTCGCGGCAGGCGTCCAGCACCGCGATCTCGGGGTTGCGCGTCCACAGTGAGTACTCCGTCTGCAGGGCGGTGATCGGGAACTCTGCATGCGCGCGGCGCAATGTGCTGGCCGACACCTCGGAGAGCCCCACCGTGCGAATGTGCCCGCGCCGCACCAGCTCGCCCAAGGCGCCCACGCTTTCCTCAATCGGCACGCTCTTGTCCCAGCGGTGCAGGTAATACAGGTCGATCACATCGGTCTGCAGGCGGCGCAGGCTGTCTTCGCAGGTCTTGCGCAAGGTTTCGGGCCGCCCGTCGATCGCGCGCACCAGCTTGCCGTCACCGTTCACGTCCACGCCCTGCATGCCGCACTTGCTGGCCAAGGTGAATCGGCTGCGGTGCGGCTTCATCACACGCCCCACCAGCGTTTCGTTGGCGCCAAAACCATACAGCGTGGCCGTGTCAAACAGCGTCACGCCCGCGTCGAGTGCAGCCAGCAGAACGCGCTCGCCCTGCTCGGCCGAGACAGGCGTGCCGTAGGCGTGCGAGAGGTTCATGCAGCCCAGGCCGATGGCCGAGACGGAGAAAGGTCCGAGGTTTCTTTGTTGCATGGGGGAAGCTTAAGCCAAGCATTGCGGCCCCGGCGGCACGTCGGGCATGGAACAGGCAACGGGCGCTGCGGCGTGCCCCACGCCTTGGGCGCAACACCCCACAGCGGGTGAAGCGGGCGCGCATCGAATCGGGTCAGAAACTATGTGATTTTGAAAACGATCAGCGTCTTCTTGGCGCCCGACTTTTCCTCGAAGGCCGCCCATTGCTTGATGCCTTTGACCAGCACCTGCGTGCTCACGTCCCGCACGGCCTTCTTCGCCTGGAGTTTGGCGGTGAGCCAGTCCTGGATGTGGGCGAAGTGGGCTCCTTCCTGCCCGGTAGGGATCAGCATGTCCAAGCCTGCCACTTTGCCAGCGGCAGTTACTGTGATTTCGGTCGCGGGCATAGAGGGGCTTTTGGGGTGGGCCTGGGACGTGGCATCAAGCCAGCACGGGCGTGAGGATAAAGGGAGCAATTTTTGCCGAACCAAAGTGCCGCGAGCTGCTACGCATCGGGACATTTTAAGTCTCACGGGTCTGGCCCCCGACCACCGGGACTGCCGCGGACAGTGAGTGCCGTCGATGTTCTGGTGCTTGCCGTTGAACAGGTCGTCCTATCGCGCAAGGTACGTGGCGGTGTCGCCGACGTAGCAGAAGTATGTACCCAGCGGACCGTCGTTGTTGAGTCCCGCCAGCCATTTCGCTTCGATGCGTTCGACCACCCACGCTCCTAGGAGCCTGTCGGACTTGGAAATCGTCGGCTGCAAATCGGCCGCAGCGGTCCATTTTTAACCGTCTTTTTGCCCCATAGCCTGGCTATGGGGCTGCAAATTCGGCCAAAACTGTCCTCGCTGGGGCCGATTTTCGCTTTCGACGCTCCAAGCCCGACAGGCTCCTAGGGGAGTTGGGAGGCTTGATGCTGGTTGTACTTCTTGTCAAAGAAGAAGACTCTGTTTTTTCCGCTCGCTTTGGCCTGGTACATCGCAACTTCGGCCAGCGTCAACGCATCCGTGCTCTGTTCCACAGCCCCTCCTTTTGCAAATGCAACACCTATGCTGCAGCTCAATTTGAAGTGAGAGCGTTCAGCGAAAAAGTCGGGCACGAAAGCCTCTTGGATACGGTTTGCAACGTGAAGGGAAACATCGTGGCAATGCGCCTCGCTTTTCAGGTTTTTGACAACGATCAAAAACTTGTCCGCACCACCTCGTGCAAGATCATCCTCCGAGCGGAGTGAATTTTTAAGACGCGTTGCTACAACTTTTAAAACACTGTCACCCATATGACGACCATAGATTTCGTTAATACTCTCAAAATTATCAATATCGACAAATAAGGCCGCCAAATAAGGCGACTCCAGAAAGCAAATAGATTTTCTAAGCATCAATCGATGCAGAATTGCCTTTTTCCCCAACAATCCTGTCAGTTCATCTCGTTCATCTTGCAAAGGACTCGCTTGAGCATTGGCAAATGTTCCATCTCCCGCACTCCCAATCGCAATGGCAATGGCATCTTCACAACCCAGCTCTGCCAGAGCCCCGTCCCAAATGACCCAACCATCTCTAGCAACGACAGGAATGGCATAAACATCTACAAATCTGCAATTACTCTTCGCAGAATGCCTGTTACCCCATCTGAGTCTGTATTCGAAATCTGTCAAACGTTCAGCACTATTCTCCAGCCCTTTTACCAATGATTTCGCCTCCCCAATTTTTAAATATTGGAAAATATTTGAAGCATCAATCGACACATGCCCGACTGGCATGCCTAAAAAAGCCAGCAAATCGGCACTTGCGAACGGAATATGATATTTACCCGCCGCACTTCGAAATAATTTAAATTTCATGATCAAACCGAAATCGCCATGCGAGTGGGGTCGAGACGCCAACGGGTGTTGGCAGGTTCACGGCCAGATGGTGCTATCAATTGCAGCGCTTCACGATCAGAAAAGGTACATGTAGCCTAGGCGCACGCCGTTGGTGCTCGGTCGGTCCACGAGAGGACTGCTCTTGATGCCCTGGCCAAAGTGGGTGGTGCTGATGTCCAAAAACAGGCTCTGCCGTGGCGCAATCGCATAACCCGCGCTCAGTCCAAGTTCTACGTTGACGCTTGCCTCTCCTTGGTAGGCGCGGCGCTGGGGCAAGGCCTCGGAGGACCTCACGCCGTAGTAGTAGTCCACATACTTTGTGTCCGCCCAATGCGCGGCCAGGCGCGGTGTGAAGTCGAAGGCCCCACGCTGGAACCGACGGTCCACTTGCAGCTTGATCTTTTGTCCCTTGCTTTTACCCGTGGCGCTAAGCAACTCGCCTGTGACATTGACCAAGTCGGTTCGCCATGTCGCTGCGCCCCCTGTCCAAAAGCTGGCCTTGCGGTGATCCATGCCCGCGAGATAGGGCGAATCTTTGGACTCATACCCTTCGCCCGCATAACGCGCACGCAAACTGAACGATACCGGTCCAACCGATGGAAGTTTGACGTCGAGCGAAGGGCCGACGATGCTGATCCAGCGATTCTCGAAATAGACGAGTGGCAGTCCCAGCGCCTTGTTGTGAAAGTCGCGATATGGCGCCCGCTCCGTCCCCAAGCCCAGACCCAAACCCCAATGTGATTCAGCGCCGTTGTCGGGCGCGCCAACGGTTACCCCCCCCAATGAACTGTTGTCCTGCGCCCCGGCTACTGGACAGGCCAGGGCACTGAGGCCGAGAACGACGACTACCGCGCGCAATGGCTTCGCCAAAGGATTCAGAGTGCGCATTGTGGCCGTCTCACTCCGGCTCAGACCGGCGGTTTCAGGCACTTGAATGGGCAGAGAGAGGATTGGGTGACCAACGACCTCCGAAGGACGCTGCCGGACTCCTTGATGGATGAAGGTGGTGCCGCTGCCGGAGGCCACCGACAGAGATACACAACGCGCAAAGATTTGCGCAAGAGTCGTTGGCATGGGAAGAAAGACGGTGGGAAAGCAGGAGGGGCGCATGGCTCAACTAAAAGCAAGAAGCGCACGATTGTGGGAGCGTGCTCTGCGTACGGGAACCCTACTGAGGTACCTCTGCGCGGATGCTCACGCGGCCTGATTAATCGCACGTTCAATGCGCATAGCGCAAGGAACTCGATCAACCGTCCCACCGCCTTGCCAACTACGAAGGATGTAATTCGCCAGCAGATCCGCATCACCCGGCAAGGCCTCATCCTGCTCTGGGGACAGCGTGATCGCCATGTTGCAAAAGCAACTGCACGAGCTAGCGAGGAGTGCAGGGACGTGGTCAGCTCCGACATGGACGCAAAGCCCAAACAAGAGAAATCCAAGTTGGTGCAGGCCCACATTGCAGCGATACAGCGCGCGCACCAGCACAAGCAGCAGATGGCCCAGGCGATGGAGGCAAAAGGTACGACCAAAGCCGTACAGAAACGCAGGGCCGCTTCGGCCAAAGACAAAGCGTCTGCCATAGGTAACAAGGTCGATACCTTCGCCTGACCGGGCTGATCCAATTTTGAGCAGCAGAAAGCATCCCGACCTCCGCATCACCCGCTCCCTTCGCGACAAGCCCCGCTAGCCTTTGCATGGACAATCCCTGCATGTCTGGCACCACTCCTTCACACACCTCTTCCCCCCGCCCCGTGCTGATTGCCGGCGGGGGCATTGGTGGCATGGCCACTGCCCTCACCCTGCACCAGATCGGCGTGCCCTGCATCGTCTTTGAATCGGTGCCCGAGCTGCAGCCGCTGGGCGTGGGCATCAACCTGCAGCCCAACGCTGTGCGGGAGCTGCACGACCTGGGGTTTGGCAACGACGTGCTGGACACCATCGGCCTGCAGGCGCGTGAATGGGCGCTGGTGGGTCGCAACGGAAACGAGGTTTACGCCGAGCCGCGCGGCCTGGAGGCGGGTTACCACTGGCCCCAGTATTCGGTGCACCGGGGGCAGTTGCAGATGATGCTGTACCACGCCGTCAAAACCCGCCTGGGCGACGACGCCGTGCAGTTGGGGCAGCGTGTGGTGGGCTACCGGCAGGATGCGGATGGCGTGACCGCGATGGTCGAAACCCGCAGTGGTGAGCGGCAGGAGGTGGCAGGCTCACTGCTGATTGCGGCCGACGGCCTGCATTCGGCCGTGCGGGCGCAGATGCACCCCACACAGCCGCCCATCCAGTGGGGCGGCGCCATCATGTGGCGCGGCACCACGCCGGGTGTGCCGGTGCGCACGGGCGCTTCGTTTGTGGGCGTGGGCTCGCTGCGTCACCGCGTGGTGTTCTACCCCATCACGCCGCCCGACCCGACCACGGGCCTGGCCACCATCAACTGGATCGCCGAGATCACGGTGGACAACCAGGGCGGCTGGCAGCAAGGCGACTGGAACCGGCGCGTGGCGCTGGAGGAGTTCAGCCACCACTTTGACGGCTGGAACTACAGCTGGCTGGACGTGCCCGCCATGCTGCGCGGCGCCACGGACATCTTCGAGTACCCCATGATCGACCGCGACCCCGTGCCCACCTGGGTAGACGGCCGCGTGGCGCTGCTGGGCGATGCGGCGCATGTGATGTACCCGGTGGGCTCCAACGGTGCCAGCCAGGCCATTGTGGATGCGCGCGTGCTGGGCGCGCAGTTCATTGCGCATGGCGTGGGCCATGAGGCGCTGCGCGCCTACGACGACAAGCTGTGCAAGGACATCTCGGCGCTGGTGCTGCGCAACCGGGGCGCTGGTCCATTCGGCCTGCTGGGGCTGGTGGACGAGCGCTGCGGTGGTGTGTTCGACCACATCGACGACGTGCTGCCACGCGAGGAGCGCGAGGGCTTCATGGCCCGCTACAAGGCAGCGGCGGGGTTTGCGATCGAGACGTTGAATGCGGCGCCGCCCACCATTGCGCCGGGGCAGCGCGTGGCGACAGGCTGAGCAGTCCCAGGGCGAGCACTTCGTCGCGCACAAGGGAGGGATTGAGGGGAGTTGAGGGGGCGCCACGAGCCCCTTCAATATCAAATTGATAGCTACTAGCGCTTATTGGATAAGCGCTAGAGGCCAATTTGGCTTGAAATCAGCCTGCGTTCAGCTGCTGCTCCAACTGGTGCAGCACCTGGTAGCACGCCAACACCCGGCCCACGCTGGCATTGGGTTCCCGGCCTTCCTTGATGGCGGCAAAGAACTCGCGGTCCTGCAGTTCGATGCCGTTCATCGACACGTCCACCTTCGACACATCGATCTTCTCGTCCTTGCCGTTGAACAGGTCGTCATACCGCGCCAGGTAGGTGGCGGTGTCGCCGATGTAGCGGAAGTACGTGCCCAGCGGGCCATCGTTGTTGAAGCTCAAGCTCAGCGTGCAGATGGCGCCATTGGCGGCCTTGAGCTGGATGCTCATGTCCATCGCGATGCCCAGCGTGGGGTGGATGGGGCCCTGGATGGCGTTGGCCTGCACGATGGGGCTGTTGGCCTGGTAGGCGAACAGGTCCACGGTGTGGGCAGCGTGGTGCCACAGCAGGTGGTCCGTCCAGCTGCGGGCCTGGCCCAGCGCGTTGGTGTTGGTGCGGCGAAAGAAGTACGTTTGCACATCCATCTGCTGGATGTTGAACGCGCCCTTCTGAATCTTGTGGTGCACGTACTGGTGGCTGGGGTTAAAGCGGCGGGTGTGGCCGCACATCGCCACCAGGCCGGTCTGCTTTTGCATCGCCACCACGTCTTCGGCCCCCTTCAAGCTGTCGGCCAGCGGGATCTCGACTTGCACGTGCTTGCCCGCTTTCAGGCAGGCGATGGTCTGCTCGGCGTGCATTTGCGTGGGGGTGCACAGGATGACGGCGTCCACCTCTTTGATGGCGAGGGCGTCGGCCAGGTCGGTGGTGACGTGCTCTATGCCGTACTTGTCGGCGACTTCCTGGGTCTTGGCCAGGTCGCGGCTGATGAGGGAGATGACTTCGACGCCGTCGATGTTTTGGATGCCGTCCAGGTGCTTGATGCCGAAGGCGCCAGCGCCTGCGAGTGCGACTTTGATGGTCATGGTTCGGGTACTTTCTTTATGAGTTCTCAAGAATCAGATGCCCCACCGCCGTGTTGCTGGCGGGCACGTGAAAGAAGCGGTGCGCCACATGGGGCGCGGGGCCTGTGCCCGCCACGTCGGCCATGGCACCCCGGGCAATCAGCCACATCACCAGCTCAATGCCTTCGCTGCCCGCTTCGCGCACGTATTCGATGTGCGGCACCTTGGCCAGCTCGGCGGGCTCGGCAATGAGGCGGTCGAGGAACTTGTTGTCCCATTCCTTGTTGATGAGGCCTGCGCGTGGGCCCTGCAGCTGGTGGCTCATGCCGCCTGTGCCCCAGATCTGCACCTTGAGCGGCGCGTCGTACGACTCGATGGCGCGGCGGATGGCCTGGCCCAGCGCGAAGCAGCGTGCGCCCGAAGGCACGGGGTACTGCACCACGTTGACGGCAAACGGGATGACCTTGACGGGCCACTCTTGCGGCGAGCCGAACAGCAGGTTCATGGGCACGGTCAGGCCGTGGTCCACCTTGAGGTCGTTGACGATGGTGAGGTCAAAGTCCTGCTGGATGACCGACTGCGCAATGTGCGCGGCGAGGTCCGGGTGGCCCATGACCTTGGGCACGGGGCGTGGGCCATAGCCTTCGTCGGCGGGTTCGAACTCTGCGGCCGTGCCGATGGCAAAGGTGGGGATCATGCCCAGATCAAAACTGGTGGCGTGGTCGTTGTAGACCAGGAACACCACGTCGGGCATGTTGTCGCGCATCCACTGCTTGGAGGGCTCGTAGCCTGCAAACAGCGGCTGCCAGTAGGGCTCGCCAGTCTTGCCCAGGTCGATGGCAGCGCCAATGGCGGGCACGTGCGAGGTGTAGACCGATGCGGTGATGCGCGCATGCTCCACAGGGCCTACCGCATTGCCAGCGGCAGCCTGCTGCGTGGCGTGGTCGCCCATGATCTGCGCTGCCAGGGCTTCCTGGTGCGTCAGATCCCATTGCTTCCAGGCGTCTGACTGGGCCGCAGGGCCCTGGGCATTGCCGCCTTCACCTGTCACGCGGTTGCCCTCGGCGCTGCGGCCGCCGGCAATCATCATGTCGCGGTAGGCGTGCTCGCTCATGCCGGTCATGCTGCCCGCCATCTGCTGGAACGACAGTCCGTCCGTCGCGCCCAGCTTGGCCAGAAAGTAGATGTTGCCGCCGGTGCGCATGGCCCAGTTCAGGTCGCGTGCGCGCACTGCGGCGCGCTGCTCGTCGGTCATGGGCCATTCAGCCAGATAGGCGTCTTCGTCGGCCTTGAAACGCGCGCGGTTTTCGGCCTTCATGAGGCTCATGCAGAACTGGTTGAGCCAGTAGCCCTTGCGGCTTTGCTCTGCGTCGAAGATGGTCGTGCCGGGCACGTCCAGATAGGGTTTGTCGAGCGCCATGGTTACTTCACCTCCACTTCTTCGGGCCAATAGAGCCGCATCGGGTTGTCCACCAGCAGCTTCTTTTGCAGCTCGGCGGTGGGTGCAATGTGCGGTATGAAATCGACCAGCAACCCATCGTCGGGCATGTGGTCCTTGAGGTTGGGGTGGGGCCAGTCGGTGCCCCACAGCACGCGGTCGGGGAACTCTGCGACCACCTTGCGCGCGAACGGGATCACGTCGGTGTAGGCATTCTGTTCGCCATCGAGCGCTCGGGGCCCCGCGACTGAAAGTCGCTCCGGACAACTTACCTTGCTCCACACATTGGGGTGCTCGCGCATGAATTTGAGGAACAGCGCGAACTCTTCGCTGTCCACGCCCTTGGCTATATCGGGGCGTCCCATGTGGTCCACGACCACGGTGGTGGGCAAGGCGGTGAAGAAGTCCCACAGCTCGGGCAAGTCCACCGCCTCGAAGTAGATCACCACGTGCCAGCCCAGCTTGTCAATGCGCGCGGCAATTTCCATCAGCTCGTCCTTGGGCGTGAAGTCCACCAGGCGTTTGACGAAGTTAAACCGTACGCCGCGCACACCGGCGTCGTGCATGGCTTTCAGTTCGTCATCGGTAACCGAGCGCTTGACGGTGGCGACGCCGCGCGCCTTGCCGCCGGAGTTGACCAACGCATCGACCATGGCGCGGTTGTCCGCACCGTGGCAGGTGGCCTGCACGACCACGTTGCGCGCAAAACCCAAGTGGTCGCGCAGGGCGTACAACTGGTGCTTGCTGGCATCGCAGGGCGTGTACTTGCGCTCGGGCGCATAGGGGAACTCTGCCCCCGGGCCGAACACGTGGCAGTGCGCATCCACGGCGCCTGCAGGCACCTGAAAGCGCGGCGTGCTGGGGCCGGTGTACCAGTCCAGCCAGCCAGGGGTTTTAGTGAAACCTTCGGTTTTGGTGAATTCAGACATGCTTGACTACTTTGCTATATAAAAAATAGCTGCCAGCGCTTTATGGATAAGCGCTAGAGGCCAAAAACCCCTGATTAGTTGCCGATCTCAGATGACTCTCACTCCCTCTCCCCTTGTGGGAGAGGGCCGGGGAGAGGGGAAGAACCGGGCGCGGCGCGGGTACAGCCCCCTCTCCCCCACCCTCTCCCGCGAGGGGAGAGGGAGTAAAAATTCCCCAGCGCCGCTGCGGGTGCACCGGCGGATGTCCCCCTCTGCTATATGGATCCAATCAGGCAAACAAACTTAAAAACTTGCTCAGTCGATGTACTTGAGACCCGCCTTCTCCAGGCCGGGGCGCATGTTGTACATATCGAGGCCCAGCACGCCGCTGGCCAGCTTGGCGCGCTTTTCGCCTTCGAAGCTCTCGCGCTTTTGCGCGGCGGCCAGCGTGTCTGCCGCGCGGGCGGCGGGCACACACACCACGCCGTCGTCATCGGCCACGATCACGTCGCCCGGCGTGACCAGCGCACCGGCGCACACCACGGGGATGTTCACCGAGCCCAGCGTGGCCTTGATGGTGCCCTTGCTGCTGATGGCGCGGCTCCACACGGGGAAGTTCATTTCCTGCAGCGTTTTCACGTCGCGCACACCGGCGTCGATGATGAGCGCGCGGGCGCCGCGCGCCTGGAAGCTGGTGGCCAGCAGGTCGCCGAAGTACCCGTCGGTGCACTCGGACGTGACCGCTGCCACCACGATGTCGCCCGGCTGGATCTGCTCGGCGGCCACATGCATCATCCAGTTGTCGCCGGGCTGCAGCAGCACGGTGACTGCGGTGCCGCTGACCTGCTGGCCGCTGTAGATGGGCCGCATGTACGGCTTGAGCAGTCCCACGCGGCCCATGGCCTCGTGCACAGTGGCCGAGCCGAGAGCCGCCAGACCGTCGGCGGCTGCGCGGTCGGCGCGGGTGATGTTGCGGTAGACAACGCCTAGTTCAAACATGTCAGAGCCCCTTTGCCTTCAGGCGTGAATCGAGTCGGGAGAACACGCGGCGCACATTGCCTTCGTAGACCTGGTGCTTGTCTTCGGCACTCAGGATCTTGGACGCTTCGATGTAGCGCTTGGTGTCGTCGTAGTAGTTGCCGGTCTGCGGGTCGATGCCGCGCACGGCGCCAATCATTTCACTGGCGAACAGCACGTTCTTCACCGGGATCACGGTGTTGAGCAAATCAATGCCGGGCTGGTGGTACACGCAGGTGTCAAAGAAAACGTTGTTCATCAGGTGGTCGTCCAGCAGCGGCTTCTTCATCTCTTGCGCCAGCCCGCGGAAGCGGCCCCAGTGGTAAGGCACCGCGCCGCCGCCGTGCGGGATCAGGAACTTGAGCGTGGGGAAGTCCTTGAACAGGTCACCCTGGATCAGCTGCATGAAGGCCGTGGTGTCGGCGTTGAGGTAGTGCGCGCCGGTGGTGTGGAAGCACGCGTTGCAGCTAGTGCTCACGTGGATCATGGCGGGCAGGTCGTACTCCACCATCTTTTCGTAGATGGGGTACCAGTGTTTGTCGGTCAGCGGCGGGCTGGTCCAGTGGCCGCCAGACGGGTCGGGGTTCAGGTTGATGCCCACGGCGCCGTATTCCTTCACGCACTTTTCCAGCTCGGGGATGCAGGTGGCCGGATCGACACCCGGCGACTGCGGCAGCATGGCCACGGGAACGAAGTGGTCGGGGAACAGCGTGGAGACGCGAAAGCACAGCTCGTTGCAGATGGCCGCCCAGGTGCTGGACACATTGAAGTCGCCGATGTGGTGGGCCATGAAGCTCGCGCGCGGGCTGAACAGCGTGATGTCGCTGCCGCGCTCCTTCATCAGCTTGAGCTGGTTGGTCTCGATGGATTCGCGCAGTTCGTCGTCGCTGATCTGGAGGTCTGCCACTTTGGGCATGGCGGCCGGGTCCTTGATGCCGGCGATCTGCGCGTTGCGCCAGTTCTCCAGCGCCTTGGGGGCCGTGGTGTAGTGGCCGTGGCAGTCGATGATGAGGCTCATGTTGGGGTGCTCCTGGAATGTGTTCTTGTGATCGGTCAGGCGGGCTCCATGCCCTGCTTGCGTTTGGCATCTTCAGCCTGAGGCGATGCCAAATAGGCGAGCAGCGCACGCGCGGCATCCACCTGCTGCGACAGCGCGCCAATGCCCGCTGAAAACGTGGTCGTGATCTGAATGGCGGGCGGCAGCGGGCCCACGATGGTGATGCCCTGCACATGCAGCAGCTCGCTGAGTTGCTGAAAGCCCAGGGCCACTTCGCCCTTGGCCACCAGCGAGCCCACCGGTATGCCGGGGGGCGCCTGCATCATGCGCGGGGCAATCTGCTCGGCAATGCCCCAGCGCTCAAACAATTTGGCCAGCGCCACACCGCTGGGGCCGGTGGACAGGCTGATGCTGGGCGCGGCCAGCACGGTCTGGCGCACGGCGTCTTCGGTGCGGATGTCGGGCAACGGTGCGCCTGCAGGCACGGCCACGGCCACGCCGGAGTGCACCCAGTCCACCTTGCTGCCGGGCAGCAGGTGGCCTGCGGCAAGCAGCTTGTCAATGGCATCCGACGCAAGGATGACCACGTCGAAGACCTCCCCCGCCGCCACGCGCTTGGCAGCGTCCACACCGCCCACCGATTCGATGGCGGTCTGGGACCCCGACTGTTGCGCAAAACCGGCCACCAAGTCGGCCAGCACCTGGCGCGTGGCCATCGATGAGATGCCGCGAATTTCTGGCGGTGTCATGCGGTGTCTCCAGCGGGGCTCTGAGTGGCCCCGTCATTGCGTACGGTGGAATCCATGCGGCTGATTGTGGGCAGCGTCGAGCCAAACAAGAAGATGGCACTGGCACTACCAGATATATCATTCCGTGATCGTCGACCAACAGCTATTGCAAATAGCAAAGCCCCCTCCCATGGACCTCAAGCAGATCGAATACTTCGTGCGCGTGGCCGAGCTGGGCAGCTTCACGCGCGCCTCAGTGGTGCTGGACATTGCCCAGCCCGCCCTGAGCCGCCAGGTGCGCCTGCTGGAGGTGGAGCTGCGCCAGAACCTGCTGGTGCGCAACGGCCGGGGTGCCACGCCCACCGAAGCGGGCAAGCTGCTGCTGGAGCATGGCCGCGGCATCCTGCACCAGGTGGAGCGAGCGCGCGAGGAGTTGGGCCGCGTGCGCGGGGGCCTCGCCGGGCGTGTGGCCATTGGCCTTCCGCCCAGCATTGCCAAGGTGCTGACGGTGCCGCTGACCCGTGCGTTTCGCGTCAAGCTGCCCGACGCAGCGCTGGCCATCAGCGAGGGGTTGTCGGTGGCCATGCGCGAGTCGCTGACCACGGGGCTGCTGGACATTGCGCTGCTGTACAACACCGCCCCGGCGCCGGGCATCGAGATCACGGCGCTGCTGGAAGAAGACCTGTTTCTGGTGCAGCGCCGCCCCGCAGGCCAGACAGATGCCGAAGCCGATGCGCTGGCGCGCGAGCCCGTGTCGCTGGACGAGCTGACACGATTTCCGCTGGTGATCCCCACCCGCCCCAACTCGATCCGCATGCTGGTCGAATCAGAACTGGCCGCACACGGCCAGCGCCCGCAGATCAGTCTGGAGATCGATGGCGTGGCTGCCATCCTGGACCTGGTGGCCGATGGCGCCGGGTGCGCGGTGTTGCCCATGAATGCGGTCACCACATCAGGCAAGCCCGAGGTGTTTACCACCCGGCCTTTGCAACGCGTCAGCAGCAGCGACGATGAGGGCAACCCCCGGCTACGCAGCAAGCTGTTTCTGGCAGTGAGTTCGCAGCGCCCGGCCACACTCACGCAGCAAGCCATGGCGGAGTTGATCCGCACCACGCTGCAGGCGTTGTACTGAAGCCCCCTGCGCCACTGGGCGGCTGCAGAGCGCCCATCACACCATCACTGCATGGGGATACCCGCGCGTTCCACGACGAAGCCACAAACCCCTGAGCACCCGATTCCACCGCCGTGAGCGCATCGGGCAACATCGCAGAGCGCCGCTCGGCCAGCCCCGCAGCGAAGTCAGCGTCCACGATGCCGCAGCAGAGGTGACCAAGACGCTGCGGCGGTGCATGTCAAAACCGCAATACGAAGACCACGATGCTCGGGAACGCCACCAGGATCGCGGTGCGAATGAAGTCGCTGGCCACAAACGGCATGATGGCGCGGTAGGTGGCCGTGATGGGCACATCTTTGGCCATGCTGTTGATCACGAAAAGGTTCATGCCCACGGGCGGTGTGATGAGGCCAACCTCCACCACGATCAGCACCAGAATGCCGAACCAGATGGCGAACTCTTCGGGCGTGAGGCCAAAGTCCAGCGCGGTGACGATGGGGAAGAACACCGGGATGGTCAGCAGGATCATGGACAACGAATCCATGAAGCACCCCAGCACCACGTAGATGAACAATATGGCAATGAGCACCACCATCGGGCTCAGGCCCGAACCGACCACCATCTGCGCGGCCTCCTGAGGCAGCTGCGATAGCGCGAGAAACGTGTTGTAGACGCCCGCACCGAGCACGATCATGAAGATCATGCCGGTGGCCACCGCTGTGCCCATCACAGCGCCAACCAAGGTCTTGCGGTTCAGCCCGCCCGACATCCAGGCGGCCACGCCGGTGCCAAATGCCCCTACGGCAGCGCCCTCGGTGGGGGTAAAGAAGCCGAGGTAGATACCGCCGACGACTGCCACAAAAATCAGCATTACGGGCCAGACCTTGGCCGTGGCTTTCCAGCGCTCGGCCATGGGCATGGGCGGCACCGTGCCCATCTCTTTAGGACGCAACCGGGCGTACAACGCAATCACAATGACGTAGCCAATGGCCGCCATGATGCCCGGCACAAACGCAGCCAGAAAGAGCTTGGCAATGTTCTGCTCGGTCAGGATGGCGTAGATCACCAGTACCACCGAAGGCGGAATCAAGATGCCCAGCGTGCCACCGGCCGCCAGCGTGGCAGTGGAGATGCCACCTGCGTAGCCTGCCTTCTTCAGCTCGGGCAGCGCCACCTGGCCCATGGTGGCGGCCGTGGCCAGCGATGAGCCGCAGATGGCGCCAAAACCTGCGCACGCACCCACAGCCGCCATGGCCACGCCGCCCTTGCGGTGGCCGATCCACGCTTCGGCCGCCTTGAACAGCGCCTGCGACAAACCGCCCAACGCCGCAAACTGCCCCATCAGCAAAAACAGCGGGATGACCGACAGCGAGTAGCTGGAGAACGTGCTGTACGTGACCTGCTTGAGTTGGTTGAGCACGGGTGCCGTGGTGCCATAGACCAGCCACGCGCCCACCAGGCCGCAGACCAGCATGGCCAGGCCAATGGGGATGCGCACAAAGATAAGGAACAGCAGGATCGGGAACGACCAGGCCGCAAGTTCAACGCCGCTCATCAATGCGCTCCCGCTTCGGTGGTCCAGCCTTCAGGCTCTTTGCCCAGGCCCAACAGGGTGGCAGTGCGTGCAATGTAGGCCAGGCAGCCAATGATGGCGCCCACCAGGCAGGCGGCATAGGCCCACCACAGGGGCATGGCCAGAATGAAGGTGGTTTCCATGTATTGTTTTTTCTCGACCATGCCCTCGTAGAGCTTCCAGGTCAGGATGAGCCAGACCGCCAGCATCAGCAGGTCGCTGACCATGACCACCGCACGCTTGGCCCACGCGGGCAGGTGCATGTAGAGCAGGTCTACCGTGGCATGGCCGCCTTTGAGATAGGTCCAGGGCAGAAAGAACAGCACGGCCACGGCCGTACCCATTTCCACCAACTCAAAGTCACCGGGCACCGGGCCCAGCCCGAGGCCAATCAATGCGCGGCCCGAGATGCTGACAACGATCATGAGGGTGATAGCGACCAGCACAATGCCGCCCACGATGGCCGACCAGCGGGACAGCCGGTAGATGAAAGCAATCATGCGGATTTTTTCCTGCAGAGAAGCCGAAGGTGGGGGGAATTTTCCGCCAATGCCCACCCTTCGGCACAATAAAAAGCCGCCCCTGAGAACGCATTCACAAGGACGGCCATAGAGGCCCAGGGGCGGACGGCTTACTTGCCGTGCTTGGCGATCAATGCGCGGGCTTCAGCGGCGAGCTTGGCGCCGTCAATACCCTTGGACTTGACTTCGTTGATCCAGTCGGTTTCCACCGTGGCGGCAGTCCGGCGCCAGCGCTGCGTTTCCGCAACATCCAGTGCCACAATGTTGTTCTTCGCCTTTTCAGCGATCTCGCGGCCCACCTTGTCACCTTCGTCCATCACACGGCCAAACATGGCAGCGGCCTCAATGCCGGAGTTCTTGTCGATCACAGCCTTGAGGTCGGGCGGCAGCTTGTCGTAGCTGGCCTTGTTCATCGAGAACGCAAAGGTCTGCGTGTACAGGCCTTCCTTGCCGGCAAAGGTGGTGTGGTTCTTTACCAGCTCGGTCACCTTCAGCGAAGGCGTCACCTCCCACGGAATGGTGGTGCCGTCGATCACGCCCTTGGACAGCGCTTCGGTCACGGCGGGCACGGGCATGCCGACCGGCGTGGCGCCCAGCTTGGTCAACATGTTATTGATGATGCGCGAGCCGCCGCGGATCTTCATGCCGCGCAGGCTTTCCAGCCCGGTCACAGGTGCCTTGGTGTGGAACAAGCCCGGGCCATGCGTGTGCACGGCGATCAGCTTGACGTCCTTGAACTCGTCGGCAGCAAATTTTTCAACGTATTCGTGAATGGCGCGCGAAGAGGCTTCGGCGCTGCCACTCATGAAAGGCAGCTCGAACACTTCGGTTTTCGGAAAACGCCCCGGCGTATAGCCCAGCACCGTCCAGGTCAGGTCCACCACGCCATCGCGTGCCTGGTCAAACAACTGTGGCGGCGCACCACCCAGTTGCATGGCGTGGAACAGTTGCACCTTGATCTTGCCGCCCGATTCGGCTTCGACCTTCTGGGCCCAAGGCACCAGCGCCTTGGCGGGAATGGTGGCCTGCGGCGGCAGAAACTGGTGCAGTCGCAGGGTCACCGTCTGGGCCGCAGCGGTGGTGGCCAGGGTGGCCAGGGCCACGGCCCCCATCACCGTCATGGCGGTGCGTCGCTTGAGGAAGGTCATTTTTTGTCTCCGATTGATCTGTCTGTACCGATGGAACCGCGCTGAGGCTTAAGGGGCTCCAGTGAAACTGGTCGGTTGAAACCTGTTCGGACCTCACTGTGCATGGGGTTGCGCCCACATGCCAGTTCTATGGCGGACTTTCAGCTATGCCGAATTGATATGAAACCGGTGAAACCCTGAGGCCAAGCATTGCGGCGGATCAGCGCAAGCGCCGCCATGTTGCCATGCATCTGCCCACCCGCTTGGCCCGACAGCGCAGCCCGCACGTTGCGCCCAGACCGGACCGGCGCTTGTTCGTGTGGGGCCAGGCGGGCCACATGGACCCCGCGGTGAACACCGCCAAGGCACAGGGCTGGGCGCAGGACCACATCCACCTCGAATACTTCAGGGCAGCAGCACGGCCCCGCCGCGGGTCAGCGCGCCATGCTGAAGCGATAGAGACCCGACAACGATCAGGTTCTTGCCGACCCGCAGACGAAAGGTGCGAACATAAGGGTTCGCAGACTGCCGCACCGGCCCCATGGGCGGGCGGTGGCCCTCTCGGAACACCCTTCAAGGAGAAACTCCATGCAAGTACAAGTCAACACCGACGACCACATCCACGGCGGTGAGTCGCTGGCCCAATGGATCACGGACGAGTCCAAGGCCCGCCTGTCGCGCTTTCAGGACCACATCACGCGGTTGGAGGTTTTTTTGACGGATCTGGATGCCGGAAAGTCCGGCGCCAATGACAAGCGCTGCCGGATAGAAGCGCGTGTCACCGGCCGCCAGCCTGTTACCGTCACCGATGAGGCTGACAAGATGGCCAACGCATTCATCGGCGCCGCCGACAAACTGGCCCGTGCCCTGGACACCGACCTGGGCCGCGTGAAAGACCGCAATGGCCGCGACACCATTCGGGCATCGGTAGAAGAGTGATTTTTAGTCAACCCGTGTGGTGATGCACGCTTGACGGCGCATTGAAAACCGATGGATTTTTGGTCGGGCAAGGCGCAAACCACAGCGATACACGCAGGTATCGCGAGGATTTGCAACGCATCCCTGGCCGAAAAGACGCGGTTTTAAGTGCCGGATAGCGTGAAACGCTGCTCCAGGAGGCTGTCAGACTTGACTCCCCGCAGTCATCAAAAACCGCAGTACTCATCCGGGAAAGGCCTGGTAGCCATAGTGGCTGCCAGGCCTTTTTTTCAGAGATCCAAGACGAATATCCTCGCTCGCGCGGGCGATCCGCAGGGCAAGAACTGCTCGTTAGCGGCGCACCCGCAATGCAGGTTCCAAACACACCCTGCTCGCGCCAGGTGAGCATGTCGATGCCCTCGCTGCGCAGGGCTTCCAACACGGACACACCGGGCGCTAAGCGTAAATTTTTCTGGTGCTGTTCACGCGCACCTCAAGACCCCTGGTCGCCCCAGGTGCGGGCCGCAGACCGGCCGGAGACGGGGAATGCGCAGCCCATGTCGCTTGCGCTGCACGGCCCTTTCCTACAAGGGGGTTTAGCGTCCGGTGCTACAAAGAGGCACCCCTATTGCATTGCAACCTAGGCGCATTCATTGCGCCCACGGAGCCCCTCATATGCCCGCAGCCCGCCGCCTCAAGATTGGTTTGTCCGCCTGTTTCCAACACGCCGACCCCGCCCGCCCGCTTTTCACGGGCAAAACCCTGCAGTACGTGGAGCAGTCCATCGCGCACTGGATCATGTCGGCCGGTGCCATGGTGGTGATGGTGCCCTGCCCCACGGGCGACACGGCACGCGGCGACGTCACACTGGACCACTATGCCGAGTGGCTCGACGGCATCGTCATGCACGGTGGTGCCGACGTGTGGCCAGGCAACTACGGTGAGGAGCCGCTGCGCGACGAGTGGGTGGGCGACCGCGTGCGTGACCTGTACGACCTGGCGGTGGTGAAAGCATTTGCGCAGGTAGGCAAGCCCATTTTTGGTGTCTGCCGGGGCCTGCAGCTGATCAACGTGGCGTTCGGCGGCGCGCTTTACCAGGACATCGAAACACAGCACCCCGGCGCCCAACAGCACCGCAACGCCAGCACCTACGACCAGCATTTCCACGACATCCAGATCGTGCCCGGCTCGCACATGGCCAAGCTATACCCCGACACGCCGCGCGCGCGTGTCAACAGCATCCACCACCAGGGCATCAAGCGCGTGGCGCCCGATTTTGTGGTCGAGGCGCTGAGCGAACCCGACGGCGTACCCGAGGCCATCCGCCTGCAACCGGCCCCGGGGCGCGGCTACATTGCCGCCACGCAGTGGCACCCCGAGTTCCACAAAACCGGCTCCGACACGCTGGACGACACCGCCATCCTGGAAGATTTTCTGAGCGCGTGTGAGCTGGCCAAAGCCAACCCGCGCGCACCCGCACGCCACCCGTCTTCGCCACTGCGCGAGCGCGCATCGCGGCTGCTGCGCCGTGCGCTGGCCAGGCAGCCCTGAGCGATCAAACGTCTGGCACCGCGGCATCTGAATTTTTGGTGTTTTTGGCATCTAGCGCTTATCCATCAAGCGCTAATAGCTATCAAATTTGAATCGCCGCCATCCCGTTGCTTGACCCCTGACGGGTGTCGGGCATGCCATTTACTGTAAATTCATACAGTGAATTTGCAGTCCAAACTTGCCATCCTGGCCGACGCCGCCAAATACGACGCCTCGTGTGCATCGAGTGGCGCTGCGCCGCGCGACTCGGTGGGCGGGCGGGGCATGGGCTCTACCGAGGGCATGGGCATTTGCCACAGCTATGCGCCGGACGGGCGCTGCATCTCGCTGCTCAAGATTTTGCTCACCAACTTTTGCCAGTACGACTGCCTGTATTGCGTGAACCGGGTGACGAGCAACGTGCCGCGCGCACGCTTCACGGTCGACGAGGTCGTGCAGCTCACGCTCGACTTTTACCGGCGCAACTGCATCGAGGGGCTGTTCCTGTCCAGCGGCATCATCCAGAGCCCCGACTACACCATGGAGCAGGTGGTGGAGGTGGCCCGTGTGCTGCGCGAGGAGCACGACTTTCGCGGCTACATCCATCTCAAAACAATCCCCGACGCATCGCCCGAGCTGTTGGAGCGCGCCGGCCGCTATGCGGACCGGCTGTCCATCAACATCGAGCTGCCCACCGCCGAGGGCCTGAAGGCGCTGGCGCCCGAGAAGGACAGCGCCGCCATCGACCGCTCCATGGCGCGCATGGCCCTCCACATTGGCGAATCACGCGCCGCGCGCAAGGAACAGGCCGCGCAGGCCATCGTGTCCATGCCGCAGTCCCGCACCACCCGCCGCGCCAGCGTGCCGCACTTTGCGCCCGGCGGACAGAGCACGCAGATGATCGTGGGCGCCGATGCCACCAGCGACCGCACCATCCTGGCCACCAGCGCGCGGCTGTATGGCGTGCACCGGCTGCGGCGCGTGTATTACTCGGCGTTCAGCCCCATCCCCGACGCGGCGCGAGCCCTGCCGCTGATCGCGCCGCCCACGGTGCGCGAGCACCGGCTGTACCAGGCCGACTGGCTGATGCGCTTTTACGGCTTTGCGCACGAAGAAATCGTGCCGCCCAGCCAGGGCGGCATGCTGGCGCTGGACATGGACCCCAAGCTGGCCTGGGCGCTGGCACACCGCGAACGCTTCCCCGTCAACCTGAACACCGCCCCGCGCGAGCTGCTGCTGCGCGTGCCCGGCTTTGGTGTGCAAACGGTAGACCGCCTGCTGGCCGCGCGCCGCGTACGCCGCCTGCGGCATGCCGACCTGGCGCGGCTGCATGTGCCACTCAAAAAGGTGCTTCCGTTTGTGGAGGCCGCCGATTACCGCCCCGGGCGCGCGCTGGACGCCACCGATCTGGCTGCGCAGTTGGCGCCGCCACCGTTGCAGCGCGGGCTGTTCGATTGAGGCCGATGCAACCCCTCGCGCTAACCCCACCGGAGCGCCACAGCGTCACGCTGGAGCATCCCACGGACTGGGCAGGCTTTCGCCGTGCTGCCCGCGCACTGGTGCAGGCCGGGGTGTTGCCCGAGCAGGTGGACTGGTTTACCGCTGGCGACGCAGCCGACGACCTGTTTGCCAGCATCGACAGCGAACCCGCAGCGACACCATCGCCGCCCGGATGGGCCACCCTGCCCGCCACACACGCCGCGCCCCAGGTGCCGCCCGACTTTGTGCGCTTGTGCCAGGCCCTGATTCTGCACCGCGACCCCGCGCGTTTTGCGTTGATGTACCGCCTGCTCTGGCGCATGACCCAGCATCCCGAAGTGCGCCACGACCCGCTGGACGCCGACCGCATGCAGGCCCACCACATGGCCCGCGCGGTGGCGCGCGACAAACACAAGATGCATGCGTTTGTGCGCTTTCGCCCCGTGATGCAACCCGATGGGCAGACAGTGCACATGGCCTGGTTCGAGCCCGACCACTTCATCACAGAAGCCAATGCGGGCTTCTTCATTCGGCGCTTTACGCAGATGCACTGGGCCATCCTTACGCCCGATGCCTGCGTGCGCTGGGACGGCATGCACCTGCACACCGGCCCCGGCGCGCAGCGCAGCGACGCGCCACCGCCCGACGCAGGCGAGGCGCTGTGGCTCACCTACTACCGCCACATCTTCAACCCCGCGCGGCTCAAGCTGAACATGATGAAAAAAGAGATGCCCACGCGCTACTGGCACAACCTGCCCGAGGCCGCGCTGATCAGCGAACTGACCCAGACCGCACATGAGCGCAGTGCGCGCATGGTGGAGGCCGACGCCACCGTGCCGCGCCGCCGCATCAACCCGCTGCAGCAAGCACCCCGCAGGGACGAAGCGGATTCATGAAGCTTTCGGCCTGTACCGCAGGCCGATAAAGCGTTAGTAGCTATTAAATTTGAAGATACACACCGGCGCTGGACGAACAACCGTGCCGAAGATCGAAGCCTTCAGGCAGGCGGAGCCGGGGCAGGAATTGCGCATCTGGGATACTTGCGCCCTGTGGGGTGGACGCAATCAAGAAACGAGACAGCACCATGAGCATCTTCGACCGGCTTTTGGCCACTGTGCGCAAGCCGACGGGCCGGGGCGACGCCAGTCCTGCCCAGCCCACGGCGCCTGTGGAGCGACGCCACAACAAACGCGTCAACGCGCGCAAGGGCACCACGGTACTGATCATCGACGACTCGCCCACGGTGGTGGCGGTGCTGCGCAAGGCGCTGCGCTCGGCTGGCTATGACACCCGTGACGCGCTGGATGCCGAGCAGGGCCTCGCCATGATCGCAGAGGACCCACCGGACCTGATCTTCCTGGACATCATCCTGCCGGGCATGAACGGCTTCAATGCACTGCGCGCCATCCGCAAGTTGCCCGCCTCGCAGCACATACCGGTGATCATGATCAGTGGCAACGAGCACGCTACCGAGCAGTTCTATGCCAACCGCATCGGCGCCGACGATTTCATGAAGAAGCCGTTCTCACGCCATGAGATCTTTGCGCGCATCGAGGCCTTGCTGGACGAGGATTTGATTCCACGGCGCAGGGGTGGTGAGGCCGTACCCCCGGCGGCGTCTCAACCGGCCTCCCTGTAACGCCAGCCCCGCCCACCTGAACCGGCGTCGGCATCCGCGGACCAGGCGGCACCCGTGGCCGCGGTCAGCCCGCGGGCTCAGTGCTGGTGCCCATGCGCCCCATGCACATGCCGGTGCGCAATTTCTTCAGCACTGGCGGCGCGCACTTCGGTGACCTTGCAGCTGAACTTCAGCGCCTGCCCGGCCAGCGGGTGGTTGCCGTCCAGGTGCACTTCGGGGCCCTTGATCTTGACGACGTTGAACACGGCGGGCTGGCCGTCGCTGCCCACGCCCTGCAACTGGCCGCCCACCTTCACACCTGGGGGGAACTCGGCCTTGGGGATGGTGCGCACTAGGCTTTCGTCACGGGCGCCGAACGCGTCTTCCACGGCCAGGTCCAGCGCGGTGCTGAAGCCGACAGCCTGGCCTTCCAGCGCGGTTTCGACCTTGGCGAAGATGTTTTCGTAGCCGCCGTGCAGGTACGACAGGCTGCCGCCGTCCAGCGGCTTGCCTGCGGGCGTGGTGACCTTGTAGGTGATGGTGACGGCGGAGTCTTTGGTGATGGTGGTGGCCATGGTGTTGCTTGCGTTTTCAGACGGTGAAAGAAACAGCGCAGTTTGACGGGCATTGCCACCCGCTGCTGCGCGATCAAAACCCCGAATTGTCCACGAGGCGCGAGGCGCGAGGCGCCTGCCGCTCGCCCCGTGGACGGGTTATGCGCCAAAGGCCGCTTCTGCCGGGCGCTCTTCCTCTGTCTGCCCCGGATACCGCGCAAACCGCCGTGCCTCGGTGCCATGCACCGGGTCCTGCTCGGCCCAAGGCCAGCCGCCGAACTGGGTGCGGCGGTAGTCGTTCATGGCCTGCATGATCTCGGCCTGCGTGTTCATCACAAACGGGCCGTACTGCGCCACGGGCTCGCCAATGGGGCGGCCCTGCAACACCAGGCATTCCACGGGGGTGGGGCCAGTGTTGGTCAGCACCCAGTCCTCGGTGGCGCGCACCTCCAGCGCCGCATGGCGGTCTACGTCCTGCGGGCCCACGCGCAGGCTGTCGCCGACGAAGAAATACAGCATGCGCTGCGTGTTCTGCCCCTTCGCTGCGGGCAGTGTCCATTCGGCACCTGGCTCCAGGTGCAGCGTCCAGATGGCCACGTCGCCTTCGGGCTGCGAGGCCCATGACTCGGGCGGCGGCGACAGCGGATCGGGCGCGCCGGGCAGCGCACCGGCCACCACTGTCACCGTGGTGGCGCGGCCTGCAGCGTCGTGGTGCACCAGGCGCGGGATGCGCTCGTTCCACAGCATGGTGAAGTGCGGCGCCACCATCTTGTTTTTGGCGGGCAGGTTCAGCCAGATCTGGAACAGCTCCAGAGGGTTGGACTCGGTGGCATTGAGCAGCGGGAACATCTCGGAATGCACGATGCCCTTGCCGGCCGTGACCCACTGCACATCGCCGCCGCCAAAACGCGCGGCAGCGCCCAGCGAATCGGAATGGTCAATGAGCCCCTTGCGCACCAGCGTCACGGTTTCGAAGCCCCGGTGCGGGTGGCCCGGAAAGCCTGGCACCGTGTCGCCGTGGTACATGCTCCAGCCGTCCTTGCCGCTGAAGTCGCTGCCGATCTGGCGGTCTTCAATCGGCACGGCCGGGCCGAACGCGGCGTTGCCTGCGGGGTAAGCATCGTCGTGGTGGGCGCAGAAAAGAAACGGGTCGAGCGTGGGCCACTGCGGGCCGAGCAGTTGGGCGCGGAGGATGGGCACCGGGATGGCGGTTGCAGTAGCAGCAGGTGTGGACGACGACATACGAAGGCTCCTCGTGTTGGGCACCGCCACGACGGGGCGGTCAGCCTGTGGAATATGGAGCCAATGGTGCCTGGGCAGAAGAGCGGCGGGTGGAACAGTGCGATGCGGCGGGCAGGACAGTGGAGGGCTGCGTGTGGTGCGCTGCCAGAAAATATAGGGAAATCAGGCTCCAGCGCTTGTCCAACAGGCGGCAGTAGCTATAGTTTTGATATCAACGTATCTATTTTTTGCGTTGCGCTTCTCGTCCATGCCATGGACGCGCAGTTTCCTTGGGAAGTGCGCGAATGCCACAGCCGATGCTGGATGCCGTGGGCCAGCGGCTGCTGGACAGGGTGGAGCGGCGGTTGTAGGCGCAGCGCTACTGCGCGCGCGCTGTGGTTTGGAGGTTTGCTTATTGACGAACTTTGTTTGCGCAGCGCCCGCCACGTGGACGCCACCCGCACGCCCGCTACGCCGCCCACGCCCTTGCAATGCCCTTTCAACAGAGCGAACTACTCTGGTCGGGCCGTACCCCACCGCTCAATCTGCCTATAGTGCGCCCTATGCGTTCATGGGTTGCCATCTGGGTTTTGTTGCTGAGCTGTGTGTTTGTGGCACATACGGCGGCTGCTTCGGTGGCGCCGTACAACACCTGCTGCCAGGAAGAGTGCTACGACATGATGAGCCTGTGCGTGGCGAACTGCAGCACGTGCACCCAGCCCGCCGCGAAGGCCGAACCGCTGCGGTCGGGCACGGCAGCCGTCGTACCCTGGGGCCCGGCGCAGTCGCAATGGGCGCTGCCTTTCCCTGCCTACGCGCCGTGGACGCCCCCGGGATAGCGGTTTACCAACAGGTCACCGACTGGCAGCTTTGCCACAAGGGGCTTTTTTGGTCTGTTTTCACCCTTTTTAGTTACCGTTTATCACAAGGACTTCACCATGAAGCAACCACACCGTTTTCTCAAAATGACTGCATTCGTGGGCCTGCTGCTGGCCTCTGGTGCCGCTATGGCTGCATCAGACTGCTGCGGCGACCTGGTCGACTGCTGCCTGGAAATGCTGAACTGCTGCCTGTAAGGGCACACCTCAGGCCCGCATGGCGGGCGCTGAGCCGGGGTGTTTGACCCCTTTACGGGCTGGCGCTGCAAGGTGCCAGCCCGTTTTCATTGCGGCGGCCCCGCGTCGCGCGGCGGGCGTGCAGACAACACCTTCGGCCCGAGCCGCCTCCAAAAATCATGGTCTTTTTGGCCTTTTTGGCCTTTAGCGCTTTGCCATCATGCGCTGACAGCTATGATTTCAGTAGCATTTAGCCCACAAGGACGTGATCACGGCTGCCTGCCCACCAACGCTACTGTGAGCCCCGTGGCCGTCACCGTGATGGGCCCGGGCTGCAAACCCAGGCCATCAAACAGGGCCGTGTCTTGCGGGCGCAGCTGGTGCAGGGTGACCTCGCGCAGCGATTGTTCGGCCAGCACGGGGGCATAGACGTTGAGGAGTTCGTTGACGGCCGGTTTGAGGGAAGGGAAATCGAGCCGCCCCAGCCGGATCTGGTGGGCGCGCAGCGTGCGGTCGCTGGCTTCGTAGCGCAGCGCAAACTCCACATCGAAGCTGCCCGCATGGCTGCTGCGCAGTACGGGGCCTGCCGCATCCACCACCATGGCAGCACCCAGGCGGTTTACCTCGGGCAGCAAGCGCAACAGCGGTGCCTGCAGCGTGAGGTCTACCAAACCCTGCAACGGCACCGTGCGTGGAAACTTGGTGGCCACCATCGCCTGCAGTTGCGCCAGTGGCACGGTGTAACCAGGCTGGGCCCATGCGCCCCGGGCCGACAGCAACAAGACGCCCGCCCCCAAGGCCACGCCAGTGGTCGTGGCGGTGGTGCTCAAAAACTGGCGGCGGTGCAGCATGGGGGGCGTTCTCCTGAAGGGAGGTCGGATACGGGTGTGGCGAAAAGGTGCCAGTTGATTGTGATCAGCCTGGAATGCCGCGCCCGCAGAGATGTAAATTATCTATTCATAGTTTTCACAAATCTGTTTAATATCAACCATTTACATATTAATTTATCTATTCAAATAGCGATTCATGCCCAGCCCCCATGACCTTGCCCCCAAAGCCCTGCAAGCCCTGCGCCGCCAGGGTGGCGTGCTGACCAGCGCTGAGCTGCAGGCGCTGCTGGGCGTGAGCCAGCCCACCGTGTCGCGCGCGCTGGCGCCCCTGATTCATGCCGGGCAGGTGCAGAAAGTGGGCGCGGCGCGCTCGCAGCGCTATGTGCTGCCGCGCACCGTGGCGGGCGTGGGCAACGAGGTGCTGGTGATGCACATTGACGCACAAGGCCACCCTTCGCCGTTTGCGCGGTTGGTGCCCCTGGAGGGTGGCGCGTTCTGGGTGGACGAGGTGGACGGTGAACACCGCCGCCACGACGGCCTGCCCTGGTTTCTGGACGACATGCGGCCCCAGGGCTTTATGGGCCGCACCTTTGCCCATGCCCACCCCGAGCTGCAACTGGGCCACGACCCGGGCCACTGGAGCGACGACGACGTGCTGCGCGCGATGACGCTGTATGGCGACGACCTGCCGGGCAACCTCATCATGGGCGAGGCGGCTTTTCAGCGGTTTCACACGCTACCCGCGCTCGCATC
This sequence comes from uncultured Gammaproteobacteria bacterium, assembly GCA_947085645.1. GTDB lineage: Bacteria > Pseudomonadota > Gammaproteobacteria > Burkholderiales > Burkholderiaceae_C > Acidovorax. Next base: position 99,920 of record CAMTXG010000033.1, read on the forward strand.
GCGGGTGGACTCTGCCGCTGAATACCCTGCACTGGCCGAGCAAGCCATGCGGGGCACCCACCTGGGTTCGTCGGCAGGCGGCGAGCAGCCCAAGTTCTGCACCATCACCGCCGGGCGCCACGTAATCGTCAAGTTCTCGCCCGCAGGCGATTCCGCCACCGACCAGCGCATGCGCGACCTGCTGGTGTGCGAACACTTGGCGCTGCACACGCTGGCACAGGCCGGGCTGCCTGCTGCGCCCACGCAGCTGTTCATGGGCGCGGGGCGGGTGTTTCTGGAATCAGAACGGTTTGACCGCACTCCGCTGTCGGCCGATGCGCCGCTGGGCGGCCGGTTGGGCATGGTGTCGCTGCAGGTCTACAACGCCGAATACGTGGGCGAGATCGACAACTGGGCCGCCACCGCCAACCGAATGGCCGCGCGAAACCTGCTCACGCAGGCCGATGCGCGCACGCTGCGACTGCTGGAGGCGTACGGCCAGCTCATCGCCAACACCGACCGGCACTACGGCAACATCTCGCTGGTGCTGCGGGGCGACGACTGGGCGCTGTCGCCCACCTACGACATGCTGCCCATGTTGTATGCGCCGGTGGGCGGCGAACTGGTTCCCCGCGACTTTGCCAGTCGCCCCTTGCAACCCACCGCTGCGACGCTGGGCGAGTGGGATGAGGCGCGGGGCCTGGCGCTGGCGTTCTGGAAGGCCGCAGCGGTGGACGAGCGGGTGTCAGCAGATTTCCGCTCCATCGCGGCAGAGAATGCGCGCCATGTGGGCGGCTGAACAGCCCGCCCTCCCCGATAGCGCTTGGGCACTCCCTCTCCCCTCGTGGGAGAGGGTTGGGGAGAGGGGGTCGCACCAGCACTGCGCCCACAACCACCCCTCTCCCCCCGCCCTCTCCCACAAGGGGAGAGGGAGCCCCCAACGCCGCGATTCGTGGCGATGCCGTTGTCCAACAACGGTGCCGAGGCGGGGGTATATTTCAGATCAAATCAGGCGCTAGCGCTTACCTATCAAGCGCTAACAGCTATCTTTTTTGAATCCTCAGCGCCCCACCACCGACCAGCCAGCCTTCTGGTTGTTCTTGTCGTTTTCGTACTCCCACGCCGTACCGCAGCGGTCGCACACGTAGCGGGTGATGGTGACGTTGCCGTCGTCGCGCTCTTCCTTGCGGTTGCCGCGCTGCACCAGTTCGGCGTGGCCCGGCGCCTTGCGCCAGTTGCGCTGGATGCCCTGGCAGGGCTCGCACAGCGCCATGGGTTTGAGGTCGTTCTGTCGGACTATGTCTTTGGTCAGCATGGGGGGGCAGCCCTGGTGGGCTGTGATGTGTGGGCGAGCGGGCGGGTTTGCGTGCTGCGGGCGGCTACTGTAAGGCACCTGCGCCCAGATTGACACTGCGCGGGCTTAAAAATCAAGCCAAATTGGCCTCCAGCGCTTAATACGAAAGCGCCACCAGCTATCAAATCAGGAGTCACCCATCAGCCCGCTGCCATGCGCAACCTGCGCGCTGCGTCTTCGTCGCGCGCATCGTCAATCTCGCGCAGCACGGCCTGCATGTCCACGTCCACGTGCTCTGGGGCATAGCGACCGGTCAGCGGTGTTTCGTTGGTCAACAGCCCGCTCTGGTACAGGCTCCAAATCTCAGGTCCGTATTGCGTGGTGCGCAGCTCGGGCGCGTACTGCCCGAAGAACTCGCGCAGGTTGGCCACGTCACGCATCAACATGCGCTGGGCGTGGTTGTTGCCTGCGGCATCCACCGCCTGGGGCAGGTCGATGATCACCGGGCCCTCCGCAGCCTCAGCCCCGTTTACGCCCGGAAGATGTGCCAGCAGGATGTTGAACTCCGACAAGTCACCGTGCACCACGCCCGCACAGAGCATGCGCACCACCTCGGCCACCAGCGTGGCGTGGTGGGTACGCGCGTCTTCGGGCGTAAAGCTCACATCGTTCAGGCGCGGGGCGGCATCGCCATGGGCGTCGGTCACCAGCTCCATGAGCAGCACGCCGTCATGAAAGTTATAGGGCTGCGGCACGCGCACGCCGGCAGCGGCCAGGCGGTACAGCGCATCGACTTCGGCGCTTTGCCAGGCGGCCTCTTGCTCTTGTCGGCCAAACTTGCTGCCCTTGGCCATGGCACGCGCCGAGCGTGAGTTTTTGACCTTGCGGTTTTCGGTGTAGTCCACCGCCTGCCGAAAGCTGCGGTTGTTGGCCTCTTTGTAGATCTTGGCGCACAGCGTGTGGTCGCCGTTGCGCACCACAAAAACCATGGCTTCCTTGCCGCTCATGAGCTGGCGAACCACGGTGTCGATCAGGCCTTCCTCGATGAGGGACTGCAGGCGGGGGGGTGCTTTCATCGGTGCATTTTGCCCGTGTGGCGCAATCAGCCCGGGCCGCGCAGATCGTGCAGCCGCTGGTGCACCGCATCGCTGGCATCCACCGGCAGCTGGTGCTTGGCCTGGAGGTAGTGGTTGGTGAACACGTCCAGGTACGCCTCCAGCGTCTGCGCGGCATGCAGCTCGCCCGCCAGTTCCAGGCACAGTGCGCCCACCTCGGACGTGCAGAAATGGTCCGTGCGGTTGGACCGGCGCAGGTGGTAGCGCGACAGCTGCTCGGGCGCCAGGCTGAGCACGGGCAGGTGGCTGAGGTACGGGCTCTTGCGGAACATCTTGCGCGCCTCAGGCCAGGTGGCGTCCAGCAGCACAAACAGCGGGCGCTTGCCGGTTGCTTGCAAATCCGCCAACTGCGTGACCACGCGCTCGGGCTCCACAAACTCACCCGGGAACACCACATACGGCTGCCACTGCGGGTCGGCCAGCAGCGCCAGCAGGTCGGGGTGCACCTCGGTGCGCGCCCAGCCAAACGCATAGGTGTCGGCCACCACGTCGGCAATCAGCCAGCCGGTGTTGCTGGGTTTGAGCGGCTCGATGTCCGCCATCAGCAGGCACATGCCTGCACGCGTGGGCAGCGTGGGGCGCAGGGCGCAAAGGCAGTGGCTGGGCACCAGGCGGCAGCCCGGGCAGCGCTCGCCCTTGGGGCCGCCGCGGGCCAGAAACGGCTTGGCGCTGCGGGCCAGGCGCTCGGTGCGCAGGCGCGACACGGCATGCGGCGGGGCGATTGCGGCAAGCGCCGTCACTGCCCGCCCGCCTGCTCCAGCGCAAACAGCGGCAGCTCGGCCTTGCGGCTGAGCCACACGCCGCCGCCCAGTTCAATGGCGCCTTCTTGCAGACCGCGCCGGTACAGGTCGGCGCGGTGGCGGAACACGCGGCTGTCGGTGATCTCTTCGTCGATGATGTCGCGCTCAAAGTCCTCGCGCGACACGGCCTCGACATACAGCGCGCCTTTCGTCAGGCGGCCCAGGTTGAGCAGCGCGGCCTTCAGGTCTGGCGGGCTCAGGTAGGGCAGCACGCCCTGGCAGATGACCAGGTCAAACGGCTTATCGGCCACATAGTCCACCACCGAGCCTTGCTGCCAACCAAAGCGCTCGCACAGGTAGGGGCTGAACTCCACGCCCTGGTAGCTAGCCCCTGGAAAATGCTGCGCCACGATGCCCTTCCACAGCCCGATGCCGCAGCCCACGTCCAGCACGCTGTTCACCGGCACACGCAGGTACTTGAGGTAGCTGCACACAAAGGTGCCCAGGCGCTCCATGTGCGCCGGGTCCACCACGCTGGTCTTTTTGTCGAAGTAAAAGCGCTGGTAGTAGGCCTCGTCAAAAGTGGTGGCGCTGGCGGATTTCAATGGCGGGTCCTTGTGGGTCTTGTTGCAGGTCTTGGTGCATAAAGCGCACCACCCGGCGGGGCGGTGCGAAGCGGTCAAGTATCCCCCACGCTCGCCCAACGTCGTGCACGCTGGCCGCAGGCGACGGCACGCCGCAGCCCCGATCGTGATATGGTCCGCGCCCGGCCGCCATCGGGGCAACCGCCTCGCTACCGCAGAGCTACCCCTCCCCACTTCCATCGTCCTCATGTCCAGCGGCATTCTTTACGGCCTGTCGGCCTACGTCCTGTGGGGCCTGTTCCCCCTGTTCTTCAAACAACTGCAGGCGGTGGCCGCGCTGGAGGTGGTGTTGCACCGCATGGTGTGGTCGCTGGTGTTTGTATTCATCGTGCTGGCCGCCCTGCGCCGTTTTGCGTGGCTGGGCGACGTGCGGCGCAGCCCCGCGCTGCTGGGCAAGTTCGCCATCTCGGCTCTGCTGCTGGCGGCCAACTGGCTCACCTACATCTGGGCCGTCAACAACGGCCATGTGCTGGACGCCAGTCTGGGCTACTTCATCCTGCCGCTGGTCAACGTGGCGCTGGGGTTTTTCTTTCTGCACGAACGCCCGCGCAAGGCCCAGTGGGTAGCCTTTGCGCTGGCAGCCAGCGGTGTGTTGTGGATGGCGCTGCAGTCAGGCCGCGTGCCCTGGCTGGCCTTGCTGATCGCGCTGACGTTTGGCTTTTACGGCCTGATGCGCAAGGTGGCCGCGCTGGGCGCTCTGGAAGGCATGTCGCTGGAAACCCTGCTGCTGGCCCCTATCGCACTGATCGCCCTGCTGTGGGGCAACCACAGCGGCCAACTGCCATCGCACGACGCACACACCTGGATGCTGTTTGCACTGAGCGGCCCCGTCACCGCCATCCCGCTGCTGCTGTTTGCGATGGGCGCGCGGCGGGTGCCGCTGTCCACCATGGGCTTCTTGCAATACATCACGCCGTCCATTCTGGCGCTGATGGGCGTGTTCCTGTACGGCGAAACCTTCGACGCCCCCCGCGCCGTGGGTTTTGTACTGATCTGGGTGGCGCTGGCGCTGTACAGCGCCGAGGGGCTGTGGGCGGGGCGCAAGATGCCCGCAGGTGGCGCTGAGAAGACGCTGCGCTAGTGCAGTGTTTGATGCTTGATGGCACAAATAAAAAGGATGGATTTTTGGCACTGGCTAGGCGCAAACCGGAGCGATACCGGGTGTATCGCGAGGATTTGCAACGCAGCCAGGGGCGAAAAGACGCCTTTTTATGTGCCAGATAGCGTGAAACACTGCACTAGCAGGTGGGTACGCATTGCGCCCCGGACTGGCTATTGCTATTGCGGGTGCGCCACTGGCCAAAGCGCCCTGTTTCACTCCACCGCTTTGGGCACGGGCTTGGCCGGGCGGTGCAGCGCGCAGATCTTGTTGCCGTCCGGGTCGCGCAGGTACGCCAGGTACAGGTTTCCCGAGGGGCCTTCGCGATAGCCCGGTGGGTCTTCACAGGTCGTGCCGCCGTTCGCAATACCTGCCGCATGGAACGCATCGGCCTGCTCGGGCGACTGCATGGCAAAACCGATGGTGGCGCCATTGCCGGCCGTGGCCGGCTCGCCGTTAATGGGGGTGGTGATGCAGAAGGTGCCCATGGGGCCGCGGTAGAAATACCGGTTCTTGTTGGCCACGCCGGGCGGCACACCCAGGGTGCCGAGCAGCGCGTCGTAAAACTTTCTGGACACCTCAAGGTCATTCACACCGACCATCACATGACTGAACATATCGCTTGTCTCCGTTGGGCCCCTGTGGGGCGGGTTGTGGGCTAACGGGATGTTACTTGCTGGTAGATACCCGACAGGCGCGTCTGCGACAGGGTCTTGCGTGCACGTGCATCCTGCGTGGCAGGATTTGAAGCAAAATGGCCTTTAGCGCTTATCCTGCAAGCGCTAAAAGCTATCAAAAACAGAGCGCCTCCTACTCGCCCGTCCACCCACACCGCCGCCGTCCCCATGCCTCCCTCCACACCGCCCGAACACTTCACCCCCGTCCCGCTCGACAAGGCCTACCGCCTGCTCAACCACGGCCCCACGGTGCTGGTGTCGGCAGAGCATGCCGGCCAGCACAACGTGATGGCAGCATCGTGGGCCTGTGCGCTGGACTTTGCGCCGCCCAAGGTGACGGTGGTGCTCGACAAAGCGACCCGCACGCGCGAGCTGGTCGAAGCCAGTGGCATGTTCGCACTGCAGCTGCCCACCCTGCCCATGGCAGCGATGACCGTGGCGATTGGCACCGACAGCGCCAAGACCCACCCCGACAAGCTGCAGCAGCACGGCATTGAGCTGTTCTACGCGCCTGGCCACGCCACCGCCCCGCTGGTGCGTGGCTGCGCCGCCTGGCTGCTGTGCCGCGTGATCCCCGAGCCGCACAACCAGCAGACCTACGATTTGTTCATCGGCGAAGTGGTGGCCGCATGGGCGGATGAACGCGTGTTCCGCAACGGCCATTGGGAGTTCGACACCGCGCCCGACGAGCTGCGCACGCTGCACTACGTGGCGGGTGGGCAGTTTTATGTGACAGGGGCATCGGTGACGGTATGAGCCTGCCACCCATGCGCAGCGCCGGATGTTGCTCCCTCGCCCCTTCTTGTGGGAGAGGGCGGGGGGAGAGGGTGCAAAGGGGCGGTGGTGCTTCAAGAGCCCCCTCTCCCCAACCCTCTCCCACGAGGGGAGAGGGAGGAAGACCGCCATATGGCGCCAGCAGTCAAATCAAATCCAAACGGCCTCTAGTGTCCCGAGTTGAAAATTCGTTGAATAAATCTACCGACAATCCCCGCCATGCGTCGTTGCAAATACTCGCCATGCCGCCCGGCATGTCTCCGCTTTGCGCCTAGCTTGGCAGCGATTTCGGCAGATTTCTTTCCTCA
>CAMTXG010000034.1:0-128479 GCA_947085645.1 uncultured Gammaproteobacteria bacterium
CCGGATCGGACAGACTCTTGACTGCGTGCATAGGGACCTTGGGTTGCTGGCTGTTCGTCATACCTACCTCGTTACTCACTGAATTCTCAGAGGAAGGTGCAGCAGGTCATATTGGCACGGGGGGCAGGGCTGGTGATGGTGGAGGGAGATGACTACGTGGGCACGGCCACCCTCCGCCCGCCCCAGCCTGATTCCACCGTCGCGCTGTACCGCGACCCAACGGTGTGGTCGCTGTGCCAGTTCTGTGTTTCGCCAAACGCCAAAGGCCGGGGTTACGGCAAGCAACTGCATGCCTATGCCACCCGGTTTGCGCGCCAGGCCGGTGCGCAGGTGCTGGCGCTGGACACTGCCAAGCCCGCTGCAGCGCTGATTGCAATGTACGATTCCTGGGGATACCGGGTGGTGGGCGAGCGCGACTGGCAGCCGCTGACCAACTACACGAGCGTGCTGATGGCGCGTAGCCTGGCCGATGGGCCACCCGCTTGACGCTGCACCCAAAAAAAAGGCCCCGAAGGACCTTTTTAGTGCAGCGCTGACGGGTCACCGATAGGACACGGGTGCTGCCCGGCGCTACCACTCCCCCACGTCGCGCACTCGCTGGGCCAGATCGGGGATGGCATCTTCACCTACCACCACCGCTGGTGCCTGCACCTGAGCCGGAGCCGTGACAGCCTCTGTGACAACCGGCTGCGCACGCTGGGGCATGAACCGCCCGAACACATGATTGGCGAGCGTTTCGTGCAGAGGGGCGGTGACAGGTGCGGCAAACATGGCAGTTCCTTTTCTGAAGTCTGATGGCCCGAGTGCTGTGAAATATGTAGCAGCAGCGTACGGCACAGCAACTTGTCACAAGTGTAGGAACTCGTGCTTTTTTTGTGTGTGACAGAACGCACAGACAACATCGTTTTGTCACCAAGGGCGGGCTCGCCACGACAAACGGTAGGGCGGACGTTGCAAATCTGCCTCACTCGCCACGCCGTAAACTCCTCGCCCCATGCCGCAAACCCTGGCTGCGCCCGCGCACAGCGAAATAACCATCAAGAAAAGCCGCTTCATCGGTTGCGTGCAGCCCATGGCAGACCGCGCCAGCGCGCAGGCGACGGTGGATGCGCTGTGGAAGCAGCACCCCGGCGCCGCACACATCTGCTGGGCGCTGCTGGCAGGTGGCCAGTCGGCGGCGGTGGACGACGGCGAGCCTGGTGGCACTGCAGGCCGCCCCATGCTGGACGTGCTGCGCCACCAGGACCTGGAAGGTGTGCTGGCCACCGTGGTGCGCTACTTTGGCGGCGTCAAGCTGGGCGCAGGCGGGCTGGTGCGCGCCTACACCGACACGGTTGCCCAGGCGCTGCTGACAGCCCCCAAGGTGACGCTGCAGCGCATGAAAACCTTGCAATGCCACGTGCCGTATGCGCTGGAAGGCCTGCTGCGCCGCGAGATCGATGCTGCCAACGCAGAGCTGGTGGATGTGCTGCATGACACGCTTGTCACCTTGCAACTGCGGCTGCCTGACGCACAGGCGGCGTCCTTCGTGCAACGTATCAACGACAACGGCCAGGGTCGCGTAGGCTGGACAGATCCCGCGCCATGATCGGCCCTCGTCCGTTACACCGGCGGTGCCGGAGCCTTTCACAAAAATGCCTGTGCGCCTACAAGCCCACGGCGGCGTGGCCCGCACACTGGCACCTTGCCTGATACGCAGGCAGACGGAACACCAGGAGATGCCCCCATGAGCCATCCGCTCGACACCATCATCATCGGCGCTGGCACAGCGGGGCTGGCCGCCTTGCGCGAAGTGCGCAAGCGCACAGACCGCTACCTCATCGTGAACGACGGCCCCTGGGGCACCACCTGCGCCCGGGTGGGTTGCATGCCGTCCAAAACACTGATTGAGGCAGCCAATGCGTTTCATCGCCGCCATGCGTTCGAGGAGTTCGGTCTGCGCGGCGCTGACCAGCTGACGGTAGACATCCCCGCCGTACTGCAGCGAGTGCGCGACCTGCGGGACGAATTTGTGGCGGGCGCCCTCAAGGCCACGGACGACCTGGGGAGCGCCCGCATTGCAGGCCGCGCCACCTTGCTCGGCCCCCGCACCGTTGACATCAACGGCACCGCTTACGCCACCAAAAGCATCATCATCGCCACCGGCTCGCGCCCCAGCGTGCCCGAGGAGTGGCTGGCGTTTGGCGACCGGATGCTGACCACCGACACGCTGTTTGAGCAACCTACCCTGGGCCCCCGTATTGCCGTCATCGGCATGGGCGCCATAGGCGTAGAGGTGTCGCAAGCGCTGGCCCGCCTGGGCTTGCAGGTGGCGGCTTTCACCACCGGCGACACTTTGGCGGGCCTGACCGACCCGACCCTTAATGCCGAGCTAACCGCATTGCTCAAAAAAGAAATGGTCCTGCACACCGGCGCCCCCGCCGAGCTGCGCAAAGTCGCCGGAGGCATTGAAGTGTCCAGCGGCGGCAACCGGGTGGTGGTGGACCAGGTGGTCGCGGCCATGGGCCGGGTACCCAACATCCAGTACCTGGGCCTGGAGACGCTGGGTGTACCCCTGGACAAGCGCGGCATGCCCACGGTAGACCCGCAAACCCAGCAAATTGGCGATTTACCCGTGTTTCTGGCCGGAGACGCCAACACAAACACCCCCCTGCTGCACGAGGCGGCCGACGAAGGCCATATTGCAGGCATGAACGCGTTGGCAGACACACCCACCCGCTTCAAGCGCCGCACGCCCATGGGCATTGTTTTTTGCGACCCCAACGTCGCCACCGTGGGCCAGCGCCTGGCCGACATGGATCGCGATCAGACGGTGACCGGCACCGTCAGCTACGCCAACCAGGGCCGTGCACGCACCGCGCTGCACAACCACGGGCGCCTGTATGTGTATGCCGACAAGGCCACCGGCCGCCTGCTGGGTGCCGAAATGTGCGCACCCGACGCCGAACACATGGCCCACCTGCTGGCGCTGGCCGTTCAGCAAAAGCTGACGGTGCATGACGTGCTGGGCATGCCGTTCTATCACCCCACGCTGGAAGAAGGCTTGCGATCCGCCCTGCGCGATGCCGCGCGGCAGCTGCCCAAGGCGCGCGACTCCGACCTTGCGACCTGCAGCGCCATAGGCGTTGCAGCGCTGGAGTGAATCTTCGGCTTGAAATCAGTGCGCCGGACGTAACACCCCTCAACCCCGGCGTCGAATGGTCGATAAACCACCATTGCCTTAAGGAATCGCTATGGACGTCGCACTCTCCAACAGCATCGTCAGCACTGCCACAGCGCTGGCCAGCGCCAAAACCTCAGACGCTCTGAATATGGTTGTGCTGAAAAAAGCGATCGACATCCAGGCCGCGTCAGCCGCCACCATGCTTGATGCCCTGCAGCAGTCCATGCCCCAGCCCGCGCTGGCAACCAGCGGCACGCTGGGTACTCAGGTCAACACCTTCGCCTGAGCCGCCCCGGGCTCCCAAAACAAACGCGCAGCTACCTCAGCCGCGCAGGCGACAGCCCCTTTCATCGACGGAAATAAACGCACCGGCTTCGTGGCGGCCGAGCTGTTTCTGAACTTGAACTGTTTCGAGCTGACAGCGGACGGCGCCCACTGCGTGGTCACCCTATTCGGCGTTGCTGCAGGCGATATCACCGAAGACGCCTTCGCCGCCTGGCTGCGCCAGCACACACAGCGCCGCGCCTGAGCTTGCGGGCAGCGCCCAGGCCGTGGCTATCATCCCCGGCATGGGAGACCACAACAACACCACCGCCGCAGGCGCCGATACGCCTGCACACAGCACCAACAACGCCACCAGCACCAGCACCAGCACCAGCGCTGCGCACGCCTTCATCCAGCGCTGGCAACACAACACTGCGAGCGAGCTGGCCACCGCGCAGAGCTTTGTGATGGACCTGTGCGATCTGCTCGGCGTGACCAAGCCGCACCCCACGCCCGAGCAGGACTACATGTTCGAGCGCCCCGTGACCTTTGCCCACGGCGACGGCAGCACCAGCTCCGGGCGCATTGACTGCTACCGGCGCGGCCACTTTGTGCTGGAGGCCAAAAAGCTCAAGGCCGGCAGCCACACCAAAGGTTTTGACGACGGCCTGCTGCGCGCCCGCAGCCAGGGCGAAGGCTATGCCCGCGCCCTGCCCGGCGCCGAAGGCCGCCCGCCTTTTGTGCTGGTGGTAGACGTAGGCACGGTGATCGAGGTGTATGCCGAGTTCAGCAAAACCGGCGGCACCTACACCCCCTACCCCGACCCGCGCAGCCACCGCCTGCAGCTCGCCGACCTGGCCCGGCCCGAGGTGCAAGACCGCCTGCGCCGCATCTGGACCGACCCCGACAGCCTGAACCCCGCGCGCATCAGCGCCCAGGTCACGCGCGAGGTGGCCGCGCTGCTGGCCCAGCTGGCCAAGTCGCTGGAAGGGAACGGCGCAAATTTCAAACAAAATCAGGCTCTACCGCTTGTCCATCATGCGTTTGTAGCTCCTGAAACAGTAGCAGCCTACCTTACCCGCTGTTTGTTCAGCATGTTTGCCGAAGACGTTGAACTGCTGCCCAAAGGCGCGTTTCTGGGCCTGCTGCAAACCCACCGCGACGACCCCGCCACGCTGCAGCAAATGCTGCGCATCCTGTGGGCCGACATGGACCGGGGCGGCTTCAGCGCCGCGCTGGCCAAGCCCGTGCTGCACTTCAACGGCAAGCTCTTCAAAGGCGCGGGCGTTGACGGCTACAGCCTGCTGCTCACCCCCGAACAGATTGATTTGCTGATTGCTGCCGCAAAGTCCAACTGGCGCGAGGTCGAACCCGCCATCTTCGGCACCCTGCTGGAGCGCGCGCTGGACCCCACCGAGCGCCACGCCCTGGGCGCGCACTACACGCCACGCGCCTATGTCGAGCGCCTGGTGCTGCCCACCGTCATCGAGCCCCTGCGCGCCGACTGGGCCAACGCCCAGGCCGCCGCCCTGGTGCTGGCCCACGAGGCCGCCGCGCTACAGGGCAAAGCCATGGAAGCCAAGCTGGCCGAAGCCCGCGCCGAGGTCAAAAAATTCCACCACCAGCTGTGCACCACCCACGTGCTCGACCCAGCCTGCGGCAGCGCCAACTTTTTGTACGTGACGCTGGAACACCTGAAACGCCTGGAGGGCGAAGTCGTCAACCAGCTCGAAGCATTGGGGCACACGCAAGACCAGCTCGGCTTTGAGGGCGAAACCGTCACGCTGCAGCAACTGCGCGGCATCGAGCTGAACGAACGCGCCGCCGCCCTGGCCGAGCTGGTGCTGTGGATTGGCTACCTGCAGTGGCACATCCGCACCCGTGGCAACGCCGCCGTGGCCGAACCTGTGGTGCACAACTACGGCAACATCGAACGCCGCGACGCCGTGCTGGCCTGGGATGCGCAGGAAGTGGCTTACGACGACGCAGGCCAGCTGCTCAGCCGCTGGGACGGCACCACGTTCAAAACGCACCCTGTGACCGGCGAACAAGTGCCCGACGAAGCCGCCCAGGTGCCGCAATGGCGCTACCTGTGCGCCCGGCAGGCGCAGTGGCCGCAGGCGGATTTCATTGTGGGGAACCCGCCGTTCATTGGAAACAAGCGGATGCGCGATGCGTTGGGCGACGGCTATGTGCAAGCCCTGCGCGGCGCCTGGCCCGAGATTCCGGAAAGTGCGGACTTCGTGATGTTCTGGTGGCACCACGCCGCCGCGCAAGTGGCCGCGGGCCGCACGCGGCGCATGGGGCTAATCACCACCAACAGCTTGACGATGGTTTTCAACCGGCGCGTGGTGCAGGCCGCGCTGGACAAGGGCACGCATTTGGAAATGGCAATTTCAGACCATCCGTGGGTGGACAGCGGTAACGGTGCCGCCGTGCGCATCGCCATGACCGTGCTGGCAACAGGTAGCAGCGAAGGAAACCTTCTCATAGTGACCGACGAGCAACCCGGCGAACACGGTGAGGCAACCGTAACGCTCTGCCCGCGCGCCGGGCTGGTTCATGCAGATTTGACGGTGGGTGCGAATGTTGCCAACTTGAAAACCCTGCAAGCCAACAAAGGGCTTGCTTGCCCAGGGGTGCAATTGTCGGGACAGGGTTTCATCCTCACGCCGCCTGAAGCCGATGCAATGCGCACCGCAGGCAGCGGGGCATTGGTCAAGCGCTACTTCACTGGCAGAGACCTCATGCAAACCATGCGTGAACAGTACGTGATCGACACCTTTGGATTGGATGGTGTCACTCTCCGCGACCAACATCCCAGCATTTACCAATGGCTGTTCGACCGCGTCAAACCTGATCGAGATCTCAATCCACGAGAGTCCTATCGACTCCAATGGTGGCGACACGCGGAGACGCGCTCAAAATTCCGTGCGGCACTTCAAGACCTTCCGGGATTCATCGTCACCTCGCGAACAGCCCGGCATCGCGTTTTTCAACTCACAGACGCCACAACGCTGCCCGAAACCAAAGTGCTGATCGTCGCCCTGGCCGATACATTTGCGCTCGGGGTTCTTCAATCATCTACACATGTCACATTCGCCAATCTAACGGGCGGCTGGCTGGGCGTGGGAAACGACTCCACGTACAACCACAGCGACTGTTTTGAGAAATTCCCCTTCCCCGACGAAGACACCGGCCTGACCCCCGCCCTGCGCGAGCGCATCGCCCACCTGGCCGAACAGATCGACGCCCACCGCAAGCGTGTGCTCGCCCCCGAATCCGGCAACACCGGCCTCACCCTCACCGGCCTCTACAACGTGCTGGCGGCTCTGCGCGAAGGCCGCGCACTCACGGCCAAAGAGAAAACCCAGCACTCCCAGGGGGTAGTGAGCGTGCTCCGCGAGCTGCACGACGAGCTGGACGCGGCGGTGCTGGCAGCGTACGGCTTGCCCACCAACGCGAGCACCGACGACATCCTGGCCCACCTGGTGCAGCTCAACACCCAGCGCGCCGCCGAAGAAGCCCAGGGCCGCGTGCGCTGGCTGCGGCCCGACTTCCAAAATCCGCAAAAATCACTACAAAAACAAGAGCTGCTACCGCAAGAGGATCAAGCAGTAGAGGCTGATTTTGATAGTGAAAAACCGCTATCAAAAACAGAGCAACTCAAACCCACCCAACACCCCTGGCCCGCCACCCTGCCCGAGCAGGTGCGCGCCGTGGCCGACGCACTGGCCGCCAGCCCCGTCCCGCTCACCCTGCCCGCCATCGAAGCCCGCTTCAAAGGCCGTGGCCCGTGGAAGAAGGGCCTGCCCACGCTGCTGCAAACGCTGGAGGCGCTGGGGCGGGCGCAGGCGGTGCATGTGGAAGGCGGCACGGCGTGGAGGGGCTAAAAAACCAAGGGCAGCGCCCGCCACCATCGCAACCAGCGCCACAGAGACAACCATGACCAGCGTTCAACCGGAGGAATCATGAGCAACGCCCTGCAACCTGTTTTCAACATGCTGCTGTCCACCCTGGCGTGGCTAGTTCCGCTGATGCTGGTGGTGTCCGTCTTGCGCAGTCCGTGGGCCAAGGGGCATATCGGTGAATGGTTTGTGCGCTTCATGCTGCGCCTGCGGCTGGACAAGGCGGTGTACTTTCCGCTGCACAACGTCACGCTGGCCACGCCGGACGGCAGCACGCAGATCGACCATGTGATCGTGTCGTGCTTTGGCATCTTTGCCATCGAAACCAAAAACATGCAGGGCTGGATCTTTGGCAGCGAGCGGCAGGCCGAGTGGACGCAGAAGATCTATAAACGCACTTTCAGGTTTCAGAACCCGCTGCGCCAGAACTACAAGCACACCAAGGCGCTGGAGGCCACGCTGCAGGTGCCGCCGGAAAGCATCCACTCGGTCATCGTGTTTGTGGGCGGCAGCACGTTCAAGACCGAAATGCCCGCCAGCGTGACCCATGGCAGCGGGTGTGTGCGGTTCATCCAGTCATTCACCCAACCCATTTTTGATGCGCAACAGGTGAAGGACTTGGTGCTGGAACTGCGCGCTGGCCGCATGGAGCCTACCCGGGCTACTCACATCGCGCACGTGCAGCGGCTCAAAGAACGCCACGCGCCGGACGCCGAGCGCAAATGCCCGGCATGCGGCAGCGCGATGGCGCTGCGCACCGCCAAGTCGGGAGCCAACGCGGGCAGGCAGTTTTGGGGCTGCTCCACATTCCCCAAGTGCCGCGTGATGCAAACGCTGTGATCAACGCAGGTACAGCCGTCATTGCGCCAAGCGCTGTTTGATGACGCGGACACCAAGCAGGTCAAGCCGCGAGAGAGAAAATGATTTATAAAATACTCTTTTATCTAAAAAAGAGTATAAATACAATCATGTCTACCGACCTCATCCCCACCCTCGCCGCCGCCCGCAAGGCCCACCAGATGACCCAGGCCCAGCTTGCCGAAAGCGCAGGCCTCAGCCGCATGACGGTGCAGCGCACCGAAGGCGGCGACCTGGACCCGCGCTATTCCACCCTGGCCGAGATGGCGCGGGTGCTGGGCATGGACATCATCGCCGTGCCCAGCAGCCTGCGGCCCAGCCTGGAGGCGTTCATCCAGTCGGGGGGCAAGTTTTTGGGCCAGCCGGAGGGTGTGGATGCGCCACCGTCTGTCGTGGATGGACTTAGAAGCGCTTGATATGGTCTTCGGTAGCCCAATAACCGTTCAGGCTGAGCCTGTCGAAGCCCCTACGCGCACTCAGGCCGAACGGGTGCCGCCTTTGCGGGCCCTCACACCATGAGCACCTCCATCCGCTACCTGCGCCTGTACCTGCACCGGCCTGCGCTGGACAACGGGACACCGGGTGGGCGCGAGCCCATTGGCTACCTCTCCCAATACGGTGACATCCTGCGCGTGTCGTTTGACGAAAGCTACATCCGCAACCCGCAGCGCCCCACCCTGTCGCTCAGCTTTCAGGGGGCCGACGAGGCGGCCACGCAGCAGATCCTCGCGTCGGCGCGGGATGCGCGGCTGGTGCGCACCGATGGGCGCTGGCCGGTGTACTTTCAGAACCTGCTGCCCGAGGGGCACAACCGCGAGCGACTGGCGCGCGAGCGTGGCTGCAGCCCCGATGACGAGTTCGAGCTGCTGGCCGCCGCAGGCCACGACCTGATGGGCGCGCTGGAGGTGGAGCCCGTGCCCGCGCAAGACGGCATCCCGGACGTGGTGCGGCACTGGCACACCACGCAGGGGCTGGATGTGCTGGAGCCGGGGTTTGTGGAGTTTCCGGTGGAAGACGCGGCATCGCTGCCGGGCGTGGTGACCAAGTTCAGCGCGGTGCAGGATGGCCGCCGCTACACGGTGCACCGCAAGGGCGCGGCGGGCAGCGTGATCTTGAAGCTGCCCACCACCGCCCACCCCGACCTGGTGGCCAACGAGTACACGGGCTACCAGCTGTGCAAGGCGCTGGGGCTGCATTGCGCCGATGTGCGCGTCATCACCCGCGCCGAGGCGGACCTGCCCGATGCCGTGCCCTTCAACGAAATTTTGGCCGTGCAGCGCTTTGACCACCTGCCCGGCGGCGCCCGCGTGCACATGGAAGAGTTCAACCAGGTGCTGGGCTACACGCCGCGCCAAAAGTACGGCCAGACCTACGGCAAAGCGAATGGCAAGGGCGCGCTGCAAGACTGGGCCACCATGCTGCGTGTGCTCAACCGCCTGAGCCGCCAGCCGGTGCAGGACACGCGCGAGTTTCTGGCACGCATGGTGGCGTTCATCCTGATGGGCAACACCGACGCGCACCTGAAAAACTGGGCGCTGGTCTACCCCGACGGCCGCGTGCCGCAGCTGGCCCCCGTGTACGACCCGGTGTGCGTGGCCGCGTTTTTTGATGGCGTGCCCGACCAGCAGTACGCCGTCAACCGCGCCATCGACACCACGCTGCGCGCGCTGACGTGGGATGACATGGAAGCGTTGGTGAAATCTGCCGGGCTGCTGCGCGTGCCCCGCCACATGGCACTGCTGCGTGGGTTGGTCAAGCAGGCGCAGGCCGGCTGGCCGACAGTGCTGCAGGATGCGCCAGCTTCAGTGCGCAGCGTGGTGGCCGGGCGGCTGGCGGGCGGTGTTGCTCTGGCGCGTTAAACATCAAGGCGTCTGGGCGTCTGCCTGTCCGAGCCTCAGCCCACATCAAAGCGGTGAAGTGCCTGCGACGCCCCCCAAATTCTGTCGGTGCATGCGCAGATGTTCTTACAACTGGATACGATACGCGCATGGAATCCAAGGCCCCGATCCCTGCCGATGAGGCGCTCATCCAGACGGCGCTGGCGGACCCGCACCGTCTGGCTGCGCTGTTCGACACTGGCTTGCTGGACACTCCGCCCGAGGAAGGCTTTGACCGCCTGACCCGCCTGGCGGCCAGGCTGACTGGCGCACCGGTCACCTTTGTGTCGCTGCTCGATGCGGGCCGGGATTTTTACAAAAGCACCTACGGCATGAGCGGGGCGCTCAGCAGTACCCGCGAGCTGAAAGGGCGCACCTTTTGCCACCATGCGCTGGTGTCCAAAGAAGCTTTGATTCTGGAAGACGTCACGCAGCTGCCCGTCTTTTGCGATGTGCCCACAGTGGCGTCGTTGGGAGTCAGGGCGTATGCGGGCATTCCCCTCAAAACCGAGGCGGGGGAAGTGCTGGGCAGCTTTTGCGCGATAGATTTCAAGCCCAAACAATGGAGCGAACAGGACATTGAAGTCCTGGTGGAACTGGCCCACTCTGCCATGCGCGAGATACGGCTGCGCAAGGCGCTGCACCAGGCGGAAGCGCTCAACGTGCAGTTGCTGGCGCAGATCAAGCGGGTGGATGAATTGAACCGGGCACTTGGCGAGCTGGCAACCACCGATGCGTTGACAGGTCTGAACAACCGGCGGTCTTTCGACCACAGCCTGCAGTTGGAACTGGCCATTGTGGAGCGCAGAAACACGCCGCTGAGCCTGCTGATGCTGGACGTAGACCACTTCAAGCGCATCAACGATAACTTCGGCCACGAGGCGGGTGACAAAGTGCTGGTCGCCATCGCACAGATGCTCAACGGCTGCGCCCGGGTGGTGGATGTGGTGGCCCGGGTGGGTGGCGAGGAGTTCGCGGTCATTTTGCCCAACACCGACGCAGACGGCGCGATGGATGTGGCCGAACGCATGCGCACCGCGGTGGCCCAGGCCAACTGGCTCGCTCACCCGGCGACGATCAGCATCGGTGTTGCCACCTTGCAGATGAAGGAATCTGCGAGCCGTCTTTACTCGCGTGCAGACGCCGCGCTGTATGCGGCGAAAGCGGCAGGACGAAACCGGGTGGTGATGGGGTAGGAGTTTGTTCCACCCCCGAGCCGTGCTTGGCGACACGAAGTAACGGAGGGCATCGGTTCGCATCGAATGCCCAGTTGCGCACTTTGAGCCATGGGTCAGCAGTATTCAGGCTGCAGTAGCAAACGTCAAAAATGATAGCTACTTCCGCTTATGCAACAAGCGCTAGCGCCCAATTTGACTCAAAGTTTTACATTCCCGACGCGCACCGAGGGCCCGAGGGCCATGTTTTTGGATACCCTCGGGGCTGTTTGCGACTGAACCCATGCGTTGGTGACCCAAAGTGCAGTTACCGACCCACAGCCAGAAAGGGTGCCCTGTGGCCAAAATCTTGGAAGTGAAGTACGAAAACCAGGCCCAGGCGCGCGTCTGCGAGGTGGCCTACGAAAGCCAGGCCGACCTGTGCTGGCATGAGGTGCCCTACGACACCCAGGCCAGCGGCGATGTCGCCTGGTTTTTTGTGACCCGCGAAAGCCAGGCCAGCTTCAAGATCTTCAGGGTGAAATATGAAAGCCAGGCCGACCTGAAAGTGTTCAAGGTGAAGCACGCAGAGAAGGCGGGATGGCGCAACCCGGCCCATGCGCTCAAGGGCAAGCTGGGTTAAATAAGCCCTGGTGACATTCAGGCAGGCAGGCTTGCTGCTTAGCCACCAACCAGCGTCTGCACCTGCTCCCCCAACCCGGTAGCGCCCAGACGCATCACGTCGCCCGCCTTCAAAAACCATGGCACGGGCTTTTGCCCCAGCCCCACGCCTGCGGGGGTGCCCGTCAGGATCAGGTCGCCGGGCTCCAGCGTCATGAACTGGCTGATGTACGACACCACGGTGGGCACCCCAAAAATGAAGTTGCGCGTGCTGCCGTTTTGCACGCGCTGGCCGTTCACCTCCAGCCACAGGTCGATGGCGTGCGGGTCGGGCACTTCGTCGGCCGTCACCAGCCAGGGGCCGATGGGGGCGAAGGTGTCGTAGCTCTTGCCTTTGTCCCACTGGCCGCCGCGCTCCATTTGCCAGGCGCGTTCCGACACGTCGTTGGCCAGCACATACCCGGCCACATGCGCCAGCGCATCGGCCTCGGTCACATGGCTGGCGCGGGTGCCGATGACGATGCCCAGCTCGACCTCCCAATCGGTCTTGAGCGCGCCGGGCGGGATGCGCACGTCGTCATGGGGGCCGCTGAGCGCGGTGACGGCTTTCATGAACAGTACGGGCTCGGCGGGCGGTTGCATGCCGGCCTCTTTGGCGTGGTCGGCGTAGTTCAGGCCCACGCACACGATCTTGCCCACGCCACCCACGGGGCTGCCCACGCGGGGCGAGCCCTCCACCGCGGGCAGGCGGGAGGTGTCGATGGCGGCCAATGCGGCCAGGGTGCGAGGGTTGAGCTGGGCGGGGCCAATGTCGGGCAGCAGCATGGACAGGTCGCGCAGGGTACCTTGCGAATCAACCAGCCCGGGGCGTTCGGCACCGGGTTGGCCGTAGCGGATGAGTTTCATGGAAATCCTTGAGGGGTGAGAAGCGGTAGCGAAGAGAAGTGACGCAGAGAGGTTGCGAAAACCGGTTGCGCAAAGAGCGCAGCATACCGACCGCAGCGCCCCCGCGCAGACGCCCAACACTGCACTGGCGCCATGCCGCATCAGACGCCTGCCGCGCCCAACGGGTGCGGGCCAGCGGCGTAACATCCTGCGGTGTGCTCCGCGCCCGGAGCTTGGTGACATCACCCTCAGCGCGTTCGCGGTAATTCCTGATTTGATAGCTGCTAACGCTTATCCATCAAGCGCTAGAGGCCTTTTTGACCAATATTTTATATGGCCGACGACGCCCTTCCCCCCGCCCCCGACCCGCTGGCCATGGAGAGGCCCCAACCCCGAAACCCGACCGATCTGTTCTGGTCGTTCACCTGGCTGGCGCTGCAAGGCTTTGGCGGCGTGCTGGCCGTGGTGCAGCGCGAGCTGGTGGAGAAAAAACGCTGGATGACGAACGAAGAATTCGTCGAAGACTGGGCCGTGGCGCAGATCATGCCGGGGCCCAACGTGGTCAACCTGAGCATCATGATTGGCGACCGCTACTTTGGCCTGCGCGGTGCGTTTGCGGCGCTGGCGGGCATGCTCACGTTTCCGCTGATGCTGGTGCTGGCCCTGGCCGTTGTGTATGCCCAGTTCGCCAGCCACCCGGCCGTGGCGGGCGCGCTGCGAGGCATGGGCGCGGTGGCCGCGGGGCTGATTGCAGGCGTGGGCATAAAGCTGTTTGCGTCCATCAAAAACCACCCGCTGGGGCGACCGCTGTGTGTGGCGCTGGCGGGGCTAACCATTGTGGCCATGGCCGTGCTGCGGCTGCCGCTGTTCTGGATATTGCCGGTGCTCGGCGGCGCGGCCTGCGTGCTCACCTGGCGAAAGCTCGCACCATGACCCCGGCCATGCAACACATCGCCACGCTGGGTGTGGCCGACTGGGTCAACCTGTTTCTGTACTACCTGTCGCTGTCGCTCCTGGCCGTGGGCGGCGCCATCGCCACCGCACCCGACATGCACCGCTTTCTGGTCGAACGCCAGGCCTGGCTAACCAACCCGCAGTTCAGCGCGTCCATTGCCATCGCCCAGGCCGCCCCCGGCCCCAACGTGCTGTTTGTGGCCCTGCTGGGCTGGAACGTGGGCTTGAACGCGGGGGGCAGCGGCGCGGCCGGCTGGTTGCTGGGCGCCCTGGGCATGGCGGTGTGCATGCTGGGCGTGATGCTACCCAGCAGCCTGCTGACCTGGACGGCCACCCGCTGGGGCCACCGCAACCGCGAGCGGCACGCGGTGCGTGCCTTCAAGCAAGGCATGGCGCCCGTGGTGATTGGCTTGCTGCTGGCCACATCCTGGGTGCTGGCCCGCGCGCATGGCGACCCCGCGCAAGACTGGCCCCTGTGGCTGCTGACCGCCACCACCATGGTGCTGGTGTGGCGCACCAAGCTGCACCTGCTGTGGATGCTGGGCGCCGGGGCGGTGCTGGGGGCGGTGGGGTGGGTGTGATGTGCGCCGGGGGGCGGCTCATTGCATACCAGGCGCCGCTATCCACTCTATCGGGTCAGCATCTTTGGACCTGATACACCCGTTCGGGCCGAGCTTGTCGAAGGGCTCAGCGCGAATGGCCAAGCGGGCTCATGCCGACTTGGTACCTCCACCCAAAGTGGTCAGCTCACGCGCCGACCGTTGTCCGCATAGATCGCCAGGTAGATCGCGTCCGACCCGATGTACGGCGCCTTGTTGCCAAAGCCCACATTGAAGTCGCCAAACGACAGCGAGCGGATGCTGGCCAGCCCCGCGCGCAGGCGCTCGCGGGTAAGGTCCTTGCCCGCATTCTTGAGGCCTTCGATCATGATCTGGCCGTTGAGCCAGCCTTCCAGCGCACTGCCGCTGGTGAAATACGCCGGGTTGGCGCCGGTAGTTTTCATGGTGCTCTGGAACTTGCGCACCACCACCGACTTTTGCGAGGTGGCGTCCGGAAACACCTGCACCAGTGCCAGCCCGCGCGTGGCGGCAGCCAGCTTGGGCAGTTCTGACGAAATCACCGTGACCGACAGCCCCGCCAGCGGCACGCCCTGGGCCTTGGCGCGAAAGGCCTGTACAAACGCGGTGTTGGCGGTGCCGGTGGTGGCCAGCAGCACGGCACCGGGGCGCTCTGCGGCCACCTTGTCAGCCAGATCGGCGCCATTTTTGCCGTCCACGGCCAGTGCGTATTCGCCCGCGCGTTCCACCTTGATGTCCTCAAGGGCTTTGGACATGTCCTTGAGCACTTCCTTGCCAAAGGGGTTGTCCAGGTACACCACAGCAATGCGCTTGAGGCCCATGTCCACGATCTGCTTGACCAGGCGCTGGGTTTCCTCACGGTAGGTGGGGCGCAAAAAGAACACGTGCCGTGCCTCTGCGCTGCGCAGCGACGTGGCGCCCGTCACCGGCCCCACGGTGGGGATGCCCTTGGCCTCGATGAGCGGCAATATGGCTGCCGTGTTGGCGGTGCCCAGCGGGGAGATGAGCGCAAAGATCGATTGCGAGTCCACCATCTCGGTCACGTTCGTGAGAGTGCGCGCGGCCACATAGCCGTCGTCCTTGGGGTCCATGCGGATCTCGCGGCCAAACACGCCTCCAGCGGCATTCACCTCGGCAAACGCCGCCTTCATGCCCGCCACCTGTTCAATGCCTGCCTGACCCAAAGGGCCGGTGAGTGCAATGGAGCAGCCCAAAGTGACGGATTTGGGCGTCAGCGCCTCTTCGGCCGCGGCAGCGGTGTGGGCCCATGCGGGCAGGCCCGTGGCGGCAGCGACCTGGGTGGCGCGCAAGAGAAAGTGACGACGGCTCATGGTGGGTTCTGACGGAAGAGTGCAAAGGAGGCGGAGGCTACAGGCAATGGCTGCAGCCGCCTGTCAGTTCAGCGACAGGAAGGGCAGACAACCGCTGAGGGCGAAGCGAAGGAAGCAGATGACAGGATGCCTGCTGCACCGCCTTCTTGCGGTGCAGAGTGCATGGCCTGCCACCGCCTGCGCACGGGCCTCAAGACCGCTGGCGCAACGCCTCGTACAAACACACGCCGCTGGCCACCGACACGTTCAGGCTTTCCACCGCGCCCTTCATGGGGATGCTGACCAGTTCGTCGCAGGTCTTGCGCGTGAGCTGGCGCATGCCGTCGCCCTCGGCGCCCAGAACCAGGGCCACGGGGCCCTTCAGGTCGACCTGGTAGATGGTCTTGGGCGCATCGTCGCTGGTGCCGATGCACCAGATGTTGCGTTCCTTGAGTTCATTCAAGGTGCGCGAGAGGTTGGTGACCATGAAGTACGGCATGGTCTCGGCCGCACCGCTGGCCACCTTGGCCACGGTGGCGTTGATGCCCACGGCGTGGTCCTTGGGGGCGATAACGGCATGTGCGCCCGCGCCATCGGCCACCCGCAGGCAGGCGCCCAGGTTGTGCGGATCGGTCACGCCGTCGAGCACCAGCAGCAGCGGGTTCTCGATGCCGGCGGCCTCGAGGTTCTCGAGCAGCTCATCAAGCGAAGTGATCTGCGCCACGGCCTCGACCCGTGCGGCCACGCCCTGGTGGCCGTGGCTACCGGCCAATTTGGCGATGCGTTCGCTATCGGCTTCGATCAAACGCGCACCGGCCTCGCGGGCACGGTCGAGAAACTGGCGCATGCGGGCGTCGCGCCGCGTGACTTCGTAGTAAATCTCGATGACGGATTTCGGCGCGGTCTTCAGACGCACACCCACGGCGTGAAAGCCGAAGAGAACTTTGGGGCTGGACATGGGGAAGGATTATCCGCTGGCGACGGGCGCCCGTTTAGAATACTATCAAATTCATAGCTATCAGCGCTTTATGGATAAGCGCTAGAGGCCAAAAAAACTCAAAAATCAGGCCGCACAAGGTTCATTGCACGGCGCTAATGTTTCGATCAGACCACCCGCCCGGCTTCGATGGTGATGCGCCGCTCGCACTGTTCGGCGATGGCGCGGTCATGGGTGACCAGCACCAGTGTCGTGCCCTGCTCACGATTCAGGTCGAACATGAGCTTCATGATGGTGTCGCCGGTCGCAAAGTCCAGGCTGCCCGTAGGTTCGTCGGCCAGCAGCACCGCAGGCTGCACGACAAAAGCACGCGCCAGTGCCACACGTTGCTGCTCGCCGCCCGACAGCACCTTGGGGTAATGCGACAGCCGCTGGCCCAGGCCTACGCGGGCCAGCATGTCCGCAGCCGCCTTGCGCGCGTCGCGCCGGTCGGCCAGCTCCAGAGGCAGCATCACGTTCTCTAGCGCGGTAAGGTTGCCCATGAGCTGAAAGCTCTGAAACACAAAACCCACCTTCTGCGCGCGCAGCGCGGCGCGCGCGTCTTCGTCGATGGCAAAGAGGTCATGGCCATCCAGACGCACCGTGCCGCGGGTGGGCGTGTCCAGCCCGGCAATGATCGAGAGCAATGTGCTTTTGCCCGAGCCCGATGCACCCACGATGGCGGCTGTTTCCCTCGCGGCCAGGCGGAAATCGATATCCCGCAGAATGTCGAGTGTTCCGGTGGAATCCGTCACCGACTTGAAGACATGCTCCACGGCAATGATGGGTGTAGCGGCGACTGTCTTGGACGATGGGGAGGATTCGGACATGAAAGGCTCTTTACTTTGATTCGATATCAGCAACGGCGCCACTTTATCCTGAGCGCTTCTATCGGGCTCCTGGTGGGGCTTTCGGCACCCGGCGCGATGGCGCAGTCAGGCGCCAAGACGGCAACCGTGCCCGTGATCCTGGTGCTGGGCGATTCACTCAGCGCCGAGTACGGCCTGCCCCGCGGTACGGGTTGGGTGGCGCTGCTCGAAAAGCAGCTGGAGCAAGACAAGCTGAACGCCACGGTGGTCAACGCCAGCGTGAGCGGCGAGACCACCTCGGGCGGCCGTTCGCGCCTGGCGGCGCTGCTGGCGCAGCACAAGCCAAGCCATGTGGTGATCGAGCTGGGGGGCAACGATGCCTTGCGGGGACTGCCACTCAAAAACACGGAAGAAAATCTGACCTGGATGACGCAGGCGGCGCAAAAGGCCGGTGCCAAGGTCTTGCTGGTGGGTATGCAGGTGCCGCCAAACTACGGAACGGACTACGCCAACCGGTTTGCGGGCCTGTTTGCCTCGGTGGCAAAAGCCCAAAAAGCCGCTGTGGTGCCCTTCTTTTTGAAGGGCGTGGCCGACGGGCCCGACCCGACCCGTCTGTTCCAGCCTGACCGCATCCACCCGCGCGCCGAGGCGCATCCGCAGATGCTGGCCAATGTGTGGCCGGAACTGAAAAAGCTGCTGCGCTGAAGCCCAGCGGACGTTTTAGCCGCCGGGAGCGCTTGCAGGCTGATCGGGGGCTGCGGCATCGCCCGCTGGCTGGTCATCAGCGGGCTGGCCACCCTGCGGATCGTCCGACCTGTGTTGTGTTTTAGATCTCAGCTTCTCTTCCTTTTTTTTCTTTTTGGCGAGTTCGCGCTGGCGTTTTTCGTATCCGTAGTTGGGTGTTGCCAAGGTAATTGCTTCCTGAAGTAGAGACTCACTGTAACAGCATGACCTTTTGAAGGATCACGCAGTGGACGGCTGCAGTGGGGTTACTGACGCCCTGTATGCATGCCAGCTGGCAAAGCCCAGCACCGGCCCCGCCAGCAGCAGCCCCACGCCCCAGAACCAGAGCGACAGGGCCACGATGGCGGTGATGAGCGCGCCCCACAGCAGCATGACGGCGGGGTTCTCCAGCACCACCCGCATGCTGGTGATGCCGGCAGTCAGCGCGTCCGTGTCGCGGTCCAAAATCATCGGGATGGACACCACGGACGTGGAGAAGACCAAAGCCGCAAAAGCCCCGCCGACCACGGTGTACACCGCGACAAAGCTCCAGTTCTGGGGGTTGAAAACTGCCTGCAGCACGCCAGTGGTCGATGGCATACCGGTGTTGAAGAACACCGCAAACACCACCAGCGACGCCCGCCCCCACAAGAGCTCCAGCACTACAAGCACCAGCACCAGCATGCCCATGCTGCCCAAGTGAGTGTCCCAGCAGGTGAGTGATTCGCTCAGCACGGGCTTGAGGCCCGCCTCCCGCCGACGGCTGGTGTCGTACAACCCCATGGCCAGAAAAGGCCCCAGCAGCAGACAGCCGCTGGCCATAGACATCGTGTACTCCGGCTTTGTGCGGAACACCCAGCCCAGCACCAGCGCCATGCACCAAAAACACGTGCCGTAAAAAACCGCTATGCCTGGCGCTGCACGCATATCACGCACACCTTTCGCAAGCCAGACAAAGGGGTCTGCCAGGCGCAAGGGCTGCAACGTGACGGGCGCCGATGCGCGCGGATCGGGTGACTGCGGCGGGGGCGGCTCGACCGGTTCGGGTGCGGAAGGGATGGGGGTATCGGTCATGCAGACAGTGGTTGAGCGGCAATACCAGGTGATACCGCCGCAACCCTCACACTAAGCCACCCTATGGCCGGACGCCACTGAGGAAACTACCACCCCGCCGCACCGCATTGCGCGATGGGGCCTGTCAATGGCTCTGCGTCTTGACCGGAATCAAGCGGCGATAAAAGCGCGCGCCATTGCCTGTTTCAAGTCCTCCTTCAGGTCTTCGACAGCCTCAAGCCCGATGGAAAAGCGCACCAAGGTACCGGGCTCCAGGTGCGCCGTCCGGCGTGCACGCATGCTGGCCAGCTGATAGGGCACCACCAGGCTCATGGGCCCACCCCAGCTGTAGCCCAGCTTGAACAGGCGCAGGCTGTCGCAGAACAGATCCACCTGGTCCTGCGTGTGGCGCGCGTCCACCATCACGCTGAACAATCCCGCTGCGGCGCCCTGCCCTGCGTGCGCTGAGCCGCACAGCGCCTGCCAGTGTTCGTGGCCGGGCGATCCTGCCAGCGCAGGGTGCAACACCTGGGCAATCGCTGGCTGCTGCTGAATCCACTGCGCCAGCGTGCGCGCCGCTTCGTCGTGTGCGCGGTAACGCAGACCGATGCTGGGCAGCGAGCGCAACACGGCTTCGGCGTCATTGGCACCAACCCCCAGGCCCAGGCGCATGTGCGTGAGCTTGATCTTCATGTGCAAGGCGAGGTCACGTGTGATGACGCTGCCCATCAGCACATCGCCCCCGCCACTGGGGTACTTGGTCAGCGCGTGCGCCGAGATATCAACGCCCAGGGTGCCATCGCCCAGCAGGTCAAAAGGGGCAAAGGCCAGCCCCGCGCCCCAGGTGTTGTCCAGCGCCGTGGTCACGCCCCGTGCCCGGCAGATGCGCACTTGTTCGCACAGGTCCGGAAACTCCATGGTGACCGACCCGGGTGCCTCCAGCCACACCAGTTTGGTGGCGGGT
The DNA here is from genome assembly GCA_947085645.1 of uncultured Gammaproteobacteria bacterium. Taxonomy (GTDB): domain Bacteria; phylum Pseudomonadota; class Gammaproteobacteria; order Burkholderiales; family Burkholderiaceae_C; genus Acidovorax. The sequence goes on from CAMTXG010000034.1 coordinate 20,098, forward strand.
GTGATGCGCGCTGCCAGATCGGCCGGGTCCAGGGGGTCATACAACACATGCGTGATGCCGAACCGCGCGAGTTCGCCATTGGCCAGGTCCTTGCCCGGGCCATAGGCGTTGTCGGGAATCAGCACCTCGTCGCCCGGCTTGAGCAATGCCAGCGCCACATTGGCGATGGCAGCCAGGCCACTGGGAACGAGCACGCATTGAAGGCCGCCTTCCAGGGTGCACAAGCGCTCTTCCAGAATGAAGGTAGTCGGCGTCCCATGCAGGCCGTAGGTGTAACCGCTTTTGTCTTTCCACTCGCGCGAGCGCATGGCCGCAACGTTGGGAAAGATGACGGTAGACGCCTTGTAAACGCCAGGCTGCGGGGCCGCAAAGCCCACAGGCGGTGCGTAGTCGTGGTGGACGATGCGGGTGACGAGATCGGTATCGTGTTCTTTCATGCCGGGCATGGTAGCGCGCCGCGCGGACAAGCCGGGCGGCGCGTTTTCGGCTCTCTACAGAGCCTGGCTGTTCAAGGTGATGCGGTTTAGCTGGCGGACACGACCAACTGGTTGTTTACCTCAGTCACACCTTCGACGGCCTTGGCAATCGTTTCGGCACGGTCACGTGCGACAGTGGTGGGTGCAGGGCCATTCAACGTGACCTTGCCATTGACCGTGTCCACATTGATCTTGAGCGCACTCAGATCAGCGTCACGGGCCAGTTCAGCATTGACCTTTGCAGTGATCGTGGCATCGTCAATCGCGCCCATGGCGCGTTCGCCGGCGTTCGACACGGCATTGCCAGCGTTGGCAGCGCTTTGCTCCATGCGGGTTTCTACGCTGGGCGTGGTGGTTGCGGCAGACTGTTCGGTGCGCTCGGGCACCGTGTCCATGCGTTGGCCCACGGTAGGGTCTTCAGTCTTGCCGCAGGCGGACAGGCCCAAAGCCAAGGCGCTCACAGCCAGGATGCTGGCAAATCGTTGTACTGGACGTTGGGAAATCTTCAGGGTGGTCATTGCGATTACTCCTTGCAGTTGAAACATGGGGCAACTTTAGGCAGCGTGCGGTGGGCACAGGGTGGGACTTGGCCGAAGTGCCTGTAGGACGCTGCCGCCCGGCCGTGGCCGCCAACCTGTGCTGCTGGCGCGACAATCGCAGGATGTCTTTGTCTTCGCTCTCTCGCTGGCTGCCGTTTCTGGCGTGGCCACGTCCCGACCGCACACTGATCAAAGATGAGTTCTGGGCAGGCATGACGGTTGGCCTGATGCTGGTTCCACAAGGCGTGGCGTACGCTGCACTGGCGGGCATGCCGCTGGTCACCGGCATCTATGCGTCGCTGATACCGGCCCTGGTGGCCGTTCTGTTCAGCGCATCCACCCGCCTCGGCGTGGGTCCCACCGCTCTGACCAGTTTGCTGATTGGCGCATCACTTACGGGCCTGGCGGAGCCGGGCAGCGCCCAGTGGGTGGCCATGGCGGCGTGGATGGCGCTGTTGTCAGGTCTGCTACAGCTGGTGATGGGACTCGCACGGTTTGGGTGGCTGCTCAATCTGGTCACATCCCCCGTGCTCAGCGGCTTCACGCAAGCGGCAGCATTGCTGATCCTCGGATCGCAGCTGGCGGCATTGACAGGGCTTCGGGCATCGGACTGGAGTGCATTGCTGGCGACGCCCTCCCCCGGGCTGTTTGATCTCACCGCTGCGGCCTTCGGGTTCGGAAGTCTGGCGCTGCTGACGTTGGCGCGCCGCTGGCGCCCCAACTTCCCGGCCGCCATCATTGTGGTGGGCGCTGCCGGGGCGCTGAGCTGGGCCGTCGGCTATGCCGAGGCGGGCGGGGCCGTGGTGGGAGCGCTACCGTCGGGCCTGCCAGCGCCCTACTGGCCCGGGATGCTGCCCTGGTCGGGATTTGCGGCGCTGGTAATGCCCGTGCTGGTGATCACGCTGGTCAGTTTTCTCGAAACGGCCTCCAGCGCCAAGGTCGAAAGCCAGCGCTCTGGCGCGCAATGGAACGAGAACCAGGACCTGATCGGCCAGGGCCTGGCCAAGATCAGCAGCGGCCTGGTGGGCAGCTTTGCCACCAGCGCATCGTTCTCGCGCTCTGCCATCAACCTGTACGCAGGCGCCAAAAGCGGCTGGGCCACGCTGTTCGCGATCAGCCTGGTGCTGGTGGTGTTGCTGTGGCTCACCCCGGCGCTTTACCACGTGCCTCAATCGGTGCTTGCCGCCGTGGTGGTTACCGCGGTGACCAGCCTCATCAAACCCCGGACGCTGCTGCGGCTATGGCGTTTGTCGCGGGTCGAAGCCGTGATTGGCGGTGTGACCTTTGCGCTTACGCTGGCCACAGCGCCCCGCATGTACTGGGGCGTGCTGGTGGGCCTGCTGATGAACCTGAGCCATTTTCTGTACCAGCGCCTGCACCCGCGCATCATCGAAGTGGGGCTGCACCCCGACGGCAGCATGCGCGACCGCCACCTGTGGCATCTGCCCCCGCTGGCACCCCGCCTGCTGGCATTGCGCATGGATGCCGAACTGGACTTTGCCTCTGCCAGTGCCCTGGAGCGGCGCGTGACCGAGCACCTGATCGATCACCCCGATGTGGTGCACCTGTGCCTGCTGGCCCAGCCGATCAACCGCATCGACGTGACGGGCGTGGAAACCTTTGCGCAGTTGCTCGCGCTCATGCAGTCCAGGGGCGGCACCTTGCACCTGAGTGGCCTCAAGCTGCCGGTGGAGCAGGTACTGCGGCAGGCCGGGTTGCTGGCGCCCCGCTCTGGCCTGGCCATGTACCGCACCGATGCCGATGCACTGGCGGCGTTGCAGCAGCTTCCAGAGCCGATTGCCAGGGTTTAGCCGGACAGCTGGTGTGGTGTTGCCCGGGTTTAACCTATATCCCGTGCTGGCTCTGTTCTTGCAAGGGCACTGATACACTTGATCAACTTTTTTTTGCTCCATTTGTGTCTGATTCAGCGGCCTCCCATCTTGTAGATCTGCGCGACCTTCGCCTGGATACTGCACACGCGCTGGTGGCCCAGGCTGGCGGCAGCGAAGCAGCGTTGCACCGCGAGATGCCTTCGCACTACCTGCAGAGCCTGATTGACGGTTTGTGCGAGCTGTCTCTCAAAGACCCCCTTACTGGCTTGGCCAACCGCAGGCACTTTCGTGCCGTGCTGGAGCGTGAGATCGACCGCGTGACCCGCTCGGGCGAGGCCGCCCTGCTGCTCATGCTGGACATCGACCACTTCAAAAAAGTGAACGACACCCACGGCCATCTGGCAGGTGATGTGGTGCTGCAGTCGGTGGCGCGCACGCTGGCGGCCTGCGTGCGCCCCATGGACACCCTGGCGCGCTACGGCGGCGAGGAATTTGCCGTGGTGCTGCCTGCCTGCCAGGCCGCCTTTGGCCGCGTGGTGGCTGAACGCATCCGGCGCGCTGTTGCCAACACGCCGATCCGGATTTCCCCCTCAGCCGAGCTGAATGTGTCGGTCAGCATTGGTGGTGCATTTGCCATGCAGTGGATCCGGTCCACCACGCTGCTGTGGACCGACCGCGCCGACCACCAGCTTTACCAGGCCAAGGCGGCTGGCCGCAACCGTGTCAGCATCGAGGAGCAACCCGACAGCACCGTCAGTGCCGAAGAGAAAAGCCTGTTGTTTGGCCCGCTCTACACCCCCTCGGGTTGGGGCGACCTGCCTCCGCTGGACCCCAATCCAACAGGCAGCGCCTACTGAAAGTTAGATGATGAGCGACGCGCTGTCCCCCCCACCCACTTCGCCAGCCAACCCGGCTGGCCCTGCCACACCCCTGACCTCTGCAACGGGCGCCCGCATCATTGCGGTCACCAGCGGCAAGGGCGGGGTCGGCAAAACCTTTGTGTCGGCCAACCTTGCCGCTGCCCTCACCCGCCGCGGCCAACGGGTGCTGGTACTCGACGCCGATCTGGGCCTGGCCAACCTGGACGTGGTGCTGAACCTGCACCCCAAGATCACCCTGCACGATGTTTTTACCGGCAAGGCTTCGCTAGACGATGCCGTCATCGCCGCTCCCGGCGGTTTTGACGTGCTGCTGGCGGGCTCCGGCATGGTCGAATATTCGCGGCTGACGCCCGAGGTGCGCAACCAGTTCCTGAGCGTCATCCAGGCGCTTACCCCGCGCTACGACGTGGTGCTGCTCGACACCGGCGCAGGTATTTCGGACGTAGTGCTGTTCTCGATCTCGCTGGCGTCTGAAGTGCTGATCGTGGCCACGCCCGAGCCCACCTCGCTGACCGACGCTTACGCAGCCATCAAGGTGCTGGCCATGCAGCAAAAACGCCAGCACGTGCGCATGGTCATCAACCAGGCCGCGCGCCCGGGCGATGGCCGCGCCATCACCAGCCAGCTGCAACAGGTGCTCGATCGCTTTGTCACCACCGAGTCGGGCCGCCCCATGCGCCTGATCCACATGGGCGACATTCCGGCCGACCCGTCTGTGCGCGATGCCGTCATGCGCCGCCAGTTGTTGCTGCTGCAGACTCCCGGTTGCCCAGCCTCCCTGGCGATTGCCCAGCTGGCCAACAAGATCGAATCCACTCTGCTGACGCCCGCTGCGTGACGGTTCCCTAGACCTACGGGCGCCAGCAGTGGCGACCAGAGGCCGACAGATCTACAGGCCCGCCAGCGGGCCTTTTCGCATCTTTAACGCCGTGACCCACCCTACCGTTCTCAACATCTCCTGCTACAAGTTCGTGCCCCTGCCCGATGCGGCGGCGCTGCGCGACCTGCTGAGCGCGCGGGCTGTGGCTGCCGATCTGAAAGGCACCATCTTGCTGGCCGAGGAAGGCATCAACTTCTTTTTGGCAGGATCGGCCGACGCCGTGCGTGGTTTTATCGATGCACTGCGAACCGACGCCCGGTTTGCGGACGTTGCGCCGAAAGAAAGCTGGTCCGCCACCGTGCCGTTTCGCAAGATGCTGGTCAAGGTCAAGCGCGAGATCATTCGCATGGACCATCCCACCATTGCGCCGACAAACGGCCGCGCCCCGTCGGTGGACCCCGCCACGCTGCAGCGCTGGCTGGCGCAGGGCCACGACGATGACGGGCGCGAAGTAGTCACGCTGGACACACGCAACGCGTTTGAGGTGGACCACGGCACGTTCGACAACGCCATTGACTGGCGCATCGACAAGTTCACAGAGTTCCCCCCCGCCCTGCGCGCCAACAAGGCCGCCTTGCAAGACAAGACCGTGGTGAGTTTTTGCACCGGCGGCATCCGCTGCGAAAAGGCCGCCATCCTGATGCGTGAGGAAGGGCTGGAGCACGTATACCAGCTGGAAGGCGGCATCCTGAAGTACTTTGAGCTGACCGATGGATCGCATTACCACGGCGGCTGTTTTGTTTTTGATGAGCGCAGAGTGCTGGCCACAGACCTGCGTGCGGCAAGCAGCGAATAGCTACCAAATAAGTAGCTACAAAGGCATGCCCATCAAGCCGTAACGACCATTTCGACCTGAATTTTCAACCTGTTTCTTCAGCCCCCCTGCAACGCCTGCGCCAGGTCGGCGGCGCAAGGCTGCTGCTGCAGGATCTTGCCGTACTCCCCCGACTGGCGCAGCGTTTTCAGCCCCCGGTTGAAGGCCTCCATGCGCTTGGCGCTGGCGGGCAGCGTCTCGCTCATCATCAGGTGGGTCGTGAAGTCGGGCACAAACAGCTTGGGGTGCGCCCGCACGCGGCGCGCCTGCTCGACGGTGAACTTGGCACCCAAGAGATCGCAGGCCACATTGCGGTCGAGCGGCACCACATCCACGCGTCCCGCCAGCAATTTATTGAGGTTGCTCACATCGTCGGGCGCCACGTCTGCACGCAGGGTACCGTCCTTCACCATGCGCCAGAACGCCGGTGTGTAGCTGTAGTCGGCCACCACACCAATGCGCAGTCCCGCCAGATCCTGCAGGCTGCTCCAGGTGAAGTTCCGGTCGCTGCGGTAGAGTATTTGCCACTGCTCGGTCAGCACGTTGTCGCTGACCAGAAACCCCTTGTCGCGCTCGGCATTTCGGCCCCAGGCCGCAGTGGCATCCCACTTGCCCTCGCGCGTCTCCACCAGGGCCCGAGTCCAGGGCAAGAAGACATATTCCACATGTACCCCAGCCCTGGCGAAGGCCTGGCGCACGATGTGCAGGGACATCCCCTGGTCGGCCCGCGCTGAGCTGGCATAGGGCGGCAGCTCGCCGGTGGCGATGCGCAGCGTTTCGGCCTGCACGCCCGCGCCCCCCACACACGCCAGCAGCAATCCCCACAGAAGGCAAAGATTGCGTCGCATGGTGTGCTCCTTTTTTGACCTCAGAGGAAAACAACGTAACCAGCTGCGTGCGTTGTGTCAAGGTGCATACGCCGACATAATGGCTCCACACCCGCTGGCAAGATGATTGCTTGCCCATCCGATAACCCGGCCGTGCAGTCATGGCGCAGGTACTCCAGCCCACGGCCCCATGCGTTTTTTCAAGCCCTCCTCACTGACCGCCAAAACCCTGGCCTGGGTGGTTGTGGCCAGCTTGGTGGCGTTTGCCGCCATCACCGGGGTCACCGTCTGGCAAGAGAGATCCCGGCTGCTGCAACGGGCGCACGAGCAGGCCCAGCGCAGCGTGCAACAAAACCTGCCCGCGCTCAGCGACAGCCTGTGGAACTTCAACAACGCCAGTTTGCGCGCCTTACTCACCGGTATGGTGGGCGAAGGCGCCATCGTGCGGGCCGACATCCTGGACGGCGAACGCACGCTGATGACAGTATCGCGCCCCGGCGAGGTCCCAACCATCGACACCACCTGGACCCATGCCATCGCCGACCCCACCCGCACGGGCCCGGACCGGCCCCAGCTGGGCGAGATCCGTGTGTACGAGTCCTATGCCGCCCTGCGCTCGCAGCAGGCCGAGACCGCGTGGCGCATCGCCATAGCCCAGCTGCTTCAGATCGCCAGCATCGCCGCCATGCTGGTCGTCATCGTGCGCTGGCTCATCATGCGACACCTGTCGGCCCTGGCGCGGGCCGTCACCGGGCTGAACCCCCTGGACCACCAGGACCGCATCCGCCTGCAGCGCCGGGCCAGCGGTGCACAGCCTGACGAGCTGGATGCGCTGGTGGATGCCCTCAACCGTTTTCACACCGAACGCGCTACCGAAGCCGGACTGCGCCTTCAGGCGGAACACGCGCTGCGAGCGCGCGTGCAGGAAATCGAGGCTACGCTGGGCGCGCTCAGCGACGGTGTGCTGGCCCTTAGCAGTGCGGGCGAGGTGGCCTATGCCAACGGGGCGGCGGCGCGCCTGCTGGGCATGGAAGAGCCAGCCCTGCAAGGGCAGCACTGGCACAACCTGCTCACGCTGCTCGACGAAGCCACTGGCGAGCCGCGCGGCGAATGGCTGGAACAAGCCCGGCAATCCCGACAGCCGCAGCGCGTGCGTGGCGAACTGCGCATTGCCCCGGCACACGCGCGCGCCTTTGTGGCTGAACTCAACGCCGTGCCCCTGCACAACCCTGGAGACGTAGTGCTGCTGCTGGTGCTGCGCGACATCTCCGAAGAGATCGACAAAGAGCGGCAGATCGTCTTCCAGGCCTTCCACGACCCGCTCACGGGCCTGGGCAACCGCTCCAAGCTGGCACGCGACCTGCCGCAGGACCTGGCCCGCTCACGGGAGGCCCAGGGCCGCCTGGCCCTGCTGTTTATCGACCTGGACAACTTCAAGGACATCAACGACACGCTGGGGCATCAGGTGGGAGACCTGCTCCTGCGCCAGCTGGCGCTGCGCCTGCAGGCCACCGTGATGCCCCCTGCCTGGGTCACGCGCCATGGTGGCGACGAGTTTCTGGTGGTGCTGCCCCAGCTGGAAAGCGACGAACAGGCCATTGCGCTGGCGCAGGACCTGATGAACCAGATCCGCCGTCCTTTCACCCTGGAGGGCTACCAGCTGCACGTCACACCCTCGGTGGGCATCAGCATTTTCCCCGACCACGGCAGCACTCCGGCCGAACTGGTAAGCCGCGCGGACATGGGCATGTATGCCGCCAAGAAGCTCGGGCGCAACACCTACTGTGTCTTTGACGACCAGCAGTTGCAGGAGTCGTCGCGGCGGCTGAGCGTAGAGAACGGCCTGCGCACCGCGCTGGCCCAGGGCGAATTCTGGCTGGCCTACCAGCCCAAGGTGGACCTGGCGACTGGCCGGGTGGTGGGGGCGGAAGCCCTGTTGCGCTGGGAAAGCCAGCAGCTCGGCCGCATACCGCCCGCCAGCTTCATCCCCATTGCAGAAGAAAGCGGCCTCATCATCGACATCGGCGATTGGGTGCTGCGCGAAGCCATCGCCGCTGCGCGGCGCTGGCGCGACATGCTGGGCACCGAAATGCCCGTAGCGGTGAACGTGGCGGCGGCGCAGTTCCGCAGCCCGCGCCTGCTGCAGACGCTGCGCGCCATTGCCACCGAAGACCGCGACATTCCGCGCCTGATCCAGCTCGAGGTGACCGAAAGCGCGCTGATCAGCGGGCTGGAAGACGTGACCGGCAAGTTCATCGCGATCAAGGAACTGGGCTACAGCATTGCCATCGACGACTTCGGCACCGGGTACTCATCTCTGTCGTACCTGAAGAACCTGCCCGTGGATACGCTCAAGATCGACCAAGCCTTCATCCGCGACCTGCACCGTAGCACGCAGGACGTGACCATCGTCACGGCTGTGGTGCGCATGGGCCAAAGCCTGGGTTTTGCGATCGTGGCCGAAGGGGTGGAGGAAGCCCGCCATGTGCAGATCCTGCAGGGCCTGGGCTGCGACCAGGGGCAGGGCTACCACTTCAGCCGTCCCGTGCCCGAAGCGCAGCTGATCCCCCTGCTGCGGCACGGGTGTGGGACGGTCAAGGCCTGAAGCCTGAAAAGCGCTGACCGCAGGCGGTTTCAGTCCGCCTTGAATCGCTGAGGCGGCAGCGGGATGAACTCCGTCTCGCCCGGCACCGGGTCGAACCGCTGCGCCTCCCAGTCTTGCGCCGCCTGTACGATGCGCTCCTTGCGGCTGGAGACAAAATTCCACCACATGTGGCGCGGTGCATCCAGCGCGTCGCCACCAAAAACCATCAGGCGGGCGGCGTTGTCGCCTGCAACCAGACGCATCGGGTCCCCGGCCGCCATCACCGCCAAAAGCTGGGCGTCCAGAAGCTCGTCATTGAGCTGCACTGGCGCATCCACCGTATAGACCGCCATTTCCTGCACCAGCGCCGGAATCTCCAGCGCGGCGCCTGCGGGCAACTGCACGTCGAGGTACAGCGTGGGCGAGTACGTGGCCACCGGCGATATGTGGCCAAACGCTTCGCCGATGAGCACGCGCACGGTGGCGTCGGCCACCTGCACCTGCGGGATGATGGCAGACGGTGTATGCACAAACGAGGGCTCTGCCTCTTCATGCGCCTGCGGCAAGGCCGCCCACAGCTGAATGCCGTGGTTCACAAACGGCTGGTTGGCCAGGCTCTCGGGTCGGCGCTCGGAATGCACGATACCCCGCCCTGCGGTCATCCAATTGATGGCACCAGGCTCGATCTGCTGCACGTAGCCCAGGCTGTCGCGGTGCATGATGGCGCCGGAGAACAGGTAGGTCACCGTCGCCAAGCCAATGTGGGGATGGGGCCGCACGTCGTGCCCTGCACCAGGCTCCACCGCCACGGGCCCAAAGTGGTCAAAAAACAGAAACGGTCCTACCGCCTGCCGCTGCACCGCAGGCAGTAGGCGCCGCACCTTGAAGCCACCGCCCAGGTCCTTGGTGTGGCCCGCCAGTCGCAGAGCCGCGCTCATGACGGTGCTCCGACGATGGTTGGGAGGAAAGCAGCAGGACGTGAAGGTTGGTTCATGGAACAGCTCCTGGGTGAATAGACCAACAGGCGGGCGGAACAACCGCGCCAGCGTACCAGTTTCAGCCGCCCAGCTTGGCGGCAATCTCCGCCACGCGCTGACCAAACTGCTTGCCAGTTTCCAGGTCGCCCGGGAACATGTCTGCCGCCGATGCGTCGGACGGTGATTGCGACATGGCGCCGCTGAACGAACCCATCCAGTTCAAATCGTTGCGGTTAGCCGCCTTGGAGTTGGCCGGCATCATGCCGGTGCCCACCCACAAGCCACCATGCTGCATGGCCAGATGGAACAGATAGTCCAGCGTGATCTGCTTGTCGCCGTTGGTGCTGGCGCTGTTGGTGAAGCCCGCAAACAGCTTGTTCTTCCAGGCCTGGCTGAACCAGGGCTTGGACGATGCGTCGGCAAACTTTTTGAACTGCCAGCTGGGGCCTGCCATGTAGGTGGGTGAGCCAAAGATGATGGCGCTGGCGCCCGCCAGGGTCTCCCAGCCGCCCTCGGGCAGGTTGCCCTCGGCATCAATGGCGATCAACTGGGCGCCTGCGCCCTCGGCCACGGCCTGCGCCAGGCGCTGCGTATGACCGTAACCCGAGTGGTAAACAACTGCGATGTGTGCCATGAGAAAACTCCTGTTGAAACAAAAGGGACCGACGAAAAAACCAGATTGAACGCCTGTGGCAGCAGTCGTGCTGCCACCGGGCCATTTGCGGCTATTGAAGGCCACGGGGGCCAAAAGGATCGATCAGCGGCCAGACTGGCGGGCGTCCACGCTCCAGCCACCCGCTCCAAACGCTGCCAGGGCCAGCAGGCCGCCGGTCACGCCCACGTTCTTCATGAACATAAGCTGCTGCATCATTTGCTTGTCAGCAGGCAGGTCCCAGAACGCATGGAAGAAATAGCTGGCCACCAGTGTGAAAAATGCCAGCGCCAGGGCTGCAAAGCGCGTGCCAAAACCAAAGACCAGCGCCAGGCCGCCCAGCACCTCGACGGCTGCCGCCAGCGCAGCGGCCACGGTGGGCATGGGCAAGCCCACCGAGCTGATGTAGCCCACGGTGCCTGCAAAGCCGGTCAGCTTGCTGATGCCCGCGGGCAGGAACAGGGCGGCCAGCAGCAGGCGTGACGCCAGGGCCAGCGGGTTTTGCAGGGATGTGAACATGGTGAGAACTCCGGGGTAATGGTGAAAAAGAAAGGACCGTCAAAAAGAACGTGAAAGATCAGGCGGCCAGGTCAAACACCAGCACCTCGGCATCGTGGCCATCGGTCAAAGACAAGTTGGTTTCTTGTTCCATCAGCACGGCGTCACCGCCTGACAGCGCATTGCCGTTGACCGACAGCGCGCCGCGCACCAGATGCACATAGGTCTTGCGGGCGGGGTTCAGTGCCAGGGCGACGGACTCGTCTGCGTTAAGCAAGCCCGCGTACAACGCTGCGTCGGCATGCAGCTTGACGGAGCCCTGTGCACCATCGTGCGATGCCACCAGACGCAGTGCGCCGCGCTTTTCAGACTCGGCAAAGGTCTTTTGCTCGTAGCTTGGCGCAATACCCCGCACATTGGGCTCGATCCAGATCTGCAGGAAATGGGTGGTCTGGCCTTGAGCGTGGTTGAACTCGCTGTGCTGCACGCCCGTGCCCGCGCTCATGCGCTGTACATCGCCGGGCGGAATGCCCTTGATGTTGCCCATGCTGTCCTTGTGCGCCAGTTCACCCGACAGAACGTAGCTGATGATTTCCATGTCGCGGTGGCCATGGGTGCCAAAGCCGGTGCCAGGCGCGATGCGGTCTTCGTTGATGACGCGCAGGTTGCCAAAGCCCATGTAGGCCGGGTCGTAGTAACCCGCGAACGAAAAGCTGTGAAACGAGTTGAGCCAGCCATGGTCGGCGTGGCCGCGGTCTTGCGATTTACGTACAGTCAGCATGTTGATGGCTCCTTGGAAGACTCGACTGTAGGACTGCAAGGCCCGCAGCAGGGGCAGATGAATTGATGGTACTGTTCAAATAATCTGAATTAACATGGCGCCACCATGCAAAACGCACGCGATGTTCTCACCCCCGATGCACTGGCCATGCTGCAGGTGATTGCCGAAGAGGGCAGCTTTGCCGCAGCGGCGCGCCGACTGGGCCTGGTGCCCAGCGCACTCACCTATCGCGTGCGGCAGATTGAAGACGCGCTCGATGTGCTGCTGTTTGACCGCAGCGCCCGCCAGGCCCGCCCCACCGAAGCTGGGGTGGAGCTGCTGCGCGAAGGCGCACGCCTGCTGCAGGACATTGACGCCGTGGCCCACCGTGTGCGCCGAGTGGCCACGGGCTGGGAGCCGCAGCTCACGCTGTCCATCGACGGCATCATCTCGCCCCACACCATGCTGGAGTTGGTAGACGCGTTCTATGCCATGCAGCCCCCCACGCGGCTGAAGCTGCGCGACGGCATCATGACCGGCACGCTGGAGGCGCTGACCTCGGGCCGTGCCGACCTGGCCATCGGGGTGGCGGTGGCGGGTAACAACGTTGCGGGGCTGCAGCAGGGCGCGCTGGGCGATGTGTTGTTCATCTACGTGGTCGCACCCCACCACCCGCTGGCCAGCGCGCCCGAGCCCATCTCGGACGCCACCCTGCTGGAGCACCGCGCCGTGGCCGTGGCCGACTCTGCCACCCGCGGCGGCGCCACCATGGGCCTGCTGGGCGGGCAGGACGTGCTGACGGTGGACACCATGCAGGCCAAGGTGCGCGTGCAATTGCGCGGCCTGGGCGGCGGGTTTCTGCCCGAGCCCATGGTGCGCCCCTACCTGGAGGCGGGCCGCCTGGTAGAGCGCCGCGTGACCCGGCCCGAACGCAACGTGCGTGTGCACTACGCCTGGGGCGGCCCGGGCTTTACCGCGCCGGGGCGGGCGCTGCAGTGGTGGCTGAACCAGCTGCAAAGCCCCACCACGCGCCGCGCACTGCTGGAAAACCACCATCATTTCTGATCCCGATCAACCGCATCAAGCCCTGCGGCGCGTGTAGAGTGGTCCCTGTTGGTTTTGTATTGCATCTCGCTTGCCGACCGTCACCGAAAGGCCTTCCATGAGCAAACCCGATCCCCTCCCCGCCAAACGGCTCCGACGCACAAACACTCCGGCACCTGCTACGGCCCTCGCGGCGCCCAAGGCGCTTTCGGGCAAGGCGCAGCGCCACTTCGCCATCATCGGCGCGGGCATGGCGGGCATTGCCTGCGCACGCACCCTGGTGCAGGCCGGGCACCGCGTCACGGTGTTCGAAAAATCCTCCCAGGCCGGTGGCCGCACGGCCACCATCGACAGCCCCTTTGGCAGCTTTGATGCGGGCGCGCAGTACTTCACCGTGCGTGACCCGCGCTTTGCCCGCGCCATCGACACGGTGCCCGGCGTCTGCAAACGCTGGAGCGCCAACTCCGTGCAGGTGCTCGACGCCGCCGGGCGCGTCGCCGCCGCCGGTCTGCCCCACCGCGAAGCACACTGGGTCGCCAGCCCGGGCATGCAGTCGCTGTTAACCACTTGGGCCGACCCGCTGGTCAAGGCGGGTCAGCTCATCACCAGCACGCGCGTCACGCGCATCGAACGCGATTCGGTAAACGCCGATGGCTGGCAGTTGCGCACCGAAGGGCCTGCGGGCACACAGCGTGTCTACGCTGGATTTGACGCGGTGCTGCTCGCCCAACCCTCGGTGCCCGCGCAGGCACTGATCTCCACCTCCGGGCTGGACACCTCACTGACCGACGCGCTGTCCACCGTTGCCATCGCACCGTGCTGGACGCTGATGCTGGCCTACCCCCACGCCGTGCGCCCGGGCCTGACCACGCTGGGTCCGCAGTGGAACGCCGCACGCAGCACCCACCACCGCATTGCCTGGCTGGCACGCGAATCGTCCAAACCTGGCCGCAACGTGGTCGAGCGCTGGACGGTGCAGGCCAGCCCCGCCTGGTCCGCCGAGCACCTCGAAGACGACGAGGCCCGCGTGCAGGCCAAGCTGATCAAGGCGTTTGCCGAGGTCACCGGTATCCGCGCCCAGCCCTCGCACGCCGACACCCGCCGCTGGCGCTACGCACAGACCACCCACCCCCTGGGCAAAAGCCACCTGTGGGACGCCAGCACGGGCCTGGGCGCCTGTGGCGACTGGTGCCTGGGGCACCGGCTGGAAGACGCATTTGTGTCGGGGCTGGAACTGGCGCTCAAGGTGGCATGACAACCTGCGTGGGCACCGCCCCGCGTTCGCCGGACTTGCCGCGCTACATCGGGCGGTTTGCGCCCTCCCCCACGGGCCCGCTGCATGCGGGCTCGTTGGTTGCTGCGCTTGCCAGCTGGCTGGATGCGCGGGCGCATGGTGGCCAGTGGCTGGTGCGCATCGAGGACGTGGACACCCCGCGCTGCGTGCCGGGCGCAGCGGATTTCATCCTGCAGCAGCTGGCTGCCTGTGGTTTGGCGCCCGACGCGCCTCCTCAATGGCAGTCTGACCGGGGCGCCCTGTACCAGCGGGCGCTGAACGAGCTGGTACACCAGGGCCACGCCTACCCCTGTGCCTGCTCGCGCAAGGACATTGAAGACGCCCAGGCCGCACTGGGCCATGCCCGCGAGCGCCATGCCGCGCTGCCCTACCCCGGTACCTGCCGCCACGGCCTGCACGGCCGCACGGGGCGATCCTGGCGGTTCAATGTGACAGATTTCAAGCAAAAACAGGCTCTATCGCTTTATGGTAAAGCACTAACAGCTACTAATTTAATAGCAAAAAATCTGCTGCACTGGCAGGACAGGCGCCTGGGCTTGCAGCAGCAGGACGTGGCCAGTGCCGTGGGCGACTTCGTATTGCGCCGCGCTGATGAGCTGTGGGCCTACCAGTTGGCTGTGGTGGTGGACGATGCCGACCAAGGCGTCACCGACGTAGTGCGCGGTGCGGACCTTGCCGACAACACCCCACGTCAGATCCTGCTGCAGCAAGCCCTGGGTGTACCCACCCCACGCTACCTGCACACGCCCCTGGTGTGTGGCGACAACGGCGAAAAACTGTCCAAGCAGAACGGGGCACAGGCCCTGGATTTGCGCGACACCAAGCATGCGCTGTCTGCCTTGGCGCGTGCAGCATGCGTACTGGGGTTGCCACCACTGGAACATCCAAACAACATTTGTATGTCGGATGCGTTGTCACTATGGGCTGCCGCGTGGCGACGAAACTACAATGGCCCATCGTGACCGAACTGACCACCGCACCCGTCCTCCTGAGCGCTGCGCCCACTGCAGCCCCCCGTGCCCCCGGCGAAGCCCCTGCGGGCGTTACCCACCCCAAAACCATCAAGAGCTTTGTGCGCCGCGCCGGCCGCACCACCACCGGCCAAGCCAAGGCGTTTGAAGACCTGGGCCCGCGCTTTGTACTGCCCTACGCACCGGCCCCGCTGGATGCCGCTGCAGCGTTTAGCCGCACGGCACCGCTGGTGCTGGAGATCGGTTTTGGCATGGGCGAAGCCACAGCCCACATTGCCCGCGTGCGGCCCGATGACAATTTTCTGTGCTGCGAAGTCCATGAACCGGGCGTGGGCGCGCTGCTCAAGCGAATCGGCGAGCAAAGCCTGACCAACATCCGCATCCTGCAGCACGACGCAGTGGAGGTCATCGACCACATGCTGCCCGAGGGCAGCCTGGACGGAGTGCACATCTTCTTCCCCGACCCGTGGCACAAGACCAAACACAACAAGCGCCGACTGATCCAGTCACCGCTTGTCGCCAAACTGGCAGCACGCCTCAAACCCGGTGGCTACCTGCACTGCGCCACCGACTGGGAACCCTACGCAGAGCAGATGCTGCAGGTGCTGAGCGCCGAGCCAATGCTGCACAACACAACCTCCGGCTTTGCACCACAGCCCGAATATCGCCCCCTGACCAAGTTCGAGAACCGCGGTTTGCGACTGGGACACGGGGTGTGGGATGTCGTGTTTGTACGCCGCAATTAACCTGACGACATGTCCCGACAGGACTCCCGAGCACTGCCCATGAAACCCATCCTGCAAAACCTGGTGGAGATGACAGGCCACCGCGATCACCTGCGGCTGGAGGTGTCGGTGTTGTCCACGCTGCAAAAGCTCAGCAGTATCATCGAGGTGCGGGCGCTGGAGCTGTTCACGAATGGGGGCGTACCCTATGTGCGCCCTCGCACATGGGTCGAAGACGGCCAGCTGGTTTCCACCGATTCAGAAGCCGCCGCCGACCCCCGGCGCGAAACGCTAGACCACTACCCCGCCCTGCGCGTGTGCGTGGAAGACCACAGCGACAGCGCACTGGCGTCACCACGCAAGGGTCGCTATGTGCTGTGGCTGCCCGTGTGGATGCACGACAAGGTCAGCACCTGTCTGGAGATCACGCAGTCGCGTCCCTTCTCGGCCCACAAGCTGGATGTGCTCAAGGGCGTGTTTCAGGTCTATCAGAACTACCAAAGCCTGCTGGACTACAGCGAACGAGACGCTCTGACGGGCTTGTTCAACCGCAAGACCTTCGACGAACAGTTTTCCCGCCACACCATCAATGGTTTGGGCGGGCGTACAGCCGCAGTGACCGAGTCCTTTGCCAACGAAGACGGGACTGCTCCGTCCGAGCCCGTGCTGCAATGGCTGGCCGTGGTGGACATCGACCATTTCAAGCAGGTCAATGACCGATTCGGGCACCTGTATGGCGATGAGGTGCTGATTTTGATCGCCAACATCCTGCGCAGCTCGTTCCGCAGCCATGACCGCATCTTCCGGTTTGGAGGAGAAGAGTTTGTGGTGCTGCTGCGCTCCACCACGCTGACCACCGCCCACAAGGTATTCAACCGCTTCCGCCAAGCCGTTGAGGACTACCACTTCCCGCAGGTCGGGCAGGTCACCGTGAGCCTGGGCTTCGTCTGCACCTCCAAGGGCGCTCCGGTGGAAATCCTGGGCCAGGCCGACCAGGCGCTGTACTACGCCAAGGAACATGGCCGCAATCAGGTGTGCTTCTATGACGACCTGGTGGCCGGTGGCCACTTGGCGATCAAGGTGGCCAACGACGACGTCGAGCTGTTTTGAAACGCGCCTTCGCACCTTTGGCCGGTGCGTAGCGTAGAGCGGGTCGCAGGGTGGCCATGCGCCTGAAATGCAAGGGTGAAGGCTGTTTGCCATCACTCCATCTTTGGCAAACGGGCAGCGGCGGCAATAGCAAGAGCCCGGCCCGCTGCAGCTTGCTTCATTAACCGAGCTGTTGGGTCACCCAGCCACTGACCGATGCCAACGCGGCCGGGAGCTTGGATGCATCCGTGCCGCCCGCCATGGCCATGTCGGGCTTGCCGCCACCCTTGCCGCCCACTTGCTGGGCCACAAAGTTGACCAGCTCACCCGCCTTGATACGCCCCACGCTGTCGGGGGTGACGCCCGCAGCGATCTGCACCTTGTCGCCATCAACAGCGGCCAGCACGATGGCGGCGGTCTTGAGCTTGTCCTTGAGCTTGTCCATGGTGTCGCGCAGGGTCTTGGCATCGGCGCCCGGCAGCGCGGCAGCCAATACCTTGATGCCCTTCACGTCCACAACCTGGTTCACCAGCTCATCGCCTTGGTTGGAGGCCAGCTTGCCCTTCAGGGCCGCCACTTCTTTTTCCAGCGCGCGGGCGTTGTCCAGCGCCTGGCTGATGCGGCCATTGAGCTCGGCCACCGGCGCCTTGAGGGTGCTGGCGGCCTGGTTCACGGTGTCTTCCAGGTTCTGAAGATAGGCCAGCGCATTGGCGCCCGTCACGGCCTCGATGCGGCGGATGCCTGCAGCCACGCCGCCCTCGCCCACCACCTTGAACAGGCCGATGTCGCCCGTGCGCTGCACGTGCGTGCCACCGCACAGCTCGCGGCTGGTGCCGATGTCGAGCACGCGCACGGTCTCGCCGTACTTCTCGCCAAACAGCATCATCGCGCCGGTCTTCTGGGCCGATTCGATGTCCATCACGCGGGCCTGCGTGGGGTGGTTGGCCAGGATTTCTTCGTTGACGCGGCGTTCGATTTCGCGGATCTCGGCTGCGGTGACGGCGCCGTTGTGCGTGAAGTCAAACCGCGTGCGGTCGGCATTGACCAGGCTGCCCTTTTGCTGCACATGGCTGCCCAGCACTTCACGCAGCGCCTTGTGCATGATGTGTGTGACCGAGTGGTTGCGCACAGTGGCGGCCCGCACCGCCGTGTTCACCTCGGCTTGCACCGTGTCGCCCACGTTCAGCGTGCCTTCTTCGAGCGTGCCATGGTGGCCGAAAACATCGGCCTTGATCTTGAGCGTGTCGCCCACCGCAAAACGGGCGGAGCCGCTGGTGATGACGCCTTCGTCACCCACCTGGCCGCCGCTTTCGGCGTAGAAGGGAGTCGTGTCGAGTACCACCACGCCGTTTTGACCAGCTTTCAGGGCTGCGGCGCTTGTCCCGTCTACGTAGATAGCTATGATTTTTGCAGTCTCTGCAAGATTTTCGTAACCGGTGAACTGGTTGACCGCGCCGGTGTACTCCAGCGCCTTGTCCATCTTGAACTTGCCGGCAGCGCGGGCCTGGGCCTTCTGCTTTTCCATGGCGGTCTTGAAACCGACCTCGTCCACTTCCACGTCGCGCTCGCGGCAGACATCGTTGGTCAGGTCGAGCGGGAAGCCGTAGGTGTCGTGCAGCTTGAAGGCTACATCGCCGGGCAGCAACTTGGCACCGCCGTCCAGGGTAGCGTCCAGAATTTCCATGCCGTTGGCCAGCGTTTCAAAGAAGCGCTCTTCTTCCACCTTCAGCACCTCGGTGATGCGCTGCTCCTGCTCGCGCAGCGACGGGTACGCATCGCCCATCAAACGCACCAGGTCGGCCACCAGCTTGTGGAAGAACGGGGTCTTCTTGCCCAGCTTGTAGCCGTGGCGGATGGCGCGGCGCACGATGCGGCGCTGCACATAGCCACGCCCTTCGTTGCTGGGGATGACACCATCGCTCACCAAAAACGCGGTGGCGCGGATGTGGTCGGCGATCACGCGCAGGCTCTTGTTGTTGAGGTCGGTCACGCCCGTCTCGCGGCCAGCCGCCTTGATGAGCTGGTCGAACAGGTCGATCTCGTAGTTGCTGTGCACGTGCTGCAGGATGGCGGCCAGGCGCTCCAGGCCCATGCCGGTGTCCACGCAGGGCGCGGGCAGCGGGGTCACGGCGCCGTTTTCGTCCATGTTGAACTGCATGAACACGTTGTTCCAGATCTCGATGAAACGGTCGCCGTCTTCATCAGGGCTGCCGGGGGGGCCGCCGGCAATGTGCGGGCCGTGGTCGTAGAAGATTTCGCTGCACGGGCCGCAGGGGCCGGTGTCGGCCATCATCCAGAAGTTGTCGGACTTGTAGCGGCCGCCCTTGTTGTCGCCGATGCGGATCACGCGCTCGGGCGGCAGGCCGATTTCCTTGGTCCAGATGTCGTAGGCCTCGTCGTCCTCTTGATAGACCGTGGCCAGCAGGCGCTCGGGCGGCAGCTTGTAGACCTCGGTCAGCAGCTCCCACGCCCACTTGAGCGATTCGCGCTTGAAGTAGTCGCCAAACGACCAGTTGCCCAGCATCTCAAAGAACGTGTGGTGGCGCGCGGTGTAGCCCACGTTCTCCAAGTCGTTGTGTTTGCCACCCGCACGCAGGCAGGCCTGAACCGACACCGCCCGGTTGTAGGGGCGCTTGTCGGTGCCCAGGAACACGTCCTTGAACTGCACCATGCCCGAGTTGGTGAACATCAGCGTGGGGTCGTTACCGGGCACCAGGGGGCTGGACGCCACAACGGTGTGGCCCTTGGAGACGAAGAAGTCCAGGAAGGACTTGCGGATGTCGGCGACAGAAAAAGTGGGTGTGCTCATGGTGTTGTGGAGTGGTTGCACGCGGCAGGCAGATCGCAGGACCCGCGCCTGTGCGTTGCCTGTCGCTGCCCCTATGGGGACCAACCTTTCATTATAGGTTTGCAGCCCTGGGGCCCGTGGCGGGATGGCGACAAGTGACGCAGACCCGGCCGACACCCGACAAATGAGTGTCTTTACGAGGACTCAAAAAAATCGCTTGCGCCGTACAAATATCTTGTTAATATATTAATAGCTCAACCGAAGCGAACTGCTTCATCCGCCCCCAAGGAGCCCCTGTGAATCACCAACCCCGCTGGCAAGGCATCTTCCCCGCCATCACCACCAAGTTCCACGCCGATGAGTCCATCGACGCCGAAGGCACGGCGCGGCACATCGACTTTCAGATCCGCAACGGCATCCACGGCTTGGTGACCTGCGGCTCGCTGGGCGAGGCCAGTACGCTATCGCTGGAAGAAAAGCTTGAGGTCGCCAAGATCGCCCTTGAAGCCGCTGACGGCCGCGTGCCCGTACTGGCCAATGTGTCTGAGACCAGCACCCGCGACGCCCTGCGCTACATCGACGGCGGCAACAAGCTGGGTGTGGCGGGCTACATGGTCATGCCCTCGGTGATCTACGTGGCTGACGCCCGCGAGGCCATGGCCAACGTGCGCGCCATGGCGGGCGCCGCCCAGCGCCCCCTCATGGTCTACAACAACCCTGTGGCCTACCGCGTGGACCTGAAACCCGAACACATGGTCGAGCTGGCCGACTGCGAATGGATCGCCGCCATCAAGGAAAGCACCGGCGACATCCGCCGCATCACCGACCTGCGCAATACCGTGGGCGACCGCTACCAGCTCTTCCTGGGCGTGGACGACCTGGCCTACGAAGGCCTGGCCCTGGGCTGCGACGGCCTGCTGGCCGGCGTGGGCTGCGCCTTCCCGCGCGAAACCGTGGCGCTGTACGACCTGATGAAGGCCGGAAAATTTGCCGAGGCGCTGCCGCTGTACCAGTGGATGACGCCCATGCTGCACCTCGATGTATCGAACAAGCTCGTGCAGAACCTCAAGCTCATCGACGCGCTGGTCGGTGTGGGCAGCGAGCACATGCGCCGCCCGCGCCTGCCGTTGGTGGGCGAGGAGCGGGCGTTTGTCGAGCGCGTGGTCAAGAAGGCGCTCGCCACCCGCCCCACCCAGTACCAATCCGTGGCCTGACCCGGGCACCACCGGCAGGCTGCACCCAAGGGCCGCAGGAGACAGCGGCCCTTTCCATCAACGCACACATAAAAGGTTTCCCATGACTCGTGCATCTGGACTTCGGACACTGACCCCGGCCGCCATCGCGGCACTGATGCTGGTGGGCCACGCCCACCACGCCAGCGCCCAGGAGCAGGTGGTCAAGATCGGCCACAGCGGTCCGCTCTCGGGCCCCAATGCCTTTGCGGGCAAGGACAACGAGAACGGCGTGCGCCTGGCCATTGAGGAGCTCAACGCTAAGAAGATCACCGTCGAAGGCAAGACGCTGAAATTCGAGCTTGTGTCCGAAGATGACCAGTGCGACGCCCGCACGGGCGTGAGCGTGGCGCAGAAGCTGGTGGACAGTGGCGTGAAGTTCGTCATGGGGCCGTACTGCTCGGGCGTCGCCATCCCGGCATCGCGGGTCTACAACGACGGCGGGGCCATGGTGTCTACCGTTGGCACCAACCCCAAGGTGACCGAAGGCGGCTACAAGAACCTGTTCCGCATCATCGCCAGCGACACCCAGATCGGCTCGAACATGGCCGTGTATGCGGCCCAGGTGCTCAAGGTCAAGCAAGTGGCCGTCATCGACGACCGCACCGCGTTTGGCCAGGGTGTGGCTGATCAGTTCACCAAGGAGGCCAAGAAGCAAGGCCTCACCGTGGTGGGCCAGGAGTTCACCACCGACAAGTCGACGGACTTTTTGTCCATCCTCACCAGCCTCAAGGGCAAACAGCCGCAGGCCATCTTCTTCGGTGGCTATGCGCCCCAGGCCGCCCCCATGGCACGGCAGATGAAGCAACTGGGCCTCACGGCCAAGCTGCTGGGTGGCGACACGCTGTGCAGCCCCGAGGTCGGCAAACTCGGCGGCGATGCAGTGAACGACACCGTGTTCTGCGCCCAGGGCGGCACCATGCTCGACAAGGCAGCCAGCGGCCCGGCCTTCAAGGCCAAGTACAAGGCGCGCTTCAAATTGGATGCCGACGCCTATGCCGCGTCCTACTACGATCAGGTCATGTTCATGGCTGATGCGATGCAGAAGTCCAACTCCACGCAGCCCGCCAAGGTCGGCGCGCAGATGCTCGCGTCCAGCTACCAGGGCGTGGCGGGCACCTACGCCTACGATGACAAGGGGAACCTCAAGCAGGCCCCCATCACTGTGCTGACGTTCCGCAACGCCGCCCCCTTCCCCCTCGCGAGCTATTGATCGCCAGCCCACCACCGAAGCCACCATGAAACGCATCCAGATCCTCGACTCCCACACTGGCGGCGAGCCCACGCGGCTCGTCGTCGGCGGCTTTCCCGACCTGGGTGCGGGCAGCATGGCAGAACGGCGTGAAGCGCTGGCACAGCACCACGACGCCTGGCGCGCCGCCACGGTGCTGGAGCCGCGCGGCAGCGACGTGGTGGTGGGCGCCCTGCTGTGCGCGCCGAATGACCCGGCCAACGCGGCGGGCGTGATCTTTTTCAATAACAGCGGCTACCTGGGCATGTGTGGCCACGGCACCATCGGGCTGATCGCATCGCTCGCCTACCTGGGCCGCATCACCCCTGGCGAGCACCGCATCGAAACCCCGGTGGGCACCGTAACCACCACCCTGCACACCGATGGCTCTGTCAGCGTGCGCAACGTGCCGGCCTACCGCCTGCACCATCAACTGGCGGTGGATGTGCCCGGCTACGGCCGCGTGGTGGGCGATGTGGCCTGGGGCGGCAACTGGTTCTTCCTGATCTCAGACCACGGCCAGCGTGTAGCCAGTGACAACCTGGAGGCGTTGATGGCCTACAGCTGCGCCGTGCAGCAAGCCCTCAAAGACCAGGGCATTCGGGGCGACAACGGCGGCGAGATTGACCACATCGAGCTGTTTGCCGACGACGACCGGGCCGATGACCCCGCCGACAGCCGTAACTATGTGCTGTGTCCCGGCAAGGCCTATGACCGATCACCCTGTGGCACGGGTACCAGCGCCAAGGTCGCCTGTCTGGCGGCCGACGGAAAACTGGCACCGGGCGCCACCTGGCGCCAGGCCAGCATCATCGGCAGCCAGTTCGAGGCCAGCTACACGCTGCAGGACGATGGCAAGGTCATCCCCACCTTGCGGGGCCGCGCGCACATGAGCGCCGACGCTACTTTGCTGATTGAAGACAAGGACCCCTTTGGCTGGGGCATCCGGCTTTAACCCGACCCTGCTGCACCCGCGCCCCATGCAACACACCGATGTCCTTGTGATTGGCGCTGGCATCGTGGGTGCCGCCTGCGCCCATGCGCTGGTGTCGGCAGGGCTGTCGGTACGCGTCATCGATGCGCGCCTCGGCGGTGCCACGGCGGCGGGCATGGGCCATCTGGTGGTGATGGATGACAACCCTGCCGAACTGGCGCTGAGCCAGACGTCGCTGGACCTCTGGCACACCTGGGCACCCCACATGGATGCGGGCTGTGCGTTCACGCCCTGCGGCACGCTCTGGCTGGCCGCCAACGATGCAGAGCTGCAGGCGGCCCATGACAAACGCAGCACCCTGCAAGCACACGGAATCGCCTGCGACATGCTCGACGCGGCCGCCCTGTCCCGCGCAGAACCCGCGCTGCGCCCCGGTTTGGCGGGCGCGCTCAAGGTGCAATGCGACAGCGTGGTCTATGCCCCGCGCGCAGCCCAGTGGCTGCTGGACCAGGCCGCAGCGCACGGGGATCTTGCGTTTGAGCAGGCTGAGGCCATGCAGATCGACGGCCACACCGTCACCCTGCGCGATGGCAGCCAGCGCAGCGCGGGCGCCATCGTGCTGGCCAGCGGCATTCACGCCCCACAGCTGTGCCCCGGCCTGCCCCTGCGCCCCAAAAAGGGCCACCTCGTCATCACCGAACGCTACCCGGGCACCGTGCACCACCAACTGGTGGAACTGGGCTACATCACCAGCGCGCACCACAGCGACGGCACCTCGGTGGCCTTTAACGTGCAGCCCCGGCCCACAGGGCAGTTGCTGATCGGTTCGTCGCGCGAATTCGACACCACCGACCCCGCCGTCAACAATGCCGTGATGGCGCGCATGCTGCAACGTGCGCTCGACTACCTGCCCGGCCTGGCCGACCTCAACGCCATCCGCACCTGGACCGGCTTTCGCGCCGCCACGCCCGACAGCCTGCCGCTGATTGGCGCGCACCCCGAACACCCGCACCTGTGGCTGGCCGTGGGCCATGAAGGGCTGGGCGTGACCACGGCCCCGGCCACCGCGGAGTTGCTGGCCGCGCAGATCGCAGGTGGCACGCCTGCGATTGACCCCGCGCCCTATGCACCTGCACGCTTTGCGAGCCAGAGCTACCCATGACCCCAGCCGCTCCCTCTCTTGTGCAGATCGTCGTGAATGGCACGCCCCTGCAGGTGCCCGCGGGGACCAGCGTCGCTGCCGCGCTCGCCCAGCGAGCACCGGGCACCACGCGCACCTCTATCACCGGCGAAGCGCGCGGGCCACTGTGTGGCATGGGCGTGTGCCATGAATGCCGGGTGCGCATCCATGGCCGCACCCGCCTGGCATGCCAGACGGTCTGCGCCGAAGGCATGTCGATCCACACAGATATCGGCACCGCACCTGGGAGTGTCACGCCATGACCCAACCCGTGACCTAACCATGACCGATCAGCACTCGGCGTACGAACGCTGCGACATCCTCATCATCGGCGCAGGCCCTGCGGGCATGGCCGCAGCCCTGGCCGCCGCGCCCAGCGGCGCATCGATCACCGTCGTGGACGACAACCCGCAGCCCGGCGGGCAAATCTGGCGCGATGGCCCCCAGGTGGTCTTGCCTGCCTTGGCACAACAACACCGCGCGGCGCTGGCCCGGCACACCAACATCCGCCTGCTGCCCGGCACCCGTGTGGTGGGCCTGGGTGATTCCCAAACCGGCGACAAAGCGCCCGCCCTGCTGTTGGAAGACGCCGACCGAGGCTGGACGCAGCACAGCCACCGTATCGTATTGTGCACCGGGGCCCGCGAGCTGCTGCTGCCGTTCCCGGGCTGGACGCTGCCCGGTGTGACGGGTGCGGGTGCCTTGCAAGCCCTCATCAAGGCTGGCCTCGACGTGCGCGGCCAGCGCATCGTCATTGCAGGCACCGGCCCGCTGCTGCTGGCCGCCGCGGCCACCGTCACCAAAGCGGGTGCCAAAGTCGTGCGCGTGGCCGAGCAGGCGCCGTGGAGCGCGCTCGCAGGCTTTGCGGCGCAACTGCCCCGCTGGCCCGCCAAGGCGGTGCAGGCCCTAGCGCTGCTCCACCCCCGTTGGCGTGCCAGCAGCCATGTGCTGGAGGCGCAAGGCACCACGCAGGTGCAATCCGTGCGGCTGCGCAAAGGCCAACACACAGAAGAAACCATTGCCTGCGACCGCGTGGCCTGCGGGTTTGGGCTGGTACCCAACACCCAACTGGGGCAGATGCTGGGCTGCGCCCTGGGCGGGCCGCTCAGCGGTGGCCAGGGCCTGGCTGTGGATGCACACATGCGTACCAGCGTGCCCGGGGTGTTCGCAGCAGGTGAAAACACCGGCTTTGGCGGCAGCGAACGTGCACTGGTTCAGGGCGCCATCGCGGGCCATGCAGCGACGGGGCAGGTTAAGCAGGCGGCAGCGCTGCAGCCGCAGCTGGCCCGCTGGGAGGGCTTTGCGCAGGCGCTGCAGGCCTCGTTTGTGCTCAACCAAACACTCAAGACGTTGGCCCAGCCAGACACCATTGTTTGCCGCTGCGAAGACGTGCCCCACGCCGCGCTGGCCGGGCGCGAGGGCTGGATCGACGCCAAGCTGCACACCCGCTGCGGCATGGGTGCCTGCCAGGGCCGCATCTGCGGCGCGGCCACACAGCACCTGCTTGGCTGGACGCCCGCGCCCCCACGGCACCTGCTGACCCCCGCGCGCATTGGCACGCTGGCCGCTGCCGCGCCACCGCAGAAGGCTATGCGCAATGACTAAGATCCCGCCACCGCACCGCACCGCTTTGATGACATCCCACACTGCATCTCTCCCGCAAGACCCCTCGCCCAAGCGGCGCGCGGCGGACGTGGCCTACGACGCCATCGAGACCATGATCTCCACGCTGCAGCTGCAGCCCGGCAGCCCCGTGGTAGAGGCCGAAATCGCCGAAAGCACGGGCCTGGGCCGCACGCCGGTTCGCGAGGCGCTGCTGCGCATGGTGTCCATCGGGCTCATCGTGCAGCAGCCGCGCCGGGGTTTGCAGGTGTCCAACATCGACCTGGCCGACCACCTGGATGTCATCCAGACGCGCCGCGTGCTCGAGCGCCTGTTGGCCTCCAACGCCGCACGCCGCGCCACCGCGCCGCAGCGCCAGGCCATCATGCGTTGTGCCGAAAACATGGTGCAAGCCGCAGCACGTGGCCACCTGGACGACTACATGCTGGCCGACCATGCGCTGGACCTCGTCACCCACCAGGCCAGCCAGAACCACTCGGCCGTCAAATGCGTGCAGCCGCTGATCGTGCAGTGCCGCCGGTTCTGGTATGCCTACCAGCACGAAGGCGAAGTGTCGGAAGGTGCCTGCGCGCACATGCAGCTGGCCCAAGGCATTGCCAGTGGCGACGAAGCCCAGGCCATCGCGGGCGCAGAGCAATTGATGGAGTACCTGGAGCGGTTTGCCCGGCGCATTATCGACCGGTAGCGCTGCAACCTAGAACTATCTAGTTGATAGCAGCCCGCGCTTATTCAACAAGCGCCAGAGCCTATTTTCATTCATATTTTTTTGCCAGAAATCCTAGGAGCCCAGCCCACCCCGCATTCCAAGGCGACAGCCCGCTATGGTGAATGGCGCTACCCTAACCCTCCGTTTTGCCTAGCCGATGAGACACACCATGGACATGAAGACCTCCCCCCTCGCCCAGCTCAACGACCCCACCTTGCTCAAAACCGACGGCCTCATCAACGGCCAGTGGGTGGCGGGCGGCAGCCGCTTTGATGTGAACGACCCCGCCACGGGCCTCAAGCTGGCCGATGTGGCCAACCTGTGCCCGGCCGACGCCGAGGCCGCGATTGCCGCCGCCAACGCCGCCTGGGGCCCCTGGAAGACCAAGACCGCCAAGGAGCGCAGCATCATCCTGCGCAAGTGGTTTGACCTGCTGATGGCGAACCAGGACGACCTGGGCCGCATCATGACCGCCGAACAGGGCAAACCGCTGGCCGAGGCCAAGGGTGAAGTGGCCTATGGCGCGAGTTTTGTGGAATGGTTTGCCGAAGAAGCCAAGCGCATCAACGGCGAAACGCTGCCCCAGTTCGACAACAGCCGCCGCCTGCTGGTGCTCAAGCAACCCATTGGCGTGTGCGCCGCCATCACGCCGTGGAACTTTCCGCTGGCCATGATCACGCGCAAGGTCGCACCGGCACTGGCCGCAGGCTGCCCCGTGGTCATCAAGCCCGCCGAACTGACACCACTCACGGCCCTGGCCGCCGCCGAGCTGGCCATTCGCGCCGGCATCCCGGCAGGCGTGTTCAACATCCTGCCCGCCGACAGCGACAACTCCATCGCCATCGGCAAAGTGCTGTGCGCGAGCGACGTGGTGCGCCACATCAGCTTCACGGGCTCCACCGAAGTGGGCCGCATCCTGATGGCGCAGTCCGCCCCCACGGTCAAGAAAATGTCACTGGAGCTGGGCGGCAACGCGCCCTTCATCGTGTTTGACGACGCCGACATCGACAGCGCCGTGGAAGGCGCGTTTGCCAGCAAGTACCGCAACGCGGGCCAGACCTGCGTGTGCACCAACCGCTTTTATGTGCAGGAAGGTGTGTACGACGAGTTCGTGGCCAAATTCGCCGCCAAGGTCAAAACGGCCAAGGTGGGCAACGGCTTTGAAGCCGGTGTGAACCAGGGCCCGCTGATCGAGGAAGCGGCACTGACCAAGGTGCAACGCCACGTGGACGACGCCATCGCCAAGGGCGGCCAGGTGGTGGCCGGTGGCCAGCGCCTGAGCAAACTGGGCTCGGGCCAGTTCTTCGAACCCACGGTGGTCGCCAACGCAACGGCCGACATGCTGTGTGCGCGCGAAGAGACCTTCGGCCCCTTTGCCCCGGTCTTCAAGTTCAAGACTGAACAAGAGGCCATCGACGCCGCCAACAACACCGAGTTTGGCCTGGCCAGCTACTTCTACAGCCGCGACGTGGGCCGCATCTTCCGCGTGACCGAGGCGCTGGAATACGGCATGGTGGGCGCCAACGTGGGCATTCTGGCCACCGAGCACGTGCCCTTTGGCGGCGTCAAGCAGTCGGGCCTGGGCCGCGAGGGCTCGCACTACGGCATGGACGACTATGTGGAGATCAAGTACCTGTGCCTGGGGGATATCCAGAAGTAAAAACCCGTTCGGCGTTGCCCCAAGCGTGGGGCAAAATTACCACCGTGCACTCGGTATCACAGGCAGTCCCATTCGGGGCTGCACTGCATTTCCACTACCAAGAACCAAGAGGCGCCTATCCAAGGCCGCTCACCGACTGCCCGTACTCAGAGGGAAACAACCGACATGAAAACCTTGATCCTTGCGCTGCTGACCGCCGCGACTGCGGTAGCTCACGCGCAAACCCTGGACGTCTTCGAATCACACGGCAACATGCACTACGCCATGGTGCCCACCGACAAGGCCCGAGACACCCAGTACATGGAAAAGGCCGCCTACAAGTTCTGTCAGGACCAGAACAAGGGCAGCTGCCGCGTAATGATCTGGTCCGACAGCCTGGACAAACCAAGGGGTAGCCCCTTCCATGCACGGTACGACGAAAACAAGCTTGCCGAGTACATGCGCAACTATGGCGGCGCTGCCGATGGCATCCGATTCAACTGCAAGCTCGTGACCACCGCCAGCCGGTGCTACCAGCAGTGAGCCGTGCCACACCGAGGAGGGACAGCACCATGAGAGCCCTGATTTTTCCGCTGTTGGCCGCTGGAACAGCCATCGCACACGCGCAACCATTCCAGCTTGACGTTTTCGAAACCCACGGCAATACCTACTACGCCATGGTGCCCACAGACAAGGCACAAGACACCGACTACATCGGACGGGCGGCCTACAAGTTCTGCGCGGACCAGAACAAGGGCACCTGTCACATCAAGATATGGTCCGAAAGCCTGGACAAGCCCAGGGGCCAGCCCCACCATGCCCGCTACAACGACAACCTGCTTGCCGACTACACCCACGGGCATCGCGGCGCCGCCGGGACGCTCTTTAACTGCAAGATCGTAAAAAGCGCCAGCAGCTGCTTTCAGCGGTGAGCGTAAGCGCTCAACCCTGGACCGGCGCGTCGCGCCGGTTTGTATAGCTGGCATTGCCCAGGCCCGTGCCCACCGTCAGTACCGCCCAGCGCTCCACGTCCTGCATGAAGGGCATTTCAGACAAGCCTTGCACCACAGCATCGTTGTGCAAGCACACCTGGGTGCGGCCATCGCCAATGTGCGGCAGCCGCTCGCACAGGTCGCGCGGCAGGTGAAAGCGGGCGCTCTCCCAATTGCCGGGCAAGTTCTGCGTGCCGCCGGCCAACGATCCGTCTTCCACAATCAGGCCCGGACAGGCCACGCCGATGTAGGGCGACAGACGGATCTTCTTTTTCGCGGCGTAGGCGATCAGGTCTTCGAGCAGCGTGGCGATGCCTTCGACCAGCTCGTCACGCCGGGGCTCGTC
Source organism: uncultured Gammaproteobacteria bacterium (assembly GCA_947085645.1). GTDB lineage: Bacteria > Pseudomonadota > Gammaproteobacteria > Burkholderiales > Burkholderiaceae_C > Acidovorax. Next base: position 49,612 of record CAMTXG010000034.1, read on the forward strand.
GTTGGCGTGGACCCATTTCTCACGTCGCACCACTTCGGCAAGGGACATGTCAGGCGCGCGGTGCAAATGGGTCTGCACGATGCCGCAGCGCACGTTGGTGCCACCAATGTCCACGGCCAGGATGGCGTCGTAGCTTTGTAAAAGCGCGAGGGGCGCCAGGTGCACCCAGCCAATCAGGCCACCCTCGTCCGCATGGTGGCGCAGCGTGCGCAGCTCCACGGCCACCTTCGCGGTTTTCAGGATCTCACTGGTGCGTTGGATAGCGCGGCCACCCACCTCGCTCTGGTGAAAGCCTCCGCCGATGATGATGCGCTCCACGCCGCGCCAGGTCTTGTGTTTCAGAAATCGCTGCACCACGTGCGCAAGCTGCATTGCATAGTCTTCCGACGCGGCCTCGATGGCGTGGGCGGCTACGCCCTCTTTTTCCAGCAAGGCGTCCAGCTCGTTTTTGCTCAACTCGCGCGTAGGTTTGTCGCCCATCGGGTCTGTGCCCTCCATGGATGCAAACAGCTTTCGCCACGCGTCCAGCATGTGGCGAAAGCCCGTGCGGCTGGCCACGTCGCCCACATAGCCATCGCCGTCGCCGTCGCCGTCGCCGTCGCCGTCGCGCAGCTCCAGGCTATAGCCTTCGATGATCACCGACGCCAGACGCATGTCGCCATGGGGCCCGACGATGCCAAGCTCACGCTGGGCCTTGGCGTCTTTGTCTTCCCGCGCCGCGCTGGGCTTTTTGCCCGCGGAGGGTTTTGGTGCAGAGACCTTGTCCTTGGAAGCCATTCATTTCCTCACACGATGGCGGCCCGCAAAAGGGGCCGATCCAGCATGGTGACGCGGGCGCAAGCGATGCCGCGTCAGTCAATGGCTTGTCATGCCTGCCGGATTGGCGCATGGCAATGCAGCAGCGCGCGCAATGTGCGCGGGTAACCATCGTGACGGGAAAGAAGGAGAGAAAAAGAGGATCAGCCCGAGGCGGCTGGAGCGGGTGAAGGGAATCGAACCCTCGTATGAAGCTTGGGAAGCTGCCGTTCTACCATTGAACTACACCCGCTTTATGCAACCCGTTGATTTGCAACAGATTTTTCAAATAATTCGTTGAATCTCAGGGCGCATTGCACGCCCTGCACATCAACAAACTGCACGCATTGTACCTATCTGCCGCGCACTCAATTGGGCGTAGCAGACGCCAAAACGCCGACCACTGCGCCAGCTGCGATCAGCCTTCCACCTTTTGATTGCTGTATCGCCATTTGCTGCTCAGAGGCTGAGAGCTTTTAGCCGAGCCCGAAAGGCGCGCGAAAACGCCTCTGATCTAGGCGCAAAGCACAGCCATAGCTCGGGCTATGGCGAGCATTTGCAACGACGAGCCGGGGCGTTTTGGCGTGCAAGGCGGGCATGGATAAAAGACTCTCAGCCTCTCAATCCTTGAGGTCAACCCCCAGTGCTGCGACTTTTTCAGCATACAAATCGCGGCGTTTCGCGGCTTTTGCGGCAGTCCGCCATACAAGACGTGCGTCCTGACATCAAGGCACGTTCTGCAGCAAGTTTTTCGGTGAAGCGGCTTCATTTACCGAACCACAGGCTTTGCGGTCGCGCCTGATTTCTTGTGAACGGCCGATGGCTGTTGTGGTGGTAGCGAGCACGCGATGGTTTCACTACGCCTTGGAGTTGCCTGCGCACACAGTGGCGTAATTGACGGCGATCAACTGAGCAATTGCCAAGATATCTGCTCGCGAATGATCGACGCCTGGAAACAAGTCTTTGGCCATGCTTTGCGCTTCCGATATTTGCTTGATCGAAAGCTCTGTGGCTTTGTGAAGTCCGCGAGCAAGAACGATGTCGGGATTTTGATTCATAGATTCTCCATGCGCTGAAAACATCAGTATGACGGTCTGGATCAATATCGTCTGTGACGTAAAAGTGCCGAAGAAACCAAATGGCAACTCCGTGCCGTCCCAACTATTGCCGACATTTTGAAAATAAAGGAACTGGAGCAGCTCTGAGCACGATCATCTGCACCAACGCCGCAAGCAACGCTACCAACAGCCCCAGTGCATGCTTACCGCACTCTCTAGCGCAGTGTTTCACGCTATCCGGCACCTAAAAAGGCGTCTTTTTCGCCCCTGGCGGCGTTGCAAATCCTCGCGATACACCCGGTATCGCTCCGGTTTGCGCCTTGCCAGTGCCAAAAATCCATCCTTTTTATTTGTGCCATCAAGCGTGAAACACTGCACCAGCTACCGAAGGGAGGCCCCCCGGCTCTGCCGGGGAGGCAGTAGAAGTTTGACTTTTCAGGAGGTTGTCCACCGTAGAGACTTTCAATCGTGAGCCGCCAAGCAAACGAAAGGAAGAAACACGATGGACAAGTTTGAAAGTTTGAGTCACACGGCTTGGGATTGCAAATATCACGTGGTCTTCATCCCCAAGTGTCGAAGGCGAGCGCTGTACAAGCAGCTTCGCGAACACCTGGGCGAGGTGTTCTAGAAAGCTGGCAGCGCAAAAGGAGTGCAGAGTTGAAGAGGGGCATTTGATGCCCGATCACGTGCACATGATGCTGTCGATCCCGCCGAAGAACTCGGTATCGCAGGTGGTCGGTTTCATCAAAGGCAAGAGCGCAATCCACTTGGCGCGGGTGTACGGAGAGCGAAAGCGCAACTTCGTGGGGCAGCACTTTTGGGCGCGAGGGTACTTTGTCTCGACGGTGGGACGTGACGAAGCGGTAATACGGGAGTACATCCGCAACCAATAGAAGGAAGATGAAAGATTGGACCCACTCGGTCTATGGAGATGAGTAGCCACCAATAGGTGGCCCCAAGAATGAGGGGCCGCGTCAGCAACCCCTTACAGCCGCTTCGAGCGACTCACATCCCGAATGCCCCCGGCTTTGCCGGGGGATGGTTACCGGCAGAGTGTGCTGCCAGTGGAACCCCTAACCATCTACACAGAGCCGTTGCTTGCTCTCGAACACCCGCTCCGCCCCCGTGACCGGGTCCACAAACGCCAGGGACCGCGCCAGCAACTGCAGCGGGCGCGAGTAGTCGCCCTCGGCGGGGTCGTTGACCACCGGATAGAACGGGTCGTTGCGCAAAGGCAGGCCCAACGCGGCCATGTGCACCCGCAGCTGGTGGCGTTTACCGGTGATGGGTGACAGGCGGTAGTGGGCCCAATCGCCCGCCACGTCCAGCAGCTGCATGTGCGTATGGCTGTTGGGCTCGCCGGGCACTTCGTGCATGCGAAAGAACTGGGCGCTTTCTTCCAGGCGGCTGATGTGGTCACGCGGAAACACCACATCTGCGCGCCAGGGCGCGATGGCGTCGTAGTGTTTGGTGATCTGGCGGTCACGAAACAGCGCCTGGTAGGCGCCCCGCGTACCGGGCTGCACTGACAGCAGCACCAGCCCGGCGGTGTCGCGGTCGATGCGGTGCAGGGGCGACAGGTCGGGCAGGCCCAGCTGGCGCTTGAGGCGCACCAGCAGGGTGTTGTGCAGATAGCGACCAGACGGGGTGACTGGCATGAAGTGCGGCTTGTCGGCCACCACCAGATGCTCGTCCTGGTAGAGCACGGATTCGGTAAACGGCAGCACGGGCTCTGCAGGCAGGCTGCGGTAGTAATAAATGCGCAAGCTGCCCTCAAAGGGGCGATCGGGCGCCACGGCCTCGCCGCGTTCGTCCACCACGTCACCGGTCAGCATGCGCTGCAACCATTCGCCACGCGCCACCACCGGCAACCGCTGGGCCAAAAAGTCCAGCATGTTGCCCTGCCCGTGGGTGGGCAGCACCACGCAGCTGGGGCTTACCCCGTCGCGAACGGGCAGGACCGGAGTAGGACGGGGATGGTGCATGGCGTGCGGATTGTAGGGAGTGGGCCTGCAAAGGCTGGCGCCCCGACAGACGGCTGCTTGCGATGGCAACGAAGCTCCAGCAATCACTTGCTATCAAAAAAATAGCTGCTAGCGCTTACGGGACAAGCGCCAGAGGCCAAAAACACTTAAAAATGAGATACACAGATCAATATATGTGCCTACCAAAGCGCAGCAAGCGGGCGCGTCTGCCTCCCCCCGGCGCTCGGTAAAACCACCAATGCCGCAAAGTGGTTATCTGGTAACACTGCGTTACTACCCCTTGCCTGCCCCATCAGCATTCCCTGTCATGGCGGGCACTGCCACTGTTAAGACTCACCCAGCCGAGATATCTACCTACCCATGGCCGACGCCTCCATCGACCACCGCTACACCATCTATGCCAAAACAGCCGCTGGCCAGCACGAGATCCAGTCGCGCGCTTTGGGGCTTCCTCCAATGGTGCGGCGGTTGCTGTTGCTGGTGGATGGGCAACGCACGGGCAAGGACCTGGAGGTGTTTGTGGCGGGGCACGATGCAGCCGCCCTGTTTGATGAACTGCTCGCCCAGGGCTGCATAGAGGCCCGCGCCGCCGCCCGGCCTGCCGCAGCATCAGCAACCGCAGCTGCCGCCAAACCCGCAGCCACGTCGGCCAACGACGACCTGGCCGCCCTGCCGCCTGCCGACAGCCGCACAGCCAAAGAGCTGGAGATGGCGCGCAACTTCATGACTAACACGGTCAACAACACCTTTGGCCACCACAACCGGCTTTCGCTGATCGAGTCCATCCACGCCTGCCGCAACAGCGCGCAGCTGCGCGATGTGTACCCGCACTGGGTAGAGACCATGTCCGGCAGCGCCATCGGACTCAAACGCCTGCCCGAGCTGCGCGACAAACTGTTCGTGGTGCTGTGAGCGCCTGCCCTGCGCCTGCGCAGGCTGCATGCCCTGCAGCACGGCAGCGCGTGCTGTCATCCGAATTTTTGTAGGACAAACGCGTTACTCATCGTTGGCGCGGCGTTGTCTGGCGTCGAATCTGCGGGGCGCGGCTTAGCATGGCCCTCCATGCCAGCGCCTCACCCCTCCTCATCCGCCGCTGCGTCACCGCAGACTGATCCCTCAACCGCAGGGGCCGGGGAGCCGCGCAGAGTCATCGCCCGCAAGGCCCTGACCATTGCATTGCTGGCCGTTGTGGGCATGTTTGTGGGGTTGCTGGTGGCGGCAACCATCGCACTGTCGCAGCTGGACCGCATGCGGACTTGGGTGAACGACAAGGTCAGCGAGGCCACCGGGCGGCGCTTTGAAGTTCAGGGCCAGCTCTCGGGGTCGTGGCAATGGCCGCTGCCACTGGAGGAGGGATGGCGCCGCTGGATACCCGGGGTGTTGGTCAAGGCCGACCGCCTGGTGATGGACAACCCCACAGGATTCCAACCGCCTTTTGTGAATGGCAAAAACAAGACCTCTCAAGCCGTAGTCAAAGGTGCGTCAGCCACCAGCACGGACGCGGCGCGCTCTGACAACAGAACACCCACCACCGCCACACAGGCTGACAGCCCCACCATGGCCAGCATCGACCGCGCCACCGCCAGTGTGCAACTGTGGCCGCTGTTGGCACGCCACTTGTCGATTGAAACCGTGTCGCTGGAGCACCCCGAAATCGCGCTGGCGCGCACGGCGGACGGCTCCAACAACTGGACCTTTGAAAGCAAAGATGATGAAGCCCCCCGCAGCGGGTGGACCTTTGATGTGGACCGTCTCGTCATCAGTGATGGTCTGCTCGCCTATGCCGACGGCGTGAAGGACCTGGACTTGCAGGCGCGCGTACAGACACTTGAGCCTATCAACGCCCTGAGCCAGACCGCAGGGTCGAACACACCATCAGCGGCGGCTGCATCAGCGCCCAAGGCGGCCCCTGTTGCAGCTGTATCTGCTGCGTCCACGCCCTCTTCGACGGCAGCCAAGGACCCCGCGCGGGCCCCACCGGCGACCTACGGGCTGCGATTTCAAATCGAAGGCCGTTACGCTAAGGCCCAGGTGCAGGGCAGCGGCAAAGCGGGTCACGTGATCAGCCTGCGGGACAAGGTGGTGGACTACCCGGTGCAGATCGAACTCAGCGCGGGCAGCGTGGCGTTGTCGGCCGAGGGCATTCTGGCCAATCCGGGGGCGTTGTCGGGGCTGGACTTTGACGTGGCGCTGCGGGGCAACAGCATGTCTGACCTGTACGGCGTGACAGGGCTGGTGCTGCCCAGCACCCCTGCATTCAAAACGCGCGGTCGGCTGACCGGCAGCCTGGAGCCCGAACACGCGGTGTGGGAGTACACCGACTTTCGCGGCAAGGTAGGCGAGAGTGATCTGCAGGGCTCGCTCAAATACACCTCGGGCAAACCGCGCCCGCGGCTCACTGGCTCCATGACATCCAACCAACTGCGCCTGGCCGACCTGGGGCCTGCATTGGGTACCAACAGCCCCGACAACACCCATCGCGGCCGCGACCGCGCATCGGGGCAGCGCGGCAAGGTGCTGCCCGACGCCAAATTTGCCGCCGAACGCTGGAACGCGATGGACATGGACATCGTGTTCAAGGGCCGTCACATCATCCGCCCCGAAAGCCTGCCGCTGGACAACCTGAGCCTGCGGGCCGTAATGGAAAACGCGCAGCTCAAGCTTGCGCCGCTCACCTTTGGCGTGGCTGAGGGCAAGATCGAGTCGCAAGTCAGCATTGACGGGCGCAGCGCGCCGCTCAAAGCGCACATCCGGGGCAACGTTCAGGGCCTGCAGCTGTCAGCCTTGTTCCCCAAGGTAGAGCTGATGAAAAAGAGCCTGGGTCGCATGGACGGGGCGGTGGCCCTGGAGAGCACCGGAGACAGCCTGGGCGGGCTGCTGGGCAACGGCACCGGCGAGATGCGCCTGTATGTGCGCGAAGGCACACTGAGCAAACAGATGATGGACCTGGCCGCACTGAATGTGGGCAGCATCATTGTGGGACGGCTGTTCGGAGACACCAAGGAAGTGCACCTGCGCTGCGCGGTCGCAGACTTCAACGTCGTGAAGGGCCTGGCGACCGCACGGGTGGTCAAGATGAGCACTGACGAAGCGGTGGTGGAGGCCACCGGCACCATCGACCTGGGCACCGAAGAGATGAACATGCGTATCAAGCCCGAGTCGCTGGAGTGGAAGTTCCTCTCGCTGCGCTCGCCGCTTTACGTGAGGGGCACGTTTGGCAACCCGGACATCGGCGTGGAAGCCGGCCCGCTGCTGCTGCGCGCCGGTGCTGCCATAGTTGCGGCGGTGGTGGCGCCCGCCGCGCTGGCGCTGCTGCCCGTCACCGTGCCTGCAGCCGACGACGACACCTATTGCAAGCCCCTGCTGGACCTGGGCAGGCAGCCAGTTCAACCGGGCGCCAAGGGTGCAGCGGGCACAGATTCGCAATCTGCACGGCGCGCAGCCAGCCAGCCGGGCGCTCCACGCTGACCGGCAGGTGTGCAGCGGTTGGGCCAGCGGTGTGCTCGGCCATTGCTACCGACACAAGTGCTTGGCCATCGTGGCAGCCCATCGCGCGTGCTTGGCTGTCAGTGGAAATCCCGGCTGCCCTGCAGCGCCTGGGCCATGCGCCCGAGCAGCGGGGTCAGGTCCTTGAACCGCTGGGCCACCAGATGGCGCACGACCATGGGGGCAGCGGACCCACCCCTTCCTCCTTCTGACACGCTGCACTGCCACAGGCCCTCCACCGCCAGCAGTTGCGAGCGCAGCAGCGCATTGCGCCAGGTGTCGACCAGCGCAGGCCACACGATCACGTTGACGGGGCCGGTCTCGTCTTCGAGCGTGACGAACATCGTGCCTTTGGCCGTGCCGGGGCGCTGGCGCACGGTGACGATGCCGCAGGCGCGCACCTGGCGGCCGTTGGGGATGTTGTTCAGCTGCAGCGCTGTTTTCAAACGCCAGCGCGCAAGGCGCGGGCGCAGCAGGGCCAGCGGGTGGCGGCGCAGCGTGAGGCCGGTGGCGGCGTAGTCAAACAGGATTTCTTCGCCCTCGGGCGCCTCGGGCAGCTGCAGGGGTGCTTCGTGTACGGGCACATCGCGCAGCAGGGGCGGCGCGGTGTGCTGGGCTGCGGCCGCCCACATCTGCTGGCGCCGGTGGCCCGACAGGCTGGCCAGCGCATCGGCTGCGGCCAGGGCCTGCAGGTCTTGCTGGTTCAGCCGGGCGCGCAGGGCCAGGTCTTCGGTGTCGGCAAAGGCGGGGCCCAGGGTGCGGGCGGCGACCAGGCGTTCTGCCGCGTCTGCGTGCAGGCTGCCCACCAAGCGCAGGCCCAGGCGCACGGCAGGCTGCGGCAGGGGCGGCGTGGCGAGGCCGCGTGCGGGTTGCAGCCGCTGTGCAGGGCCTTCGAGCGTGCAGTCGATGTCGCTCTCGGTCACGTCGATGGGCAGCACGCGCACACCGTGGCGGCGCGCGTCCTGCACCAGTTGCGAGGCGCTGTAAAAACCCATGGGCAGCGAGTTGAGCAGTGCGGCCAGAAAACACGCGGGCTCGTGGCACTTGAGCCAGCTGCTGGCATAGGACAGCAAGGCAAAGCTGTGGGCATGGCTCTCCGGAAAGCCATATTCACCAAAGCCCAGCATCTGCTGGAAGATGGCCTGCGCAAACTCGGTGCGATAGCCGCGCGCTTCCATGCCGCCGATCAGCGGGCGCTCGAACCGGTGCACGCCGCCCTTGCGCTTCCAGGCGGCCATCGACCGGCGCAGGTCGTCGGCCATGCCGGCCGAGAACCCGGCAGCCACCATGGCGATCTGCATCACCTGTTCCTGAAAAATCGGCACGCCCAGCGTGCGCGCCAGGGCTTGTTCCAGCTCGGGCTTTTCAAGCTGCAGGGGCTCGCCCCTGCGCCTGCGCTCGCGCGCCTGCAGGTACGGGTGGACCATGCCGCCCTGAATAGGCCCCGGCCGCACGATGGCCACCTCCACCACCAGGTCGTAGAACGTGCGCGGCTGCAGGCGCGGCAGCATGCTCATCTGCGCGCGGCTTTCGATCTGGAACACGCCCACGGTGTCGGCCGCGCAGATCATGTCGTAGGTGGCGGGGTCTTCGCGCGGAATGTCTTTGAGGCCCCAGGGTTCACCGCGCAAAGCCGCACGCAGGTTCAGGCAGCGGCGCAGCGCGCTGAGCATGCCCAGGGCCAGCACATCCACCTTGAGCAGCCCCATGTCATCGAGGTCGTCCTTGTCCCACTGGATGATGGAGCGCTTATCCATGCTGGCGGGCTCCACCGGCACCAGCCGAGTGAGCTTGCCTTGCGTCAGCACAAAGCCGCCCACATGCTGGCTCAGGTGGCGCGGAAACCCCATGAGGTCGCGTGCCAGCTCCAGCCACAGCTGGGCGGTGTGGCGGCGCAGCGGCGCGCCCACGGTGTGGGCCAGCTCCTGCAGCCGGTCGGTGGCTATCTCCTCGTCAAACCAGTGGTGGTCTTTGGCAAACGCATCGACCAGCGCGGGCGCCACACCCAGCGCCTTGCCCACATCGCGCAGGGCGCTGCGGGTTCGGTAGGTGGTGACCACGGCGGCAATGGCGGCGCGGTCGCGGCCATATTTGTCGTAGATGTACTGGATGACTTCCTCGCGCCGGTCGTGCTCAAAGTCCACGTCGATGTCGGGCGGCTCCTTGCGCTCTTTGCTGATGAAGCGCTCGAACAGCAGGTGCGAGTTTTCAGGCGCCACGGCGGTGATGCCCAGCACATAGCAAACCACCGAGTTGGCGGCAGACCCCCGCCCCTGGCACAGGATGCCCTGGCTGCGCGCAAACCGCACGATGTCGTGCACGGTGAGGAAGTACATCTCGTACTGGCAGTGGGCGATCAGATCCAGCTCTTTGCGGATCTGCGCCTGTACCGCATCGGGCGCGCCCAGCGGGTATTCGCCCTGCACGCCCAGTTGCACCAGCCAGGCCAGTGCCTGCGCAGGCGTCATGCCGGCGGGCACCGTCTCCAGCGGGTACTGGTACTTGATCTCGTCCAGGCTGAACGTGCAGCGCCCTGCCACTGTGAGCGTGGCAGCCAGCAGGTCGGGCGGGTAGATGCCGGCCAGCCGCACGCGCTGGCGCAGGTGGCGCTCGGCATTGGGCTGCAGCGCAAAGCCACATTCGGCCACGCTGCGCCCCAGCTGCACGGCGGTGATAACGTCTTGCAGCGGCTTGCGCGAGCGGGCGTGCATGTGCACGTCGCCCGCCGCCACCAGCGGCAGGCCCAGCGCTGCACCCGCGCACTGCAGCGTGGCCAGCCACAGGCCGTCGTCGGGGGCCAGGTGCAGTTCAGCCGCTAGCCAGAGGTGGCCATCAAAATATGAGTCAAATTGGCCTCTAGCGCTTGATAGACAAGCGCTGATAGCTATCAAATCAGCAGCATCAAAGCGTTGTCTACAGGGCGCCAGCAGCAATTCGCACCCGTGCAACATGCCCCATGGGCTGGCCGCATCCACCTCGTACTGCCCCTTGGGCGCGGCCGCGCGGGCGGCGGTGATGAACTCGCACAGGTTGCCCCAGCCTTCGGCATCGCGCGCCAGTGCCACCACCCGCAGGTCGCCCCACAAAAACTCGCTGCCCATGATGAGGTGCAAGCCACATTCCTTGGCGGCGCCCCAGGCGCGCACCACGCCCGCCACCGAACATTCATCCGTCAGCGCCAGGGCCTGGTAGCCCAGCTCGGCAGCGCGCTCCACCAGCTCTTGGGGGTGCGACGCGCCCCGCTGAAAGCTGAAGTTGGACAGGCAATGCAGCTCGGCGTAGCCGGGCAAGGGTTGCACCTGGGGCATGGCAGGTGCGATTGGGTTGCTGGGAGTATTTGCCATGGCATCAACCAAAAATGCCGTGCAAAAACCAGCGCTGCGGCGTGCCCCCGGCCGGCCCTCCCGCCTGGGGCGCCAGCCGCTCGCGAAACACCCACACCAGGCCCACTACATCGTTGTGCGCCACAAAGTAGTCGCGCAGGGCCAGGCCTGTGCAGGCGGTGGATGGGTCCCATGCGGTGGTGGCGCCATCGCCGCCTTCATCGGCGGCCGACCACCAGCCTGCCTCGAACCGGTGGGGGCCCGCCAGCAGCCGCAACAAGCCATGGTGGCAGGGGCGGTTGCCCTGCACGGCCAGCCGCCGGGGCGGGCGCAGCAGCCAGGTGGGCCACAGCGTGGCGTCGGGGGCATTCGGGCCTGATGGAGCGGCAGGAGCTGCGGGAATTGCAGAGGCTGCAAAAGTTGCTCTGGCCGGTGGGTTACGGGCACGGCCCAGCACCTCGGCCGCCGGACGCCATTGCTGCATGCGTTCGGGGCGGTGGTCGGCCTGCAGCACCGGGGCCAACACATGGTCAGCGCCCAGGCGGGCGGACAAGCGCTCCAGCAACTGGTGCAGGGCCTCGCCGGGGGTGTCAGCGCAGGGCACACCGCCATCAATCCCGTCTCCCCAGCCCGCCCGGTCGCCCGGCGGCAACAGGGTGGCACTGCGGTGCGGCAGCGGGGCCGATTCGAGCAGCCGCAGCGTGATCTGGTTGACCGGTGCCGCCAGCGTGGTGCGCGCCAGGTTTTCAGACAACAGCCGCCGCAGGTGCCCCATGTCGTGGGTGGCCTGGGCCGTGCGCACCGGCAGTGCCTGCGTGGGCGCAATCGCCACGCCGTCGATGCGCCGCAGGTCGTGGCGCCAGGACAGCTCCATCGCCAGCACCCCGCGCTGGCGCGCCTGCAACCAGCTTTGCAGGGCAGCAAGGCAGCGGCTGGCGCTCCACAGCAGGGCATCGGCCGACTCCGCCAGGGCGGGCAGCTCGGCGGTCAGCGCAAACTGCTCGGGCAGCTCCAGCCAGCCATGCGCCTCGGGGGCATCGCCATAGGCCTGGTCCAGCACCCGCAGCACGCCTGCCCCCAAACGCCGCGCCACCCCGGCACGCGGAAGCGCCCGCAGCGCGCCCCAGGTGCGGCAGCCCATGCGCTCCAGGCTGGGCACATGCGGGCGCACGGCGGTCAGCGTGTGCAAGGGCAGGTTTTCCAGCGTCGCTTTGGCTGGCGTGCGCCCTGCCAGGGCCATGCGCAGCCAGGCCTGGGCCACCAGGGCGGTGGAGCCACAGCCCCATACCGGGGGGGCATATGGCGGTGATGCATTCATGTCTGGACCTGCGCCGGCACTGCTCTCATCCGCGCCCTTGGTGGCTGCAGGGGCCACGCGCTGGGGAGATGCCTCGGTCCAGGCCTGCAGCACCTGGGCCATCAGCACATCCCGCCCGCCCCACAAACGCTCGGTGGTAGAGACCTCCAGCAACACAGCTTCGCCATCCACGAGCGCCACGCGCGGGGTAAAACGCAGCGCCCACCAGCCTGCCGCAGCAGCTTGCGCAGCCCCTCTAGAGGGTGCCGATGCCTCATCGCACCAGGGCAATGGCAGCGCGATCCAGTGCATGCCCCCTCCCCTCTGGCCCTGCACCCTGCAGCACCAACGACGCCATGGCCCCCAGCGATGGGCGCATGGGCAGCAACCCAGAGGCCTTGGCGGCCCCCGCTGCGGAGCGGCCTGCCACCCATGCGCTGGCCACCTCCTGCGCTGCACGCCGGCGCTCAGCCTGTGCGGCCAGCACCTGGGCCAGCAGGGGGTGGCAGCCCGGCAGATCCAGTCCCTGCGCCAAGGGCGGCCCCCGGCGCTTGAGGATCTGCACCTGCATGCCGGGCGATGCGGCGGCGTCCCCCGGCAACGCCGTCCCCTGCACCAGCAAACGCAACAACGCGGGCGACGCCTGTGGCGCCACATGGGCCGGGCGAAACACCCACAGCAACTGCTCTTGCTGCGCCGCCGCCAGCTGCAGCCTGCGCAAGGCCGCCGGTTGCGCCTGCGGCAGCCAGGCCATCACGGCCAGCACATCGCGGCAGCGCAGCGCCTGCTCGGCCGCCCAGAGGGCAGAGGTGGCGGAATCAGCCCGCACCAGGCACAGCCGGTCGGCCCACAGGCCCTGCGCCTGCAGCGATGGCCCAAAGGGCTCGCAGGGCGGGGCCACCAGCACCACCGCACCCGTGCGGCGGGCCACGGCCTGCGCCAGCGCGGGCAGCACCAGCTGCCATTCGTGCAGACCGGCGGTGGGTTGAAGGACCTCGCTCAGCGCCCCAATCGGCCAGCCCCCGCCGGGCAGCTGCGCATCCAGTTGCGCAGAGCCCGTGGGCAGCACCTGCTGCTGGCCCGCACCCAGCACGTCCGCATGCCAGACACCGGGCACGGAAGACGGCAGATCGAACGCAACCCGCAGGGAGGGGCGTAGCGCAGGCATGGTGGTGAGGGGTGGTTAGAAAACACAAACACTGTAAATATAAACAGTATTTTAGGGCGTAACCGTCCCACGCGGACAAGAGTTTGTAAAGACGAGGTTTTGAGGCGCTGGCCCGGATGCCATGCCTGCGTGGTCAATCATTTGCACAGGCTCGGAGAACGTGTTTACGCTCCTAAGAACCTGTTCAAAGGCCTGTTTACGTTCTTACAACTTGCGCAGCGCCCAGTCACACCAGTCAGCCACGGCCGCATCAGCAGGCGTTGCACGCTCTGCCAGCTGGGGCCAGCGGCGGTGGCTGGCGTTCAGGATGCTTTGCAATTGCCACAAGGCCTCGCGCCCCACCAGGGCAACCTCTGCCATACCGATGGCGTCACCCTGCAGTTGCGCCATCAGCTCGCTTTGTTGCTGGGGGTGAGATCCAGCTTCCACCAGGGCTTTTTGCAGTGCCCGCAAGCGTTCATCCACATACACAAAGGGGCTGCTTGCAAGGGCCTTGGCGGCGGCACCGTCCGGCAAGTCAGCCTTGAGTTGCTCCCAGTAGGTAAAGGCTTCGGCCAGCAGGTCGATCTGGCGCGTGGCATCGTTGCCCAGGGGCATGAGGGCGGATTCGCGGGCCACTTCTTCCTGCAGCAGCGGCAGGATGAAGGTCACCAGGGAAGACGGGAACTTGCGGTGGTTGAGCCGCAGCACCAGCGACAGGCGCTGCGCGGGCATGTCGTCGTACTTTTCGTAGAACGCAGCCACCACTTCGGCCAGCAGCAGGATGCGTCCCATGGGCGTGATATCGGCACCGGCCAGCGCGCGGGGATAGCCGCTGCCGTCCATGCGCTCGTGGTGCTCCAGCACGGCCACTTCGACAGACGGCGGGTACGCCTGCGTGTCGCGGATCATCAGCATGGCCGAAATGGGGTGGGCCACCAGGTGTTTGCGCTGCGCGCCCACCACCTTGTTCTCCGGGTCATCCCAGGCGGGGTCCATGTGTAGCACGCCCAGGTCGTGCAGCAAGGCCGCCGCCGCCAGGGTGCCGCAGTCGCGTTCTGACAGCCCACTTTTGATCCCCAGAAACACGGCCACCATCATCATCTGCAGGCTGTGCTGAAAAAGCGGGGGCCGCTGGTCGCGCATCACTGTGAGCTTGCACGCCATGGAAGCGGGCAAAGGCAACGAGCGAACGGGTGCCAGCAAACGTGCCGCGGACCCCAGGGCCTCTGCCAGCATGCTGGGCAGCGCCTCTTGCTCGGTCAGCGCCTGGGCCGCTGCCAGCAAGGCAGGCACATCCACCGGATTCTCAATGGACAGATGGCGGTCAATGGGTTCGCGCAGCTTGTGCTGCACCAGACGGTCGTACAGCCGACTGTCGATGCGAGCGCCCTTGTCTACAAGCTTAATGCCGTTGTCGGTGTAGATGGCGGCATCAGCAACTACGGCGCGCTGGTCCGCCATATCGGTCAAGGCACGCAGGTAATGGGGGCTATCGGCAATATCGATGCCTTTGTTGGCAAGGAGGTCAGTCATGCAAGGAATACCAAAAGTTACTTTGGACTATATAGCTTGAACTTGCAGCCCGCTAACACCCCAGCGGCTTCTTGCCACGGATGGTCTTGATGCAGATCAAGCACATGGGTATGCCAAAGGTATACCAGCATGGTGGTGCCTGAAATTGCGAGGTGAACTACGCCGACGCGCTGACCCAAACCCCCAAGGCAGCTCACCGAACCTTGGGTTTGAACTGCAGGATCTTCACCGCTCCTGCTCCGTTGTTTTGGGCCATTTTGCTTGCCATGAACCGCACCCGATAAAGTGGTCGCTCAAGCTGCCACCGTGGCACAAACCCGCCGCACCGACCCAGCGGATTCGCGCGTGGTGACGTACTCGTCCACAGCTGAAACCCTGTGCCCGGTCAGATCCCACCAGGCGAATTCAGCGCGATGTAATTGGCTCGGGAGGCAACGCAGTCGTTGTTGCGACTGCAGGCGGAGCTCCAGGCAAAAAGGCCGGGTCCCCTCACTGGGGCCCCGGCCTTTCTTCTGCGCGCAGGAGCGCACTGACGCACTTAAAACAGCCGTGTTTACGGGATCAATGTCACGCCGGTTTTGGCTTGCAGGGCTTCCAGCGTCACGCCGGGAGCCAGCTCCACGACCTTCAGGCCCTCGGGGGTCACATCCATCACCGCCAGGTCGGTGATGATGCGGTCCACCACACCCACGCCGGTCAGAGGCAGTGTGCATTGGGGCAAGATTTTCATGTCTTCGGTGCCGTCCTTCTTACGCGCTACATGCTCCATGAGCACGATCACGCGCTTGACACCTGCGACCAAATCCATCGCGCCACCCATGCCCTTGACCATCTTGCCGGGAATCATCCAGTTGGCCAGATCGCCTTTTTCGCTGACCTGCATGGCGCCCAGGATGGACAGGTTGATCTTGCCGCCACGGATCATGGCAAACGACTGGTCGCTGCCAAAGATGGACGAGCCCTTGATGGTGGTCACCGTCTGCTTGCCCGCGTTGATAAGGTCAGCGTTGACCTGGTCTTCGGTGGGGAACGGGCCAATGCCCAGCATGCCGTTTTCGGACTGCAGCCACACTTCCTTGTCGCCCGTGAAATTGGCCACGAGCGTAGGGATGCCAATGCCCAGGTTCACATAAAAACCGTCTTCGAGTTCTTGCGCCGCGCGTGCGGCCATCTGGTCTTGGGTCCAGGGCATCTCAGGCTCCTTCTTTCTTGCTGACGGGCACGGTAGGGATCACAGGCGTTTCGCTGGTGGCAGCAGCCTGGGCAATCACGGCCTGCGCCTCGGCCTTGGCGGCGGCAACATCCACGGGGGCGGCCGTCACGGTGCGCTTTTCGATGCGCTTTTCAGGATTGGCGTTGAGCACAATGCGGTGCACATAGATGCCCGGCAGGTGGATGTCGTCCGGTGCGAGTTCGCCCACTTCCACAATGCGCTCCACCTCCACGATGCATACCTTGCCGGCGGTTGCAGCTGCCGGGTTGAAATTGCGCGCCGTGAGGTTAAAGCGCAGGTTGCCGGACTTGTCGGCCACGTCGGCCTTGATCAGGGACACCTCGGGCACCAGGGCGCGCTCCATCACATAGGTTTCACCGTCGAAATCGCGCAGCTCCTTGCCTTCGGCCACGATGGTGCCCACGCCGGTCTTGGTAAAGAACGCCGGGATGCCTGCGCCACCAGCCCGAAGCTTCTCTGCCAGGGTGCCCTGCGGGGTGAACTCCAGCTCCAGCTCACCGGCCAGGTATTGGCGCTCGAACTCCTTGTTCTCGCCCACATACGACGAAATCATTTTTTTGATCTGCCGGGTTTCCAGCAGCTTGCCCAGGCCAAAGCCATCAACGCCTGCGTTGTTGGAGATCACGGTCAGGTCCTTGACGCCTGTGTCGCGCAGAGCGTCGATCAACGCCTCTGGAATGCCACACAAACCAAAACCACCCACGGCCATGAGCTGGCCGTCTGCAACCACGCCCTTGAGGGCCTCGGCTGCGGAGGGGAATAACTTGTTCACCACGATCTCCTTGTGAAATTGATGCGCTACGATACTACGTACCCGAATAAGTAGTACCCCGTAAAGACTTGCACTATGGACGCTGCCAATGGATGTTGATTACCGACTCGCTTTTGACATGGCCCCCGTGGGCCTGGTGCTGTCACGCAACCGCACCATGGTCGATTGCAACCGCCATGTCTGTGAGATGTTTGGCGCCTCGCGCGAGGTGCTCATTGGCCAGTCGTTCCAGGTACTTTACCCGAGTGCCGACGAGTACGAACGCCTGGGCGCGCACATGGAACCCATCCTGAACGCCAAGGGCCACTACGCCGACAACCGCATCATGAAGCGCGCCAACGGCGAGGTCTTCTGGTGCCATGTGTCGGGCCGCGCGCTTAACCGGGATGCGCCCCATGAATCGGGCATCTGGAGCTTTGAAGACCTCAGCTCACAGCGCCCCGTCAAGGCCGAGCTGACAGGCCGCGAACGTGAAGTGGCGGCGCGCCTGCTGGAGGGCCTGACCTCCAAGGAGATCGGCCGCACGCTGGAGATCAGCCACCGCACGGTGGAGATCTACCGGGCGCGCCTCATGCGCAAGTACAACGCGTCCACCGCGGCCGACCTGGTGCACAAATTGCTCGCTGGTTGAGCCCTACTTCGGGCCGTCGATCACGTCAGCAGCTGTGCGAAAAGCCTCCACTGCCGTCGGCAAGCCGCAGTAAATGCTGGCGTGCAGCAACACTTCCTGAATCTCTGCCTCTGTGGCGCCATTGTTGAGCGCGCCACGCACATGGCCCTTGAGCTCATGCTGCTTGCCCAATGCGGTAAGAAACGCCACCGTGATCAGGCTGCGCGTTTTCATGTCCAGCCCCGGGCGCTGCCACACATCGCCCCAGGCATTGCGGGTGATGAACTCTTGAATGGGCTGGGTGAACGGTGTGGCGTTGCCAAAGGCATTGGCCACAAAGTCCTCGCCCATCACCTGCTTGCGTGTGGCCAGGCCTTTGTCGAAGTCTTTGGTGGATGGGGGTTGTTGCGTCATGCGGGCTCTCCGATTCGGGTGGGGCCGCCATGGTAGCCGCCCCGCGCACGCACAATGAAAAACACCACCGGCCGTGCCCTGAAACAGGCAAAACCGGTGGCGTTGTCAGATCGCTCAGACGTTCGCGGCGGGGCCCGCGAGGTCAAAACGGTCCAGGTTCATCACCTTGGTCCAGGCTTTCACAAAGTCCTGCACAAACACCGCTTGGGCATCACTGCTGGCATACACCTCGGCCAGGGCACGCAACACCGAGTTGGAGCCGAACACCAGGTCGGCCACGGTGCCAGTCCACCGGGGCGCTCCGCTTTGGCGGTCCACGCCCTCGAGCGCTCCTGCTGATGCAGTGGACTTTTGCCATTTGGTGCGCATGTCGAGCAGGTTCACAAAGAAGTCATTGCTCAGCGTTTCAGGGCCCTGCGTGAAGACACCATGGGCCGCCTGCCCCACATTCGCGCCCAGCACGCGCAAGCCACCTACCAGCACCGTCATCTCGGGGGCCGTGAGCGTGAGCTGGTTGGCGCGGTCGATCAGCAGTTCGGCCACGGCACCTTCCAGACCAGGGCGCACATAGTTGCGGAATCCATCGGCCACAGGCTCCATGACTTCGAACGAAGGCACGTCGGTCTGCTCTTGCGTTGCATCCATGCGTCCGGGTGCAAACGGCACGCTCACGTCCTGCCCCGCCCTCTTGGCGGCGGCTTCCACCGCCGCGCCACCGGCCAGCACAATAAGGTCGGCCATCGAGATCTTCTTGCCACCCGTTTGCGCGGCATTGAAGTTCTGCTGAATGGTTTCAAGCGTGCCGAGCACCTTCGCCAGCTGGGCTGGCTGGTTCACTTCCCAGTCCTTCTGCGGCGCAAGCCGGATGCGCGCACCGTTGGCACCACCGCGCTTGTCCCCGCCACGGAAGGTGGACGCGGAGGCCCAGGCCGTTGATACCAGCTCCGAGATGGACAGACCCGACGCCAATATGGTGGCCTTGAGCGCCGCGATGTCCTGCTCGGTCACCAGTGCATGGTCCACCGCAGGAATCGGGTCTTGCCAGATCAGCACTTCAGCAGGCACTTCAGGGCCCAGGTAGCGTACGCGCGGACCCATATCGCGGTGCGTGAGCTTGAACCAGGCGCGGGCAAACGCGTCGGCAAACTGATCAGGGTTGGCCAGGAACCGGCGCGAGATCTTTTCGTACGCCGGATCAACCCGCAGCGACAGGTCGGTCGTCAGCATGGTGGGCAACAGTTTTTTCGACGGATCGTGCGCGTGCGGAATCGTGGCCTCGGCGTTCTTGGCGGTCCACTGGTGGGCGCCAGCCGGGCTCTTGGTCAGCTCCCATTCAAATCCGAACAGGTTCTCAAAGTAGTTGTTGCTCCACTGCGTGGGCGTTGTGGTCCAGGTGACTTCCAGGCCGCTGGTGATGGTGTCGCCGCCAAATCCGCTGCCGTGTTTGCTGATCCAGCCCAGGCCCTGGTCTTCGATACCGCCCGCTTCGGGCTCGCTGCCCACCAACGCTGCGTCGCCCGCGCCATGGGTCTTGCCAAAGGTATGGCCGCCCGCGATGAGCGCCACGGTTTCCTCGTCGTCCATGGCCATGCGCGCAAAGGTATCGCGGATGTCGCGTGCGGCGGCCAGCGGGTCAGGGTTGCCGTTGGGGCCTTCGGGGTTCACATAGATCAGACCCATTTGCACGGCAGCCAGCGGGTTGGCCAGGTCGCGCTCACCGCTGTAGCGCTTGTCGCCGCCCAGCCAGGTGCTTTCGGCGCCCCAGTACACGTTCTCATCCGGCTCCCACACATCGGGGCGACCGCCGGCAAAGCCGAAGGTCTTGAAGCCCATGGATTCGAGCGCCACGTTGCCGGTCAGGATCATCAGGTCGGCCCACGAGATCTTGCGGCCGTATTTCTGCTTGATAGGCCACAGCAGGCGGCGGGCCTTGTCCAGGTTGGCGTTGTCGGGCCAGCTGTTCAGCGGCGCAAAACGCTGCTGCCCTGCCCCGGCACCACCGCGGCCATCGGCCAGGCGATAGGTGCCTGCGCTGTGCCAGGCCATGCGGACAAACAGGGGACCATAGTGACCAAAGTCTGCCGGCCACCAGTCTTGCGAATCGGTCATCAGGGTGCGCAAGTCGGCCTTGACGGATGCGAGATCCAGGCTTTTGAACTCTTCGGCGTAATTGAAGCCATCGCCCATGGGGTCAACCAGCGGAGAGCTTTGGTTGAGGGGGCGAAGGTTGAGTTGGTTGGGCCACCAGTCGGCGTTGCCACGGCCTTTGGGCGCAGCGGCTTTGGTGTGATCAAAAGGGCATTTGGCTTCTGTCGTCATGGGGTCTCTCCTGTGAAACGGGGCAAGGAACCGTGAGGCTGGGAAGGATGTTACGAAGCAATACGAAATATGTAAATTGAATCAATTAAATTCATTCAATAGCCAATTTCAATTGATCGACTGCGATGCACCCAACGTCGTCTCGCACTGATCCCGCCCGTCTTTCCTTCGCTCCTCGGTCTCGCGGGTCAAGGCACCGGGCAGCATCCGCGATACTCGCGAAAACCCCAAACCACAGGAGACCTCCGTGAGCCGCTACCCCTTCCCCGAGCTGAACACCCTGCCCGATGACATCCGCGCACGCATCGTGGAAGTGCAGGAGAAAGCGGGCTTCATCCCCAACGTGTTCCTGGCCTTTGCACGCCGCCCGGCCGAGTGGCGAGCGTTCTTTGCCTACCACGATGCACTGATGCTGAAAGAGGAAGGCAGCCTGACCAAGGGCGAGCGCGAGATGATCGTGACCGCCACCAGTGCCGCCAACCAGTGCCTGTATTGCGTGGTGGCCCACGGCGCCATCCTGCGCATCTACGAAAAGAAACCGTTGGTGGCCGACCAGGTGGCCGTGAACCACCGCAAGGCCGACATCAGCCCGCGCCAGCGCGCCATGCTCGACTTTGCGATGAAGGTCTGCCTTGACGCACACGAAGTCGAGGACGCCGACTTTGTGGCCCTGCACGCCCATGGTTTTGATGACGAGGACATCTGGGACATCGCGGCCATCACTGCGTTCTTTGGCCTGAGCAACCGCATGGCCAGCTTTGCGGGCATGCAGCCCAACCCAGAGTTTTACTTGATGGGACGGGTGCCCAAGCAGAAGTGAGTAGCAAAAGGCAATTGCTATATATTTGATAGCTTACAGCGCTTACTGAATAAGCGCTAGAGCCCTATTTCATTCAAATTTCAGTCTGCCGTGACCAGAGTTCGCATCCAGTCGGGCAAGGGCGCTGCCTTTTGCGCCGGGAAGTCCACCCAGATGGTGGTCGCACCACCGGCCGCGCAAATCACGCCGGGCTGGTCCGTGCGCTCCATCGTGCCCCAGGTCTCGAACGTGGTCCGACCCGGGTCGCTGACGTAGAGCTTGAGCAGCACGTCAGCCGGGTATTCGAGCTGCTTGTAGAAGTTGCAGAACGCGTTGACGATGACCGGGCCCTGCCCGCGCGGGTCGGGGTTGCAGCCCACCGACACCATCCATTCGATGCGCGCTGTTTCCAGGTATCTGAAATACACCGTGTTGTTGACATGGCCCATCGCGTCCATGTCGCCCCAGCGCACGGGGAAGCGCATTTCAAAAACCAGCTTCTTGACCTCGGGGATTTCAATTTTCATGGATTGGCACGCCCGAGAAATCAGACCCCAAAGCCGTCATCGGCCGCAATGACCGCACCATTGATGAAATGGCTTTGATCGCTAGCCAGCATCACCAGCAGCGCATCCAGGTCTTGCGGGTTGCCCACACGCTTGCGCGGCAGCATGTCGATGAGCTTCTTGCCCTGCTCAGTCTGCCAGTGGTGGTGGTTGATCTCGGTGTCGATGTAGCCGGGGCAGATCGCGTTCACGTTGATACCGAACTTGCCCCATTCCATGGCCATGGCCTTGGTCATCTGGACCACGGCGGCTTTGCTCATGCAATAGGCGCCAATCTGCGGCAGTACCTTGAGGCCCGCCATCGACGCAATGTTGATGATGCGTCCGCCCGTAAAGCTGCCAGGCGCTGCGCCGCGCGATCGGGCCAGCATGCGCTTACCCACCTCTTGCGCGACAAAAAAGGCGCCTTTGACGTTGGTGTCGAAGATGAAGTCGTAGTCCTCCGGCGTCACGTCCTGGATGCGCTGCGTGGTGCTCACGCCCGAGTTGTTGACCAGGATGTCAATCGACCCCATTTCGGTCTCGGCGTGCGCAACGGCGGACTTGATGGACGCATGGTCGGTCACGTCGAGTTCGATCACATGGGCGTCACCGCCCTCGCCTTCGATGCGCGCACGCAGTTCCTTGAGTTTTTCGATCCGGCGGCTAGCCAGCACCACCCCCGCACCGGCGCGGGCCAGCGTGCGGGCAAACTGGGCGCCCAGTCCGCTGGAGGCGCCGGTGATAAAAGCCACTCGGCCCGACAAATCAATGCTGTATGTCATTTAGAGTCTCCCTACTCGGTCAAAATAGAACGATCGTTCGATTGTCTCGCCGACCTTTATACAATCAGTCCCCTGTCTGACACGGCGCGGCACCTGCTCTGGTCAAAATAGCCATTATCAAACCCCAACGAGAAGCCCATGACAAACGAAGAAATCATCGCCCAGTATGGTCCCCGTGAATCGATGGAATACGACGTGGTGGTCGTGGGCGGCGGCCCTGGCGGCCTGGCCACGGCGATCCGCCTGAAACAACTGGCGGCCGACAAGGGCCAGGATGTTTCGGTCGTGGTGCTTGAAAAGGGCTCGGAGCCCGGCGCACACATCCTGTCGGGCGCCATCATGGACCCGAAGGCGCTCTCCGAGTTGATCCCCGACTGGAAAAAGCGCGGCGCACCTCTGAACCAGCCGGTCACCGACGATGCCTACATCTTCCTGTCAGAAAAATCGGGCGTCCGTGTGCCGAACATGTTTCTGCCGCCGTTTGCGCAGAACCACGGCAACTACATCATCAGCCTGGGCAACCTGACCAAGTGGCTGGGCGAACAGGCCGAGGCCCTGGGCGTCGAAATTTTCCCCGGCTTCACGGCTGCCGAAGTGCTCTACAACGACGATGGTTCGGTCAAGGGCGTGGCCACCGGCAATCTGGGCATTGGCAAGGACGGCGAGCCCACCGAGAACTTCCAGCTGGGCATGGAGCTGCTGGGCAAGTACACCGTGTTTGCCGAAGGCGCACGCGGCCACCTGGGCAAGCAACTGATCGCCAAGTTCCACCTCGACAAGGACCGCGACCCCCAGAGCTTTGGCATTGGCGTGAAGGAACTGTGGGAGATCGACCCCAAAAAGCACCAACCCGGTTTTGTGATGCACACCGCCGGCTGGCCGATGGAAAATGACACCTACGGCGGTGCGTTCCTGTACCACCTGGAAGACAACAAGGTCGCGGTCGGTTTTGTGACCGGCCTGGGCTACGAAAACCCCTACCTCAGCCCGTTTGAAGAATTCCAGCGCTGGAAGACGCACCCGAACGTCCGCTACTACTTCGAAAACGAGAAGGGCGAGATCACGGCCAAGCGCCTGTCATACGGCGCACGCGCCATCAACGCCAGCGGCATCAATGCCCTGCCCAAGACGATCTTCCCGGGCGGAGCCCTCGTGGGCTGCAATGCGGGCTACCTGAACGTGGGCCGCATCAAGGGCAGCCACGCCGCCATCAAGACCGGCATGCTGGCGGCAGAAGCCGCGTACGACGCCATCGTGGCAGGCCGCCAGCACGACGAACTGACTGCCTACCCCAAGGCGTTTGAAGCGAGTTGGCTCTACACCGAGCTGAACAAGGACCGCAACTTCAAGAACTGGTTCAAGTACGGCCTGACGACCGCCACGCTGATGAACGGTTTCGAGCAGTTTGTGCTGCGCGGCCACATCCCCTGGACGCTGCACCGCGACAAGCCCGACCACGCGTACCTGAAGCCCGCAGCCGAGTGCAAGCCCATCGTCTATCCCAAGCCCGATGGCAAGCTCACGTTCGACCGCTTGAGCAGCGTGTTCATCAGCAACACCAACCACGAAGAGAACCAGCCCGCCCACCTCACACTCAAGGACGCAAGCGTGCCGGTCAACATCAACCTGGCCAAATACGCGGGCCCCGAAGCGCGCTACTGCCCGGCGGGTGTGTACGAATTTGTGCCCGACGTGGCCAAGGGCGGCGATGCGCAGCGCCTGCAGATCAACGCGCAAAACTGCGTGCACTGCAAGACCTGCGACATCAAGGACCCCACGCAGAACATCGTGTGGGTGACGCCCGAAGGCGGCGGCGGGCCGAACTACGCGGGCATGTAGATGCTAATAAAATCATAGCGCCTTGCGCTTTATGGGCCTGCCGTGCAGGCCTTTTTCATTTAAACAGGATAGTTAACCGGTAAACAACGGCAAATCCGCCTTCTTGAGCGTGCGCAGCACGAAACTCGATCGGCTATGGCGGATGCCCTTGATCTTGTAGAGTTTTTCGCGCAACAGGCGTTCATAGTCGCGTGTGTCCTTCACCACGATGCGCAGCAAGTAGTCGTAGTCGCCCGACACCAGATGTGCCTCGATCACCTCCGGGATGCTGGCCAGCGTCTCGCCAAATTTTTCCAGTGTGTTGTCCGAATGGCTGTCGAGCGTGACCTGCACCAGCACGGTATCAGCCAGGTCCAGCGACTGCGGGTTGATGCGCACGGTGTAGCCCTGTATGACGCCTGCCTCTTCCATCTTCTTGATGCGGCCCCAGCAGGGCGATGCGCTCAGGCCCACGGCCTGGCCAATCTCTTGCAGGCTGGCGCGGGCGTTGCCCTGGAGCACAGCGAGAATTTTTCTATCGAGTCGATCCATCGGCTGGATTATTCATCATTTATCAAATTGGCAGAAAATTATTCTGCATTTGTTCGAAATCAAAGCTAATTCAGCAAATTCATCTCTACCCCGGCGCGCATACTTCTCACATCAAGGCGTTCTTACCGGATCGCCCAAACTGACAAGGCCCCGGCTGGTTACCGCCAGCACGGGGCCCTTGGCATAGTGGGCGTACACAGGCCCAAACCTCGCGGCACCAGTGCCGCCAGAGCATGACAAGAAGCTGACGGACCGCCGTTAATAAGCACGCTTACCAGCACAAACCCCGATGCTCCACAAAGAGGGGCGCCGCCATAATTTGCGCGAGGCTGGCACCCTGTGCCACCCCCCTTCCCCCAGGCGCGCGCACCATGGCGGCCGCTACAACATTCCAACAGGAGACAGCATGCAACTGACCAAACTCGTCGTCGGCCTGAGCCTTGCGCTCGGCTTTGTGGCCACCGCTGCCGCGCAGACCACCATGCGCATCAGTATTTCAACGGCGCAAAACTCCCACCAGGGTGTGGCCATCGACACGTTTGCCAAGGAAGTCGAAAAGCGCACAGCCGGCCGCTACAAGGTGCAGACCTTCTACAACGGCGCTCTGGGCGGCGAGCGCGAGTCCATCGAGGCTGTGCAACTGGGCACGCAAGAGCTGGCCTTCAGCTCCACCGGCCCCGTGCCCAACTTTGTGCCCGAGGCGCGCATTTTTGACGTGCCCTTCCTGTTCCGCGACAAGGCCCATGCCCGCGCCGTGCTGGACGGCCCCATCGGCCAGGAGATGCTGACCAAGTTCGACAGCAAGGGCTTCAAGGCGCTGGCCTGGGCCGAGAACGGCTTTCGCCAC
Organism: uncultured Gammaproteobacteria bacterium; assembly: GCA_947085645.1. Taxonomy (GTDB): domain Bacteria; phylum Pseudomonadota; class Gammaproteobacteria; order Burkholderiales; family Burkholderiaceae_C; genus Acidovorax. The sequence goes on from CAMTXG010000034.1 coordinate 74,934, forward strand.
ATGACCAACAGCAAGCGCTCGGTCAACACGCCTGAAGACCTGAAGGGCCTGAAGATGCGCACCATGGAAAACCCCGTGCACATCGCCGCGTACAAGGGCTTTGGCATCATCACCACGCCCATGGCCTTCCCTGAAGTGTTCACCGCGCTGCAACAAGGCACCGTGGACGGCCAGGAGAATCCTCTGCCCGTGATCATCTCGGCCAAGTTCGACCAGGTGCAAAAGCACCTGACGCTGACCGGCCACGTGTATTCGCCCGCCATCTTCGTGATGAACAAGGCCTCGTTCGACAAGCTCTCGGCCGCTGACAAGCAGGCCTTCATCGACGCCGCCAAGGAAGGCACCAAGGCCAACCGCGCCCGCGTGGACGAAGACGATGCCAAGGGCGTGGCCGACCTGCGCGCCAAGGGCATGACGGTGGTGGACAACCCGGACAAGTCCAAGTTTGTGGCGGCGCTTGCCTCCGTAAATGCCGAGTTTGAAAAGCAGTTTGGCAAGGCCACCCTGGACAAGATCCGCGACGTCAAGTAACTGCCTGCGCATCAGCTACTATATATTTAGTAGCACACAACGCCCGTAGAATAAGCGCTACGGGCGTTTTTTATCTTCAATCTGATTCTCTCGACCGAATCATCTGAGCCCATGGCGATGTTGTCCGCCCCATGAAAAAAGCTTTTCTGATGTTTGAACGCGGGGCCACGTTTGCCGCCTTGCTTGGCGCGTGCGCCATGCTGGTCATTGCGGCCACGCTGGGCATGTTCCAGATCGTGACCCGTTTTGTGCTGGAACAGCCCGCCGAATGGACCGAGGTGCTGATCCGTTTCAGCCTGATCTGGATGGTGTTCCTGGCCATCCCCAGCGCGTTCCGCCAGGGCGCGATGGTGAGCGTGGATGTGCTGTACCGCTGGAGCCCACCGCGCGTACGCAGGGTGCTGGACTACATCGTGGCGCTGGCAGCGTTGGCGCTGATCGGCGTGATCATCTGGGTTGGCTGGGACTACGCCCGGCGCGGCGGCGTTCAGTCGATGGCGGGCCTCGAATCCGTCTCCATGTTCTGGGCCTATGTCGCCATGCCGGTGGGTGGCGTGTTCAGCGCCATTGGCATCGTCGGCAACCTGATAGACCCCCAACGCCTTGAACTGGAGACTGCGCAATGACGCCCATCATGATCACCACCATGGTGCTGTGTTTTGCACTCACCGTGTCCGTGGCCGTCTCCATCGGGCTGGCCTCTATCGTGGGTATCCATGTGGCCAATGCCAACATGCTGATCTCGGTGAAGGAGATGTTTGGCTCCATCAACAAGTTTCCGCTGGCGGCCATTCCGTTCTTTATCCTGGCGGGCAACCTGATGGAAACGGGCGGCATATCGCGCCGCCTGGTGGAATTTGCCAAGAGCATCGTGGGCGGCGTGCAGGGGGGCCTGCCCATGACCTGCGTGCTGACCTGCATGATCTTTGCGGCCGTGTCGGGCTCGTCGGTGGCCACCACGTTTGCGATTGGCGCCATCTTGATCCCCGCGCTCATCAAACACGGTTATCCCACCAGCTACGCCGCATCGCTACAGGCCACCAGTGCCGAGTTGGGTGTGGTGATTCCGCCGTCCATTCCGCTCATCCTGTACGGGGTGAGCGCCGAGGTGTCGATTGGTGAGCTGTTCATTGCCGGGTTTGGCCCGGGCCTTTTGATTGCCGGTGCGCTCATGCTGTTTGTGTGGGCTTACTGCAAGTGGAAGGGCTGGGGCAAGAACGATGGCGATGGCCGCATGCCCCTGGGCAAGGCCACGCTGCAGGCGGGCTGGGCGTTGCTGATGCCCGTCATCATCCTGGGCGGCATCTACGGCGGCATCTTCACACCCACCGAGGCGTCGGCCGTGGCCGTGTTCTATGCGCTGGTCATCGGTGTGGTGATCTACCGCGAGATCCGCATCAAGGACCTGTTTGGCATCCTTCGCAAGTCGGCCATTTCGTCGGCGGTGATCATGTTCATCATCGCCAACGCGGGGCTGTTCGCGTTCCTCATCACGCGCGCTGGCGTGCCCGATGCGATTGGCCGCTGGCTGGAGGCGGTGCTGCAGTCCCCCACCCTGTTCCTGCTGGGCGTGAACGCCGCGCTGTTCATCATCGGTATGTTCATCGAGACCAGTGCCGCCATCATCGTGCTGGCGCCCATCCTGGCGCCGGTGGCCATGCACTTTGGGGTGGACCCGGTGCACTTTGGTCTCATCATGGTGGTGAACCTGGCCATGGGCATGATCACGCCGCCGTTTGGCGTGAACCTGTTTGCGGCCTGCACGGTGGCGCGAATATCGCTGGACCGGATCGTGGGGCATCTGGTGCCGTTTGTGCTGGTGATCATGGTGTGCCTGTTCATCATCACCTACGTGCCGCAGTTGTCGCTGGGTTTGCGCGATCTGGTCTATGCGAAGTAGCGAGTGCAGTGTTTCACGCTTTCTGGCACACAAGAAAACGTCTTTTCGGCCCTGGCCGCGTTGCAAATCCTCGCGATACCGCCCGGTATCGCTGTGGTTTGCGCCTTGCCAGTGCCAAAAATCCATTTTTCTTGTTTGCGCCATCAAGCGTCAAACACTGCACTAGAATCGCCCGGTCAGGAGAGAGTGCCAGCCCTACGGGCAACCGCACCGCCGAAGGCGCAGGCAGCAGCCGAACGCTCAGGCAAAAGGACTGACAAGCGCCCGCAGTGATGCGGGCGTTCCCTTGCTGGAGAGAGATGGCCCGCCGCACCGCGCGATGAGGCCATCCACCGAAGGAGCAAACCGCAAGGCCAGCCAGGGCGCTGCGGTGAATCTCTCAGGTAAAGCGGACAGCAGGGCAAATCCCGTGGCCACCTCCGTGGTCGCGGCCCCCATTTGCCCGGAGTCCGCCATGTCGTCAGCCACCAACGCCCCCCTGCTCACCACGCCCCTGAACACCCTGCACATCGAGCTGGGCGCACGCATGGTGCCGTTTGCCGGCTATTCGATGCCTGTGCAGTACCCCGCTGGCCTGATGGCCGAACACCAGCACACGCGCAGCGCGGCGGGATTGTTCGACGTATCGCACATGGGCCAGCTCAAGCTGGTCGGCCCGGACGCCGCGGCAGCGTTTGAAACCCTGATGCCGGTGGATGTGATCGACCTGCCCGTGGGCAAGCAGCGCTACGGCCTGCTGCTGACCGACGAAGGCACGGTCATTGATGACCTGATGTTCTTCAACCAGGGCACGGTGAATGGCCAGCCCACGCTGTTCGTCATCGTCAACGGTGCCTGCAAGGTGGGCGACATGGCCCACATAAAGGCACGCATCGGCCAGCGCTGCGACGTGGTTCCCATGCCCGACCATGCACTGCTCGCGCTGCAAGGCCCGCAGGCCGTCACCGCCCTCGCCCGTCTGGCACCGGACGTGGAAAAGCTGGTGTTCATGACCGGCGGCACCTTTGAGATTGTCGGCTGCGACTGCTTTGTGACCCGCAGCGGCTACACGGGCGAAGACGGCTTTGAAATCTCCGTGCCTGCGGCGCAGGCCGACACCCTGGCCCGCGCCCTGCTGGCACAGCCTGAAGTCAAGCCCATCGGCCTGGGCGCGCGCAACTCGCTGCGTCTGGAGGCAGGCCTGTGCCTGTATGGCAACGACATCGACACCACCACCACGCCGCCCGAGGCCGCACTGAACTGGGCCATCCAGAAGGTGCGCCGCACTGGCGGCGCGCGCGCTGGCGGCTTCCCTGGCGCCGACAAGGTGCTGGCGCAGATCGACAACCCCACCAGCCTGCCGCGCAAGCGGGTGGGCCTGGTCGCGCTGGAGCGTGTGCCCGTGCGCGAACACACCGAACTGCAAAGCACCGACGGCCAGAAGATTGGTGAAGTGACCAGCGGCCTGCTGGGCCCCACGGTGAACGAACCGGTGGCCATGGGGTACGTCACCTCCGCCTTTGCCGCCATCGGCACGCGCGTCAACGCCATGGTGCGGGGCAAGGCCGTGCCGATGGAAGTGCGTGCGATGCCCTTCGTGCCTGCCAATTACTACCGCGGATAATTTTGCGACGCCCGGCGCACAGACCGTGACCACGCCCGCTACATTGCATATTCCCTTCACTTTTATCGTTGCTTGAGGAGCCTCCCCATGACCGTCAAATTTTCCAAAGACCACGAATGGATCAACGCCGCTGACGCCAATGCGGCCGTGGTCGGCATCACTGTCCACGCGCAGGACGCGCTGGGCGACGTGGTGTTTGTGGACCTTCCCGCCGTGGGTACCTCGTTTGCCCAGGGCGATGTTGCAGGCGTGGTCGAGTCCGTCAAGGCTGCCGCCGACGTCTACATGCCAGTGTCTGGAGAAGTGGTCGAAGTCAACGAAGCCCTGCGCGCTGACCCCTCGCTGGCCAACTCCGACCCGCTCAATGCCGGCTGGTTCTTCAAGGTCAAGCTCAGTGATGCGGGCCAGTTGGACGCATTGCTGTCCGAAACCGACTACGCAGAGTTCGCCAAGAACGCCTGATCGTACCCGTCCCCTGCCCTCCCGCCTGAGACCTTCCCCATGCTGATGCAATCCGCCCCGCCGCTCGCAGCGCTTGAAAACGCCACCGAATTCCTGCCCCGCCACATTGGCATCGACGCAGCGGATGAGGCCCACATGCTGTCGGTGATTGGCGAGGCCTCGCGCCGCGCCCTTATCGATTCCATCGTGCCGCGCTCCATCGCACGCAGCACTGCGATGGACCTGCCCCCACCGGTCACGGAAGCCGCGGCGCTGGCCGAGCTCAAGGCGATTGCATCGAAGAACCAGGTCTTGAAGAGCTTCATCGGGCAGGGCTACTACGGCACCCACACGCCGGGCGTGATCCTGCGCAACATCCTGGAGAACCCCGCCTGGTACACGGCCTACACGCCCTACCAGGCTGAAATCTCGCAGGGCCGCATGGAGGCGCTGATCAACTTCCAGACCATGGTCTGCGACCTGACCGGCATGCCGATTGCCAATGCCTCCATGCTCGACGAGGCCACCGCCGCCGCCGAGGCTATGACACTGGCCAAGCGCTCAGTCAAGAGCAAAAGCAATGTGTTTGTGGTGGCCGGCGACGCCCACCCGCAAACCATCGAAGTCATCCAGACCCGTGCCAAGCCCCTGGGCATTGAGGTGGTGCTGGCCAATTCCGCCGCTGAATGGGATGCCGCGCTGAACGGCGACTACTTCGCCGTGCTGGCCCAGTACCCCGCCACCAGCGGCCGCATTGACGACCTTCGCGCCGATGTAGAAAAAGCGCATGCCAAACAGGCTGCCTTCATCGCAGCGGCCGACCTGCTGGCCCTCACCCTGATCACGCCGCCCGGTGAATGGGGCGCCGACATCGTGGTGGGCACCACGCAGCGCTTTGGCATGCCCATGGGCGCTGGCGGCCCACACGCCGCCTACATGGCCTGCCGTGACGAATTCAAGCGCAGCCTGCCCGGCCGCCTGGTGGGTGTGAGCGTGGATGCACATGGCAAGCCCGCCTATCGCCTGGCCCTGCAAACGCGCGAGCAGCACATCCGCCGCGAAAAGGCCACATCGAACATTTGCACAGCGCAGGTGTTGCCGGCCGTGATAGCCAGCATGTACGCCGTGTACCACGGGCCCGATGGACTCCAACGCATTGCGCAACGGGTGGCCAGTTACACCTCCATTCTGGCCAAGGGGCTTGAACAGCTGGGCGCACCGGTGCGGCCACAGGCTTGTTTTGACACCCTGACACTCCAAACCGAAGGTGCTACCAAATCAATAGCTGCTCGCGCAATACAGATGGGCGCTAACCTGCGGATTTACTTCGAAAACTACCTGTGCATCTCGCTGGACGAGACCACCACACGCGCCGAGATCGAGCTGCTGTGGAAGGTCTTTGCCAAGGACGGCCAGCAGCTGCCCACGTTTGACGCATTTGAAAAAGGCGTAGAGCCGCTGATCCCCGCCGAACTGCGCCGCACCAGCAGCTACCTCACGCACCCGGTGTTCAACACCCACCACAGCGAGACGGGCATGCTGCGCTACATCCGCCAGCTGTCTGACAAGGACCTGGCGCTGGACCGCAGCATGATCCCGCTGGGCAGCTGCACCATGAAGCTCAACGCCACGAGCGAGATGATCCCCATCACCTGGCCCGAGTTTGCCAACGTGCACCCGTTCGCACCCGCTGAACAGTTGCAAGGCTACAAGGAGCTGGATGAGCAGTTGCGCGCGTGGCTGTGCCAGGCCACGGGCTACGCGGGCATCAGTCTGCAGCCCAACGCAGGCAGCCAGGGCGAGTACGCAGGCCTGCTGGCCATCAAGGCCTACCACGAGGCCCAGGGCCACGGCCACCGCAACATCTGCCTGATCCCCAGCAGCGCACACGGCACCAACCCCGCCAGCGCCCAGATGGTGGGCATGCAGGTGGTGGTGACCGCCTGCGACGCCAACGGCAACGTGGACATGGCAGACCTCAAGGCCAAGTGCGAACAGCACAGCGCCAACCTGGCCTGCATCATGATCACCTACCCCAGCACGCATGGCGTGTTCGAGACCCAGGTGAAGGAACTCTGCGCCCTGGTGCACAGCCACGGCGGCCGCGTATACGTAGACGGCGCGAACATGAATGCGCTGGTGGGCGTGGCCGCGCCCGGCGAATTCGGCGGCGACGTGAGCCACCTGAACCTGCACAAGACCTTCTGCATCCCCCACGGCGGTGGCGGCCCCGGCGTGGGCCCCGTGTGCGTGGTGGCCGACCTGGTGCCCTACCTACCCGGACATGCCACCGGCGGCGTTGCGGGCGGCGTGGGAGCCGTCAGTGCCGCCCCGCTGGGCAACGCAGCCGTGCTGCCCATCAGCTGGATGTACTGCCGCATGATGGGCGCCGAAGGCCTGCAGGCCGCGACCGAAACGGCCATCCTCTCCGCCAACTACATCAGCGCCCGCCTGAAGGACCACTACCCCACGCTGTATGCATCCGCCAACGGCCATGTAGCGCACGAGTGCATCCTGGACCTGCGCGGTTTGAAGGACACCAGCGGCGTGATGGCCGAGGATGTCGCCAAGCGCCTGATCGACTATGGCTTTCACGCCCCTACGCTGAGTTTCCCCGTACCCAACACGCTGATGGTGGAACCCACCGAGAGTGAGACGCTGTTCGAGATCAACCGCTTCATCGACGCGATGATCGCTATCCGCGAGGAAATTCGCCAGATCGAATCCGGCGCCTGGCCGCAGGACAACAACCCGCTCAAGAATGCACCCCACACCGCCGAGAGCCTGCTGGGCAGCGAATGGAACCGCCCCTACGCCCGCGAGGCCGCCGCCTACCCCGTGGTCGCCCTGCGCAGCAACAAGTACTGGTCGCCTGTAGGCCGTGTGGACAACGTCTGGGGCGACCGCAATCTGAGCTGCAGCTGCATCCCGGTGTCTGACTACGCCTGAACGCCGTGACCCCGCCCACCAGCGCCTGCACCGTTTGCCAGCCGCCCGCGCTGGAGGCACTGGTACGGTCTGAACCCGCCCTGGCGGCGTTGTGGCAGGCCCTGCCCCGCCGCCAGTTCAGCGCAGGCACGCTGCTGCAAAAGGCGGGCGAGGCCAGTACGCGCTGCTGGCAGGTGCGCAGCGGCGTGGCGCGCCTTTTCTATCTGAACGAGCAAGGGACCGAGCGCAACCGCTCGTTCCACGGCGCTGGCAGCTGGGTGGCAGGCAGCTTGCCGCCGATGATCCTGCCCAGCCCGTATGCCATCGAGGCGCTGACATCCATCGATGCCGTCGAGCTGACCTACCCTACGTTGCAGCAGTGGCAGCAGGCCCTGCCAAGCATCGGCCCGCTGCTGGAAGAAGCCCTGGGGTATGCATTCCAGCAACAGGCGCAGCGCGAGGCAGACTTGCTGAGCCACCCACCCGAGGCGCGCTACCAGTCCTTTCTGGCCACGCATGGCGACCTCGCACCGAACCTGCCCCAGCACCATGTAGCGAGCTACCTGGGCATCTCGCCGGTGTCGCTCTCACGCATCCGTGCGCGCCTGGGCATGGTGGAAGCGTCGCGCAGCAGCTGAAAGATTTCAGCGCTCAGGCGGCCACGCACTGACCGTGCGATCCCGCCCAGGCATCACCACCTTGGGCAATTTTTCCTTGTCCATGACGGCATTGCTGGCTACCAACCCGTTCAGATGCAGCAGGTGCGCGGTAATGGCATACACCTCGTCATCGGTCAAGCTCTTGGGCGCATACAGGGGCATGCCGCGGCGCACATAGTCGAACACTGTCGTGGCATAAGGCCACATCGCACCCATCGACAACACCTGCAATGGGTACTTGCGCACGCGCAAGGGGCGCAGTGGGTCGCTCCATCCAATGAAGCCATCCGAACCCACCAGCCGGGCGGCGGGCCCTTCGATGCCCTTGGCTCCGTGGCAGGCGGCGCACTGCATGGCATACAGCCGCGCGCCCTGCTCCACGCTGCCCCGGCCGGGCGGCAGGTTGCGGCCGTCAGGGAAGATGGTGATGGCATAGCGATCAATGTCGGCGGGCGACAGCGGCTGGCCCAGGCCGATGACATGCGACGGCGCTGCTGCTGGCGCAGGAGCCGCAGCAGATGGCGCCTGGGCCTCGCTGGCTCCTCCTGCGCCGAGCAGCCCGGCTACCATGGCCACGGCCACGCCACGCCGCAGGGTAGCCCGCAAAGGGGCCATGATCCAGCAGCAAAGGGCTTCATGCATAGACGTTCTCCACGCGCCCATCGGCCTGCACGCGCCAGGCCTGCACCGCGTTGTAGTGGTTGAACGAATGCATGGCGTAGCGCCGCTTCCATTCGTTGCGCAGCGGCTGCGTGCGGCCGGTTTCATCCGTGGCGCGGCTCATCAGGTCGGCCTTGCGGCCGTTCCACCGCCAGGGCAGCGTGAAACGCGTGAAGGCCCTGTCCAGCACCGGGCCATGCAGTTGCGCAGCCGCCCATGTGCGCCCTCCGTCCACGGATACATCCACACGCGTTATACGCCCCCGGCCTGACCAAGCCAGCCCGGAGATTTCGTAGAACCCGTGCGGCTCGGGCAAACGCTGCTGGCCTGAGGGGTGCGTGATCACCGACTTCACCTCCATGTGAAACGCAAAGCGCTCGATCCGTCCATCGGCCAGCACCTGCGTGTACAGGGCGGATTCGTCCTTGGTGTAGGCAGGCGCATCAGTCACTTCCAGCCGATGCAGCCATTTGACGTTCACGTTGCCCTCCCAGCCCGGCATGAACAGGCGCATGGGGTAGCCCTGCGAGGGCCGCAGCCGCTCACCGTTCTGGTACAGCGCAACCATGCCGTGCTCCAGCAAGGCCTTCAACGGCAGGCTGCGGCTGTGCGATCCACCGTCAGCGCCTTCGGCCACCACCCATTGGGCGCTGTCCTTTAGCCCAGCCTCGTTCAGCAGATACGCCAGCGGCACGCCGGTCCACTCCGAACACGACACCTCGCCCGCAATCTCGCCCAGCGTCTGGTCCAGCGCCGTGGGCGACAGCGCGTTGGCGGCTGAATTTCCCGCGCATTCCAGAAAATGCACGCGGCTGACCATGGGGTAGCGCAGCAGGCGCTCCAGATCAAAGCGCAAAGGCTTGTGCACCAGCCCGTGCACATTCAGCGTGTGGCGCTCCGGCGCAATGTCGGGCACGCCGTTGTGATGCACGGCAAAGTGCAGGCCGCTGGGGGTGATGATGCCGCGCTGGTGCTGCAGCGGCGTGCGCCATACAGGAAAGCCTGCTGCGGTGGACAAGCTGCGTTCCACCTTCGCCTCGTGTACGGCGGGCACGCCGTACGGCAGATCGACCCCGCCAGGGCGGGTCATCGCATCGGGCAAGCGGGCGGCCAGTGGCTGCGGTGGCAACGCCTGCGCCGCTGCCGCGCTGATGCCCCCCGTCGCAAGCCCCCCCAAAAAAGTCCTCCGAGCCAGTCCGCTGTGGGCGCTGTGGCCGCTGTATGAACGCATCCGTCGTCTCCGCAAAAACAAACACTCGGCACCCATCGGCCGCAGCGCCAGTGTTGCGGGCTGGCGGCCACAGCGCATTAACGTTGGTTAACGTGTACGCATAAGCTCGGCGCCAGTCTGGGCACCAAGCCCTTTACACTGGCGCGCCGCTCGCAGCACACGCCTTGCTGCCGAGCCAACTAGCGTTCTCATTTTTTTCACCCTTCTTCCATGTTTCAAGGACACCCCGTGCGCATTTCTTCTGCCCTGGTATTCGCCAGCCTGCTGGCTGCACCGTTCGCATCGGCCATCGCTGCAGGCCCTGTCACCACGGCCAGTGGCCTGGTGTATGAATCGCTCAAGGACGGCACCGGCGAATCGCCCAAGGCCACCGACACCGTCAAGGTGCACTACAAGGGCATGTTTCTGGATGGAAAGGAGTTCGATAGCTCCTACAAGCGCGGCGAGCCCACCTCGTTTCCGCTCAACCGCGTCATCCCCTGCTGGACCGAAGGCGTGCAGCGCATGAAGCCTGGCGGCAAGGCCAAGCTGACCTGCCCGCCCGCCACTGCCTATGGCGCGGCCGGTGCGGGTGGTGTGATCCCACCCAACGCCACGCTCAACTTCGAGATCGAGCTGATTTCGGTGGTCCGCTGATCGCCAGCAATCGGCGATCGTGAAAAAGCCGTCCTGGGTTCTTGTCCCCGGACGGCTTTTGGCTTTTTGGGCGCGCGCAACCTCTGCGCGCCCTGGATCAGACTTCGGTCACGAACTGCTCACGCGGGCGGCGCACCTTCTTGAGGTTCACCAGCCAGTCGCCTTCGTCGGCACGGTAGCCCAGCGGCATGATGGCCACGCTGCGCAGGCCACGGGCCTTCAGGTTCAAAATTTCGTCCAGGGCAGCGGGGTCAAAGCCTTCCATGGGCGTGGAGTCGACTTCTTCAAACGCAGCAGCAATGAGGGCGGCGCTCATGCCGATGTAAGCCTGGCGAGCAGCGTGCTGAAAGTTCACCTCCGCATCGCGCTGGGGGTACATGCCCAGCAGCATCTGGCGGTAGTTTTCCCAGCCTTCGTTCTTGAAGCCGCGCTGTTCGTTGGTCAGGTCAAACATCATGTTGATGCGGTCGGCCGTGTAGTTGTCCCACGCGGCAAACACCAGCAGATGCGAGCCGTCCGTGATCTGGGCCTGGTTCCAGGCGATAGGCTGGATCTTGGCGCGCACCGCTGGGTCGGTCACCACAATGATCTCAAACGGCTGCAGCCCGCTGGACGTTGGCGCCAGGCGCGCGGCTTCCAGAATGCGCTCGACCTTATCTTGCGGAACTGCTTTGGCAGGATTCAGCTTTTTGGCCGCGTAGCGCCATTGCAGTTGGTTGAGCAAAGGCTGGGCAGCCGAGACATTGTTGGTGGTGGTCATGTCAAATCCAGTGGTCGGTAAGGAAGAGAAGAAGAAAACGCACGACAGTGCGCCGTGTCGGAACTGTAGGCCTGCACCGTCCACTGGGTAAGCCCCAAGAAAGAAAAGGATTGTTCGCAATCCGTCAACAATCAAGGGTTGAGATCGGGCAAACCACCGCCAGCAGCGGGGGATGCAACGTGTTCGGCCGCGACCCGTGTCCGCCCGGGGACGCCCCGGGGACTGCCCAAAATCGCTCTCGCAGCGCGGCATGCGGGCGTACACTGGTCCACCATGTGTTCTGGCATCCCACAGCGTGGCGCAGCACTCGCCCACACTGGGCGGCCGCGCCGTCGACCCCACCTTCCATGAGCGAACCCGACCTGTCTTTTCTGGACCCGGCTGGACGGCAGCCCGCGCAACCCGCGCGCACAGCAAGCCCAAACAGCCCCTCCAGACCCATCGCCCCGCCAGCCGATGCAGCGGCCGCGCCCGCCGAAGGCCTGGTGGCCGAGTTGCGCGCCTACCAGGCCGAGCTGGAGAGCCAGAACAAGGTCCTGCGTTACAGCCAGACCGTGGCCGAAAGCGCCTCCGAGCGGTTTGAAACCCTGTTTGCCGCCGTGCCCTTGGCCTTGATGGTGGTGGACGAGCACGACATGGTGGTGCAGGCCAACTCGATGGCGCACCGCTCGTTCCAGCCCAGCGAGCGTGACCGCCCCCTCACCTCCCTGATGCCCTTTGTGCAGACCAAAGACGCCAAGCGCGTACGCGAGGCGTTTACGCTGGCGCAGGACCTGGGCCGCAGCGAGGTCAAGGAGGTGGTGTTTGACATCAGCGCTGACACCCGCATCACCGGCGACCTGCACATCGCACACATCGAGGCCCCTCAAAGCAACGGCCCACCGCTGCCGCAGTTTCTTTGCGCGGTGATCGACCAAGGCCCCTTGCTGGCCGAGCGCCAGGCGCTGCAGCACAGCGCGGTCACGCTGCAGCAGCGCAACGAGCAGATCCGTGCGAGCGAAAAGCGGCTGGAGGCCATCATCAACTCGGCGCTCGACGCCATCATTTGCGTAGACCAGCACCAGCGCATCACCGTGTTCAACCCCACCGCTGCGGCGCTGTTCCAGTGCAGTGCCAGCGATGCGATGGGCAGCCCGCTCGACCGCTTTTTGCCCGACGCCGCGCAAGCCCTGGCGTTTGCCCAGCTCACCACCCAGGCCCTGCTGGGCGAGATGACAGCGCTGACCGCCAGTGGCAAGGAGCTGGCGGTAGAGGTGAGCGTGTCATTCGAGCGCCATGCCGAAGGAGAAACCACCACCGTGTTTGCCCGCGACCTGACCGGCCGCAAAAAGGCCGAGGCGCATCGCAGCGAGCTGGAGGCGCAACTGCGCGAGTCGCACAAGATGCAGGCCGTGGGCACCATGGCCGGGGGCATTGCGCACGACTTCAACAACATCCTCGGTGCCATTCTGGGCAATGTGGAGCTGGCCAAGGCCGACTGCGCGTCAGAGGCGCCCGGCTCGTCCGTGCTGGTGAGTTTGCTGGAGATCGACAAGGCCGGCCGCCGCGCACGCGACCTGGTGCGCCAGATCCTCACCTTCAGCCGCAACGAGCCGCCCCAGCGCTCGGCCGTGTCGCTGGCCGAGGTGGTGCACGACACCGAGCGCCTGCTGCGCGTGACGCTGCCCCCTGCCATCGAGCTGCACATGCAGCTGCAAGTCGGCCTGCCTGCGGTGCTGGCCGACGCCACGCAGGTGGAACAGGCCCTGCTCAACCTGTGCACCAACGCCGTCCATGCCATTGGCACCGGGCGCGGCAGCATCCATGTGGAGGCCGCCACCGTGCAACCGGACCAGCGGCTGAGCGAGCGGCTGGGCTTGGCGCCCGTCGACTACGTCGCCCTGACCGTGCGCGACAGTGGCCCCGGCATGGACGCTGCCACGCTCGAACGCATCTTCGAGCCGTTCTTTACGACCAAGCCCGTGGGCCAAGGCACCGGCCTCGGTCTGGCCGTGGTGCATGGCGTGATGCGCACACACGAGGGGGGCGTGGACGTGCAAAGCACCCCGGGCCATGGCAGCAAGTTCACGCTGTATTTCCCAGTGGCGCCGGGCGGCGCCGACACACTAAGCACCAGCACCCACACGACCACACCGCCCGCGCAAATGTCGGCCAGCGCGGCGGTTGCGCCCCAGGCCGCCGCGGGGCCCTGCGATCCACCGTCCAGGAAACCCCACGTGATGTACGTGGACGACGACCAGGCTTTGGTGTTCCTGGTGCAGCGCCTGCTGCGCCGCCGTGGCTATGAAGTGAGCGGGTTTACCGACCCGCACGAAGCCAGGGCTGCGCTGAACGCCGCCCCGCACCGCTACGACCTGCTGGTGACCGACTACAACATGCCCGGCTTTTGTGGCGTTGACCTGGTGCGCGAGGCCCGCCTGATCCGCCCCGACCTGCCCGTAGCCTTGGCCTCGGGCTACGTCACGGCAGAGATCGAGCAAGCCGCCCTGGCCGAAGGCGCGCAGGCGCTCATCCACAAACCCAACGACGTGGAAGAACTCTGCGCCACCGTGGCACGGCTGATTGCGGGCGATGACCCTGCCTGAGACGGCAGACGCGCCGGTGCTGGCGGGCGGCGTGCAAGCGATCTACCAAGACGCCGACCTGCTGGTGCTGTGCAAACCCCCCGGCCTGCTGTGTGTGCCCGGCCGCGGCCCCGACAAGCAGGACTGCCTGAGCGCCCGCGCTCAGCAGCGCTGGCCCGGCGCACTCATCGTGCACCGGCTCGATCAGGCCACCTCGGGCCTGGTGCTGATGGCCCGCCACATCGACGCGCAACGACGCCTGAGCCACGCGTTTGCCGAGCGTCAGGTGCACAAGCGCTACCAGGCCGTGGTGTCTGGCCTGATGGGCAAGGCCGACGACACCTGGCACACCATTGACCTTCCGATTGCCGCCGACTGGGAGCGCCGACCACTGCGTGTGATCGACCACACGTTGGGCAAACCCAGCATCACCCGCTGGCGAGTCGTGGCGCATGACCGCCAAACCGCCACCACCCGTGTTGAACTGGAACCTCTCACAGGCCGCACCCACCAGCTGCGCGTGCACCTGGCCGCGCTGGGCCACCCCATTGCGGGCGACGCGCTGTATGCCGATGCGGTCACGCAGGCGTTGGCGCCCCGCCTGCTGCTGCACGCCTGCCACCTCGCATTCACGCATCCCGTAACGGATGAGACGCTCTCTATCCAGCTACCACCAGATTTTTAGTAAAAATGGCCTCTAGCGCTTATCCATAAAGCGCCAGCAGCTATCAATTCGATATTTTTGAAGTCGTGACCTCAGGCTGCGACATCGCCCACTGCACCGCCAGGATGCTGCCCAGCACCACCAACATGCCCACCAGCGCAACGCCCGTCATGGCCTGCCCCAGCAGCAGCCAGCCCAGCAGCACGGCGGTGACGGGGCTGAGTAGCCCCAGCGACGACACCGCCACCGACGGCAGCCGCGCAATGCCGCGAAACCACAGCGCATAGGCCAGCAAGGCGCCCGCCACGCTGAGGTACACATAGCCCGCCACATTGGTAGCCGTGAGCGTGGGCAGCGGCGGGTCTACCAGCCAGGCCACGGGCGCCAGCATGATGCCGCCCGCCAGCAGCTGCCAGCCGGTAAAGGCCAGAACCGGCAGGTCTAGCCGCCAGCGCCGCGACCAGAATGTGCCGGCCGCCATGCACACGGTGCCCACCAGCGCGGCGGCCACGCCCACCATGTCCCACCGTGCGCCCGGCGACAACAGCAGTGCAGCCATGCCCAACACACCCAGCGTACCAGCGGCCAGCGCCAGCTTGGGCGGGCGCCGGTGGTCCATGCCCCAGACCAGGCCCATGACCACCAGCGGCCCGATGGCGCCCACCACCGCCGCCACGCCACCGGGCAACCGGTAGGCCGCCACAAACAGCAGTGCCTGAAAGACCCCGATGTTGAGCGCCGACAGCACCACCAGCCGCCACCAGCCCAACCAGTCGCCCCACGCAGGCCAGCGGCGGCACCACAGCACCAGCAAAAGGCCTGCGGGCAGCGTGCGCAGCAGCGCAGCGGTAAAGGGCCGGTCAGGCGGCAGCAGCTCGGTGGTGACGATGTAGGTAGAGCCCCAGATGACCGGGCCCACCGCTGTGGTGAGGGCATCGAGCCAGAGGGAAAAGCGGGTAACAGTCATTGGTGCTTCATCACAAGAAAGCGGTATATTTATCTTCAATTCAAGACAAAACTCTACCATACAATCTCGATATCAAGATACTTATGCGCACCCCTACACCCCCATGCCCACACAACGCCAACCCGACGCGGTAGACGCCATCCTGGCCCAGTGGCACCGCGAACGCCCCGACCTGGATGTGAGCCCCATGGGCCCCATCGGCCGCATCAAGCGCTGCGCCGCTTTGCTGCAGCGGCGGCTGGATGAAACCTTTGCCGAGTTCGGCCTGAGCTTTTGGGAATTCGACATGCTGGCCACGCTGCGCCGCAGCGGCGCGCCGTATTGCCTTGCGCCGACCACGTTGTTCTCAACGCTCATGGTCACCTCGGGCACCATGACGCACCGCATGGGCAAGCTAGAAGCCCAGGGCTGGATCAGCCGCCTGCCCAACCCTGGCGACGCGCGAAGCTCGCTGGTGCAGCTCACCCCCGAGGGGCTGGCGCTGATCGACCGCGCGGTGCAGGCCCACGTGGCCAACGAGCACCACATTCTTGCGCCGCTGAAGGCTGCCGACCTGGCAGAGCTGGACGCAAAGCTGGCGCTGCTGCTGGCCGCGCTGGAGCCCGCTGGCGACAGCCAGGCGTAGGGTTGCCGCAGTACCATGGCGGGATGCTTCAAAACCACCTTTACATCCTGACCGGCGCCTCGCGCGGCATGGGCCTGGCCATGGCCCAGCAGCTTCTGCGCAGTGGCAACACCCTGGTCTGCATCGCACGCAGTGCCAACACCGACCTGACCACCGAGGCCAAGGCCGCGGGCGTCACCATCGAACAATGGCAGCTCGACCTGTCGCAGGGCGAGCAGGCTGCGCACAAGCTGCAGGCCTGGCTCTCAGCACAAGGCCCGCAGGCCTTTGCCAGCGCCACACTGATCAACAATGCCGGCATGATCCCGCGCATTGCGCCGCTGTCTGACAGCGATGTGGACGACCTGGCCACCGCCCTGCGTGTGGGGCTGGAGGCGCCCATGCAGCTGACCGCCGCGTTTCTTGGCGCCACCGATGCCTGGGCGGTGCCGCGCAAGGTGCTCAACATTTCTTCGGGCCTGGGCCGCCGGGCCATGGCTTCGCAGGCCGCCTACTGCGCCGCCAAGGCGGGCATGGACCACTTCACGCGTTGCGTGGCGCTGGACGAGGCCTTGAAGCCCCGTGGGGCCAAGGTATGCTCGCTCGCGCCGGGCGTGATCGACACCGACATGCAGGTGCAACTGCGAGGCGCCGCACCCGAGGCGTTTCCGGACCAGCAGAACTTTGCCAACCTCAAAACAGGTGGCCAGCTCACATCGCCCACCGAGGCCGCTACCCGCGTGCTCGCCTGGCTGGAGCGCGCGGACTTTGGCACCAACCCAGTGGCCGATGTCAGAGACGCATAACACTGCAATGCTCCTATTTTTATAGCTATTAACGCTTTATAGAAAAGCGGTAACGGCCAATTTCATTCATATTTCATCAATCACCCAAGGAGATTCCCATGACCCGTGAAGTCGTCGTTGTGAGCGCAGTGCGCACCGCCATTGGCACCTTTGGCGGCAGCCTGAAGGACGTGCCGCCCACCGAGCTGGGCACGCTCGTGGTGCGCGAATCGCTTGCGCGTGCCAACGTGGAAGGCAAGGACGTGGGCCACGTGGTGTTCGGCCATGTGGTCAACACCGAGCCCAAGGACATGTACCTCTCGCGCGTGGCCGCCATCAACGGCGGTTGCGGCGAAGGCACGCCCGCCTACAACGTGAACCGCCTGTGCGGCTCGGGGCTGCAGGCCATCGTCAACGCCAGCCAGTCCATTTTGCTGGGCGACACTGATGTGGCCATTGGCGCGGGCGCCGAGAACATGAGCCGCGTGCCCTTTGCCAGCCTGAACATGCGCTGGGGCGCCCGCATGGGTGACACCAAGATGGTGGACATGATGATCGGCGCGCTGCACGACCCCTTCCACAACATCCACATGGGTGTGACGGCCGAGAACATCGCCGCCAAGTGGGGCATCACGCGCGAAGACCAGGACAAGCTGGCGGTAGAAAGCCACAACCGCGCCGAGCGCGCCACGCAAAGCGGTGTGTTCAAGGACCAGATCGTCCCTGTGACGCTGAAGAGCAAAAAGGGCGACGTGTTGTACGCCACGGATGAGCACTTTCGCCCCGGCGCCACGATGGAAGACCTGGCCAAGCTCAAGCCCGTGTTCATCAAAGAAAACGGCACGGTAACCGCAGGCAACGCCTCGGGCATCAACGACGCTGCCGCTGCCGTGGTGCTGATGGAAGCCGGTGCCGCCAAGGCGCGCGGCGCCAAGCCCCTGGCCCGCCTGGTGGCCTATGCGCATGCGGGTGTGGACCCCAAGTACATGGGCATTGGCCCCGTGCCTGCCACGCAGCTGGCGCTCAAAAAAGCGGGCCTTACCGTCAACGACCTGGACGTGATCGAAGCGAACGAGGCCTTTGCCGCCCAGGCCTGCGCAGTGACCAAGGACCTGGGCCTGGACCCGGCCAAGGTCAACCCCAATGGCTCGGGCATCTCGCTGGGCCACCCCATCGGCGCCACGGGTGCGCTGATCACCGTGAAGGCGCTGCACGAGCTGCAACGTGTGCAGGGCCGCTACGCGCTGGTGACCATGTGCATTGGCGGCGGCCAGGGCATTGCCGCGATTTTTGAGCGCATCTGACCTGCGTGAGGCGCAGGCAGCCATCGCCAGTGGCGATGCTGCCACCCCGCATGGGCAAGGCCAACGCTGGGGAAGATCGGCGATCATCCCCGCGTGCTGGCGACAAGACCAGCCAAGCCGAACGCGCACCGCACGTTCGCACCATTCATTGAACCGTCGGAGACAAACCACACCATGATTCGCACCCTGCTTTCCTTCACCGCGCTCGCTTTTGCCGTGGGCACCACGGCGCACGCCCAGGCACCTGCACCGGCTGCGGCCTACCCCACCAAGCCCATTCGCCTGATCGTGCCCTTCCCGCCCGGCGGCGGCACCGACATCCTGTCGCGCCTGGTGGCCACCAAGCTCACCGAAAGCGCCAAGTGGACCGTGGTGGCTGACAACAAGGCAGGCGCTGGCGGAACCATCGGCATTGGCGAGGCCGTCAAAGCGGCGCCCACGGGCTATGACCTGGTGATGGGCCAGAAGGACAACCTGGTCATCGGCCCCTGGCTCTACAAAAACCTGGCCTGGGACCCCACCAAGGACCTGACCGCCGTGGCGCACGTTGCGTGGACGCCTGTGGTTATCGCCACCAGCGTCAACTCCAAGTACAAGACGTTGGCCGACGTGGTGGCTGCCGCCAAGGCCGCACCCGGCACCATCACCTATGGCTCGCCGGGCAATGGCACGTCCATTCACCTGGCAGGCCACCTGTTCGAGCAGGCGGCTGGCGTCAAGCTCAGCCACATCCCGTACAAGGGATCGAACCCTGCGCTGATGGATGCTCTGGCAGGCAATGTGGACCTGCTGGTGTCGTCATTGCCATCGGCCATGGGCCAGATCAAGGCGGGCAAGCTGCGCCCGCTGGCGGTGACGTCGGCCAAGCGCAGCTCGTCGCTGGCCGATGTGCCCACCGTGGGCGAGTCTGGCTACAAGGACTTTGATGTAAGCACCTGGTATGGCGTGTTTGCCCCCGCGGGTACGCCTGCGGCCGTGGTCACCGCCATCAACACCGAAGTCAACAAGCTGTTGGCCACGCCCGACATGAAGGCCGCCATCCAGGCCCAGGGCGCTGAGCCTGAAGCGCTGTCGCCCGCCCAGTTCAGCACACTCCTCAAGAAGGAATACGTGCAGTGGAAAGGCATTGTGGAAGCGTCTGGCGCCAAGATCGAGTAAGTTCATTTGACGCGCGGTCAGCGCCTCTGGCCGACCATGGCGGGCACCGCGTGCGGGCCTTGAAGCCAGGAACCTTCGCTGTGCCTCAAACCCCTCACAAACCGACACCCCGCCACGGTCCGACAGCACCAACAACCGCTGGGCCGCAGCCCGCCGCCAACTTCGGCTCCAAACTGCTGGTGCTGGTGGGCGTGGTGATGCTGGCAGCGTTGCTGTATGCGGGCGCCACATCGGGGGCCAGGCCTTCCGTGGCACTGCCACCCCCTGAAATGGACATGACTGCTGGTAGCCCGCCAGCCATGGCGACCGCTGTGTTTGCCGGAGGGTGCTTCTGGGGTGTACAGGCAGTGTTTCAGCATACCCAGGGTGTGCTCAACGCGGTGTCAGGCTACGCAGGCGGCTCCAAAGAGACGGCCAGTTACCCGCAGGTCAGCTCCGGCAAGACTGGCCATGCGGAAGCCGTTTCCATTACCTACGACCCCACAGTGGTGACCTACGGGCAACTGCTGCAGGTCTTTTTTTCGGTGGCGCACGACCCGACCGAAATCGACCGCCAGGGGCCCGACTACGGGCCGCAATACCGGTCTGCCATCTTCTACTCCACGCCCGATGAGCAGCGGGTTGCCCAGCAGTACATCGCGCAGCTCGACGCCACCCAGCTGCTGCCGCGCAAAATTGCCACCACCTTGGCGCCGTTGAGCAATTTTTACCCTGCAGAAGACGAGCACCAGGACTACGCCACGCGCAACCCGCATTCCATCTACATCGCGACCTACGACCGCCCCAAGATCACGCAGCTTCAGGCGCTGCTGCCTGATCGATTTCGCGAGGCGCCCGTGCTGGTTGCCGGGCAGGTTTCGCGATGAACCTGTGTACCAGCCGACCATGAAAAACGGCTCCGCAAGGAGCCGTTTTTGTTGCGGGCCGCGATTGCCCGCCTCTGCGCACAGGGCTTAGTCGCGCACCACCAGCACGGGGATATGCACCACGCCCAGCACGCGCTGCGTGACGCTGCCCAACACCAGCTTTTCCAGGCCCTTGCGGCCATGCGATCCCATCACGATGAGGTCGGCGCCCGTGCTTTCCAGCGCCCGCAGGATGCCGTCGTGTACGGCATGCCCTTCACCCACCAGAGCGGTCACTTCGACACCCGCTTCTGCCATGGCTTTTTTGGTGCTGTCCAGGGCGGAGTTGGCCTCGGAGGTGGCGGCGCTGATGTACTGTGCCTGGCCATAGGCAAAGTCGGCTCCCACGCCGGTGAAAGGATAGGGGTCGATCACATACACCGCTGTCACGGCGCTGCCGAAGGTCTTGGCCAACGCTGCGGCTTTGGACACTGCAAGCATCGAGGTCTTGGAACCATCGACGGGGACCAGAATGTGTTTGAACATGGTGCTTCTCCTTGGGTTGAGTGGTGAACCGGCTTGTGACCCGGTTTTACTTTCTATGACGCCAGTGTGAACGCCCACCATACCCTGCATCTTGATCCGCATCAAATCCCCGGCAGTCACTCACCCGGCGTACCGTCCGGACTTGCTTGACAGGGCAGCAGCCCGCTGCAAAAAAGAGCCTGGCTGCCAACCTTCAGGCGTCACGCGTCAATCGGCTGGTTGCCCACCACATCGGCACCCTGAAAGTTGCCGCGCCGGCAGGTCACCACCAGCGTATCGCGGTAGCCGCCTTCAGTCAAAGGCTGGATGGGTGTGGATTCGTGGATCATGCGTGCGTCGTCCAGTAGCAGCAGCGACCAGGGCTGGGTCAGGGTAAATCGCTGTCCGCTGGGGCCGTTGGCCTCGAACACGCGGGTTTCGCCGCCCTTTACGCCCTCGCGTGCCACCAGGAACACCGCTACCAGGTCCACCCCGTCGCGATGCGCGCCCTCGGGTGTGGGGCGGCCAATGCCGCCTTCCGTATCAATACGGAACTGGTGCGCCTCTACAAACCAGGGCAGCGGCGCTTCTGAGTGCGCAAACGTGTCTTGCGAGAGTCCCGCGAGGGCCGCCAGCAAGCACTGCCACGCGGGTTGGGATACGGTAGCGGGCTCCATGGGGGCAAACCAGCGCTCCATACCGCCATGCAATGCGTTGTACTCCACTGGCTGCCAGTGTGCGCGGTGCGGCACCTGCTGCACCTGCCCGCTCTGCACCACAAAACATGCGTGGCGGCGGCGGCGATAGCGGCCACCGTCCTTCAAAAAATCGTCCGGCGGCAAGGCCGCCCAGTCGCCATTCAGTGCCATCAGGTCGGCCAGATCACAGCCAATCCACTGCGCCACATCGGTGGGCGAGAGCACGGCGTACCCAGCCTGGCGCAACTGGCTGGCAACAACGGCTGGGGAGGTAAATGGAGGAGAAAAAGTGACTTGGGCCATAGATGCCCGAGCTTAACCGCTGGCATCGCCGTGTCGGAGGAACCCTTGCGCAGGGCACCCGCGACGCAGTGGCTTTGTACCCAGCCAAGAGGTGCGTAGCGCAAGGGGATCAATCGGCCCAGGCCGCAGCCACAATCGGCTGCACCCCTGCCACACTACCCGGCTTGCGGGTCCGCACCGGGCGGCTAGAGCGCTCGAGCGCTCGAAGTCATCACAGTCGGGTCAGTCCCATCTGATCGAACGAAGTGATCGTCAACACGCCGTTAAGCCGCTTGGCTGCTTTTGTGCCACCTGCTTTGCAACCCAGTGCGTGCCCGCGTGCCTTGAGTCTGCGGTAGGTTGTTGTGCCTCTTCTCCACTGCGGCGGTTTGATCGCCCGCAGGCGATGGAGCAGTCATGCGCTCAGCTCGCGACAGACACGGAGTGTTTGCGCCATTCCGAAGTACGTCTGCCGGTACCCGCCTTCGGCTATGCCTACCCTGTGGCCGGGTGTTCACGTGGCGGGTCCATTGGTTTCATCACTGGAAGGGCCACCGGCGTCGCCGATATCAAGCCATCGAGTAGCCAGGTCCGCTGTGGCGTCCGCCCTTGAGGCCGCGCACCAGCAGTGCCAGCAGCACCACGGCAAACCCAACAAAGCAGACAAACGACCAGTTGGCTATCGAGCCGCCCAGAAACGTCCAGTCGATCTCAGCACAGTCGCCCGAGCCACGGAAGATCATCGGGATGGCGCGGCTGATGGGGTAGTTCTCGATCATTCCGTAGAAGTCGCGCCCGCAGGTTGCGATCTCGGGTGGATACCACTGCAGCCAGCTCTGGCGAGCCGCCACAAAGGCGCCGAAGCCGGACGACAGCAACGCCAGCGCGGCCATGGTCATCCACCAGCCTTTTTGGCCTCTAGCGCTTGCCAGAGCTGTAAAGATTGCTACACCAATGAGAGCATAGCGCTGCACGATGCACATCGGGCACGGCTCCAGGCCCACCACGTGCTGCAAATACATGCCAAAAGCCAGCATCGCCACACAAGCGACGCTGATCAGTGCCAGCACACGGCGCGGGGCCGCAGTCAACCAATTCATTTTTATCCCTCATCAATAGCATTTACCTACGCTGCTGTCTACGAAACGGGCGCAGCAAATGCCAGCGCACCCGTGGATCTGGCTCCGCCAGTCCACCGGGTGCGTCCCCCACAGGGGGGGGAGACGCGAAGCGGCTCAGGGGGGAGTCAAATCCCAGCAGCGTGATCCAGAAAAACGCGGGCGCGGCGTGGTGTCACCACCAACATTTCGCCCTCTTTGAAACCCATTTCCTTGAACTGCTGCGCAGGGATCTGCGCTTCAATCAAGGGGTCTGGGGACGCATTGTCCGCTGGTTTGTGGTCGTCAGAGGGAATAAGTTCCAGACGTGCAATGGGCCCCACCACAATGGCGCGGCTCAGTTGCGCGACGATGCCACGCGGGCGGCCTGCTGCGTCCAACCCGGCGCCGGGGGAATAGCGCTGCACGTCCAGGTCATGCGGGCGTACGTAGGCAAAGGCTTTGGTGTCTTGCGTATCGGCATGCTCTGGGGAGTCGATCTGCATACCATCAAGGTGAACCAGCCCCTCATGCGCGCGGCCGTGGAAGAGGTTCACATCGCCCAAAAAGCCGTACACAAACGGGCTGGCGGGCTGGTCCCACACTTGCTGGGGCGAGCCGCTTTGCTCAATGCGGCCGTGGTTGATCACGACCACACGGTCGGCCACTTCCAATGCCTCCTCCTGGTCGTGCGTCACAAAGATCGAGGTGACATGCAACTCGTCATGCAGGCGGCGCAGCCAGCGGCGCAGTTCCTTGCGCACCTTGGCATCGAGCGCACCAAAGGGCTCATCGAGCAGCAGCACCTTGGGCTCCACCGCCAGCGCACGGGCCAGGGCAATGCGCTGGCGCTGGCCGCCCGACAGTTGTGAGGGGAACCGCTCGGCCAGCCAGTCCAGCTGCACCAGCTTGAGCAGGTCGGTCACCTTCTGCTTGATCTGCTCCTCGCTGGGGCGCTCTTTGCGGGGTTTCACACGCAGGCCGAAGGCCACATTCTCGAACACCGTCATGTGGCGGAACAGCGCGTAGTGCTGGAACACAAAGCCCACATTGCGCTCGCGCACATGCACGTCGGTGGTGTCTTCGCCGCTGAAGTGGATGGTGCCCACGTCGGCCGTCTCCAGCCCCGCAATGATGCGCAACAGCGTAGTTTTGCCGCAGCCCGAGGGACCCAGCAGCGCGATGAGTTCCCCAGATTCGATATCAAGGCTGACATCGCGCAGCGCATGGAAGTCGCCAAACTGCTTGCTGACGTTACGGATTTCAATGCTCATGGTGTTCTTCTTCCTTCAGCGGGCGGTGGGCACCGGCAATGGCGCGGGCCGCTCGGGGGGCAATTCGGCAGCGGCCTTCATGGCCTGCTCGTTGCGGTGTTCGGCTATCGTCTTGATGACCAGGGTGACCAGGGCCAGCAAGGCCAGCAGCGAGGCTGCGGCAAACGCGGCCACCGACTGGTACTCGTTGTAGAGGATTTCGACGTGCAGCGGGATGGTGTTGGTCTGCCCCCGTATGTGGCCCGACACCACCGACACCGCGCCAAACTCGCCCATGGCGCGCGCGTTACACAAAATCACGCCGTACAGCAGCCCCCACTTGATGTTGGGCAAGGTCACGTACCAGAAGGTCTGCCAGCCCGTGGCGCCCAGCACAATGGCGGCCTGCTCCTCGTCGTTGCCCTGCGCCTGCATCAGCGGGATCAGCTCGCGAGCGATGAATGGGAACGTGACAAAGATGGTGGCCAGCACGATACCCGGGACGGCAAAAATGATCTTGATGTCATGCGCCTGCAGCCACGGGCCAAACCAGCCCTGCGCGCCGAACATCAGCACATAGACCAAGCCTGCCACCACGGGGGACACCGAAAACGGCAGGTCCACCAGCGTGGTTAAAAACGCCTTGCCTCTAAATTCGTACTTGGCGATGCACCACGCAGCGGCCACGCCAAACACCAGGTTCAACGGCACGGCAATGGCCGCGGTGATCAGCGTGAGCTTGATGGCCGACCAGGCATCCGGCTCGCGCAGGCCTTCCAGATAAGCGCCAAAACCTTTGCGCAGCGCCTCGGCAAACACCGCAGCGAGCGGCAACACCAGAAACAGCAGCATGAAAGCCAGCGCAATCCCGATCAGCGTGTAGCGCACCCAGGGCGACTCGGTGGTGCCCGCCTGTGTGCGGCGCACGGTTCGTGTAGCGGCGCCGCTCATGCTGGTGCTCCCGCATGGCGGCGCTGCCAGGCCTGCAGCGCATTGATGATGAGCAGCAGAACAAACGAGATGACCAGCATCACGGTTGCCACTGCGGTGGCGCCCGCGTAGTCGTATTGCTCCAGCTTGCCGATGATGATGAGCGGCGTGATTTCAGACACCATGGGAACGTTGCCTGCAATAAAGATGACCGAACCGTATTCGCCCACCGCCCGCGCAAACGCCATGGCAAAGCCGGTCAGCAACGCGGGTGTGATGGAGGGCAAGATGACCTTGGTGAATGTCTGCAGGCGCGTGGCGCCCAGGCACGTAGCAGCCTCTTCCAGCTCCTTCTCAGCATCTTCCAAAACGGGCTGCACGGTGCGCACCACAAAGGGCAGGCCGATAAAGATGAGCGCAATGACGATACCGGCAGGCTTGAACGCCAGCTGAATCCCCATGGGATCCAGAATCTGGCCGACCCAACCGTTACCCGCCAGCAGCGCAGTCAGCGAGATACCTGCCACGGCGGTGGGCAATGCAAACGGCAAGTCCACCAGCGCATCCACAATCTTTTTGCCCGGAAATTTGTAGCGCACCAGCACCCACGCAATCAGCAAACCAAACACCAGATTGACCAGCGCCGCGATGAACGAGGCACCAAACGTGAGCTTGTAAGACGCCACCACCCGCGGCGAGCTTACAGCGGCCCAGAACTCGACCCAGGTCAGCGTGAAGGTCTTGAAGATCAGCGCCGACAGCGGGATCAGCACGATGATGCTGAGATAGAAAAGGGTGTAGCCCAGCGTGATGCCAAAGCCTGGCAGCACGCGCTTGGGCGCACGCCGTCCGGCCTGGGCAGAGGCCAACAAGGCCCCCTGCCCGGCCGCAGAGGTCGCAGCAGTCATGTTGGTTTATTTGGTGCTGTAGATCTTGTCGAACAGGCCGCCGTCATTGAAGTGCACCTTTTGCGCTTCGGTCAGCGAACCAAAGTACTTGGCCACGGTGAACTGCTTGAGTGGCTTGAACGTGGCGGCGTGCTTCTTGAGCACAGCTTCCGAACGGGGGCGAATCGCGTGCTTGGCTGCGATTTCCTGCGCTTCGTCCGAGTACAGGTAGTCCAGGTACGCCTTGGCCAGCGCGCCGGAGTTTTTCTTGGCAACCGTGCGTTCAACAATAGCCACGGGGTTCTCAGCCACCACGCTCACCGACGGGTAAATGGAGTCGACCTTGCCCGCACCAAATTCGCGGTCGATGGACACCACTTCGGATTCAAACGTGATCAGCACGTCACCAATATTGCGCTGCAGGAAGGTGGCCGTTGCATCGCGCCCGCCCTTGGCCAGCACCGGCACGTTCTTGTACAGCTTGGCAACAAACTCGGCGGCCTGCTCTTCAGTGCCGCCCTTTTCGCGTACGGCGCCCCAGGCGGCCAGATAGGCGTAGCGGCCGTTGCCGCCCGTCTTGGGGTTGACCACAATCACCTGCACGCCGGGCTTGATGAGGTCGTCCCAGTCCTTGATGCCCTTGGGGTTGCCGTTGCGCACCAAAAACAACATGGTGGATGTGGTGGGCGATGCATCGTGCGGAAACTTCTTGGTCCAGTCCTTGGCGACCACGCCGCTGTCGGCCAGAAACTGCACGTCGGTGGTCGTGTTCATGGTGACCACGTCGGCATCCAGACCATCACGCACAGCGCGCGCCTGGGCGCTGGAGCCTGCATGCGACTGGTCGATCTTCACGTCCTGGCCGGTGGTCTTCTTGTAGTGCGCGGCAAACGCGGCGTTGTAGTCCTTGTAGAACTCGCGGGACACGTCGTACGACACATTGAGCAGCGTGGACTGTGCTGCGGCCAGGCCACTGGTCGCCAGGGCCAAAGTGGCCAGAAGGGTCTTGAGTTTCAAAGATGTCATGGTTGCGTCGCCTGATGAAAAGCTGGAGATGGCGGATTGTGCGGAGCACCGCTTAAAACTCAAAAGAATATATTCTTGTTAATTAATCGAGTTTTTGCATATAGAAACCACGCACGGCCAGTCAGGCACGGTTGAGTAAGCCACTGCACAGATCGAAAATACAAGTCTAAATGACCTCTAGCGCTTATCCATAAAGCGTTAGAAGCTATCAATTTGTGAGTAAGTGTGCTACGCCGCTGCGGGGGGCACATGCACCGCGCCAAGTGCCTGCACGCTACCGCCAGTCTGATTGCCTTCCAGGGACTGCAGCAAAGCCCACCCCAGCGGCCACTCCCCATGGCCCGAGTCAACGTTGATGTGCCCCGCGTTTTGTAGGCGCACAAATTCGCTGCCCCACGCACGGGCGTAGGCACCCGCGAGGCGGATGGGGCAATACGCGTCGTTACTGCTGGCCACCACGATGCTGCGGTACGGCAGCGGCGCGTAAGGCACCGGCGCAAAGTCGCTCAGGATGGCACGGCGCTCTGGGTCGGCGGGCGCCACCAGCAATGCGCCGCAGATACGAGCTGCGGCATCCGGCCCCATGCGCGTTGTGGCGATGCAGCCCAGGCTGTGCGCCACGATCACCACCGGGTGCGGCGCGGCCAGGACGGTTTTTTCGAGCTGCCCCACCCAGGCCGTACGCGTGGGGGTGATCCAGTCGTCCTGCACCACACGGCTGGCGTGTGGCAGCCGCTCGGCCCACAGGCTTTGCCAATGGCCAGGGCCCGAGTCGCGCCAGCCGGGCACGATGATGATGGAAGTGGTGGTCACAGAGACGGCATTCTGCGAGCCGGTCTTTAAAACCCAAACGACTTAATTCTTGTAATTTAATCGCCAAAACATCTAAAAGACGGCGACCTTCACCTCTTTGAAGATTTTGACTATTGGCCGTTTAATTTAAACCGATCAGTTTATTTTACGACCAAGGAGTACAATCGTAACGAATTGCAAACAAATGGTGGTGGGAGCAGAAGTGCTCCGGTGCCGCTGCTCTGTATTGCCATCTACGTTCCAGAACATCTTCACGAGGCACATTTCAATGCACACATGGAAAATCAGTCAGCGCCTGATGGCGGGCTTCGGCCTGGTCATCGTGGCTTTGCTGGGTATGTCGATCTACAGCATGCTGACTGCCCGAGGCATTGACAGCGCCTTGACGGCCAACGCCACCCAGAACGCGGTCATCCAGCGCGTGGCCATCAACTTCCGGGGGTCGGCGCATGACCGCTCCATCGCAGTGCGCGACGTGGTGCTGGCGCCCAACGACGATGCGCGCAAGAAGGAAGTGGAATCCATCGCTCGACTGGCCGACTTTTATGCCAAGTCGGCCACGCAGCTCGATGCGGTCCTCAAAACCGCAACACAGGTGCCGCCCGAAGTGGGGCCCATGGTGCAAGCCCTCAAGGACATCGAGACCCGCACGGTGGCAACCACCAGCAAGGTGGTTGCACTGATGCAGGCCGGTGACCGCGCAGGCGCAGAGACCCTGCTCTGGGCCGAGGCCAAGCCCCAATATGAGCAGTGGCTGGCAGCTGCCAACAAGCTCATCGACTACGAAGAAGCGCGCATCATCAACAACAGCGAAACGGCCAACCAGGACGCGAGCCAGTTCACGGGTGTGATGCTTGCCATCACCCTGCTGGCCGTGCTGATCAGTGTCGGTGCCACGGTGTTGGTGTCACGCAGCATCGGCCGCGAGCTGGGCGCAGAACCCAACGAAGTGCGCGCCGTAGTGCAGGCCATACAGCAGGGCGACCTCACGGTGCCCGTGCGTGTCAAGGCAGGTGACACCGGCAGCGTGATGGTGGCCGTGCGCGACATGCAGCAGCGTTTTCATGAACTGGTCTCTGCCGTGCGCGACAACATTGCACAGCTGCGTACTACCAGCGACGACATCAGCAGCGGCAATCAGAACCTGGGCAACCGCACCGAACAGGCCGCCAGCAGCCTGGAGCAAACCGCAGCCAGCATGGAAGAGCTGACTGCCACCGTGCGCCAGAGCGCCGACTCTGCCCGCCAGGCCAACCAGCTGGCGACCACGGCAGCGGGCACAGCCACCAAGGGCGGCGAGGTGATGCAGCAGGTAGTGAGCACCATGCAGGACATCCACCACAGCAGCCAGAAAATCGCCGACATCATTGGCGTGATCGACGGCATCGCGTTTCAGACCAACATCCTGGCCCTGAATGCGGCTGTGGAAGCGGCCCGCGCGGGCGAGCAAGGGCGCGGCTTTGCGGTGGTGGCAACCGAAGTGCGCAGCCTGGCACAGCGCAGCGCGGCGGCAGCCAAAGAGATCAAGTCACTCATCCAGTCCAGCGTCGAGAAGGTGGACTCAGGCACCCAGCTGGTGGCCAACGCTGGCGTGACGATGAACGAAATCGTGCAAGGCGTTCAGCGCGTGAACGGCATCATCGGAGAGATCAGCACGGCGGCTGCCGAGCAAAGCGACGGTATATCGCAAGTCAACGTAGCGGTGACGCAGCTGGACCAGATGACGCAGCAAAACGGCGCACTGGTGGGCGAAAGCACTGCGGCCGCCGATAACCTGCGCGAACAGGCCCAGCGCCTGGCGGACCTGGTAGCGGTGTTCCATGTGGCTGGTGGCATGGGTACCGGCATGGGCTCTGGCAGCGCCCTTCCCGTGCCGGGCGTGCGCCGACTCGCTCACTGAGCTGCGTTGATAGCGTAGGTAGCCTGGCGCGCGCGAGGCCGCAAGGCGGCCAGGTGGTCCAGCCCAGGAAAAGGGGCAAAAAGATGCGAATTTTTTTGCCCTGCTTTAACCCCATGGACCCTTCCCGTTCGTTTCACTCAGCACCAACATCTTTTTTGGATTGGAGCTGCCATGAAAACCGGTTCACTCACCCTCCCCGCCCTGACCGCCCTCACGGGGCTGGCCGCCCTGCTGGCGCTGGTCAGCCCCCCGGCCCAGGCCATTGGCCGCCTGGCCGATGTGACCATCGTTGACCGCGATACCGGTGCCACGCTGCCGGCGCACTACGCCAAGGGGGAATACTGGGTGGCAGGCCGCCCCGGTGCACGCTATGCCATCACCGTGCGCAACCGGAGCGGTGAGCGGGTACTGGCGGTACCGTCAGTAGATGGCGTCAATGTGCTCAGCGGCGAGACCGCTGCGTGGGACCAGCGCGGTTATGTGTTCTCGCCCTATGAGCGCTATCAGATCACCGGCTGGCGCAAGAGCAGCAGCGAGGTCGCGGCGTTTGAGTTCTCCCACATTGCCAATTCGTATGCCAGCCGCACCGGCCGCCCGGGCCATGTGGGCGTGATTGGTGTGGCACTGTTTCGCGAACAGCCGCCGGTGCCATCGCCTACGCCTTCTATCACGCCCGAGCCATACAGCCAGCGTGAGCGCGGGGGCAGCAGCCTGGATGAAGGCGATGGCGGCAACCGCCTGGGGCGACTGCGCGAAGAGCCTGCGCCCGCCGTACCGCAGTCGCCCGCAGCGCCTGCCCCCTCCACCCTGGCCGAGTCGTCGGCGCGGTCGCAATCTGCCGACAGTGTGGCAAGGGCTGCACCCCGGCCGTCGGCCAAACTGGGCACGGCACATGGCCAGCGCGAAACATCCGTTGTCACGCACACCACCTTCACGCGCTTGCAGGACCGCCCCAACGAAGTGATCAGCATCCGCTACGACAGCCGCGAAAACCTGATCGCCAGCGGCGTGATCCGCGAGCCCGTCGCACGTCCGCATGTACCTCGCGCGTTTCCGCAGTCGGACAATTTTTCGTACGTGCCCGACCCCCGGTAGGGATGGACGGCTCCAGGCCTGATGGGGCCGCTGGTGAATGAGGGCCTCCTCGCATAATGCGCGGATGCCCTGCGCCCCCTCCTCCGAAAACGCCGACGAGACGCTGATGCAGCGTTACGCCGGGGGTGACATGGGCGCGTTTGACACGCTGTACGGCAGGCACGAGCTGGCGGTGTGGCGGTTTGTTTTCCGCAGCGTCAAGGTGCAGGCGGTGGCGGACGACCTGCTGCAGGACGTATGGTTTGCAGTGGCGCGCAGCGCCCCCCACTACGAGGTCAAGGCAAAGTTTCGGACCTGGCTGTTCACCCTGGCGCACAACCGGCTGGTGGACCATTTTCGTACCGCCAAGAACCACACCAGCCTGGATGCGAGCGCTGATGACGAGCGCAGCCTGGCAGACACGCTGGTGGCTGATTCAGGCTTCGGGCCGGTGCGGCAGTTGCAGTCCCGCGAGCAGGCCGCAGCCCTGATCGCCGCCGTGGAGCAACTGCCGCTGGAGCAGCGCGAAGCCTTCTTGCTGCAGGCCGAAGGTGACCTGAGCGTGCAGGAGATTGCCGAGGCCACCGGGGTGAATTTTGAAACGGCCAAGAGCCGCCTGCGCTATGCGCGGGCCAGCCTTCGCCAGCATCTGAAGGAGTTTGCATGACCAGGCAGGACGACGAACTGGTCCGCCGGTATCAGGAAGCCAGCGCGCAGGACGACGCCCGCCCCGGTGCGCATGTGCGCGACGCTGTGCGCGCGCATGCGCAGATGTTGGCGGCAGGTGCTGCCGCCACGGCCACACCGCCCGTCGCAGGGGCCTCCAGCCGCGCCGCCTCGAATCAATCGCGCTGGAAGATATCGGCCCTGGCCACCCTGGCCCTGGTCGGCCTGACGGGCCTGCTGATGCTGCAGTTTGAGCTCGGTACGCCCGAGGAAAGAGACATTGCCTTCGGCCAGCGGAGGGCCCCAACACCCGCTCCTTTGGCAGCGCCTGCGCCGTCCCCGCATGTCGACTCTCAGGTACCAGAGGTGCAGGAAGCTGCACCGGCACCGGCCCGCGACCTGACCAGCCCCCCCCCCGGCACCACTGCGCAAAAGCCCGCGCCAGCACCTACAGCACCTACAGCACCTACAGCACCTACAGCACGTTCAGCTCCTGCCCCTGCTGAATCTGAATCCATCCCGCACCCAGGCGCATACGCTGCGCCGTCCAGCTTCCCTGCATCGCCGCCCCCTACGCTCCGGATGCCGGTCCCGCCCGCACCTTCACCTGCACAATCCCCGCCTGCCCCCCCCCACGCTGAAACACGCGAGCGTTCGGCCATGCAGGAGAAGTCTGCGTCCAGAGCCATAAATGCCCCGCGCCCGGCGCCATCCCAGGCAGCGCCATCGCAACAGGATCCGTCGCCGGTGGCCCGCAGCCTGCCCGGCGGTAAGGCGGCGAGCAGCGACGCAGCCGCCGCACAGCAGATTCAGAAGGCGCTCGACCCCTCGCTGCCGCGGGCATTGCGCGACGCTGCAAGGATGGGCAACGCCCCCGAGGTAGAGAACCTCGTCCGCCAAGGCGTGCCTGTGGACGCACGCGACACCGCAGGCAGGACGGCGCTGATGATTGCGGCCCTCAACGGCCACACCGCAGCCGTGCAGAAGCTGCTGGCGCTGGGGGCACAGACCCCGTTGGTGGATGGCGATGGCCTGACCGCCGCCCAGCATGCGCGGCGGTGGGGCTATGCGGCCCTTGCAGACCTTATCGACGCAGCGCGGTGACGGGCGCTGCGGTTGTTGTGTTGTACGCATTGCGCACTTTTTGAGTCGGCCCCTTTGAACATGAAACACCCGTTCGGGCTGAGCTTGTCGAAGCCTCGCGCAGCGCTTCGACAGGCTCAGCGTGAACGGTTTCGGCTTGATGGGTGCGGAGCCAATCAACTCCTTCGGGTCAGCCGGACTTCAGAGCCCTGATCTCAGAACCCCACCGCCTCAAACGCCGGGTGCAGTTCGTCGACCCAGTGGTTGAGCTCGTCCTCCGACACGTCCAGGTGCTGCATGCAGGCCTCGCCGTGCAACAGCCATTCGCGTGTGGGGGTCAGGTTGTCGTGGTGGTTGACCAGGTATTCGGCCAGCAGGCCCATGGCTACCAGATGCCGCACCGTGGGGTTGAACCGCTCGTCGCCCAGGCACGCAAAGTCGTGGTGCAGCCAGATAGCCTGCGCCACGTCGCCCGGCAGGTGCCAGGTACGGGCCACGATGGCGCCCATCACTGCGTGGTCGGTGCGGTGGCTGGCGTTTTCGGTCTGGGTGAAGGTGCGGTCCTTGCGGGCCAGGGCTTCGGTCACCGTGCCTGCATAGCCTCGCACCGCCTTCACCAGCACCGGCATGCCGACATGGCAGAACAGGCCAAAGCTGTAGCCCAGGCCGGGGTCCAGGCTGTACAGCTGGTGACCGATGTGTTCGCACGCAATGGCACGGCGTTGCGAGCTTTCCCAGAAATGCTCCAGCAGCGGCGAGCGCACCATGAGCGCGTTGCGCGTGATGAACGCGGCAAGCAGTTCCACCGACGGCCGCAGGCCCAGCACGGTGAGTGCCATGCCCACCGTCTGCACGGGCTGCGCCAACCCATACAACGGACTGTTGGCCAGCCGGATCAGCGCCGCAGCCATGGCGACATCTGACGATGCGAGCTGCTCCAGCGCCACCGAATCCAGCTCGGGCTCGGCCATGATGGCCTGCAGGCGCAGCAGCGATTCGGGGCACGGCGGGATCACGATGGCCCGCACGGCAGGGTGCACGCGCACTTGCTGGATATGTTGGTCGATGGGATGTGGAGAGGTCACTGGAAAAGTCCCTGGGGCCCGGCCTGCGCGCAGGACACACAGAAACAGCCGACACAGTTGCAATTCGTTGCATTGTGGCGGCAAACCGCGCGCCTTTCAGGGCACCCGCCTGTGCCGCTGGGTCATTTGCGTGAAAGCTTTGGGTCGAGGGCAGCAAACAGCCTGTCCAATGCGCGGCTTTGCATGTTTTTGTGCGCACTTGTGAGAACCTCGCGCCTCTCGCGCCTCTCGCGCCTCTCGCGCGTGTCGGCTACACCGGCGCTCAGATATCTGCCCCGTCCAGCCCTTGCAACGCCTGGCGGCTGCTCAGGCTGCTGCGCCCCGGCATCGCCTCGCCCAGATAGTCCAGAAAGCGCCGCACCGCAGGCGATAGGCCCCGGCGCGACGGAAACACCGCATGCACGATGGCGGGGGCCGGTGCCCAGTCGGGCAGCACGCGCACCAGTTTGCGTTCGCGCATTTCGTCCTGACACATGTAGTCGGGCATCCAGCACACGCCCGTGCCTGCGACGGCGGCGTATTTGAGGGTGAGCAGGTCGTCGGCCACATAGCGCGGGGTGTGCTGCACCATCTGCTGCACGCCGCCTGGGCCGATGAGATTCCAGGTCGAGCGCCCGTCGGGCGCCGACATGGAAATGCTGTCGAGTTTTGCCAGATCTTCCAGCGTTTGGGGCGTGCCCTGGCGAATCAGCAGCTCCGGGCTGGCCACCAGGATCTGCGTGGTGTGGTCCAGCCGCTTGACCACCATGCTGCCGCTGTCGTCCAGCGTGGGCCGCACGCGCAGGGCGACGTCGATGCCTTCTTCCACCAGGTTCACCGCGCGGTTGCTCACCAGCATCTCGATGCGCACCTGGGGGTAGTCGGCCAGAAAGCGGGGCATCAGTTCGGCCACCACGGTTTGCGCCAGGGTCACGGGGCAGCTCACGCGGATGGTTCCGCAGGGCACCGTCTGCACCTGGGCCGCCACATCGGCCGCCGCCTGGGCTGACTCGCGCATGGCCTGGCAGTGGCGCAGATAGGCCTCCCCCACTTCGGTCAGCGACAGCTTTCGGGTGGTGCGCTGCAGCAGGCGCACACCGAGTTGGGTCTCCAGGTCTGACACGCGCCGGGACAGGCGGGATTTGGGAATGCCGAGCGCACGGCCCGCAGCGGCAAAGCCGCCGCGCTCTACCACTTCGGCGAAATACAGCATGTCGTTGAGGTCTTGCATGGCGTGAAAACAGGTTTGGAGAGCGCGGGATTCGTTCTATGGGTAGAACAATCTATCGCAAGTTCCATACCTTATCAACGATTGGATTGATCTCCACAATTGATCCCATGGCCACACGGTGTGGCTACCACCACAGCCCCATCGGCCTTTCGTTTCAGGAGAACCTTATGCAACTGCTTCACATCGATTCCGCCATCACCGGCGAACAGTCCGTATCCCGCCAGCTCACCGCCCAGACCGTGGCCGCCTGGCAGGCCGCACACCCCGGCACCACCGTGCAATACCTGGACTTGGCTGAGCAGGCGCCCTCGCACCTGTCGGCGCAGTCGATGGGTTTTCGCACCGGCCAGGCGGCGTCCACCGAGGTGGAACGCACCGAGAACGCACTGTCCGAAGCCCTGGTCAGCCAGTTTCTGGCAGCCGACGTGATCGTGATCGGCGCACCGAAGTACAACTTCAGCATTCCCACCCAGCTCAAGGCCTGGATCGACCGCATTGCCCAAGCCGGCCGTACCTTCAAGTACACCGACAAGGGCCCCGTGGGTCTGGCCGGGGGCAAGACGGTGATCGTGGCATCCACCCGCGGTGGTGTCTATTCGACCACCGAAGCAGGCCAGGCGATGGAACACCAGGAGAGCTACCTGAAGGTGGTGTTCGGGTTCTTCGGCATCACCGACTTGCGTTTTGTGCGCGCGGAAGGGTTGGCTATGGGCCCGGACGCCAAAGCCGCTGCGCTGGCATCGGCCGAGGTGGAGATCGCCGCCCACACCAGCGTGGCTGCCAACCAGGAACGGATGTCGAAGGCCGCCTGATGCCGCACCTGCGGTTGGCGCGGTACACGCCACTGCCAGCCCGCACAGTAGGTAGCCGTGCGCCCCACGACACAGGTGCAGTGCAACAACTCACCCGGGTTCAGACCGGGTTGTGCTCATACAAACCAAAAAATACAAGTAAAAATTGCCGTTACCGCTCGTCCAGTATGGGTTCTCTGCTATCAAAATAGCGAATTAACGCAGTAACCCGAGCAATGCGTGGGGCTGATACCGTATGTGCAGGCGGTGTGGGGGATGATGCCCCGACAACTACAGCCCGGAGACACCCGCCATGTCGCCTGCACCGCTTAGCGTGGACGAGCGCATCAGCGCCGCCATTGCCCCCTATGCCGATGCCGTCTCTGGCGCCATCTTCTATGCCGTACCGGTGGGTGGCACCGAGTTTCCGCTCATCGTCGGATGGCTGATCGTGGCCGCGCTGGTGTTCACGCTGGCCTTTCGCTTCATCCAGCTGCGGGGCTTCGGGCATGCGATTGCCGTGGTGCGCGGGCGCTATTCCAACCCGGCCATGGCGGGTGAGGTGACGCCCTTCCAGGCCCTGACCACCGCCGTGTCGGGCACAGTGGGGCTGGGCAATATTGCGGGCGTTGCCGTGGCGGTCAGCCTGGGCGGGGCAGGCGCCACCTTTTGGATGATCGTGGCCGGGCTGCTGGGCATGGCCTCCAAGTTCACCGAGGTCACGCTGGGCGTGAAGTAC
Organism: uncultured Gammaproteobacteria bacterium; assembly: GCA_947085645.1. Lineage (GTDB taxonomy): Bacteria > Pseudomonadota > Gammaproteobacteria > Burkholderiales > Burkholderiaceae_C > Acidovorax. The sequence continues at coordinate 111,233 of CAMTXG010000034.1, forward strand.
CGCAACGTGGACCCCGTCACCGGCGCCGTCTCGGGCGGGCCCATGCGCTACCTCTCCAAAGGCCTGGCTGAGCGCGGCTACCCGGTGCTGGGCCGGGTCCTGGCGGTGTTTTTTGCTGTGTGCTGCGTGGGCGGCGCCCTGGGCGGGGGCAACATGTTCCAGGCCAACCAGAGCTTTCAGCAGGTGGTGGGCGTGACGGGCGGCGCGGGCAGCGTGCTGGCGGGCCGGGGCTGGGTGTTCGGGCTGGTGCTGGCGGCGCTCGTGGGCCTGGTCATTTTGGACGGCATCCGGTCCATTGCGCGGGTGACCGAGGCGGTGGTGCCGTTCATGGCCTTCACCTACGTGGGCGCGGGGCTGGTGGTGCTGGGCCTGCATGCCGACCAGCTGCTGTGGGCGGCCGCCCAGATTGTGCAGGGCGCGTTTTCTGCCGAGGGCGTGGCAGGCGGTGTGCTGGGCGCCATGGTGCAGGGCTTCAAGCGCGCAGCGTTCTCGAACGAAGCGGGGGTGGGCTCGGCCGCCATTGCCCATTCGGCGGTGCAGACAGACCAGCCCGCGTCCCAGGGCTACGCCGCGCTGCTGGAGCCCTTCATCGACACCGTGGTGATCTGCACGGTGACGGCGCTGGCCATCATCGTCACCGGCCATGTCGATGCAGCCGGGCTTACCCCGGTAGCGGGTGACGCGCGTGGCGTGGCGCTAACGTCTGCCGCCTTTGCCAGCGCGGTGTGGTGGTTTCCGTATGTGCTGGCGCTCGCAGTGGTGCTGTTTGCGTTCTCCACCATGGTCACCTGGTCGTACTACGGGCTGCAGGCCTGGGCGTATTTGCTGGGCGACCATGCGGTGACGGGCCTGGTGTTCAAGCTGCTGTTTCTGGCCTGCGTGGTGGCGGGGGCCAGCATGGGGCTGGGGCCGGTGATCGACTTTTCAGACGCCATGATTTTTGCCATGGCGCTGGCCAACGTGGTGGGCCTGTATTTTTTGCTGCCGGTGGTGCGTGAGGAGTTGCGGCGCTACGAGGCAGCGCGTGCGTCAGGCGCTGTCCGGCCGGGCGACGGTGCCCACCGCTATCAGCGCTGAGTCAGCATTGCGCACATCCATCCGCTGCAGCCAGCGCTCGGCCAGCAGCTCGGGGGGCAGCGCCGGGGCAAACAGCCAGCCCTGAAACCGCTGGCAGCCCATCTTGACCAGCAGTTCGAACTGCGCCTCGGTCTCCACGCCTTCGGCCACCACTTCCAGGCCCAGCGTGCGCGCCAGCGCGTTGACGGTGGCGCAGATTTCGCGGTCGTTCACGTCGTGCACGATGTCACGCACAAACACCTTGTCGATCTTGAGCTCGCCCACCGGCAGCCGCCGCAGCTTGATGAGGGACGAGTGGCCGGTGCCAAAGTCGTCAATGGACAGCCCAAACCCCGCGTTTTTCAAGTCCAGCGCGATGCCGTAGAGCGACTCGTCCAGCAACTGCGACTCGGTGATCTCCAGCACCAGCCCGGCGGGCGGCACCCCGGCCCGTTCGGCCACGGCCAGCAGCGCCTGCGCAAAGCCGGTCTCGCGCAGCTGGATGGTGGAGACATTGATCGAAATCACCGGCACCTGCCAGCCCGCGGCGCGCCACTGCGCCACCTGCTGGCAGGCGGTCTCGAACACCCACATGCCAATCGGCACGATGAGCCCGCTGTCTTCTGCCAAGGGGATGAACTCGTCGGGCGGCACAGCCTTGCCGTCCACCGACCAGCGCAGCAGCGCCTCGGCGCCCACGGTGTGGCGCAGGTGGTTGAGCTGGGGCTGGTACACCAGCGTGAACTCGCCCGCCTGCAGCGCGTGGTGCAGGCGGCGGCGCAGCTCCAGCCGGCCACGGGTGATTTGCGTGAACTCTTCGATGTAAAAGCGGTACGAGCCACGCCCCACACTTTTGGTGGCGTGCAGCGCCGAGTGGGCGTGCTGCACCAGCTCCACGCAATTGGCCGCATCGTCGGGGAACAGGCTGATGCCGATGCTGGCGCCCATGTACTGCTCACCCACCTCTGACAGGTCCCACGGCTGGGCCAGACCCTCGACGATGGAGGCCGCGGTTTGCGCCAGCTCGGTGCGCGACGCAAAGCGCAGCAGCATCACGGTGAACTGGTCGTTGGCCAGGCGTGCCAGTAGCCCCTGCCCCCCCAGCAGGGTGTGGATGCGCGCGGCGACCTCGCTGAGCAGCGCGTCGCCCACACGGTGGCCGTAGGTTTCGTTCACGCTTTTGAAATGGTCCAGGTCGATCAGCAGCAGCGCCACGCGGCGGTCGGGCGACTGCGCATGGCGCGACGCCTCGGCAACGGCGCGTTCCAGCGAGTCTTCAAAATATCGCCGGTTGGGCAGCCCGGTGAGCGCATCAAAATGCGCCAGCTGGTACAGCTGCCCTTCGTTGCGCAGCACTGCTGCCTCGGCGGTGCGCAGGCGGTTGAGCAGGCCCACCACAATCACCTGGCGCAGCGCGGCAAGCAGCAGCACGACCAGGCAGCAAACAAAAATCAAAACCTGCAGGCCCTGACGCACGTCGCCTGCGACAAACAACAGGGCCAGCGTGATGGCCGCCAGTGTCATGGACACCAAGGGCACATAGTTCATGGCCTGGTCGCACCGCTTTCGGTAGTCGGCGTCGCCAGACACTTCAAAGCGCAGCCAGCGTGCACCCCAGCCCAGCGCCAGCGCGGCCACGCTGAAGGTGGCATTGGCCCAGCTGCCCGGCACCAAGCTGCCGTTGATGGCCAGCAGGTTCCAGTGCATCCAGCTCAGGCCGTAGCCAAACATGCCAAGCAGCACGCACAGGTGAGGCCAGGTAACGCGTATGCCTGCGGTGGGAATGGCCAGGGCCGTGACACCGGCCCCGGCCAGAAACACAGCCGGATACAGCACCAGAACGGCGCCCACGGCAGCAGACTGCATTTCCCCTGCAGGCAGGTAGATGACCAGCGTGAAGGCAACCAGGGCCAGCACCGCGCCACCAAAATCCAGCGCAGCCGGGTAAGCACGGTCGCGCGACAGACGGGTGAACGTGGCGCGTATCACCGTCAGCCCCCACAGCGGTGCAGCGGCCAGAAAAAACAGATCGGCAGGCGCAGGAAAAGGGCTCCAGTTCAGTGCCACCTGCAGGTTCCACACCATCTGGCCTGCTGCGATCAGCAGCGCACCAGCGAACAGGCCGGTATGAAGCTGCCGCTCGGCTGGCAGGGCCTGCGCACGCCCTTGCCACGCCCACCAGGCGGACAGGCTGATGGCCAGAGTCCAGGAGGCGTTGTCCAGAAACAGTTGCATGCGCTCATCGGCAACGCCGGGCGAAACCACATAGAACGCCGCAACCGCCGCGATGCACGCCGCCGTGAGGATTCGTTCTGCCGAGGACATATGGGAACAGGGGCGGCGCCGGGTGTTACTGAACGTTAATCGGTCCATTGTGGCGGCAAGTGGCAGGGCCTGAATCTCCCAGCACGCAGACAGGGCAATGCACCGGCAAAAAAAATAGCACCTGGCGCTTGCTGGGCAAGCGCCAGGTGCCAATTTGGCTTGAAATGTGGGTATATCGAGGTGTATCTGGAAGGATTGGGGGCGCACTGCCCCCCCCTGATCAGAATCCCGGCAGCACCGATCCCTTGAACTCGGTCTGGATGAACTTCTTCACTTCTTCGGAGTGATAGGCCTTGACCAGCTTGGCCACCCAGGGCTTGTCTTTATCGGCCTCACGCACGGCGATCAAATTGACGTAGGGGCTCTTGGCGTTTTCTTGCGCGATGGCGTCCTTGCCGGGGTTCAGGCCGGCCGACAACGCAAAGTTGGTGTTGATGGCCGAGGCATCCAGGTCATCGAGCGAACGTGCCAACTGCGCGGCATCGAGTTCGACAAACTTGATCTTCTTGGGGTTGCTCACCACATCGAGCGGCGTGGCCTTCAGGTCAGCACCTTCACGCAGCTTGATGAGACCTTTGTCATGCAGCACCAGCAACACGCGGCCGCCGTTGGTGGGGTCGTTGGGGATGCCGAACTTGGCGCCATCTTTGAGGTCTTCGAGCTTCTTGACCTTCTTGGAATACAGGCCGATAGGGAAGTTGACGGTGTAGCCCACCGACACCAGCTTGTAGCCACGGTCTTTGACCTGCGCGTCGAGGTAGGGCTTGTGCTGGTAGCTGTTGGCGTCCAGGTCGCCAGCCGACAGCGCGGCATTGGGCTGCACGTAGTCGCTGAACTCGACGATCTGGATCTTGAGGCCGTCCTTCTCGGCAACCTTTTTGACCACTTCAAAAATTTGCGCGTGGGGGCCGCCCGTCACGCCCACCTTGAGGGGCTTGTCTTGCGCCATGGCACCGGTCGAAAAACCGGCCGCGAGGGCCAGGGCCAGGGTGGTTTGCAGCAGATTGCGTTTGTTCACAGAAAACACCTTTGGTAAATGGATGGTTGACATCCTAGGGTTTTCCCGATCAAACAGGAACGAATAATTTTCTATTTCGTTCCAACCTATTCGCATATCAAACCACACAGGGCGGGTCTCTTTCGGCCGTCAGCCCCTCAGCGCCACGTTGTTGAGCTTGTCCAGCCGTTCGGGCCAGGTGCCTTCCACCATGGCGCCTTGCAGCAGGATGCGGGTCCAGGCCACCCAGGCGTCCCACTGCACGCGTTTGTCCCAGGCGTTACCCCAGGCGCTGAACAGGTGCAGCGCGCTCGACGCGGCGGCCTTGGCGTCATCCTTGCGCCCCGCAGACAGGTACAGCTGGGCCAGCACCATCTGCGGCTCGGCCACCCAGGGGTTGTGGCGGATGGCGCTCTCCAGCACACCGGTGGCCACGTCCAGGTCCACCAGGGGCTGGTCTTGCTGAATGACCGACCAATACAGCGACGTGGCCGCTGCCTCGTTGGCGGCAGACAGGTGCTGGCTGCATTCGGCAAACACGGGTGGCAGGGGCAACTGGTCTTTCAGCCCCGGGTGCTGCAGCGCTTTGCCCAGCGCGGCGATCTGGTGCAGCATGCGCCCGCTGGGCCGCATGGGCCCGGGCCACAGCGATGCCGCCCAGTGCGCTTTCTGGTTGCGGTGCTGCACATCCGGGAAGCGCGAAAAGATATCGTCCTGCCAGCTGAACCACTGCTCGATGGTGTCGGCCATGCTGACGATGATGAACGCCGCCACTTCGTAGGGCGTGAGCGTGTGCTGCTTGCCGTCCTTGTCCAGCACCATGCTGCCGTCGGCCTCCAGCGCGTGGGCCAGCACCTTTTGCACAAACTGCGTACGCGACTGGGTGCAAAACAGAAACACCAGGTGCTCTGCCGACTCGCCCGCGATCTCACGCACGCGGGCGCGCTCCTTGGCGGGGTCAAACTTCACCAGGTCGACAAACGCATTGCCGTACACGCTGTGCAACAGGCCCAGCAGGCGCACGTCGCGCGGCTGCTGCCACAGCGTGAGCGACCGGGCGACGCCCACCAAGTGGTGGCGAAACGTGCCGGCCTTATGCCAGTCCTGCCCCACGTTGCGGGCCAGCACGGTCGGCAGCACGGGCGCAAGGTCGGTGTCTTTGCCCAGCCATTCTTCGTCCAGCAAGGGCAAGGCGCGGGCCAGCAGTTCTGTGTCCAGGGGGTGAAGTGGCAAGCTCATGGATCAGGTGTCTCCGTTGTTGGTGGGGCGTACATCAAGGCGCCCGATGGGTCGATGATTCAATCATCGGGCCCAACGCGCGGCGTATCGGCAAGTATCGCGCGTGGCGCAACGTGCAGACTGCCAGTCGGTTTTAGCCGATCAAAATATCAGTCAAAATGGCATCTATCGCTAGTCTATAAAGCGCTGGCAGCTATTGTTTTTGATTTTCTATTCGCTGCAGGCGTGGGGCCTCTAGCCTGTTCGCACGGGCATCACATGCACCAGGCCAAGGTCCAGCCGCACGCTCACGTGCGCCCCTACCGCCAGGTCTTGGCGCTGTACCCCCGACAGGGTGAGCGTCATGCGCGCGCCGGGCACGGCCGCCAGTGACAGCGTGATGAGCGATATCTCCCCCAGATGGCGCGCCTCCACCACCTGTGCAGCAAGGTCCCCAGGTTCGCACGCTGCCTGGGGCGCCAGCAGGGTGATGCCATCGCTGGTCACGACCCAGTTCACGGCCTGGCCGGGTGGCAGCTTGCCCTTGTCGCGCACGGTCAGCAATGGCAGGTTGTGGTCCGCCACCGGCGCGTTGGCGTCAGCGCAGCCGGGGGGCAACCAGCGCAACATCCCCTGCCCTGCCAACCCCTCGGCAGGGCCCAGCCACTCCCCGGCAAACCGGTTGTGGATGCCCACCAGGTCGGCCACCCGCGCATTGCGTGGAGCGTTGTGGATGGACGCCGGTGTGCCCTGCTGCAGCACCTGACCAGCGTCCATCACCACCAGCCGGTCGGCCAGCATGCGCGCCTCATTGAGGTCGTGCGTGACCAGCACGATGGGGATGGACAACTCGCGCCGCAGGTCGGCCAGCAGGCGGTACAAGCCCTCGCGGTTCATCTGGTCCACGGCGGAAAACGGTTCGTCCAGCAGCATCAGCCGAGGCTCGCGCGCCAGGGCACGGGCCACCGCCACGCGCTGCTGCTGCCCGCCCGACAGGCCCGCAGGCTTGCGCTGCTGCTGGTCGGCGCTCAGCCCCACATGGTTCAGCCAATGGCGGGCCTGCTGCGCGCGCTGCGCGGCGGGCAGGTGCAACAGCGACAGCGCTACATTGCCTTGCGCGCTGAGGTGCGGCATGAGCGCGTAGTGCTGAAACACCAGCCCCACATGGCGCCGCTGCGGTGGCAAAAAGATGCCTTGTGCGGTGTCGCACCACACCTCCCCGCCCAACACCACGCGGCCGCTCTGGGGCCGCATAAGGCCCGCCAGAATGCGCATCAGCGAGGTTTTTCCCGCGCCCGATGGCCCCACCAGTGCCACCAGTTCGCCAGGGCCACAGCGCAGGCTGCCCGACAGCGGCATGGGCAGTGTCTGTTCTACGTCCAGCTCCAGAGCCAGAGCCCGCTCCGGCAGGTCTTGAGGTGTGCTCATCGCCGCACCGCCAGCCGTGCCGACGCAAAAAACGACGCGCCCACCGCCACCAGCGAAAACACCACCAGCAGCAGCGCCATCTGGTTGGCACCCGCTAGGTCGAACGACTGCACCCGGTCGTAGATCGATATCGCAATGGTTTTGGTCTCGCCCGGAATGCTACCCCCCACCATCAGCACCACGCCAAACTCGCCCAGCGTGTGCACAAAGGTCAGCACCATGGCCGACAGAATGCCCGGCCAGGCCAGGGGCAGCTCCACGCGCCAGAAGGTCTGCCATGCGCTGAGCCCGCTCACGGCCGCCGCCTCGCCCAGGTCGCGCGGAATGGCCTCGAACGCGCGCTGAACGGGCTGCACCATGAACGGAATGTTAAAGATGACCGAGGCCACCACCAGCCCCACAAAATTGAAGGTCAGCTGCACGCCCAGCGTGTCTGCCAGCCAACGCCCCACGGGCGAGGCACCGCCCAGCGACACCAGCAGGTAGTAGCCCAGCACGGTGGGCGGCAACACCAAAGGCAGCACCACCAGCGCCTCCACCCACGCCTTGCCCTTGAAGCGGGTGACTGCGAGCCAGCGCGCCAGCAGCAGCCCTGGGGGCAAAAGCACCAGCAGCGTAACGGCCGCCAGCTCTAACGAAAGTACCAGTGCTTGCCAATCCATGGGGTTCCTGCTCAAAGCCTGTCCATCTTTGCGGTATGGGGCGTGTCGTTCAGTTGTTCGGCATTGCAAAGCCGTAGCGCACCATGACCTCCTGCGCCGCAGGGGTGCCCAGGTAGTCATAAAAAGCACGCGCACCGGGTGGCGCGTCGCGCATCAGCACCATGCGCTGCTTGAGCGGCTGGTGCCAGCTTTCGGGAATCAGCTGAAACGTGCCCCGCTTTGCCACCGAGGGCGCCAACGCGAGCGACAGCGCAATGATGCCGCCTTGCGTTGAACCCGAGGTAGCGAACTGCGCAGCTTGCGAGACGTTTTCGCCCAGCACCAGCTTGCCTTGCAGGCTGTTCCATAGCCCGGCGTGCTGCAGAGCCTCCTTGGCGCGGGCGCCGTAGGGGGCGTGGTCGGGGTTGGCAATGGCAAACTTTTTCAGGCGGCCGTCCTTGAGCGCAGCGGCCAGGTCCTTGAACTCGCCATCGGCCTTGAGCGGCGACCCCGGCGGCACGATGATGCCGATGCGCCCGAGCGCGTAGGCGCGGCCCCGATCCAGCGTTTTGCCGGCGTCGGCCAGCTCATACACAAAGCCTTCGTCCGCCGACATGAACAGATGAAACGGCGCGCCCTGCAGGATCTGCGTCTTGAAATTACCCGAGGAGCCAAACACCAGCCGCAGCCGGTGGCCGGTTTCCTTTTCAAACCGCGCAGCGACTTCCTCAAGGGCGAACTTCAGGTCGGATGCGGCCGCCACCGTGGGCGGCACGGCAGTTTGGGCGTGCAAGGCCAGCGGCAGGGTTGCCCACAGTACCAATGCGCTGGCGCACCACAGGCGGAGTCGGGATGAATGCGGGCGCATGGCAGGTTTCCTGGAACGAAGGGCGATGGAACTCTACCAGCGCAATAGCACGCGGTGACAAACGCACGGTGGTTGCGGTAGGAGCTGCTGTCATCAAACGGCCACAAAATACAACGATAATTCAACAATTATCGAAGTATAAAATTCATCCCCACCAAATACAGAGGAGCACCGGACATGAAAGTAGGCATCAACGGCATGGGCCGCATCGGCCGCCTGGCCCTGCGCGGCGCTTTGGGCGCTGCCCACCGTCCGCACGACGACCCCCGTAGCGCCAACCGGCTGGAGGTGGTGCACCTCAACGAGATCAAGGGCGCCGCCGCCGCCACTGCCCACCTGCTGGCGTTTGACACGGTGCAGGGCACCTGGCGCGCCGACATTGCCGCCGAGGGCGGTGACACCATCCGCATCGATGACCACCGCATGTCCTTCAGCAGCCACGCCAGCCCTGCGGACATCCCCTGGGGCGACCTGGGCGTGGACGTGGTGCTGGAGTGCACAGGCAAGTTCCTCACCCCGGAAACCCTGCAAGGTCACCTGGACCGGGGCGCCAAGCGCGTGATCGTGGCCGCGCCGGTCAAGACTGGTGATGTGCTCAACATCGTGGTGGGCGTGAACCACCACCTGTACAACCCGGCCAATGACCGCATCGTGACAGCAGCATCGTGCACGACCAACTGCCTGGCGCCCGTGGTGAAGGTGATCCACGAAAACCTGGGCATCCGCCACGGGCAGATCACCACCATCCACAACCCCACCAACACCAACCTGGTTGTGGACGCGCCCCACAAGGATCTGCGCCGCGCCCGCAGCGCCATGATGAGCCTGGCCCCCACCACCACGGGCAGCGCAACGGCCATTGCCCTCATCTACCCCGAACTCAAAGGCAAGCTCAACGGTCACGCCGTGCGCGCACCAGTGCTCAACGCGTCGCTGACCGACTGCGTATTCGAGCTGAACCAGCCCACCACTGCCGAGGCTGTCAACGCGCTGTTTGCCGCCGCCGCAGCGCAGGGCCCGCTGGCAGGCGTGCTGGGCTATGACGAGCGCCCCCTGGTCAGCGCCGACTACGCGGGCGACACGCGCAGCTCCATCGTCGATGCACTGTCCACCATGGTCACCGACGGCACGCTGCTGAAGGTGTACGCCTGGTACGACAACGAAATGGGCTACGCCTGCCGCATGGTGGACCTGGCCTGCCACATGCACGACGTGGGCATCTGATCACCATGACCAGCACCTTGCCGCCCTCCCCGCCTTCTCCTTCGCAGGCCGGCAACGCCGCCGCCCGCAACTACGCCATCGTCACCGCCGCGTACTGGGGCTTTACGCTCACCGACGGCGCGCTGCGCATGCTGGTGTTGCTGCACTTCTACCGGCTGGGCTATTCGTCGTTCACGCTGGCATTTTTGTTCTTGCTGTACGAGGCCGCAGGCATTGCCGCCAACCTGATCGGAGGCTGGCTGGCCACGCGCTACGGCATTGCGCGCATGCTGGCCGTGGGGCTGACCACGCAGATCATTGGTTTTGCGCTGCTGTCGCTGCTCAACCCCGAATGGACGGCCGCGATGTCGGTGGCATGGGTGGTGGTGGCGCAGGGCATTTGTGGCGTGGCCAAGGACCTGACCAAGACGGCGAGCAAGTCGGCCATCAAGATCACGGCAGACCAGGCAAAAAACCAGGGCTCGGGCCAGCTCTTCAAATGGGTGGCCTGGTTCACCGGCAGCAAAAATGCCATGAAGGGCATCGGCTTCTTCCTCGGTGGCTTGCTGCTGGACCTGCTGGGTTTTCGCGCTGCGCTATGGGCCATGGCCGGGCTGCTGGCTCTGGTACTGGTGGGCGTGGTGGTGTTTGTGCCGCCCCTCATGGGCAAGGCCAAGGCCTCCAAATCGGCCAAGGAGCTGTTTGCCAAAAGCCGTGCCATCAACCTGCTGGCCGCCGCGCGCGTGGCGCTGTTTGGCGCACGCGATGTGTGGTTTGTGGTGGGCGTGCCGGTGTTTTTATATGCGTCCGGCTGGACCTTCACCATGGTAGGCGGCTTTCTCGCTGCCTGGACCATCGGCTACGGCCTGGTGCAGGCCCTGGCGCCCAACATCGTCAAACGCAGCGCTGACGGCCTGAGCGCCGAAGTGCCCGCCGCGCGCTGCTGGTCTGCCGCGCTGGCCGTGGTGCCTGTGGTGCTGGCCGTGGTGGTGTACCTGCAGGTGCCCCATCTGCAGTGGGCAGTGGTGGCGGGGCTGGGCGTATTCGGAGTGGCGTTTGCCGTCAACTCGTCAGTGCACTCGTACCTCATCCTGGCCTATGCGGGCAGCGAGAAGGCGGCGGAAGACGTGGGCTTTTATTACGCAGCCAACGCAGCCGGCCGCTTCACGGGCACGCTGCTCTCGGGCCTGCTGTACCAGTGGGGCGGGCTGCTGTATGCACTCATCGGGTCGGCCGTGATGCTGACCATCTGCTGGCTTGTCACGCTGGCACTGCCCACCACGCTGGCGCGCCCCGCAACAGCCCCAAATTCCATCCAAGGAGACCCTGCATGACCGACACCGAAGCCGTACAAGCCCTGGCCGCACTGGCGCAGGAGTCGCGCCTGCGTGCGTTCCGCCTGCTGGTGGTGGCCGGCCCGCAGGGCGCCACGCCCAGCCAGATGGCCGAAGCGTTGGACATATCGCCCACCTCGCTGTCGTTCCACCTCAAAGAGCTGACACACGCCGGGCTGATCACCCAAGAGCGCGATGGCCGCAACCTCATCTACCGCACCCACATTGATGCGATGAACAAGCTGCTGGGCTTTTTGACCGCCAACTGCTGCCAGGGCGAGCCCTGCCTGGAAGACACCGCCACATCGGTGCAATGCACTACCTGCTGATTTGCTGACCTGTTGACCTGTTGACCTTTTGAAGTGCCGACTTACCTCCCACCGACAACCCACTGCAAGAAAGAAAGACCTCCCATGTCTTACCGCGTCTTCAACGTTCTCTTCATCTGCACCGCCAACTCGGCGCGCAGCATCATGGCCGAGGCCATCCTGAACCAGCTGGGCGTGGGGCGCTACCGCGCCTACAGCGCGGGCAGCCAACCGGCGGGCCGCGTGAACCCCTATGCGGTCGAATTGCTTCAGCGCAACCGCTTTCGCACCGACAGCCTGCGCAGCAAGAACTGGGACGAGTTTGCCCAGCCCGACGCGCCCGCGATGGACTTTGTGCTCACCGTCTGCGACAACGCCGCTGGCGAGGTCTGCCCTGTGTGGCCCGGCCAGCCCATGTCCGCCCACTGGGGCGTGCCGGACCCTGCAGCCGCGCAGGGCACCGAAGAAGAAAAGCAGCGTGCGTTCAGCGACGCCTTCATCACACTGAACCGCCGCATCACGATCTTTCTGGCCCTGCCGTTTGACAAGCTCGACAAGCTGTCGCTGCAAAGCGAACTGCACCGCATCGGCAGCGAAAAGGGCTGAGTGCAACCATAAAGCGCACTCGCACTTACCCTGGGCCTGGCTGCATCATGCGGCCAGGCCTGTTTGCCTTTGAGCTTCGATCAACCAACAACAACACAACAACACAACAACAAGGATTCACCATGGGACTGTTTGAACGTTTTCTCAGCGTCTGGGTGGCGCTGGGCATCCTCGCCGGGGTCGGCCTGGGCCTGGCCGTGCCGGGCTTGTTCCAGGCCGTGGCCGCGCTGGAGTTTGCACACGTCAACCTGGTAGTGGCCGTTTTCATCTGGGTGATGATTTACCCCATGATGATCCAGATCGACTGGACCGCCATCAAGGACGTAGGCAAAAAGCCCCAGGGCCTCCTGCTGACGCTGGTGGTCAACTGGCTCATCAAGCCCTTCACCATGGCCGCGCTGGGCGTGCTGTTCTTTCAGTATGTGTTTGCGCCATGGGTAGACCCGCAGTCGGCCAGCGAGTACATCGCAGGCATGATTTTGCTGGGCGTGGCGCCCTGCACCGCCATGGTGTTTGTGTGGAGCCAGCTCGTCAAGGGTGATGCCAACTACACATTGGTGCAGGTGTCCGTCAACGACATCATCATGGTGTTTGCATTTGCACCCATTGCCGCGTTTTTGCTGGGCGTAACCAACGTCACCGTGCCCTGGCAGACCCTGGTGCTGTCCACCGTGTTGTATGTGGTGCTGCCGCTCGCTGCGGGCATGGCTACGCGCCACCTGCTGCAGAAAAAGTCCGCTCACGCCGTGGCGGACTTTGTGGCGCAGCTCAAGCCCTGGTCCGTGGTGGGCCTGATTGCCACCGTGGTGCTGCTGTTTGGTTTCCAGGCGGGCACCATCATTAACAAGCCCCTGGTCATCGTGCTAATCGCCATACCGCTCATTGTGCAAAGTTATGGCATCTTCTTCATCACTTGGGCGGGTGCCCGGTGGCTCAAGCTGCCGCACAACGTGGCCGGGCCCGCGTGCCTGATCGGCACGTCGAACTTCTTTGAACTGGCCGTGGCCGTGGCGATCTCTCTGTTTGGCCTGAACTCCGGCGCCGCGCTGGCCACGGTGGTGGGCGTGCTGGTGGAGGTGCCGGTGATGCTGTCGCTGGTGGCCATCGTGAATGCGTGGCGTCCGATGGACCAAGCCCAAAACCGCTGACAAAGCGAGCGACCGTTGCACGCAGCGTGTTTGCTGAGACATCCAGCTGCCAACGCTTGTCTGCTGCTTGTCTGCTGGTGTTGGCCCAACGCAGGGCCCAGGCCCCGCATGGCGCCCCCTATTACTTGGCAGCGTCTTTGACGGCTTCTTTCGCGTCGCCGTAGTTCTTCTGGACGTTGCCCTCCACCTGCTTGGCGGCGCCCTTGACTTGCTGCTCAGGGCTGTCAATCAGCTCGCCCGTTTTTTGCTGAACCTTGCCAGCCACTTCCTTCACTGCGCCCTTTACTTGATCGGTGTTCATTTCAAATCCTTTCGACGGGTTTTGTGCACCGCAGGTTTGCTGTGCATCTGCGGAAATGTTAAGAACCCAAAAAGCATCTGGCCGCCGGATAGCGCCATAGAAAAGCGTCGGCGCACACCTACGTGGGCTTGCGCGCGTGGTCGGCGAACGCGCGGTTCTCCCCCGCGCTCCTGCCATCTCGCCGGGCAGTCAAGCCATCAAAGCGACGGATCAATCAGCACTTTCGCCCCTGTATTGCGCGGCCCGTAGAACGCAATGGCGTCCGCGCTCAGTGCTCCAGCCAGCGACACCGTACGCGCATAGTGGCTGGCAAACGTGGTCTTCAGTTCCGCGGCCACGCGCTCGCGCAGCGACTGTGCGGCCGCATCGCCGATCTTGGCCAGGAACGGGAACAGCAGCCAGCCACCAATGCCCCAGGCCATGCCAAAGGTGCGCTGAATTTCTGTGGGGCGGGTGTCCAGGTGGCCATACAGGTAAACCTGCTTGTGCACGGCGGACCCGTAGCGGCTGTATTCCTTGGCGTTGCGGTTGATGGCGCTTTCCATGCACTGCAGGATTTGCCCGGCCAGGGTGCCGCCGCCCGTGGCGTCAAACGCGATGGTGGCGCCGGTGGCGGCCAGCGCGTCGGTCAGGTCGCCCATGAAGGTGGGCGCGCTGCTGTCGCAGACGTAGTGGGCGCCGATGCCGCGCAGCAGCGCCGCCTGCTCGGGCTTGCGCACGATGTTGACCAGGCCAATGCCATCCTTCTGGCAAATTTTGTTGAGCATCTGGCCCAGGTTACTGGCTGCGGCGGTGTGCACCAGGGCGGTGTGGCCTTCTCGCTTCATTGTCTCGACCATGCCCAGGGCGGTGAGCGGGTTGACGAAGCAAGACGCGCCCTCGGCCGCGGTGGTGCCATCGGGCAGCGCCAGGCACTGCGCGGCGGGCAGGGCACGGTACTGCGTGTACATGGCGCCACCAATCACTGCCACGGTGCGCCCCAGCAGCGCCTGCGCGGCGGGTGATGCGCCTGCGGCCACTACCAGACCCGCGCCCTCGTTGCCCACGGGCATGCTTTGACCAATGCGCGCGGCCATGCCGGGCATGGCGCGCTCGGGGATGCGTGCCGTCACCACTGGCCGGTCGGCGCTGCCGGTGACCTGCACCGTTGCCAGATCGGCGGGGCCCAGCAGCAGCCCGATGTCCGACGGGTTGATGGGTGTGGCCTGCACCTGAATCAGCACCTCGTCAGTCCCTGGGGTGGGCACGGGCGTGGGCTCCAGGCTGATCTGCAAGCTGCAGTCTGCCTGTACGAGCGAGCGAAGTTGCAGTGCAGTGGTGGGGATGGACTGGGTCATGGATTGCTCTCTGTCAGAGTGGGCAGCGCGCGCGCCGCAAGTGGCCCCCATTGTCGGCGTGCTGCCGCGAAATGCTGCCGCGGACGCGACTTACTGCGATGGCGCGTTCGCCCGTTGGGGGCGCACCAGCCGCACGGGCAGTTTGCTGGTGCGTGCCACGTCGCCCCGCGCCTCGCCGGTGGACAGGCTCACAGCCCAGCCGTTGAGCATGGCCATCTGACCGGCGCTGTCACCCTCAAGGCTTTGGCGGATGGTGTTGTAGTTGTACTGGTTGTTGCGCAGGCTGCTGACGTTGGCGGTGGAAGACCAGTACCAAAGGTCTGGCGCAGCGGGGAACAGGCGCGGGTCAATACCCGGCGGGTTTGCCGACTTGTTGACCAGCCGCTGCAGCTCTGCGGCGCGCGGCAGGCGCCAAGCCACTCCGTCGGCCTTCCAGCGCGCGGTAGCCAGCGCAGCGGCCTCGGCGCGGTCCAGCAGCAACGGTGTGCCCGTGCAGGTCTTGCCTGTCCACTGCATGCCCTCCACACATCGGGGCCAGGCCAGCTGGACGCGCACGTCGATGACCGTGGCGCCGTCGTCAGACACCAACCACTCGGCTGCAGGCAGGAGCGGTGCAGCCAACACTGCCAAGGGCAGCCAGCCCAGACCAAAACCACCGGCGACACGGCACAAGTTCAGGTGAATAAAACGACGAGCGGGGAACAACTTCATGGGCAGGCAATGAAAAAAGCGGTTTGCAGAACGTTGCGCACACCCTACCCGATGCGGCTGCAACCGCCATCGATGGAAATCAACCCTGCGCGCAGTAACACGGTGTCGGCACAGCATGGACTGGCGTAGGAAATTTGCACAAAAACAGGCGTTATCGCTTATCCATAAAGCGTTTGCAGCTATAATTTTCGTAGCAAACAAGCCGCCAAGCACAAAAGTGCAGTCGCGCAACCGCCCTACCCCTCGACCCCGCGCCAGCGGTTGGTATAACCCCACCATGACCGACACCGCCCCCATTGCCCTGGTTCGTGCCCTGGAAGAGCGCGCCTTCAACGCCTGGCCCGCGCAGCAAAACGTGTTTCACCGGGGGTGGCTCTTTCGCATGTCGGGCGGGTACACCAAGCGCGCCAACTCGGTCAACGCACTGGTGCCCGGTGCGCCGTTTGATGGCGTGCGCGAGGCCGCTGCCACCTTGTATGCGCGGCATGGGCTGCCCACGGTGTTCCGGCTGACGCCCCTGGCCCCACCCGAGGCGGACAAGGAACTGGCGGACGCGGGGTACCAGCACTTTGACCCGTCGGTGGTGCTGCACCGGCCGCTGACTGGGCTTGCAAAACCCGATGGAAGCACCACTGTGATGCCCACCGCGTCAGACGCTTGGCTGGACGGCTTTGCCACTGCCAACGCTGTAGCGCTGCACCACCGCGCCCTGCACCGCACCGTGGTGCAAGCCATTGCCCACCCCACAGCGTTTGCGGTGCAGCACGCGCAGGGCCAGGCCGTGGGGTTTGGGCTGGCGGTGCTGGAGCGCGGGGCCGTCGGCCTGTTCGACCTGGCCGTAGCACCACAGCACCGCGGCCTGGGCCGGGGCCAGGCGCTGGTAGAGGCCTTGCTGCACTGGGCCGCAGAGGCTGGCGCCACGTCGGCCTACCTGCAGGTGCGGGCGCAGAACACGCCCGCACTGCGCCTGTACGAAGGCATGGGGTTCAGGGCCGCATATGGCTACCACTACCGGGTGCCGGGAGGGTCCCTATAATTCCGCCACCATGCTACGGCGCTTTATCGCGGTTTTGATCCTCCACTTTCTGCTGTGCGTAGGGTTTTCTGCTGCGGGTTTGAATCCAGCGGTCTTGGTCCCCCAGGGGCCCGAAGTGACCGCGCAGGGCACCCCGGGCGGCCCCGCAGCGCCGGGAGTGCTTTCGGACGCAGACGATCACGCCTTGATGGACGACAAGGGTGATCTTCCAGACCAGCTCGAACCCCACCCGCTGGCCAGTGCGGGGGGCATTCATTCGGCAGATTCCGTCTCCCCCCAGATAAATCGGTCTCTCTCGGCGGTGGTCGATCCACCGCACAAACCGCCTAAGACCTCTGGCCCGTTGGCCTGACCGTGCACCCCGCTTGATCGCCTGATCGCTTTCAGGCGCACCTCGCGCGCAAGGCGTCTACTTCGCAACTGCACCTTCTCTTGAAGGTCTGCACAGCCCTTCGCAACCGTCTGCTCAGGGCATGCGCGCTGTATCTGCCCTCCCCTGTATCTCCCCGGTAGCTGCGCCCTAGCCCCATTGGAAATCCGTGGATGCGCCTGTACCCAAAACCATAAAAACTCCATCATGGAAATTGCCATACTGTTCGCCCTCATCCTTCTCAACGGCCTGTTTGCCATGTCAGAGATCGCTCTGGTCACGGCCCGCAAGGCCCGGCTGCAGAAGCTGATTGATGAGGGCGATAGCGGCGCCGCCGCGGCCGTGAAGCTGGGCGAAGAC
>CAMTXG010000035.1:0-213712 GCA_947085645.1 uncultured Gammaproteobacteria bacterium
GATTGCCCATGCTATTGGCCTGCTGGGCAAGAACTTGGTGCGCCGCGTGGCGGGTCGATCTCAACCCAGACCTGCGCGGCATGTGAAGCCGCATCCGCATATGGCTTACAAGGGGTAGGGGGCTTAAGTTCGGTGGATTGACTACGGTACCCCGTTCACCCATCTACGGTAGTGCGTTCACCCAACTACGGCACTGATAATTTATACAGCCGATATCGTTAAGAAATGAAAAAACCGCCTCTCGGCGGTTAAATTATTGGTACCTGGGTCGTTTGATTTGAAAAAGCGCTGGGTCATCGTCATCGGCATCAACAGTCCAACCATCTAGCTGAGATATTGCGGCTAATGCGGTCCGAACTTTCATGCGCCTCTTTCGAAGTGCTGCACCATCCTTCCCCAAATCTCCCCAAACGTGTTTGACTAATTTATCCAGCCCAATGGATTGCCTTCGGTCATAACGAGACCAGGCCGAGAGCCACAAAAACAATCTCTTGCTGACATCGTTCCGCAAAGCACGGATGTGCGTCATGTCCAAATACGTTACTTGAAACGTTCCAAGAACAGCTTTGGTTAGAAATGGGTTTATGCCAATATAGGCGTCGCCATCTTTCATCCCCCAATGCGCGATGAGTGAAAATGAGGACTCTCTACGGCGGTCAATTTCCCCACCTTCTAAGAGATATACCCAACATCGGGTGCATTGCATTCTATGTATGCTGTTGTATACCGATTCCAAAACTTCCCCGCCATCAGAAAATCCTGCCACCTTACAGATTTCGTACAATGAAGTCTTGGCCACCAGTATATTCGGCTGCTCAACAGAAAAATCAAACCCCTTCACCAGTTCACTCCACGGCTCTGCATTTTCTGAGTTTCGCTGTAATTGCCGACTTTTCTCCGATACTATTCGCAAGATAGCCAGGAATACTTGTTGGTCAGTGATATCGAGCTGAACGCCCTGCCACTCCAACCCCACCGTGGAGCCTCCGGGGGATTTGAATTGCTGGGCAATGTGAAAACTGGGGCGCTCAATCTTGTGGTCAATCGGTCTAAAAAGGCCGTCCGTCATGGCGTGAGTGCGTTCAATCTGAGCGCAGTCCATTCGCTCAATGGTGCAGACTTTTGAATTTGTTGATGGCGCAGTCGCGTCGCCATTTGCTTTTTTGAGTGCCATAACTCAACCTAGCAAACGAGGCGCGAGACAGCAAGTAGCGCGGCCTTTTTGGGCTACACAAGTCCACTCAGCACTCCCCCGTCAATGCCAAAATCTCCCAGCCCGCTCTGGGTGGCACTTTTGGGCTCGGGGTTGTACCGAATCCGCTGCCCTGGTTTGACATCCTTGTATTTGGCGATGGGAAAGCGAGTCATCTCCAAACGGTTCAAAAGCCGGACTCGGGCTTCCATGGAAACCTCTCCCATGTACGTGTTGATATGCACGTCCGACTTCCCCGTGCTTCGCGTGAAGCCAGACGCAATGGAGTGCCCCACCATCTGGCGAAGCACCAGCCCCTCTGGATAGTTCTCGATGTTCTCCTCCACCCGCGTGCCCGCGTTGTCGATGATTGCCTGACGCAAGCGGGTGATAAAGGTGTAGCGAAAGCTATGGAACACCTTGGTATCGCTGTTGATCCCCACGTACTTACGCAAAAGCTTGTTGCGGAAAAAATCCCCTGGCACCTTACCGTAGCCGTCCTTTTCCGCCGCCACCACGCCCAGCAGATTGACGTTCCCTTCTTTCTTGCGCTTCTTCCAATAGTCGATAAGCCCCAGCTCAATCAGTTGGGGATGCATTGGCATGACCCGGCGCGATGACTTGTTCTTCAAGCGCTTGTTGGACTTGCGACGGCTGCCATCCTCGTCATCTTCCCCGTCTTCATCGTCGTTGAATGAGATTTGCCATGCCCCTGGCGCGTACTCTTTGATGTCCTCTGTGGTGAGCTGGCAAATCTCGCTCAACCGCGCCCCAGTGAATAGACCAATGACCGGCGTCCAATACTGATGTGGCAGGTTGTAGGCAGGCTGCCAAAAGTATCGGCACGAAAAGATGCTGGTCAGCTCGCCGTCTGTGAACGGCTCTTTGGGGTTGGGTTCTCCCTTTGGCGCAGAATCCACGATGCTTTTCATGCGGCTGGCTGTGCGGTCCAACACCGCCAGTTTGAGGTCGCAAAAGCCGATGAAATTGGCCAACGCCAGCATGTAGCCCTTAACGGTTGCCTCGGACAGCGTATCGTAGGGTTTTCCGTCGTCCCGGCGCAACTTGTTCGCCTTGCTCAGCTTGATGACCTCACGCACGCTGCGTCCCGGCGCTATGCCGATGACATCCCGACTGGTCGGGTAGTAAGCGATGTCATCCATGTAGGTTTTGATGTCGTTGGGGGTGATGTCGCCAATGGCCTTGCCATCAAAGTAGCTGGTAAACAGCCGCAGGCGGGTGGCGCGCTGGTCTACGTTCTTTGGACCAATTTGCTTTTTGGCGGCTCGCCCTTCCTGGCTCTCCAAATACTCTTCGACCATGGTTGCAATGGGCAACCGGGCGTCTTCGGACAAGCCGTCTGTTCTGGCGAGGGCTATGGGTGCCGCAGCGGGCGGCGGCGGGGGCGCGACCGCTATCTGGGCAACGGGCGTGGGTAGGCGGTTTTGCATGTCTTCTAGCATGCTCATGACCGTCGCCTCTTCCCCGGGCTTCACGTCGTCAAATTTCACCTTGCCGGTGGCAAAGTCGTACTCCACGCCGAACTTGGGTGTGCCTGGGGGCGGTGCTTTGAACTGCGCCATGATGGATTGGAAGTAGGTTGAAATGCTCTCCCGGCAGAATACCCCACCTTGGTGCAACAAACTCTCGTAGAGCACGCGCAGAAGCCGCGCACGTGCAGCAGCATCGCGCGGGTCTTTGGTGAGTGTGGAGACGCGGATTTCCCGGCCAGCGGACTTGCTGGAACCTCGGAAAGCGAGGGGAACAACAAAGCGTGCGCAATACACGCCGTTGCGGGTCAGAACAAGATACGAAGCGGCCAAAACAAGCTCCCGGTGTAGTACCGGGTGTCACCCCTGAGTGGATGACCCCTTGTTTTGGCTTTGCTTCTTTGGAAAAATCCTTGAGAATCAAGGACTTACCAAAATAGATGGTGGAGCTGGCGGGAATTGAACCCGCGTCCGCAAGCCTTCATCGGGCAGATCTACATGCTTAGCGGTCTGATTTAAGTCTCGCCACCGTTGCCGCGCAGTCGCACGCTACACCGGCCGCCAGTACCCTATTTTCTCACCCCAATCCAAGGTACCCGGATCAGGACCAGCCCATGTAATTATCCTTGCAGCCGGGAGGCACTGATTACTCAGAACCCCCTTGCCCAGCCCATCGGCCAACTGTTGCAAGGCTCACTGGCAATTAAGCAGCGAGTGCGAAACGTTCGTCGTTTGCAGTTAGTTTTTTAAATCGAGATTTACGAGCGTGACTCAAGCTCGACATGCACCACACCGATTCCGAACCCACGTCGAAACCAGGACAGCCCCAGAACCACTATTTTAGGTGCCACTGAGCAATTGCAAGAGCTCGGACGGAGATTTAATTGTGGCGTGCGCGCCCCAGTCCGCTGGACTGGTCTTGGCGCCCAGATATCCATAGGCGGCGGCAACGGTTCCCATGCCAGCAGCGAGCCCGGCAACGATGTCACGCTCATCGTCGCCCACGTAAATGCATTGGTGGGGCGGCACATCGATGCGCAGGGCAGCCTCCAACAAGGGGGCTGGGTGCGGCTTGGCGTGGGGTGTTGTGTCGCCACTCACGACGGCGCCTGCGGTGACAAACAGCGGAAGGGCGCGGGTGATCGGGTCGGTAAAGCGCGCGGACTTATTGGTCACCACACCCCATGCCATATTGCGCTGGAGGATTTGGACAACCAGCTCCGGCACACCGTCAAAGATGCGCGTACGCATCGTCATCTGGGACTCGTAGTTCACAAAAAACTCTTCACGCATCACCGCAAAATCGGGGTGATCGGAGGTCATGCCAAACGCCTCACCCAGCATGCCACGGGCACCAGCGCCCGCCATAGGGCGGTAGCGCTCCATCGGCAAAGACGGCATCCCTCGGTCGGTTCGCATTTTGTCTGCGGCTGCGCCGAGGTCAGGTGCGCTGTCTATCAGCGTTCCATCGAGATCAAACAAAACTGCTCGAATGTTCGTGAACATGGACGAAACCATCTCAAGCAATGCGCCGAGTGGCAAACAGATAGTTAACGCTGGTATCCGCACTGAGCCAGTAGCGCCGGGTCAGAGGGTTGTATTCGAGCCCCCGGGTATGCTGAACATCGAGGTCCGCACTACGACAACTCGATGCCAGTTCGCTGGGACGGATCATCTTCGCGTATTCGTGGGTACCTCGGGGCAACATGTTCAGCACGTACTCTGCACCAACAATGGCCAGCATGAATGCCTTTGCATTGCGATTGATGGTGGAGAAGAACACCCACCCACCCGGTTTGACGAGCTCTGAGCAAGCTCGCACTACCGATGCAGGGTCGGGTACGTGCTCTAGCATTTCCATGCAGGTCACTGCATCAAAGCTGGCGGGCTGCTCCTTGGCCAAGGCTTCAACGCTGACCTCTCGGTACTGAACATTGCTGGTTTGCGCCTCCAGCGCGTGCAACTGGGCCACCCGCAACGCTTTGGCGGCCAAGTCAATCCCCAACACGTCGGCCCCCTTGCGCGCCATGGAGTCTGCGAGGATACCTCCACCACAGCCCACGTCGAGCACGCGTTTGCCTTGGAGGCTGCACAGGCCTTGGATCCATTCCAGTCGCAAAGGATTGATTTGGTGCAAAGGACGAAATTCGCTTTCAGGGTCCCACCAGCGGTGGGCTAGCTCCGAAAACTTGGCCAGCTCGGCTGGATCTGCATTAACAATGTTGCTCATGCTGCTGATTGTCCACGAATGAAGTTGATCGGCCAAAAACCCCAGACGCAAAAAAGCCCCGTTGCCGGGGCTTTTTTGTGAAGTAATCCAGAGATTACTTGGAAGCGCGGGTACCAACCACTTCGATTTCAACGCGGCGATTCTTGGCGCGGCCTTCAGCGGTCTTGTTATCAGCCACTGGTTGCTTTTCGCCCTTGCCTTCGGTGTATACGCGGTTCTTTTCGATGCCCTTGGACACCAGATAAGCCTTCACGGCTTCCGAACGACGCACAGACAGTTTTTGGTTGTAATCATCGGAACCCACGGAGTCAGTGTGACCCACGGCGATGATAACTTCCAGGTTGATGTCCTTGACCTTGGAAACCAGATCATCCAGCTTGGCCTTGCCTTCTGCCTTCAGTACCGACTTGTCGAAGTCGAAGAATGCATCAGCAGCGTAGGTTACCTTGGTGGCCACAGCTGGTGCTGGGGCTGGTGCGGGTGCCGGAGCTGCCGCAGGTGCTGGAGCTGCAGCAGCAGGTGCTGGGGCTGCAGCAGGAGCAGGTGCTGGAGCAACGATAGCACCGTCGCAGCCTGGAGCAGCCGTTGCTGGCGTCCAGTTGGCATTGCGCCAGCAGTACTCATTGCTACCGTTCTTCCAGACCAGGCCAGAAGCGTTCGTCCAGTTGTCCACGGTTTGTGCGCCAGCGGCGGTTGCGAGCGCTGCAGAGGCAAACAACATCGCCACTTTGTTCAGTTTCTTCATGGTTCTCCTCTTGGGGAAAAAGCCGCAGCCGCGCTGCGAATCAGGACGCTTGGAGTGACCATCACCCAAAGCGTTCAAACGATTGTGCCATACGTAACAGGGCAAAAGCGGGCGGGCGCGATTGGGGGCCGTAGGACAAAACCTGAATTGCGTCGATATGTTGCGCGGTCGCGACACGGACTTGCCCCTAAAATGACTCTTCTTCGCCGTCACCGCCGTCCCCAATGACCCAGTTTGCCAAAGAAACCTTGCCGATCAGCCTCGAAGAAGAGATGCGGCGCAGTTACCTCGATTACGCGATGAGTGTGATCGTAGGTCGGGCCCTGCCCGACGCGCGCGACGGCTTGAAACCCGTACACCGCCGCGTACTTTTTGCGATGCACGAGCTCAACAACGATTGGAACCGGCCATACAAGAAGTCGGCTCGTATCGTGGGTGATGTGATCGGTAAATATCACCCGCACGGTGATTCTGCGGTTTACGACACCATTGTGCGGATGGCCCAGGATTTCTCGCTGCGCCATATGCTGGTAGACGGTCAGGGTAATTTCGGCTCTGTGGACGGCGACAACGCTGCAGCCATGCGGTACACCGAAATCCGCCTTGCCAAAATTGCCCACGAAATGCTGGGCGATATTGACAAGGAGACCGTCGATTTCGGGCCCAATTACGACGGCAGCGAAAAGGAACCGCTGGTTTTGCCCAGCAAGCTTCCCAATCTGCTGGTCAACGGATCATCCGGCATTGCGGTCGGCATGGCCACCAATATTCCGCCGCACAACCTCAATGAGGTGGTTGACGCATGCCTGCACATGCTGCGCAACCCGGACGTTTCCATCGACGAGTTGATGGAGATCATCCCCGCGCCGGACTTCCCCACGGCCGGCATCATCTACGGCATCAATGGCGTGAAGGACGGCTACCGCACGGGCCGGGGCCGCGTCATCATGCGCGCCAAGTGCCATTTTGAGGACATCGATCGCGGCCAGCGCCAGGCGATCATCGTGGACGAGCTCCCCTACCAGGTCAACAAGAAGACGCTGCAAGAGCGCATGGCCGAGCTGGTGCACGAGAAGAAGATCGAAGGCATCAGCCACATCCAGGACGAATCGGACAAGTCTGGAATGCGCCTGGTGATCGAACTCAAGCGCGGCGAAGTGCCCGAAGTGGTGCTCAACAACTTGTACAAGCAAACGCAGCTGCAAGACACCTTCGGCATGAACATGGTGGCGCTGATCGACGGTCAGCCCCGCCTGTGCAATCTGCGCGACCTGATCAGCGTCTTCCTGCAGCACCGCCGCGAGGTGGTCACACGCCGCACAGTATTCGAGCTGCGCAAGGCACGCGACCGTGGCCATGTGCTCGAAGGCTTGGCCGTGGCGCTCGCCAACATCGACGATTTCATCGCCATCATCCGCAACGCCCCCACCCCGCCGGTGGCCAAGGCGGAGCTGATGGCCCGCCCATGGGACAGCAAGCTGGTGCGCGAAATGCTTACCCGTACGCGTGCCGACGGTGGCGTGATCAATGCCGATGACTACCGCCCTGATGGCCTGGAAAAGGATTTCGGCATGGGACAGGACGGCCTGTACCGCCTGTCAGAAACGCAGGCCCAGGAAATCCTGCAGATGCGCCTGCAGCGCCTCACAGGCCTGGAGCAAGACAAGATCGTGGCCGAATACAAGGAAGTCATGGCGGTCATCGAAGACCTGCTGGACATTCTGGCAAAGCCCGAACGTGTCTCGGCCATCATTGGTGACGAGCTGACCTCCATCAAGCAGGAATTTGGCCAGCACAAGCTGGGCGCACGCCGAAGCATCGTCGAATACAGCGCTCAAGATCTGTCGACGGAAGACCTGATCACCCCCACCGACATGGTGGTGACGCTCAGCCACACCGGCTATATCAAGAGCCAACCCCTGTCCGAATACCGCGCGCAAAAACGCGGCGGCCGCGGCAAGCAGGCCACGGCGACCAAGGAAGACGACTGGATCGACCAGCTCTTCATCGCCAACACCCACGACTACATCCTGTGCTTCTCCAACCGCGGCCGCCTGTATTGGCTCAAGGTCTGGGAAGTGCCCGCAGGCTCGCGTGGCTCGCGCGGCCGCCCCATCGTGAACATGTTCCCGCTGCAGGAAGGCGAAAAGATTAACGTCGTGCTGCCGCTCACCGGCGACATGCGCACCTTCCCGGCCGACCGCTATGTCTTCATGGGCACCAGCATGGGCACGGTCAAGAAGACCGCGCTGGATGAATTCAGCAACCCGCGCAAGGGCGGCATCATCGCCGTCAACCTGGACGACGGCGACTACCTGATCGGCGCCGCACTGACCGATGGCAAGCACGACGTGATGCTGTTCAGCGACGGCGGCAAGGCCGTGCGCTTTGATGAAAACGACGTGCGCCCCCTGGGCCGTGCAGCGCGCGGCGTGCGCGGCATGATGCTGGAAGACGGCCAGAGCGTGATCGCCATGCTGGTGGCCGAAGACGAAACGCAAAGCGTGCTGACCGCCACCGAAAACGGCTACGGCAAGCGCACCAGCATCACCGAATACACGCGCCATGGCCGTGGCACCAAGGGCATGATTGCCATCCAGCAAAGCGAGCGCAATGGCAAGGTGGTGGCCGCCACGCTGGTGCACGCCGATGACGAGATCATGCTGATCACCGACAAGGGCGTTCTGGTGCGCACCCGGGTGTCCGAGATCCGAGAACTGGGCCGCGCCACGCAAGGTGTGACGCTGATCGCATTGGATGAAGGCTCGCAGCTGAGCGGCCTGCAACGCATTGTTGAAAACGATGCCAACGTGATCGAGCCAGAAGGCGAAGGCACGTCGGACAAAGACAACGCCCCGCCGTCAGCTGATATTCCTGATACGCCTGACACGCCCGAAGCCCCAGACGCTTGACCCCGGCAAGGTGACCAAGGCAAAGAGCGGCTTGCCTGATCACCCATGCTATTAAAAGTAGAGCTGCTAGCGCTTTGCCATCAAGCGCTAGCAGCCTTTTTGACTCATATTTCATGACACGCCCGTACAACTTCTCTGCCGGCCCGGCCGCCATCCCAACCGAAGTCCTGGAGCAGGCAGCTGCGGAGATGCTGGACTGGCACGGCAGTGGAATGGGCGTGATGGAAATGAGCCACCGTGGCAAGGAGTTCCTGTCCATCTACGAACAGGCAGAAGCCGATCTGCGCGAGCTGCTGGCGGTGCCTTCGCACTTCAAGATTTTGTTCATGCAGGGCGGCGGACTGGCTGAAAACGCAATCGTGCCGCTAAACCTGTCGCGCGCAGGTGCTGTTGACTTTGTGGTGACGGGCAGCTGGAGCCAGAAGTCGCAAAAGGAAGCCCGCAAGTACGCTTCTGAAGTGAACGTAGTCGCTTCGGCGGAGGACACGGGCTTTACCACCCTGCCCGACCCGGCAACCTGGACGCTCAGCCGGGGAGCCAGCTACCTGCACCTTTGCAGCAACGAGACCATCAACGGCATCGAGTTTCATCAGTTGCCCGACATGCGGGCGCTTGGCAGCGACGCACCCTTGGTCATTGACTTCTCCTCGCACGTTGCATCGCGGCCCGTGGATTGGTCCCGCGTGGGCCTGGCGTTTGGCGGCGCGCAAAAGAATCTGGGCCCCGCGGGCCTGACCCTCGTGGTGGTGCGCGAAGACCTGCTGGGCCATGCCCTCCCCGCCTGCCCCAGTGCGTTTGACTACCGCATCGTGGCCGACAACCAGTCCATGTACAACACGCCCCCCACTTGGGGCATTTACATGGCGGGTCTGACCTTCCAGTGGCTCAAACGCCAGCAGGAGGGCTCTCTGACCGGCGTTGCGGCCATGGAGCAGCGCAATATCGCCAAGGCCAATCTGCTCTACAGCGCCATTGACGGCTCGCAGTTGTATGCGAACAAAGTGGCTGCCAACTGCCGCTCGCGCATGAACATCCCTTTCTTCCTGCGCGATGAAACGCGCAACGACGCCTTTTTGGCGGGCGCCAAGGAGCGGGGCCTGCTGCAACTCAAGGGCCACAAGTCTGTGGGTGGCATGCGCGCCAGCGTCTACAACGCGATGCCGCTGGCGGGCGTGCAGGCACTGGTGGACTACATGCGAGAATTCGAACAAAAGCAGGCCTGAACGCGGTACCCCTGCCCGCCACAAGTTGGCGCAACCGGCATCCCCCGCCCCATAAAAAAGCCCTGCCCCAAACACCCCTTTCATGACCAAACCGCAAGCATCACCCGACCTCGCCAGCCTGCGTGTGCAGATTGACAGCATCGACCAACAACTGCTCACGCTGCTGAATCAGCGGGCGCTGGTTGCCGAAAAGGTGGGTGAGGTCAAGAAGCGTGAAGGCACGCCGTTCTTCCGCCCAGACCGCGTAGCGCAGGTGATCGAAAAGATTCAGACCGCCAACCCTGGCCCACTCAAGGGCCCGCACGTGGCTGCTATCTGGCGCGAGATCATGTCGGCCTGCCTGGCGCTGGAATCGCCCCAACGCGTGGCGGTGCTGGGCCCCGAAGGCACGTTCTGCGAGCAGGCCGCCATCGAGTTCTTTGGCGGTGCAGCCGATCTGATGTACTGCGCCAACTTCGACGAGGTGTTCCACGCCACGGCGGCCGGCAGTGCCCAGTACGGTGTGGTGGGTGTCGAGAACTCCACCGAGGGCGTGGTAACCCGCTCGCTTGATCTGTTCTTGCACACCCCCACGCACGTCGTGGGCGAGGTGAGCCTTCTGGTACGCCACAACCTGCTGCGCACCAGCAACTCGCTCGACGGCATCGAGGTGGTAATGGCCCACCCTCAGGCGCTAGCCCAGTGCCAAGCCTGGCTGACCAAACACCTGCCCCACGCCGAGCGCCGCCCGGTGTCCAGCAACGCCGAAGGCGCCCGCCTGGCCACCACCAACCCAGGCTGGGCAGCGTTGTCCAGCGAGCGCGCTGCCACCCAGTTCGGCCTGCACATCGTGGCCCATGCCATTCAGGATGACGCGTACAACCGCACCCGGTTTGCCATCATCTGCCTGCCCCACACGCTGCAAACGCCGCCTCCATCGGGCAAGGACTGCACCAGTCTTGTGGTGTCTGTGCCCAACCAGCCCGGAGCCGTGCACGACCTGCTCGTGCCGCTGAAAGCCCATGGCGTCTCCATGACGCGCTTTGAGTCCCGCCCTGCGCGCACAGGCCAGTGGGAGTACTACTTTTACATCGACCTCGACGGCCACCCTGCGCAACCCCATGTGGCGCGGGCTCTGGAAGAGCTGCGCAGCCTGTGCGCGTTCTACAAGGTTCTGGGGACGTACCCCGTGTCATCGTAAGGAGCCGCCGCCATGTTTGAACAATTGGGATTGATCGGCTGCGGGCTCATGGGTGGCTCATTTGCGCTGGCCATGAAGAAGGCCGGCCTGGTCAAGCGTGTGGTGGGCTACAGCAAGTCGCCCTCCACCACCGACCGCGCCCGCCAGTTGGGTGTGATCGATGTGGAGGCCCCGTCGGCATTGCTGGCCGTTGCTGGCGCAGACATCGTGCTGGTGGCCGTGCCTGTGGCCGCCACCGAGGCCACGCTCAAGGCGATCAAGCACTTGGTCACGCCGCAGATGCTGATCATGGACGTGGGCTCCACCAAGGCAGACGTGGTGCAAGCCGCACGCCGCGCACTGCGCGACCAGGTGGGCTCTTTTGTGCCCGCACACCCCATCACCGGGCGCGAGGTGTCGGGCGTCGAGCACGCTGAGGCGGACCTGTACAGCGGGCGCCAGGTCATCCTGACACCCACCGAACGCACATACACCGCCCAGTTGCAAAAAGCCCAAGATATCTGGACAGCGCTGGGAAGCCGCGTGACCAGCATGTCGCCCGAGGCACATGATTCAGCCTTTGCCGCCGTCAGCCACCTGCCGCATGTGCTGGCTTTTGCCATGATGAACAGCATCACCGGGCAGTCGAACGGTGATGATTTCTTGTCGCTGGCGGGCCCAGGCTTCCGGGACTTCACCCGCATCGCAGCCAGCGACCCGAAGGTGTGGCGCGACATTTTGCTCTCGAACCGCGAGGAGCTGATCGCCCAGTCCAAGCTGTTCCAGCAAGCGCTGCGCACCATCGAGCAGGCCATGGAAAAGGGCGATGCCCAGGCGCTCGAAGACATGCTGACGCTCGCCAGCGAGACCCGCGCACACTGGCGCATGGGCGCAAAAAGGAAGTAGCCCCCCTGAGTCGCCTGCGGCGCCATCCCCCCAGGGGGACGCACCCAGTGGCCTGGCAGAGCCAGTTCCACGGGTGCGCGGGTGTTGGGACGCTCCGGTTGCGCAGGCCGCTGGCTACACGAACGCTCTTTAAGCTGCAATGGACACACCACAACGATGTACAGCACCGCATTCCTCGATCTCCCCCCCTTGCAATCTGCTGCGGGCGAAGTCCACCTGCCGGGCTCCAAGAGCATTTCCAACCGTGTGCTGCTGCTGGCGGCCCTGAGTACAGGCACGACCACGGTGCACGACCTGCTGGCGTCCGACGACACCCGGGTAATGCTCGATGCGCTGCGACAGATCGGCTGTACCGTGGACGAAGCGGGCAGCACGGTCCACATTACCGGTCTGGGCGGCAGTGTTCCACAGTCCCCTGCCAAACTGTTCATGGGCAATGCAGGCACCGCCATGCGACCTTTAACAGCCGCGCTGGCATTGCTGGGTGGAGAGTTTGAGCTGTCTGGCGTGGCGCGCATGCACGAGCGGCCGATTGGCGACCTGGTCGATGCGCTGCGCCAGCTGGGCTGCCACATCGACTACCTGGGCAATGACGGCTACCCGCCGCTGCGCATTGCGCATGGCCAGGGCGTGCCACCGCTGGCGCTGGCCGAACCGATCCGGGTTCGCGGCGATGTGTCCAGCCAGTTCCTGACGGCCCTGCTCATGGCGCTGCCGCTGGCAGCTGGCACCCAGAACATCGTGATCGACGTGGTGGGAGAACTGATCTCCAAGCCCTACATAGCCATCACCCTCCAGCTTCTGGCACGCTTTGGCATCGTGGTGGAGCACCAGAACTGGCAGCGCTTCACGATTGCAGCAGGCAGCCACTACCAGTCGCCGGGCAGCATCCACGTCGAGGCAGATGCATCTTCTGCTAGCTATTTCATAGCACTTGGCGCAATCACAGGAAGCGATAGTGACCAAAAAGGCATAAAAATTCAGGGCGTGGGCCTGGATTCGATTCAGGGCGACATCCGCTTTGTCGAAGCCGCAAGGGCCATGGGCGCAGTCATCACGGGTGGCCCCAACTGGCTGCATATCCAGCGGGGTGAGCCGGGCCAAGGCTGGCCGCTCAACGCCATCGACCTGGACTGCAACCACATCCCCGATGCCGCAATGACGCTGGCCGTGATGGCCCTGTATGCCGAGGGCACCACCACCCTGCGCAACATTGCCAGCTGGCGCGTGAAGGAAACCGACCGCATCGCCGCCATGGCCACGGAGCTTCGCAAGCTGGGCGCCACGGTGGATGAAGGCGCGGACTTCATCCGCGTCACGCCACCCGCACGCACGGAGGACTGGAAGCCCGCAAGCATCCACACCTATGACGACCACCGCGTGGCCATGTGTTTCTCGCTGGTGGCGTTCAATCCGGCGGGTCTGCCGGTGCGCATTGAAGACCCCAAGTGCGTGGCCAAGACATTTCCAGACTACTTTGAGGCGCTGTTCTCGGTGGCCCAGGTGGCCCCGTCGCACATTCCCGTGATCTGCATCGACGGCCCCACGGCTTCGGGCAAGGGCACTGTGGCTGCAGCGGTCGCCCAGCGCCTGGGTTACCGCTTTCTGGACTCTGGCGCGATGTACCGGATCACCGCACTGGCAGCATTGCGGGCTGGCCATGCCATAGATGCTGAACACGAAGCAGGCATTGCCGCCATGGCCAAAACACTGCCCGTGCGCTTTGAAGGCGGCCGTGTGTTGCTTGGCCACGACGATGTGACCGAGGCCATTCGCACCGAAGAAGCAGGCATGAATGCGTCCCGTGTGTCTGCCCTGCCCGCTGTGCGCGAGGCTCTGGTGGCCCTGCAGCACAGCTTTCGGCGCCTGCCGGGGCTGGTGGCGGACGGCCGGGACATGGGCACGGTGATCTTCCCAGGCGCATCGCTCAAGGTCTATCTGACCGCGAGCGCTGCCTGCCGCGCGGAGCGTCGTTATAAACAGTTGATTTCAAAGGGTTTTTCGGCTAACATCGACGACCTTTGCGCAGACCTAGAGGCGCGCGACGCACGGGACAGTACCCGCAGCGTTGCGCCTCTCAAGCCCGCGCAGGACGCTCTGGTCCTGGACAACTCCACCTTGACGATTGATGAAGCCGTCGAGCAAGTGTTGATCTGGTGGCAAGAGCGTCAATCCTTTGCAGTTTCTGCGCAGGGTTGAAAAAGCGCGGGGCCACATCTCACCATTTGGCCCCTGCAATGCTGAAAAGCCTTGCAACAGGCCCACACCGCCCCTCTCGCGCGCCAGCGCCCAGGTGGTGTGGATCTTTAACCTAACCCGCGGTTTCACCGCAAAAAACCACCGCAAGCAGCTATAAAAACAGCAGCAATAGTGCTACTGGAATCCTGTTTGTGGCAAGGAAACACATGTCCGAATCTTTTGCCGCCCTTTTTGAAGAATCCTTGACGCGCACGGAAATGCGCCCAGGCGAAGTCATCACCGCTGAAGTCGTGCGCGTCGAGCACAACTTCGTCGTGGTCAACGCCGGCCTCAAGTCCGAAGCCTACGTGCCGCTGGAAGAGTTCAAGAACGACAAGGGCGAACTCGAAGTCCAAGTGGGTGACTTCGTCTCGGTGGCCATTGGCTCCATCGAAAACGGCTACGGCGACACCATCCTGTCGCGCGACACCGCCAAGCGTCTGGCTTCGTGGATGAGCCTGGAAAAGGCCCTCGAATCCGGCGAATTCGTGACTGGCACGACCAGCGGCAAGGTCAAGGGCGGTCTGACCGTTCTGGTCAACGGCATCCGCGCATTTCTGCCCGGTTCGCTGATCGATACCCGTCCGATCAAGGATCTGACGCCGTACGAAAACAAGACCATGGAATTCAAGGTCATCAAGCTGGACCGCAAGCGCAACAACGTGGTGCTGAGCCGCCGCGCTGTGGTGGAAGCCTCGATGGGCGAAGAGCGCGCCAAGCTGATGGAAACCCTGAAGGAAGGCTCCATCGTTCAAGGCGTGGTCAAGAACATCACCGAATACGGTGCGTTCGTGGACCTGGGCGGTATCGACGGCCTGCTGCACATCACCGACATGGCATGGCGCCGTGTGCGTCACCCTTCCGAAGTGGTGACCGCTGGTCAAGAAATCACTGCCAAGATCCTGAAGTTCGACACCGAAAAGAACCGTGTCTCGCTGGGTCTGAAGCAAATGGGCGACGACCCATGGATGGGCGTGAACCGCCGCTACCCACAATCGACTCGCCTGTTCGGCAAGATCACGAACATCGCTGACTACGGCGCTTTCGTTGAACTCGAACCCGGCATCGAAGGCCTGGTGCACGTCTCCGAAATGGACTGGACCAACAAGAACATCGCTCCCGCCAAGCTGGTTTCGCTGGGCGACGAAGTCGAAGTCATGGTTCTGGAAATCGACGAAGACAAGCGCCGCATCAGCCTGGGCATGAAGCAGTGCAAGGCCAACCCATGGCAAGAATTCGCCCAGGACACGAAGCGCGGCGACCGCGTCAAGGGTCCTATCAAGTCGATCACCGACTTCGGCGTGTTCGTGGGCCTGGCTGCCGGTATCGACGGCCTGGTGCACTTGTCTGACCTGTCTTGGAACGAAGCTGGCGAAGCCGCCGTGCGCAACTACAAGAAGGGCCAGGAAGTCGAAGCCATCGTGTTGGCCGTGGACGTGGACCGCGAACGCATCTCGCTGGGTATCAAGCAGCTCGACGGCGACCCATTCACGACCTTCGTGACCGTGAACGACAAGGGCCAGACGGTGACCGGCAAGGTCAAGACCGTGGACGCCCGTGGCGCTGAAATCGACCTCGGCGAAGACATCGTGGGCTACCTGCGCGCTTCGGAAATCTCCCGCGACCGCGTGGAAGATGCCCGCAACGTGCTCAAGGAAGGCGACGAAGTCACTGCAGTGGTGGTGAATGTGGATCGCAAGACCCGCAACATCCAGCTGTCGATCAAGCAAAAGGACATGATCGACGAGCAAGGTGCCATGGCGAACCTGAGCCAGCAATCGAGCCGTGAAAGCGCCGGCACGACCAGCCTGGGCGCCCTGTTGCGCGCCAAGCTGGACAACTCGGAAAAGTAAAACGCTGACCCGTTAAGGAGCATCTGCACAATCAAGCGGAAAGTGTGCGCTGCGGATCGCGGTGGGCTGCTAGGCGCAAAGCACAGCAATAGCGATCGCTATTGCGAGCATTTGCAACAACGCAGACCGCCCGAGTCCGCAGATGCACACGACGCGATGATTCGTGCAGAGGCTCCTTACATGGTCAGACAGCGGGCGCCTCGGCGCCCGCTCCTCATTCAGCCGCAGCAGCCCGCCTATGCCCCAAGACTCCATGACCCGCTCAGACCTCGTTGAAGAACTGGCCGCGCGCTTTGGTCAGTTGACCCACCGCGATGCCGAGTTCGCCGTCAAGACCATTCTGGACGCCGTGGGCGACGCGCTGGTGCGTGGTCACCGCATCGAGATCCGGGGCTTTGGCAGCTTCTCGGTCAACCACCGCCCGCCCCGCATGGGCCGCAACCCGCGCAGCGGCGAAGCAGTGGCCATTCCAGAAAAGCGGGTGCCGCACTTCAAGCCCGGCAAGGCCCTGCGTGAAGCGGTCGACAAACGTACCGCTGAAATGGAAGAAAACTCCAGTACAGTCGGCAGCACAATCATTCAAAAATGATAGCTATTAGCGCTTTATGGATAAGCGCTGAAGGCCTATTTGGCATTAAATTTCATCCAGCAAAGGCCGTCAGGCCCGCTGAGTCCTAGCTCTTAGAATCGCCCCACCACTGGGGAGACCGATGAAATACCTCCTGTGGCTGCTCAAGGCAGCCATTTTTTTTACCTTGTTCGCCTTTGCGTTGAACAACCAGCAAGACGCCACCGTGCACTTTTTCTTTGGCACGCAGTGGCGCGCGCCTTTGGTGCTGGTGGTGCTGACCGCCTTTGCCGCCGGGCTGTCGGTCGGAGTGCTGGGCATGGTGCCTCGCTGGTGGCGCCACCGTACCGCTGCACGCCGGGCGCATGCTGTCACGGTAACGCCCGCATCCAGTACCGTAGCCGCAGCAGCCGCCACGCCGCCCGCACCCCCTCCACCTCCTGACCTGCCCTCCGTCCATGGAATTTGATCTGAGCTGGATTCTGCTGGGCCTGCCGGTCGCGTTTGTGCTGGGCTGGCTGGCGTCGCGCTTTGACCTGCGCCAGCTGCGTGCGGAAAACCGCCGTGCACCCAAGGCGTATTTCAAGGGGCTGAACTTTCTGCTTAACGAGCAGCAGGACCAAGCCATTGATGCCTTTATCGAGGCGGTACAGAACGACCCCGACACATCCGAGCTGCACTTTGCACTGGGCAATTTGTTCCGTCGCCGTGGCGAATACGACCGCGCCGTGCGCGTGCACGAACACCTGCTTTCGCGCGGCGACCTCTCCCGCACCGACCGCGAGCGTGCGCAGCACGCGCTGGCGCTGGACTTCCTCAAGGCAGGCCTGCTTGACCGAGCGGAAGACGCCTTGCACCGGCTGGAAGGCACTCCGTTCGAATCACAAGCCCGCCTGGCACTGCTGGCCATCTACGAGCGTTCTCGCGACTGGCCCCAGGCCACCGCGATTGCCCGCAAGATGCACGCGGCGGATCAGGGCGACTTCAGCACCCGCCAGGCGCATTACCTGTGTGAACAGGCGCTGGCGCTCAGCGGCCAGGGCGATCTGCCCGGTGCTCAGGCCTTGCTGGAACAAGCCGTGGCAGCGGCACCCGACGCGGCACGCGCGCGCATTGAAATGGCCCGCCTGCAGCGCCTGATGGGGCAACCCGCAGCAGTGTTGTCCACGCTCAAGACTCTGGGTGAACGCAACCCCGCCGCACTGCCATTGGCCGCGCCGCTGATGGTGGAGGCCGCCACGGCGACGGGCGAGTTGCCTGCCGTGCAGGCACTGCTGCAGGCGCACTACACACAGAACCCCTCGCTCGACGTGCTGGAGAGCATCGTGGCCCTGGAGGCAGCGAACGAGACCACGCGCGACACGGCGCGGCAACGCTACGTGCAGCATCTGGACAAGGAGCGCTCGCTGGTGGCAGCAGCCAAATGGCTGGCGACGGAAAAGCTGGAGCACGAAGAATTTCACCCCCAGATCCAGCGCGCGCTGGACCATGCCGTCAAGCCGCTGACCCGCTACCGCTGCGCGGCCTGCGGTTTTGAGGCGCGCCAGCATTTTTGGCAATGCCCCGGTTGCCAGACCTGGGACAGCTACCCGGCACGCCGCGTCGAAGAGCTCTGAGCCGCTGAAACAACTGGCTACACCGCCTTCCGAGCCGTAGATAAGATGGCCGCGCAGACCGAGAACCTGTGAACCTTTGCGAGGTCTGGCTGCGATAAAAAATCATCCATCTACACACTGAGGGAGTTCCATCGTGTTCAAAAAAATACTGCTCATCATCACCCTGTTGTATGCCGCCGCCGCGTTTGCAGCGGTGGACGTGAACAAAGCCACCGCCGCCGAGCTGGACGGCATCAAGGGCATCGGCCCCAGCCTCTCCACCAAAATCCTGGACGAGCGCAAGAACAGCAACTTCAAGGACTGGAGTGACTTCATCGCCCGCGTAGGCGGCGTAGGCGAAAAATCTGCGGCCAAGTTTTCATCCGAAGGCCTGACCGTGAACGGCAAGAAGTTCAGCGCTGCCGCAGTCGCCAAAGCGGATGCCAAAGCAGACAAGGCGGCCGCCAAGAAGGACAAGGACACCAACGCGGCTGACAAGAAGGCAGCCACCAGCAAGGCCAAGACAGACGACAAGCCTGCGGCTGCAGCGCCCGTGGCACAGGCACCTGCCGCCGCCACAACCACAGACGCTGCTACCAAAAAATAAGCCGCCACACAGTCGCAAAGCCCGCTTCGGCGGGCTTTTTTTTGGGGGCTTCGCACAGCCTTCATTTAAATCAAGGGCCGTGCAGTCAAAAGGCTTTTATGTTCACCGCCTAAAATTGTCCGCGCATGCCCCTGATCACCCTCATTCTTCTCCCCTTCATCGGCAGCCTGCTGGCAGCGGTTCTGCCCGCCAATGCCCGCAATACCGAATCCACGCTGGCGGGCCTGATTGCCCTGTTCTGCACCGTGCAAGCGGCGCTCTACTTTCCAGAGATTGCAGACGGCGGCGTGCTGCGCCAAGAGATCACCTGGCTGCCTGCGCTGGGGCTGAACCTCATCGTCCGCATGGACGGCTTTGCCTGGATGTTCTGCATGCTGGTGCTGGGCGTGGGCGGACTGGTGGTGCTGTACGCGCGCTACTACATGTCGGCGGCCGACCCGGTACCGCGCTTCTTTGCGTTCTTTCTCGCATTCATGGGCGCCATGGTGGGCGTGGTCCTGTCGGGCAACATCATTCAGATCGCGTTCTTCTGGGAGCTGACCAGCCTGTTCTCCTTTTTGCTGATCGGCTACTGGCACCACCGCAAGGATGCGCGGCGTGGC
The DNA here is from genome assembly GCA_947085645.1 of uncultured Gammaproteobacteria bacterium. Lineage (GTDB taxonomy): Bacteria > Pseudomonadota > Gammaproteobacteria > Burkholderiales > Burkholderiaceae_C > Acidovorax. The sequence goes on from CAMTXG010000035.1 coordinate 19,321, forward strand.
GCGCGCATGGCGCTCACCGTGACCGGCACGGGCGGCCTGGCCATGCTGGCGGGCATGCTGGTGCTGGGCCATATCGTGGGCAGCTATGACCTCGACCAAGTGCTGGTGGCAGGGGCACTGATCAAGGCGCACCCTCTTTACCTGACTGCGCTGGTGCTGATCCTTCTGGGTGCGCTCACCAAAAGCGCGCAGTTCCCCTTTCACTTCTGGCTGCCCAACGCCATGGCGGCTCCTACCCCTGTGTCGGCCTATCTGCACTCGGCCACCATGGTCAAGGCCGGTGTATTCTTGATGGCACGCCTGTGGCCTGCGCTGGCCGGCACCGAGGAATGGTTCTGGCTGGTGGGTGGTGCGGGCCTGTGCACCTTGCTGGTGGGTGGCTATGCCGCCATGTTCCAGAACGATCTGAAGGGGCTGCTGGCGTATTCCACCATCTCTCACCTGGGCCTTATCACCCTGCTGCTGGGCTTGAACAGCCCTCTGGCCGCCGTGGCCGCCGTCTTCCACATCATGAACCACGCCACCTTCAAGGCATCGCTGTTCATGGCGGTGGGCATCGTCGACCATGAAAGCGGTACGCGCGACATCAGGCGCCTGTCGGGCCTGCGCAGGATGATGCCCATCACCTCCACATTAGCCATGGTGGCCAGCGCGGCCATGGCCGGCGTGCCGTTGCTCAACGGGTTTCTGTCCAAAGAAATGTTCTTTGCCGAAACGGTGTACGTGAACACCACGCCGATGCTGGAATGGCTGCTGCCCGTGGCCGCCACCGTAGCCGGGATGTTCAGCGTGGCGTACTCGTTGCGCTTCACGGTGGACGTGTTCTGGGGCCCGCCCGCCACCGACCTGCCCCGCCCACCGCACGAGCCTCCGCACTGGATGCGTGTGCCGGTCGAGCTGCTGGTGCTGGCCTGCCTGGTGGTGGGCACTTTGCCTGCCTGGTCGGTGGGGACCTATCTGGCAGCGGCGGCGCGGCCCGTGGTGGGGGGCGATCTGCCCACCTACAGTCTGGCTGTGTGGCACGGCTTCAACACCCCGTTTGTGATGAGCCTCATCGCGCTGGGGGGCGGCATAGCGCTGTACGCGGCGCTGCGCTGGCACCGTGCGCGGGGCACGCTGGACGCACCACCGGTCATGCAGCACGTCAGCGGCCAAAGGCTGTTTGAAGGCCTGCTGGCCGCAGTGTCACTGGCCGGGCGCAGCGGCCGTCGCCTGCTGGGCACCGGGCGTCTGCAGTGGCAGATGCTGTGGCTGGTCAGCGCTGCGCTGGTGGCGGGTGTGTTGCCACTGTGGTCGCGCGGGCTTCCCATTGGCGACCGCGCCCAGCTGCCGCTATCACCTGCCTTTGCGCTGATATGGCTGCTGGGTGCGCTGTGTGCCATCGCTGCGGCCTGGCAGGCCAAGTACCACCGACTGGCGGCATTGACGCTGCTGGGCGGGTCGGGGCTGTGTGTGTGCCTGACTTTTCTGTGGTTCTCGGCGCCTGACCTGGCACTCACGCAGATCGTGGTGGAAATCGTCACCACCATCCTTATCCTGCTGGGCCTGCGCTGGCTGCCAAGGCGGGACGAAAGCCTGCGCGTGCCCACGCTGGCCGAAGCGCAGCGCACACAGCTGCGCCGCTACCGCGACATGACCCTGGCGCTGCTGACCGGCGCGGGCATGGCCCTGCTCTCGTTCGCGATGATGAGCCGCCCGTTCCCGGACAGCACCTCCACCTTCTTTCTGGAGAACGCACTGACTGGCGGCGGCGGCACCAACGTGGTCAACGTGATGCTGGTGGACTTTCGCGGGTTTGACACCTTTGGCGAGATCGTGGTGCTGGGCGTGGTGGCACTCACGGTGTATGCGCTGCTGCGACGCTTTCGCCCAGCACGAGAAGTGATGGACCTGCCGCCGCAGCAGCGCGCTGTGCCCGCCGACGTGGACACCGACCTGGCCAACCCGCGCCAGACGGCCGACACCGCCATTGGCTACCTCATGGTGCCTGCCGTGCTGGTGCGTTTGCTGCTGCCGTTTGCCACGCTGGTGGCCATGTACATCTTCATGCGCGGGCACAACGAGCCCGGTGGCGGTTTTGTGGCCGGCCTGGTGTTCTCGGTGGCGCTGCTGCTGCAGTACATCGTGTCAGGCACGTCCTGGGTCGAGGCGCATCTGCCGCTGTACCCGCGCCGGTGGATCGGTATCGGGCTGCTTACTGCGCTGGCCACGGGGCTGGGCGCCCTGTTCTGGGGCTTTCCGTTCCTGACCAGCCACACGGCCCACCTCACGGTGCCGGTGTTGGGCGAGGTCCACATTGCCAGCGCGCTGTTCTTTGACATTGGCGTGTTCACGCTGGTGGTGGGGTCCACCATGCTGATTCTCACCGGTATTGCCCATCAATCGGTGCGCAGCCACCGTTACAACAACGCGCGGTCCGCCGAGGAGGCACAGGCGGCTGACGCGCCTGTCGTCGCAACGCAGGGAGAAGGCCCATGGAACTGATACTGGCCCTGGCCATTGGCGTACTCACCGGCTCCGGCGTCTGGCTGCTGCTGCGCCCCCGCACCTTCCAGGTCATCATGGGACTGTCGCTGCTGTCATACGCGGTCAATTTGTTCATCTTCAGCATGGGCCGACTGGGCCTGGCCATTGACAAGGAACCCGTGCTTCAGCCAGGCGTGCCGCAGGACCTTGTCCACTACGCCGACCCCATGCCCCAGGCGCTGACGCTCACAGCCATCGTGATCGGCTTTGCAATGACCGCACTCTTTCTGGTCGTGCTACTGGCCTCGCGCGGCATGTCGGGCACCGACCATGTGGACGGCGCCCGCGCTAAAGATTCGCAGGAAATGCCTTGATGAAGAACACCCCCCTGAGCGGCTTCGCCGCTTCCCCCCGCTCTCGCAGCGCTGCGCGCTGCGGGCAGGGTGACGCAGCCCTCGCTGCGGGGCGGCCCTTGCTTGGCTGCCCTGGCCTGGGGGCGTGGCCGTTCCATGCGCCGCGCCCTGGACTTCTGAGACGCTTCCCGCTCTCGCAGCGCTGCGCGCTGCGGGCAGGGGGACGCAGCCCTCGCGTCGGGGCGGCCCTAGCTCGGCTGCTCTGGCTTAGGCCACGCCAGTTTCATGCGCAGCGCCATGGATCACTGACATGACATCCATGGAATCTTTTCTGCAAGGGCTGATGCCACACCTGATACTGACCCCCATCGCGCTGCCGATGGTGGCCGCCGGGCTGATGCTGCTGCTGCGCGAAGAGCGCCAGCGCACCAAGGTCACGCTCAACATCGTGGCCACCTTCCTGGGCCTGGTGGTGGCGGTGTTGCTGCTGATTCAGGCCAAGCAGCCCGGCGTGCAGACCAGCCTCGGGGTGTACCTGCCTGGCAACTGGCCCGCGCCCTACGGCATCGTGCTGGCCATCGACCGGCTGTCGGCCATGATGCTGGTGCTAAGCAGTACGGTGGCGCTGGCCACGGTGTTGTTTTCGGCCGCGCGCTGGCACCGGGCGGGGGTGCACTTTCATCCGCTGTTCCAGTTCCAGCTGATGGGTCTGGCCGGGGCCTTCCTCACGGCTGACCTGTTCAACCTGTTCGTGTTTTTCGAGATCATGCTGGCAGCGTCGTACGGACTGCTGCTGCACGGCTCGGGCCGCCCGCGCGTGTCGGCGGGCCTGCACTACATCGCCGTCAACCTGGCAGCATCGTCGCTGTTCCTCATCGGTGTATCGATGCTGTACGGCATCACCGGCACGCTGAACATGGCCGACCTGGCCCAGAGCATGGCGGGTATCGCACCCGCAGACCGCGGGCTGCTGCACGCGGCGGCCGCCATATTGGCGGTGGCGTTTCTCATCAAGGCTGCCGTGTGGCCGCTCAACTTCTGGCTGGTACCCGCCTACAGCGCCGCCACCGCGCCCGTGGGCGCGCTGTTTGCGCTGATGACCAAGGTGGGCGTGTACAGCGTTCTGCGGCTGTGGACCCTGTTGTTTGGTGCGGAGGCGGGGGATTCGGCGCAGTTTGGCAGCCAGTGGCTCATTGGGGGCGGCATGCTCACGCTGGCGTTTGGCGCTATTGGCATGCTGGGGTCCCAGCGCCTGGGGCATCTGGCCGGGTACGCCGCCATCCTGTCGTCGGGCACGCTGCTGGCGGCGCTCGGGTTTGGGCAAAACCTGCTCACTGCGGGGCTGCTGTACTACATGCTCGGCTCCACGCTGGCGGTCAGCGCGTTGTTTTTGCTCAGCGACCTGATCGACCGCTGGCGCAACGACGGCTCCAACCTGGCGCCCTACGAACAGACCGACGACGCGCCCTTTCTATCGGCCGACCTGGTGCCCACCGAAGGCATGAACCTGGACGACAAGGAGCAAGCCCTGATCGGACAGGTGATCCCTGCTGCGGCCGCGTTCCTGGGCCTGGCTTTCGTGGCCTGTACGCTGGTGATTGCAGGCCTGCCCCCCCTGCCTGGCTTCGTGGGCAAGTTCGCCATGATCCATGCGCTGCTCAACCCGCTGGGGCTGGGCTCGTCCAGCGGGTTCCAGCTGGGCGCTTCAGGGTGGATGCTGGTCGTCTTGCTGGTGGTGTCGGGCCTGATTGCCCTGCTGGCGCTCACGCGTTCGGGCATTCGCCATTTCTGGTCGGCGCAAGGCCGCGCCACACCCCAGCTGCTGGTGCTTGAGGGCCTGCCGATTGCCATGCTGCTGGTGGCCTGCGCGGCACTGGTATGGCAGGCCAGCGCGGTGATGCGCTACACACAGGCTACCGCCGATGCGCTGCATGCCCCTGCCACTTATGTGCGTGCCATCATGTCGGCAGCGCCCGTGCCGACGCCACCGCCCAGCGCCACAACACCGACGCACGGCACGGGCGCACCCGTGCAGGGGGACACACCATGACACCCCACGATATGGAAACCGACCGCGCCCCTGCGCGCCCCCAGCGGCGCAGACCACTTCAGCGCCTCGTGCCCGCACCCCTGCTGTCCCTGGCCTTGCTGGGCCTGTGGCTGGTGCTCAACCGCAGCCTGAGCGTGGGCCACTTCGCGCTGGGCGGGCTGATGGGGATTGCCATACCGCTGCTGACCGCAGGGCTGCGTCCGCTGCCGGTGCGCATACGCAAGCCCGGTGTGGTGCTGCGCCTGGCGCTCACGGTGGCCAAAGACACGGTGCTGTCTAACGTCACTGTGGCGCGGCTGCTGCTGTCGCCTGCAAGCCGCAAACACCCCGCCGGGTTTGTGCACATTCCGCTCGACCTGCGCGACCCTAACGGCCTGGCCGTGCTGGCCATGGTGGTGTGCATCACCCCCGGCACCGCATGGGCCGAGCTGTCGCTGGACCGCAGCATGCTGCTGCTGCACGTGCTGGAGGTGGACGACCCCGAGGCCATTGCGGCCAAGGTCAAGGAACGCTATGAGCGCCCGCTGATGGAGATTTTTGAATGACCACCACTATCGCAGTAACCACTTCGACCCCTGTGCTGGACTGGGCCCTGCCCATTGCGTTGTTCATGCTGGCGCTGGCCATGGGCTGCGCACTGATCCGCCTGCTAAAGGGCCCGTCCGCACAAGACCGGGTGCTGGCGCTGGACTGCATGTACCTGAGCGGCATGCTCGTGATGCTGGTGCTGGGCCTGCTGTATGGCAGCAAAAACTACTTTGAAGCCGCGCTGCTGCTGGCGCTGTTCAGCTTTGTGGGCGCCATGGCGATGGCCAAGTTTTTGCTGCGCGGCGAGGTGATCGAATGACCGAAGCCGCCGCTACCGCCACTGCCGTGCTGCCCCTGTGGCTGGAGATCATCGTGGCCGTGCTGGTGCTGTCGGGTGCCGGGCTGGCGCTGCTGGGCTCCACGGGGCTGCTGCGGCTGCCCACGTTTTTTGAACGCGTGCATGCGCCTGCCATCATCGCCACGCTGGGCTGCTGGCTGATCATGCATGGCACGGTGCTGTACTTCACCGTGACCGACCGCAGCATCGCGCTGCATGCGCTGCTGATCGCCGTGTTTGTGGCCATCACGGTGCCGATCATGTCGATCTTTTTGATGCGCGCCGCGCTGTTCCGCGCGCGGCAGATGGGGCTGGATGTGCCGCCGAGCCTGAGCCAGCCCAAAGCCAACGCCGACGCAGCGGCGAACACCGCATCCGCTACACCGCCCGATGCAGTGACCGAGGTAAGTGCAGGCTCCAAACACTCCTGAATTAATAGCTGCCAGCGCTTTATAGATAAGCGCTAACGGCAATTTAGATCATTATTTTGGCCTGACACACCAAAACCACCACCACCCGGCGTGTGGATCACAAACACATCGCCAGGCTGCATTTGCACCTGGCCAATGTGGTCCAGCAACTCCACGCTGCCATCCCTGCGCACCACCTTGTTGATGCCGACGACACCCGGCTGGCCACCCGCCATACCAAACGCGCCATGGTGGCGGCCGTTCGACAGGATGCTGGCCGTCATCGGCTCCAGGAATCGCACGCGGCGGATGCCGCCATCGCCGCCCTTGTACTGCCCCGCACCGCCCGAGCCCTTGCGGATCTCGTAGCCCTCCAGCCGCACCGGGAAGCGGAACTCCAGCACCTCGGGGTCTGTCAGGCGCGAGTTGGTCATGTGGCATTGCACGACGCTGGTGCCATCAAAACCGCCCGCCAGTTGCCCATCAGCATCCCACACGCCACCCGCGCCACTGCCGCCCGAGATGGTCTCGTAGTACTGGTAGCGCGTGCTGCCAAAGGTGAAGTTGTTCATGGTGCACTGCCCCGCTGCCATCAGGCCCAGCGCGCCGTACAGCGCATTGGTGATGCAGGTGGACGTTTCCACATTGCCCGCCACCACCGAGGCCGGCGGGTTGGGGTTGAGCATGCTGCCCGGCGGGATGATGACGTTCAGCGGCTTGAGGCACCCCGCGTTCAGCGGAATGTCGTCATCCACCAGCGTGCGGAACACATACAACACCGCCGCCATGCACACCGCTGTGGGCGCGTTGAAGTTGTTGGTCTGCTGCGGGCTGGTGCCGGTGAAGTCGATGGTGGCGCTGCGACTCACTGCATCCACCTTCACGGCCACGCTGATTTGCGCGCCATTGTCCAGCGGCAGGGTGAACGCACCGTCCTTCAGGCGCGTGATGACGCGGCGCACGGACTCCTCGGCGTTGTCCTGCACATGGCGCATGTAGGCCTGCACGACATCCAGGCCAAACTCGGCCACCATGCGGCGCAGCTCCTGCTGGCCTTTTTCGTTGGCTGCGATCTGCGCGCGCAGGTCGGCCATGTTCTGCTGCGGGTTGCGCGATGGGTATTCGCCGCTTTCCAGCAGCGCAATCATCTCGGCCTCGCGCAACACCCCGCGCTCCACCAGCTTCACGTTGTTAATCTGCACGCCCTCTTCTTCGATGCGCGTGGAGAACGGTGGCATGGAGCCGGGCGTGGTGCCGCCTACATCCGCGTGGTGGCCGCGGCTGCCCACGTAGAACGTGGGCTCGGCCTCATTGGCGATGTAGACCGGCGTGATCACGGTGATGTCCGGCAGGTGCGTGCCGCCGTGGTACGGGTCGTTGAGCACGTACACATCGCCGGGCTGCATCTTGCCCGCGTTTTCACGCACCACGGTCTTGATGCTCTCGCCCATGCTGCCCAGGTGCACCGGCATGTGCGGCGCGTTGGCGATCAGGTTGCCGGCGGTGTCAAACAGCGCGCAGCTGAAGTCCAGGCGCTCCTTGATATTGACCGAGTACGCCGTGTTCTGCAGCTGCAGCCCCATCTGCTCGGCGATGTTCATGAACAGGTTGTTGAACACTTCGAGCAGCACCGGGTCTACCGTGGTGCCCACGGCATGCTGCACGGCGCGCGCCACGCGGCGGTTGAGCAGCAGGTGATCGAGGTCGGTCAACTCAGCCTCCCAGCCGGGCTCGACGATGGTGGTGGCATTCTTTTCGGCAATGATGGCCGGGCCGGGGATCACATCGCCGGGGCGCAAGTCTTCACGCACCACCAGCGCCGCGTCATGCCACGCGGCCACGCCATCCACGCCACCGGTGTACATGCGCACGGTGCTGCGGCGCGGCACTTCGCGCGCGGGATGCAGCGCGTGGCGTGGCTCCACGGGCGCATCTCCGGGCACCACGGCCTCGACCGACACGGCCTCCACCACTAAACCTTTGCCCTGCATGAGGAAGGCAAAGCGCTGGCGGTAGGCGTTCTCGAATGCGGCGGTGATCTCTGACATGGAGCCAAACGGAACTATTAGCGCCGAGTCACTGCCCTCATAGCGCACATGCACGCGGCGGTGCACCACGGCGGTGCCGCTGCCCGACTGCTGGCGCTCCAGCTCGGTGCGGGCCGTGGTGGCGAGTTGTTCCAATGTGGCTTCTATGCCGGGCAATGCCTCAGGCACCAGCTTGGCCTCCACCGCCTGTTCGCGGATCACGTTCTGGTCCGCCAGGCCCATGCCGTAGGCGCTGAGCACACCCGCCAGAGGGTGCACAAACACGCGTGTCATGCCCAGTGCATCTGCGACCAGACACGCATGCTGGCCGCCCGCGCCGCCAAAACACTGCAGCGTGTAGCGCGTCACGTCGTAGCCGCGTGCCACGCTGATCTTCTTGATGGCGTTGGCCATCTGCTGCACAGCGATCTGGATAAAACCGTGGGCCACATCCTCAGCCTTGCGCCCGGTCTGGGTGGCAAGGCCGTCGAATTTTTGCGCTACCGCATCGCCATCCAAAGCCTCATTGGCGCCGTGGCCAAACACCTGGGGGAAATGCGCGGGCTGGATCTTGCCGACCATCACGTTCGCATCGGTCACAGCGAGCGGTCCGCCCCGGCGGTAGCTGGCGGGGCCGGGGTTGGCGCCAGCGCTCTCGGGGCCGACGCGAAAACGCGCGCCGTCAAAACCGAGGATGGAGCCGCCACCCGCCGCCACGGTGTGGATGCTCATCATCGGCGCACGCATGCGCACGCCCGCCACCTGCGTCTCAAACTCCCGCTCAAACTCGCCCGCATAGTGGCTCACATCGGTGCTGGTGCCACCCATGTCAAAGCCGATGACCTTGTCGTGGCCCGCCAAACCTGCGGTGCGCGCCATCCCGACAATGCCGCCCGCAGGCCCCGAGAGGATCGCGTCCTTGCCCTGGAACACCTGCGCGTCCGTCAACCCGCCCGACGACTGCATAAAGAACAACTGCACACCCGGCATCTCGCTGGCCACCTGGTCCACATAGCGGCGCAGGATGGGTGACAGATACGCATCGACCACCGTGGTGTCGCCCCGGCTCACCAACTTCATCATGGGGCTGGTGGCGTGCGATGCGCTCACCTGCGTAAAGCCCGCCTCGCGCGCAATGCGGGCGGCGGCTTCTTCGTGCGCGGTGTAACGGTAGCCGTGCATGAACACAATGGCCGCGCTGCGCAGGCCCGCGTCATAGGCGGCCCACAGGCGTTCTTTCAGGTGGGCTTCGTCCAGCGCTTCGATCACGTCGCCGTGCGCGCCCACGCGCTCCTGCGCTTCGATCACGCGTTCGTACAGCAGCTCGGGCAGCACGATGCGCCGGTCAAACAAGCGCGGGCGGTTTTGGTACGCAATGCGCAGCGCGTCCTTGAAACCCTTGGTGGTGATGAGCAGCGTGGGTTCGCCCTTGCGCTCCAGCAGCGCGTTGGTGGCCACGGTGGTGCCCATCTTCACGCACTCCACCAACTCGGGCGTCACCGCCTCGCCGGACTTGAGCCCCAGCAGATGGCGGATGCCTGCGACGGCCGCGTCCTTGTACTGCTCGGGGTTCTCGGACAGCAGCTTGTGCGTGACCAGGGTGCCGTCCGGGCGCTTGCCCACCACGTCGGTGAAGGTGCCTCCACGGTCGATCCAGAACTGCCAGCGGGACAAGGGATTGGGTTGATTGGACATATCAATGCTATTTAATGTATAGCTATCAGCGCTTTATGGATAAGCGCTAGAGCCACTTTTTATTCAATTTTTCGACTAAGGGAGAGGGTAAAGGAAGGCAACAGTCACAGCGATGCAGCAGACCGCGCCGCCTGGTCATACATGCCCGACAGCACACGCAGCAAGCGGGCCAGCTCGCCGATGTCGCGATTGAGCGCATCGTCGGCGTTCAACGCGTCAATCAGGCAGCTTTCACGGATTTCGCGGTAGCGCTGCACGTAGGCGCGGCCCGCGTCGGTGGCGGCGTAGGTCACTTCCTTGCCATTTTTTTGCGAGGCCACCACGCCCAGGGTCTGCAGCTTCTTGAGCGAGTAGTTCACCAGGTGCGTGTCTTCCACATTCATGATGAAGCAGATGTCGGCCAGCCGTTTGTCGCGCGCCCGGTGCGACACATGGTGCAGCACCACAACGTCCAGCGGCGTCAGGTCCTTGAGGCCCGCCGCCGACATGCAATGCACCACCCAGCGGTGAAACGCGTTGCCCGCCACGATGAGGCCAAATTCAAACTCGCTCATCTCCGCGCTCTGCGCAGACACCAGGTGCGATGACGACACGATGGGGCCGGAATCCGTCTTGGGCTTTGCTGGGGATTTCATGACGAGGTCGATCCTGGGTTGATCTGCCATTGGCACGGGATATGCATGGGGCATTGTAGGCAAGTCGATAGCAATTTGTTGGCAATTTGTCAGCGTTTAGGCAAAACACCTATCGCATTTTGATCGGCTTCCGATACAGTGCCCTCTCGTAATCATTGACATCAAACCATGCGGAGCTCACCTATGAAGCGTCGAATCTTCCCCGTCACCGCACTCAGCCTGGCCCTGCTTGCCGGTCTGTCTGTCTCCTCGGCTTTTGCCCAGACCAAATGGGACCTGGCCGCAGCATACCCAGCCACCAACTTCCACACCGAGAACATGGTGCAACTGGCGGGCGATGTGGACAAGGCCACCGGCGGCAAGCTCAAGATCACGGTGCACGCCAATGCCGCGCTGTTCAAGGCGCCCGAAATCAAGCGCGCCGTGCAAGGCGGCCAGGCGCAGATGGGCGAGATCCTGCTGGCCAACTTCCAGAACGAATGGCAACTCTTCGGCGTGGACGGCCTGCCGTTCCTGGCTGACAGCTACGACGCATCGAAAAAGCTCTACGCCGCCCAAAAACCTTTCCTGGAAAAGAAGCTGGCCGAACAAGGCATGGTGCTGCTGTATGCCGTGGCATGGCCACCGCAAGGCATCTACACCAAGAAGCCTCTGACCAGCGCCGCCGACCTGAAGGCCGTGAAATGGCGCGCCTACAGCCCCGCCACCGCACGCATTGCAGAACTGGTGGGCGCACAGCCTGTGACCGTGCAGGCAGCAGAGTTCTCGCAAGCGCTGGCGACCGGCGTGGTCGAGTCGACCATGACGTCGGGCGCCACGGGGGTGGACAGCAAGCTGTACGAACACCTCAAGTTCTACTACGACACCCAGGCCTGGCTGCCCAAAAACGCGGTGCTGGTGAACAAGAAGGCGTTTGACGCGTTGGACAAGCCCAGCCAGGACGCCCTGCTCAAGGCGGGTGCCGACGCCGAAGCACGCGGCTGGGCCAACAGCGCAAAGGTCAACACCGACACCATCGCCAAGCTCAAGGCCAACGGCATGACCGTGGAAGCCCCGCCCGCGCAACTGAAGGCCGACATGGCCAAGGTGGGCGACACGATGCTCAAGGAATGGCTGGACAAGGCCGGTCCCGAAGGCAAGGCGCTGATTGACGCCTTCCGCAAGTAAGAAAAGAAACCCGCCTGTTTTATGCGTCGATTGCTCGATTTTGTGTATGACGGCGCTGCCGCAGTGGCAGCGCTTTTTATGGTCGGCCTGCTGGGCATGGTGCTGTTGTCCATCATCAGCCGCCAGCTGCACTTTCATGTGCCGGGCACCGATGCGTATGCAGGCTACATGATGGCCGCCGCCGGGTTTCTGGCGCTGGCCCACACCTTAAAGCGCGGCGAGCACATCCGTGTGACGCTGCTGCTCAACGCCCTCAAGGGCCGCTGGAAGCAGGGCTTTGAGATCTGGTCGCTGGGCATTGCCACGCTGCTGGCCGTGCTGTTTGCCTACTACAGCTGCAAGCTGGCGTGGCAGTCGCACGAGTTTCACGACATCTCCACCAGCAGCGACGCCACACCGCTGTGGATTCCGCAAATTGCGATGGCGTTGGGCACCGTGGTGCTGGCGCTGGCCTTTGTGGACGAACTGGTGCTGGAGCTGATGGGCCGCCGCACGCGCCAGAACCCTGACGAACAGCTGCGCAATGAATGATGCCCGCGCAGGCGCACCGCTGCACTGCGGCATGTCGCCCCTTGCCCCCCGTCCCTCTCCGATCAACACCGCAAACCCACGCCCTGCAGGCCCCCGACCATGAGTGATCTCGCCATTACCGGCTTGCTGGTGCTTTCGCTGTTTCTGATTCTGGGCAGCGGTGTGTGGATCGGTCTCGCGCTGTCGGGCGTAGCCTGGATCGGTATGGAGCTGTTTTCGTCGCGCCCCGCGGGCGACGCGATGGCAGTGACTATCTGGGGGTCGGCATCGAGCTGGACGCTCACCGCCCTGCCCCTTTTCATCTGGATGGGCGAAATCCTGTTTCGAACCCGGCTGTCGCAGGACATGTTCAAGGGCCTGGCGCCCTGGGTGCAGCTGCTGCCGGGCCGCTTGCTGCACACCAATGTGGTCGGCTGCACCATCTTTGCGGCGGTGTCGGGGTCCAGCGCCGCCACCTGCGCCACCATCGGCAAGATGACACTGCCCGAGCTCAAAGCCCGTGGCTATCCCGAGCACATGATCGTCGGCACGCTGGCCGGTGCCAGCACCTTGGGCCTGCTTATTCCGCCGTCCATCATCATGATCGTGTACGGCGTAATGGCGGAGGTATCGATCTCCAAACTGTTTGTGGCCGGCGTGCTACCTGGCATGTTGCTGGCCGCGCTGTTTTCGGGCTACATCATCGTGTGGGCGCTGCGCAACCCCGGGCAGATTCCCGAATCCACGGAGCGCCTTACGTTCATGGAAAAGATCGCGGCCTCACGCTCGCTGATCCCGGTCGTGCTGCTGATCGCCGCAGTGCTCGGCTCTATCTACACCGGCATCGCCACTGCCACTGAAGCCGCAGCAGTGGGGGTGGTGGGCGCGCTGACGCTGTCGGCAATGCAGGGGTCGATGAGCTGGGCCAGTTTTCGCGACGCACTCATGGGCGCCACGCGGCTGTACTGCATGATCGCCTTGATCCTGGCGGGCGCCGCGTTCCTGACACTCTCCATGGGCTATATCGGCCTGCCGCGCCACCTGGCCGAATGGATCGGGTCGCTGGGCCTCAATCAGGCACAGCTCATTGCAGCGCTGGCTCTGTTCTTCATCTTGCTCGGCTCGTTCCTGGACGGAATCTCCATGGTAGTGCTGACCATGGGCGTACTCATGCCCACCGTCCAGGCGGCAGGTATCGACCCCATCTGGTTCGGCATTTTTGTGGTGCTGGTGGTGGAGATGGCGCAGATCACGCCACCGGTCGGCTTCAACCTGTTCGTGCTCCAAGGCATGACCGGGCGCGAGTTGCCCTGGATCGCCAAAGTCACACTGCCCATGTTTTTGCTGATGTGTGCAGCCGTGGCGCTGATCTATATCTTCCCTGGCATCGTCACCTGGCTGCCCACGCAGATGACAGGCCGCTGAAGCGCACGCACCGCACCAGCGCGCAGCCCCATCTGGCTGAGAGACAATGCCGCCATGTTGCACGTTCTCGCCATCTGCCTTGGAGCCTGTGCCGGTGCCCTCATGCGTTGGCGCCTGGGCCTGTGGCTCAGCCCGGGGGGCGTGCTGCCCTGGGGCACGCTTGCCGCCAACCTGATTGGCGGCTATTTGGTAGGCCTGTGCGTGGCGTTCTTTCACGCCACGCCCCAGCTCGATCCCGTTTGGCGCCTGGCGCTGATCACCGGGTTTCTGGGAGCTCTCACCACCTTTTCCAGCTTCTCGGCCGAGGTGGTAGAAATGCTCATGGCGCAGCGCTATGCCCTGGCACTGGGCACAGCGGGGCTGCACCTGATGGGCTCTCTCGCCCTGACCGCACTGGGCATTGCAACCACTTCATTTTTTATAGCATCTAGCGCAAGCTAGACAAGCACCAGCTGATTTTTTGACACTATCATCTCCCCATGGAAGCAAACACCCAACTGAACGAAAGCCGCCTGGCCGATGCCTGGGCCGAACTGCAAAACCATGCGGCCGGTGGAAACCCGCTGCACGCCGACGCGTACCGCCTCGCATTTGCGGACCCCGAGTTTCTGTTCCGCCGCGAAGCCCGGGGCATCCGGTTTCAGCTGGAAATGCTCAAGCCCGACCTTGGCCAGCAGGAGCAAGGCATTGAGAACACGGTGGTGGTCTACGGCAGCGCACGTTTTGTGGCCCCCGATGAAGCGGCAGCGCAGCTGGCAGAGGCCGAAGCCAGCGGCGACGAGGTGCGCCTGCGACGCGCCCAGCAAGCCGTGCGCAACGCCCGCTACTACGACCTGGCCCGCCAGTTCGCCCGCGTGGTGGCCGAACACAGCGAGCGCCAGCCACCCGCAGACCGCATCTACATCTGCACCGGTGGCGGCCCAGGCATCATGGAGGCTGCCAACCGCGGCGCCCATGACGTGGGCGCGCTCAACGTCGGCCTGAACATCGCCCTGCCCCACGAGCAAAGCGGCAACCGGTTCATCTCACCGTCGCTCAGCTTCAAGTTCCATTACTTTGCGCTGCGCAAAATGCACTTCATGATGCGTGCCAAGGCGCTGGTGGCCTTCCCCGGCGGCTTCGGCACGCTCGACGAGCTGTTTGAAGTGCTCACCCTGGTGCAGACCCAAAAGGCCAAGCCGGTGCCCATCGTGCTGTTTGGCACCGACTACTGGAAGCGGCTCATCAACTTCGAGGTGCTGGTCGAAGAAGGCACGATCTCCGAGCAAGACGTCAAACTCTTTCACTACACCGACGACCCACAAGAGGCGTGGAAGCTGATCAAGTCGTTCTACCAGCTGTAACCAGCGCCCTGCGGCCCGCCCCGTGCGCACCGTAAGGGCGGCCCGCAGATTCAGCGAATAATCGGCGGTGGGGGTGGCACCGCGATGGGCCGCACGATGGGCGGCAACACAAAGATAGGCGGCCGCACCACAGGGGGTGCCGTCGTCGGTGGCGTAGTGGGCGCTGGCGGGGGCCGCGTTGCCGGAGGCTGGGTGGGCGTGGGCGCACCCGTGGGAGGAGGCGGCGTCGGCACAAACGGGTCTGTCGGCCCAGGCGTTGGCAAAGGTACGGGCGCAGGCGTCGGCACCGTGGGTGCCGGTGGTACCGTCGCGGGAGGGGGTGTCGGCGCGGTTGGGCCTGGCGTTACCCGCGCTGGTCCGCCCAATTGTTCACCCACAACAAACGGCACCGGCGGCGGTGGCAGCGGCAACACGGCGCGCGTATGGGTGTACAGCGGCAACTGGCTGCTGGCCACCACACGCACCGACTCCCCAGCTTTCACGCCCACGCAGCCTGCTTCGGTGCAGACCTCGATCTCATCCTGCTCACCCGACACCACCAGTTCGCCCTGCGTATTGAAAGCCACCAGGAAAGCCGAGCCGCGAATGCCCACCACGGCCGTTGGCGTGATCACCTTGTAGTTCTGGGGGTTGCGCTTGCCGATCAGGCCCGTGACAGCGCGCATGCCGCCTTGCAGCAGGCTCACGGCAAAGTTCTCCTGCGCGGGGTTGCCGGTGTCGGCATAGCGGGTGACGGTGAACTGCGAGTCCGGGTACAGCGCGACAAGGCCGCCGTCCGAAAACCGGATCTGCGCCCGGCCAGCGGAACCGGTCACGATCACGTCGCCGCTTTCCACGTCGGTGCCTTTGATGGCAGCCGCCACCACGGCCCCTCGGCGCAGTTGCACGTCCCCCGTAGAAAACTGCACCGACCCCGCTGCGGCAAAACCCTGCACAGGCCATGCGGCCACCATCGCCATCCAGAGCGCGAGCCGGGTAGAAGGAAGATTGGATTGCTGCATCACGGGCTCCCTCAAAACTCACGCCGTACGGTGACGGAAAAAATACGGCGGTCGTAGTCGGTGATGGGCAATGTCGAGTCATTGCGCGTCAGCGCCCATTGGGGCGTGATCCGCCAACCCGGCGCAGGCAGCCACGACACCCCCAGCGCCCAGTGCGCCTGCCGGTCACGCCGCGTCACACCGAAAAAGGGGTCTGTAGCCCCATAGTGGCGCCGCTCGTAGTTGAGGTGGGTAAAAGCCGCCCATTGCGTACTGATGGCCCACTGCACGCCGCCGCGCAGCCCGACCAAGTCATGTCCCAGGCTGTCCACGCCCGTAGCCCGTGGCTTCTCTTGTCCGGCATAAAGCCCCGCATAAAACAGGCTGCCATTGCGCAACACGTGGATGTACGACGTGCCACCCACCGTGCGCCGCGCATCGCGCAGTGCCTGGGCGGGGTAACGCAAGCCCTGCACCTGCAAAAACGTGTCCCACTGGCGGAACCCGTCAATGCGGTAGATCCATTCGCCCAGCACGCCGCCAGTGGTGCGCAGCGTGTCGCCGTCCAGCCGGTAGGTTGCGCCTTGTGCACTCAGCATCCACTCGTGGCGCTCTACGCGGTAGGCCACGCCAGCCGTCGTATCCAGCTGGTCGCTGTCGTAAGGCTTTCCGGCGTTGGTATGCCCGCGCACTTCGGCCGTTGCAGCGCCAATCAGCGACCAGCGTGCATCCAGCACATGCCGCCCCCGCACGTTGCCCAGCAAGGACGCATACGACGCACGCTGCCCTTGCGCGCCCAGCTGCAAAGTCCAGGGCGGTGTGCCGGGGGGCGACAGCGCGGGCGCATTCAGGCCGGGCCCCGCGTTGACATTGGTATCGCGGGCCAGTGTGACGTCGATGTGCCCTTTCCAGGTGGATCGCCCTTCGTGCCCCATGCGGTCATAGGAGACCAAAAACTGGTCGCTGCTCAGCGCCGCATCCACCGGGATGGCACGGGCGCGCGCCTGCTCAGAAAGCGCCAACACGCCTTTGCGGTCTCCGACCGCGTGCAGGGAGCGCGCCAGCTCCAGTTGGGCAACGGTGTTGTCGGGCTGCTTTGCCACCAGGCGCTCCCAGGCCATCACGGCGCGGGTGTACTGGTGGGCGGCGAAGGCCGCGCGGCCCATGGCTTCGTCAAACGCCGGGTCGCCTGCGCGGGTGGATTCCTGGGCGTCCAGCAGTTGAAAAGCCTGCAGGGGATTGCCTTGCTGAACAAAGGACTGTGCCTGGTTCAGCAGATCGTCCGCAAAGGACAGAGACCAGGGCACAAGGCCCAGCAGCGGCACCAGCACCAGGTGGCGGGCCCGCTGGAGCCCCGATTGAGTGCGCATGGCAGTCCCCTCCTGTCGATCAGGCGGAGACTACTCCTTTTCAACCCTTTTGCTCACCCCCCATTTGCCCTAATTCTGCGAGTGTCGATTGCCCGTAGCAATCGGCCAGTCAGCTTGGTGGGTGTGCTTTGCCGGCCGCTCCCGTGCCCATGCGCCACGCCATGCGCGCCCCTGCCCCCACAGCGGCTCCCACCACCCAGAACAGGCCGCCCACCCCTATCACCGCACCTGCCGTGCCAAAAAGCATGGGCATCAGCACGCTGGACGCGTTGATCGCCATCAGGCGCAGGCCCAGCGCCTCCCCGTGGCGGTGCGACGGCGTTATCTGGTGCAGCAGGCTCATCACCATGGGTTGCACCGAGCCCAGCGCAAAACCCAACAACACCGAACACAGCCCCATGGCCAGCGCGCTTCCCAGCAAGGGGTACACGCCAAACAGCACCGCCGTGACCACCATGGCACCGGCGACCACCACGCGCTCGCGCAGGCGCTCGGCCACCAGCGGCATCAGCACCCGGATCACCGCCGCCGCAATCGCAAACGCCCCCAGAATGGAGCCGATGACCGAGGCCGACAAACCGCGTTCGTGCCCCAGCAGCGGCACCACAAAGGTGTGCACATCCCAGCACGACGACAGCAGCCAGTTCACGATCAGCAGGCGGCGAAACGGCGGCTCGTTCATCAAGTCCCACGCACGTTGCGGCGGCCCGCCTGCGGCGGCAATCACCGGCGGCAGTTCCACCGTGTCGCGCACCCAGAACCACGTCAGCAGCGGCAGGATGGCCATCAGCGCGAACGCGGCGCGGTAGCCCTCGGTGCTGCCCGCCGCGCTGCCCGCGTGGTCAATCATCAGCCCCGCGCAAAACGGGCCGATGAAGTTGGACACCGCCGGGCCAATGGCCAGCCAGCTGAATACCTGCTTGAGCTGGGTTGCGTCGTGCGCCGCGCGGCCCACATGCCGCTGCAGCGCAATGGTGGCAGCGCCTGTGGCGCCACCAGTCATCAGCGCGGCCAGGCACAGCACCGGAAACACCGGCAGCGCCAGCGCCAGCGCAGCGCCCACCGCCGCCACCGCCACCGAAAAGCCCACCGGCCGCTTCAGACCATGGCGGTCGGCATACCGCCCAGCGGGCAGCGCCAGAAACACCTGGGTC
The DNA here is from genome assembly GCA_947085645.1 of uncultured Gammaproteobacteria bacterium. Classification (GTDB taxonomy): domain Bacteria; phylum Pseudomonadota; class Gammaproteobacteria; order Burkholderiales; family Burkholderiaceae_C; genus Acidovorax. The sequence goes on from CAMTXG010000035.1 coordinate 37,771, forward strand.
AGCGCAAACAGCGCCAGCAACACGCCCACGGCCGCTGCGCTGTAGCCCTCACGCAGCGCAAGCAGCGGCGCGGCCATGCGCATCCCTGCCATGCATGCGTGGATGCAAACCTGGCCAGCAATCAACCGGGCCAGCGCCCAGTTCACGGCAGGTCGTCCTCGGGCTCCTGCCCCGCCAACACGTTGGGCTGCGCGCCCGCCAATGGCGCGGCCACATCGGGCGCGGGCAAGTCCTGCACATCGCGCAGGCGCTTTTGAATGGCGCGGGTGCGCACGCCCACCTCGTCAAACTTTTTGGCAGCCGCGTCGATGGATTTTTTGGTGGCCTCGACCACATCGCCGAACTTGGCAAACTCGGTCTTCACGCTGCCCAGCAGGCTCCACACCTCGGACGAGCGCTTTTCAATCGCCAGCGTCTTGAAACCCATCTGCAGGCTGTTGAGCATGGCCGCCAGGTTGGCCGGGCCGGTGATCATGACGCGGCAATCGTTTTGCACCGCCTCGACCAGACCCGGGCGGCGCATCACCTCGGCAAACAGGCCTTCGGTGGGAAGGTACAGCACGGCAAAGTCGGTGGTGTGCGGGGGCGACACGTACTTGGCAAAGATCTTCTTGGCCTCCAGCTTGATGGACGTCTCGAAGGCATTGCCAGCGGATGCGATCAGCAGCTTGTCAGCCGCGTCCTGCGCGTCCATCAGGCGCTGGTACTGCTCCACCGGGTACTTGGAATCAATCGGCAGCCACACCGGGTGTTCGTCGCTTTTGCCCGGCAGGCGAATGGCAAATTCCACCAACTCGTCGCTGCCCGGCACGGTCTTGACGTTGCGCGCGAACTGGTCGGGCGTGAGCACGTTGTCGATGATCGCGCCCAACTGCATTTCGCCCCATGTGCCACGCGATTTCACGTTGGTCATCACGCGCTTCAAATCGCCCACGCTGCCCGCCAGCGTCTGCATTTCACCCAGGCCCTTGTGGACCTGTTCGAGCCGGTCGCTCACCAACTTGAAGGATTCGCCCAGGCGCTGCTCCAGCGTGGCGTGGAGCTTTTCGTCCACCGTGCGGCGCATTTCTTCGAGCTTGGTGGCGTTGTCGGCCTGCATGGCGCCCAGCCGCTCGTTGAGCGCGGTGCGCAATTGTTCTGCGTTGTGCTGGCTGCCCTGCACCAGTCCCGCAAGCTGCTGCGACACGGCATCTTGCAGCACCGAGAACTGGTTCTTGATCTGGTAGCCGTTGGCTTCGAGCTGGTCCTTGAGCGCCTGCGACATGGTGCCCAACTGCGCATGGGAGTCGCTCTTGAGCGAATCCAGCGTGAGGCGCGTGGCTGCATCCAGCGCGGCCAGCCGCTGCTCCAGCCGCGCCTCGAACACGCCAAATGCTGCCAGCAGCTCAGCGCGGCCGTTGCGCGATTCAGCCACGGCCTGCGTCAAGCGCTCATCAACCGCGTGGCGCAGCCCCTCCAGCGTGGTCTGCGTGCTTTGCGTGAGGCCGCGCAGCTGCTGGCCCATACCGTCCAGCGCACCATCGTTCTTGGCCACGGCAAGTTGGGTGGCCTGGGTGGTTTGCTCCAGTACCTGCAAACGCGCCAGCCATTCAGGCGGCAGGTCCACACGGGGGCGTCGCGTCAGCAAGAGCACCAGCAAAACCACGACCAAAGCCAGAGCGGCCAGCAATACAAGCGTGTCAGTTGTCAAGGCAAATTACTATGATTTTTATAGCTGCAAGCGCTTGCTGGATAAGGGCTAGCGGGCAATTTCATTCAAATTCTGGGTTTCAGCGAGTCCGGGAAGCGTTTGCAGCGGGCGTGTTCACCGGCGTGAGCGCACCCCGCCCGTCAAAGAACGCAATCAGGTTGTCCGCCGCCAGGTCGGCCATGGCGCGGCGCGTGGGCACGGTGGCGCTGGCGATGTGCGGCGTGAGCACCACGTTGGGCACGGTCAACAGGTCGGGGTGCACGGTGGGTTCGCCCTCGAACACATCCAGCCCCGCTGCGGCAATGCGCCGCTCGCGCAGGGCCACGGCCAGCGCGGCGTCGTCCACAATGCCGCCGCGAGCGATGTTGATGAGCGTGGCGGTGGGCTTCATCAGCGCCAGCTCGGCCGCGCCAATGGTGTGGCGCGATGCGGGGGTATAGGGCACCACCAGCATCACATGGTCTGCGGTGCGCAGCAGTTCGTCTTTGCTGACGTAGGTGGCCTTGCATTCGGCTTCCAGTTCAGCAGCAAGCCGCGAGCGGTTGTGATAGATCACCTTCATGCCAAAGCCATGCGCGCCGCGTTTTGCAATGCCCTGGCCGATGCGGCCCATGCCGAGGATGCCCAGCGTACTGCCGTGGATGTCGCTGCCCGCGAACATGTCGTAGCTCCACTTGGTCCACTGACCCGCGCGCAGGTAATGCTCGCTCTCCGTCATGCGGCGCGCGGTGGCCATCAGCAGCGCAAAGCCGAAGTCGGCGGTGGTCTCGGTCAGCACATCAGGGGTGTTGGTGCCCTGAACGCCGGCAGCCGTCATGGCATCCACGTCAAAGTTGTTGTAGCCCACAGCCATGTTGGCGACGATCTTCAAACGCGGCGCGGCGGCCAGCAGGTCGGCGTCGATGCGCTGGCTGCCGGTGGTGAAGGCGCCGTCCTTGTCGGCCAGCCGCGTGGCCAGTTCAGCGGGGCTCCAGATGGCGTCTTCGGGGTTGGCCTCGACCTCGAAATGCTGGCGCAGGCGGTCGACGATGTCAGGGAAGATGGCGCGGGCTACCAGGATGCGGGGTTTCGTCATGGGTGTTGTCTCGGGTGCAAAAGTGCGACAAGGCTAGGGGTGCCACCGTTTGAAACCGCTGGGCGGTTTCAAACGGTGCTGGGGATGTCAAACACCTGGCGCAGATAGGCCAGGTATTTTTCGTCGTCGCACATGCCTTTGCCCGGCGTGTCCGACAGCTTGGCCACGGGCTGGTCATTGCAGCGCGTCATCTTTATCACCACCTGCAGCGGCTCGTGCGTGGGCGGTTCCCCCAAGTCGTTGGTCAGGTTGGTGCCAATGCCAAACGCCAGCTGGCAGCGGCCACGGAACTGGCCGTACAGCTCGATGATGCGCGGCACCGTGAGGCTGTCGCTGAAGATCAGCGTTTTGGTCAGGGGGTCCACGCGGTTCTTGCGGTAATGGTCGAGCAGGCGCTCGCCCCAGGCAAATGGGTCACCACTGTCGTGGCGGGCGCCGTCAAACAGCTTGCAGAAATACAGGTCAAAGTCGCGCAGAAAGGCGCTCATGCCGTACACGTCCGACAGCGCAATGCCCAGGTCGCCGCGGTATTCCTTGGCCCACATTTCAAATCCAAACACCTGGCTGTCGCGCAGACGCGGGCCCAGTGCCTGGCAGGCCTGCAAATATTCGTGCGCCATCGTGCCCAGCGGTGTGACGCCCAGCTTCATCGCATAAAGCACGTTGCTGGTGCCCGCAAACTGGCCGGGGCCTGCGGGGGAGCCGGGGCGGCGGTCGCCGGTGCCCAGGCGGGCCACCAGCACCCGCAGCACCTCTTCGTGCCAGGCGCGGCTAAAACGCCGGCGCGTGCCGTAGTCGGCAATCTTGAGATCCGACAGGCCGTCACCCTGCAGCAGCGCAATCTTGGCATCCAGGCGGCGGCGGCCTTCCAGGAAGTCGGGCACTTTCTGCGTGTTGCGAAAGTAGACCTCATTGACGATGGCCAGCACCGGGATCTCGAACAGGATGGTGTGCAGCCACGGCCCCCGGATGGAGATTTCGATCTCGCCGTTGTGCTGGGGCGTGACGGTGATGTATTTCTCGTTGAGCTTGAACAGCCCGAGAAAATCCACGAAGTCGCTCTTGATGAAGCGCAGTGACCGCAGATACGCTAGCTCTGCGTCCTGAAAGTGCAGGCTGCACAGCGAGCGGATCTCATCACGGATCTCGTTCACAAACGGCGCCAGTTGCACGCCGGGGTTGCGGCACTTGAACTTGTACTCCACCTGCGCCCCTGGAAACTGATGCAGCACCACCTGCATCATGGTGAACTTGTACAGGTCGGTATCGAGCAGGCTGGTGATGATCATGGACAGGGCGGGCCTCTAAGGGGTGCGGGCCGCAAGCAAGCAACGGGGCCGCAAAGTGTAGGCCATCAGGGGCTTGTGCGCTGGGCAGGGGCGCAGGCGATGCGCCCCTGTCAGCCATGCCGGTCGCCGCAGATTAATTCGAGCCAAAACAGGCTCTAGCGCTTATCCAGCATGCGCTAGCAGCTATCAATTTGATTAGTTCAGCTGTGCAGCGCCTCAACCCGCGACCACAAGGGCCTGGAGCACCTTGCGCAGCGCGTCGGGCACCGGTACGGGTCGGCGTGTGTCGCGGTCGACATACACGTGGATGAAATGGCCAGCTGCAGCGGTCAGGGGCTCGCCCTGCGCAAACAGCCCCACCTCGTAGCGCACGCTGGAGCCACCCAGGCGCGCCACGCGGATGCCCGCCTCCACCGTCTGCGGAAACGCCAGCGGCGCAAAGTAGTTGCACTGGGTTTCGATCACCAGGCCAATGGTGCCGCCCGCGTGAATGTCGAGCACGCCCTGGTCGATCAGGTGCGCGTTGACCGCAGTGTCGAACCAGCTGTAGTACACAACGTTATTCACGTGACCGTAGACATCGTTGTCAGCCCAGCGGGTGGTGATGGGGCGAAACACCGGGTAGGCGCTGCGGGCTTGGGGTGCGGGGCGGGCAATAGCAGCAGCGGGCGCGGGGGCAGATGGGGAGAGGCTTGCGGGGGACGTCATGGCCGCACATTCTGCCAGCGCTGGTGGTAGTGCAGCGCCACCTGCCAGGTCGTGAGCTGGGCCCGAAGCGTGTCCTCCAGGTCGCGCCCGTAGCCACCCGCCATGGTGAACGCCAGTGGAATGCGCCGCTGCCATGCCCAGTCGAACACGCGCCGGTCGCGGGACTCCAGGCCATCGTGGCTGATTGCGAGGCGGCCCAGGCGGTCACCCTCATGCGGGTCGGCCCCGGCCAGATACAACACGAGGCCCGGCGTGAAGCGCCTGTCCAGCGTATCGAGCGCTTGCTCCAGCGCGTTCAGGTACTCGTCATCGGTGCATCCGTCGGGAAGCTCCACATCGAGGTCGCTAGGCTCCTTGCGAAACGGAAAATTGCGCGCACCATGCAGCGATAAGGTGAATACGCTCTCATCCGTCTGAAAAATATGGGCCGTGCCATTGCCCTGGTGCACATCCAGATCAATCACCGCCACCTTCAGCGGGTGCTGACGCACGCCCTGCCCGCGCGCCCATTCGGCCTGCATCTGCCGCGCTGCCACGGCCACGTCGTTGAACACGCAAAAGCCGCTGCCCTTTTCCGCGTACGAATGGTGAGTGCCACCCGCCAGATTGCCCGCCACGCCCTGCTGCAAGGCAACGCGGCTGGCAGCCACCGTGGCGCCCACCGAGCGGCGGGCGCGCTCGGCCATGGCTTCACTCCACGGGAATCCGATCTCGCGCTGGGCCGCAGGCGGCAGCGAGCCCGTGACAATGGCGTGGATGTAGTCCGGCGTGTGCGCCAGCGCCAGTTCGCTGTCCGACGCAGGCTGTGCGACTTGCAGAGCGACACCCGGCAGGTGCTGCGCAATCCGGTCGCGCAGCATGCGGTACTTGGCCATGGGAAAGCGGTGGCCCTCGGGCAGGGGCAGCACAAAGTGGTCTGCGTAGTAAGCGTGCATGACACGATTGTGGCAAACCAAGGGGTTCTGGGTGATCGTCCCTAATTTGCTGCAACGCAACAAAAAGCCCTTGCAATACCGCACCAAGTCCCTAAAATTCGATCCATGCTGCACTGCAACATGACTTTAGCAAGTCAGGGCCAGCGCAGATGTATGTAAGCCACCCCGCCCCTTGGGCACCATTTTTAGGAGATACAACATGTCGCTGACCGCAGAACAAATCCTGGCATCCCACAAAGCCAACCTGGAAACCCTGTTTGGCCTGACCACCAAGGCCTTCGAAGGCGTTGAAAAGCTGGTTGAACTGAACGTGACCGCTTCGCGCGCTGCCTTGGCTGAAGCCGCTACCCACTCCCAAGCTGTGCTGGGTGTGAAGGACGCACAAGAACTGTTGGCCCTGCAAGCCGGCCTGTTCCAGCCCCTGGCTGAAAAGACCGCTGCCTACAGCCGTCACCTGTATGACATTTCTTCCGGCACCGCTGCCGAGTTCGGCAAGGCCTTTGAAGGCCAGGCAACCGATGCACAAAAAGCATTCACCAACCTGGTGGACAGCGCCGCAAAGAACGCCCCCGCCGGTTCTGAAACCGCTGTGGCCGTGATGAAGAGCGCCGTCTCTGCCGCTAACAACGCTTTTGAATCCGTTCAAAAGGCTGTCAAGCAAGCGTCGGATGTGGCTGAAGCCAACTTCAACGCTGTTGCCAGCACCGCTGCCAACGCAGCCAAGACCGCGGCTCCACGCAAGCGCTAAGCCCTGTGCTGGTTTCTCGCGACTTGGAGTGTTCACTCTAGGTTGCATTCAGGGAATACCCTGATAATTCAACCCATGCCCTGCAGACACCGTCTACGGCGCACCAGTTGTCTCCTTGGATCCTCTCGAAACCCCGTTTCAAGGATCCTTTTAAAGCCCAGTTTTACGACTGGGCTTTTTTTTGCCTGTCGTTTCCTCGCCTGTCTTTGGCACCTGCACCAGATCAAACCCCGGTCACAAATCCCGGACGGCATCGAAGACTTTAACAAGAATAATTCGTGTTTGCTTTATCATCGCCGCAGTTTTAACCCTGAAAGATGTATCCCATGTCAAAGACTGTGAAAGCCTTGCTGAGCGCTTGTGTTCTGGCCGCCACCGCAGGCGCTGTTAATGCCCAGGACCAAGTGGTCAACCTCTACTCGGCCCGCCACTACTCCACGGACGAAGCGCTGTATTCGGGCTTCACAAAGGCCACTGGCATCAAGATCAACCGCGTGGACGCGGACGACGCTGGCATCCTGGCGCGGCTGAAGGCTGAAGGCTCCGCGTCTCCCGCAGACGTGATCCTGCTGGTGGATGCGGCCCGCTTGCACAAGGGCGAAGTCGATGGCCTGTTCCAGCCCATTCAGTCCAAGGTGCTGAACGATGCGATTCCCGCCAACCTGCGCAGCGCGCCCACCGCTGACGGCAGCGTCGCTTGGTTTGGCCTATCGACTCGCGCTCGTGTGATCGTCTACAACAAGGTCAAGGTGCAACAGTCAGACGTAGCCACCTATGAGTCGCTGGGCGACCCCAAGAACAAGGGCAAGCTGTGCATCCGCTCCGGCTCGCACCCGTACAACCTGAGCCTGTTCGGTGCCGTAACCGAACACATGGGCGAGCAGAAGGCGGAAGCCTGGCTCAAAGGCATGGTGGCCAACCTGGCGCGTCCACCGAAGGGCGGAGATACCGACCAGATCAAGGCCGTGGCTGCGGGCGAATGCGACATCGCAGTCACCAACAGCTACTACCTGGCGCGTTTGATGCGCTCTACCAAGCCCGAAGATGTGGCGGTGGTGAACAAAGTGGGGGTGGTGTTCCCGAACCAGGCGTCTTGGGGAACCCACCTGAACATTGCCGGTGGCGCCATTGCCAAGAATGCAAAGAACCAGGCCAACGCCGTCAAGTTTCTGGAATACCTCGCCAGCCCAGAAGCCCAGAGCTATTTTGCCAACGGCAACAATGAATGGCCAGCCGCCAAGGGCGTAACGCTGGACAACCCCGCCCTCAAGGCCATGACGGGCGGCCAACCCTTCAAGAGCGAGACCATTCCGATCAGCGCGGTGGGCGCCAACACCACCAAGGTGCAGCAAATGCTGGACCGGGTCGGCTTCCAGTAAGCACCCTGCCCTCTGCGCACCCGCTCAGAGCCCGGCTTGGACCGGGCTTTTTTGCGCCTTCAAGGCACTAGGGAGATGCGCCATAATTGACGTTTACGTTAACGTCACTTACTGGAGACAGACCATGGAAATCAAAGGCAAGGTATTTATCGTGACGGGCGGCGCCTCGGGCTTGGGCGAAGGCACTGCGCGCATGCTGGCGGCACAGGGCGGCAAGGTCGTGATTGCCGACATGCAAGCCGAAAAAGGCGAGGCTGTGGCAACGGAAATCGGTGGCGCCTTTGTGAAATGTGATGTGAGCAACGAGGCCGATGGCCAGGCCGTGGTGGCCAAGGCTGTGTCGATGGGCAAGTTGATGGGGCTGGTGAACTGCGCTGGCATCGCACCGGCAGAAAAAACCGTCGGCAAAAATGGCGCGCATGCTTTGGCCGTTTTCAGCAAGACGGTCACCGTGAACCTGATTGGCAGCTTCAACATGATCCGCCTGGCCGCAGAAGCCATGAGCAAGAACGAACCCGAAACCACGGGCGAGCGCGGTGCGTTGATCTCCACCGCCAGCGTGGCAGCCTATGACGGCCAGATCGGCCAGGCCGCCTATGCGGCGTCAAAGGGCGGCGTGGTGGGCATGACCCTGCCGATTGCCCGCGACCTGGCGCGCAACGGCATCCGCAACATGACCATCGCCCCCGGTATATTCGGCACGCCCATGCTGTTTGGCATGCCCCAGGAAGTGCAAGACGCGCTCGCCGCTGGCGTGCCCTTCCCCAGCCGCCTGGGCACGCCCCAGGACTACGCAAAGCTGGTTCAGCACATCTTTGAAAACGACATGCTCAATGGCGAGGTGATCCGCCTTGATGGCGCCATCCGCCTTGCCCCACGCTGAGAAATAGCTACTGAATTTATAGCTGCTAGTGCTTTATCCACAAGCGCTAGCAGCTCTTTTTATGCCTATTTTTCTAGTCGCTTCCGAGCGGGACCACTGAAAATCCAGAGGGGCATAAAAAAACCGCTGCAGCCTTGCGACTGCAGCGGTTGATGACTGGCGGAGTGGACGGGACTCGAACCCGCGACCCCCGGCGTGACAGGCCGGTATTCTAACCAACTGAACTACCACTCCTGGCAGGCAGCTTTCGCTTGCATCTCTCAACACAAGCCAAGCGCTACAACTTGGCGACCCCACGGGGATTCGAACCCCGGTACTCACCGTGAAAGGGTGATGTCCTAGGCCTCTAGACGATGGGGTCAAAACCTTGGAACTAACCGTAACTATCAACAAACTTTGGTGGAGGTAAACGGGATCGAACCGATGACCTCTTGCATGCCATGCAAGCGCTCTCCCAGCTGAGCTATACCCCCCAGCGTGACAACCTACACACTGTGTTTGTCGTCATCACCTGAGCCTTGAATTATAGACAGGTTTTTAGCGGTTTCGCAAACGCGCTACAACTTTTTCACGTCCTACCAGTTCCAAGACAGCATCCACGGATGGCGTTTGGGCAGTGCCGACGGTCAAAACACGCGCAGGCATGGCCAGCTGGGGCATCTTGAGCCCCTGGGCTGCGAGTACCTGCTTGAATGCGGCACTGATGGATGCCTTGTCCCACTCACACACCGCCAAGGTATCGGCCAAGGCTTCCAGGGCCGGAGCAATCGCCTCTGTAACGTGCTGAGTGCGCTCTGCCTCTACAGGTGTTACGTCGCCATAAAACACCTGCGCCCAGTTCGCCAGAACAACTGTGGTGTCGCAGCGGTCCTTGAACAGCGCGCAAATGCGCGGCAGTCGGCCATCGGCGAGTTCTTGCTCGCCAACGCCGCGCTGCTGCAACTGCGGGGCCACCAATGCCGCCAAAGCGTCGTCCGGCATCACCTTGAGGTGCTGGGCATTCACCCAGCGCAGCTTGGCTTCGTCGAACTGGGCTGCACTGCGCCCCAGATGATCCAGGTTGAACCACTGCAAAAACTGCTCGCGGCTGAAGATTTCGTCGTCTCCATGACTCCAGCCCAGTCGAGCCAGGTAGTTCACCATGGCGTCGGGCAGATAGCCCTCGTCGCGGTACTGCGTGACAGGCTTGGCGCCGTTGCGCTTGCTCATTTTCTCGCCCTGCTCATTGAGCACCGTCGGCAGGTGGGCATACACCGGCGGCTCTTTGCCCAGTGCGCGGAAAATGTTGATCTGGCGCGGTGTGTTGTTCACATGGTCGTCACCGCGGATCACGTGGGTGATGGCCATGTCGATATCGTCCACCACCACGCAGAAGTTGTAGGTGGGTGTACCGTCCGGGCGCGCAATCACCAGATCGTCGAGCTCATCGTTGCTGATCTCGATGCGTCCTTTGACCTTGTCATCCCAGGCCACCACACCGCCTTGGGGGTTCTTGAAACGCAGTACGGGCCGCACGCCATCAGGAACAGCAGGCAACGTTTTGCCAGCTTCGGGGCGCCAGGTGCCGTCGTAGCGGGGCTTCTCCTTGGCGGCCATCTGCTTTTCGCGCAGAGCGTCCAATTCAACCATGCTCATGTAGCAGGGATACACATGACCAGCAGCCACCATCTCTGCCAATACCGCCTTGTAGCGGTCCATACGTTGCATTTGGTAGAAAGGGCCTTCATCATGGTCCAGACCGAGCCAGGCCATGCCGTCGATGATGACGTCCACCGCCTCCTGGCTGGAGCGTTCCAGGTCGGTATCCTCAATGCGCAGGATGAAGTCTCCGCCCGTGGCGCGTGCAAAAGCCCATGGGTAAAGCGCCGAGCGAATATTGCCCAGATGAATGAATCCCGTCGGGGATGGCGCAAACCGGGTGCGCACGCGCCCCGTGGTGGGAGTGTTAGTTTCAGTCATATCAATAAGGTCTGGCCCCTCTCGGGGCCAGTTTCAAGATCCGGTCAATTCAAAGTGCGTTGCAAGCCTTGCTGCCCACCGCACTCAAAACAAAAAACTATCAGCCGCGAGTAAAGCGTTCTTCAAGCCTCTTGGGCATTGGGCAGCGCCAAACGGGACGTGTCTTCCTCGTTCTCCTCAACACCCACGCGCCCTTCATTCAGGCTGGCAATGCCTTCAGCGGTGATATCACCCGTCACGTAGACACCGTCAAAGCACGACGCATCAAACCCCACAATCGCGTTGTTGAGCGCGCCAATCGCCTTCTTCATGCCGTCCACATCCTGGTAGATAAGCGCGTCGCAGCCAATCGCCTGGCGAATTTCTTCCACGGTGCGGCCATGGGCCACCAGTTCACTGCTGGTGGGCATGTCGATACCGTACACGTTGGGGTAGCGCACAGGCGGCGCAGCGCTGGCCAGGTACACCTTGCGGGCGCCCGCGTCGCGGGCCATCTGCACAATCTCGCGGCTGGTGGTGCCGCGCACGATGGAATCGTCCACCAACAGCACATTGCGGCCCTTGAACTCGCTCGCGATTACGTTGAGCTTCTGGCGCACGGACTTCTTGCGAACGCCCTGCCCCGGCATGATGAAGGTGCGACCCACGTAGCGGTTCTTCACAAAACCTTCGCGGTACGGAATGCCGAGCAAATGCGCCAGTTGCGTGGCACTGGGGCGGCTCGACTCGGGGATTGGGATGATCACGTCGATCTCGTTGGGCGGCACAGTGGACACCACCCGCTTGGCCAAGGCCTCACCCAGGTTCAAACGCGCCTGGTACACAGAGATACCGTCGAGCACCGAGTCTGGCCGCGCCAGGTACACGAACTCGAAAATGCACGGGTTCAACTGCGGGTTCTCGGCACACTGGCGTGCATGGACCTTGCCGTCCAGCGTGATGAAGATTGCTTCGCCGGGATCGATGTTGCGATCGAACACATGGGACGTGCCCTCCAGCGCTACCGACTCACTGCCCACCATCACCGTGCCGTCTTGGCTGCGTCCCATGGCCAGCGGTCGGATGCCATGGGGGTCGCGGAAAGCCAGCAGCCCATGGCCTGCAATCAGCGCGATCACGGCGTACGAGCCCTTGATGCGCTTGTGTACCGCACGCACGGCGGTAAACACATCTTCGGGCTGCAAAGGCACACCCCGCGTAGACCGCTCCAGCTCGTGGGCAAAGACGTTCAGCAACACTTCAGAGTCGCTGTCGGTGTTGGTGTGGCGGTGGTCCGTTTGAAACAGCTCCGTGCGCAACTCGCGGGCGTTGGTCAGGTTGCCGTTGTGCACCAGCACGATGCCAAATGGTGCATTGACGTAAAACGGTTGTGCCTCTTCTTCGCTGTATGCGTTGCCCGCTGTGGGGTAACGCACCTGGCCCAGGCCCACATTACCGGGCAGCGCGCGCATATTGCGCGTGCGAAACACGTCACGCACCATGCCCTTGGCCTTGTGCATGAAGAACTTGCGCCCCTGCTGGGTGACGATGCCCGCTGCGTCCTGGCCACGGTGCTGCAAGAGCAGCAAGGCGTCATAGATCAGCTGATTGACGGGCGCTGGACTGACGACGCCGACGATTCCACACATAGTTGTATTCCATCCGTTTGCGGGAACATCCCCGCGGCAACCACACAACAGCAGCTTCTGGCCACTGCCGCATCGCTTTCAAGAAGGCAGATGCCTACCAAATTCTTCCGGCAAGGCCGGCTTCAAGCCCTTGAGCATTTCTGAGAGCACGGGAGCACCTTGTGATTCCTGCCACCAGAGGGCTTCGCGCATGGGGGTTATGCCCACGACCACCGCAACGGCCAGCAGCAACACCACGCCACGCAACACACCAAAAGCTGCCCCGAGCGTGCGATCTGCGGGACGCAGGCCCATCGCCTCTACAAGCTTCTTGCCCAGCCAGGCAAAAAATCCACACACAAATACCGAACCGACAAACACGACCACAAAACCAGCGGCATACCGCAGCGACCCAGCAGACTCGCCCATCGGGAGCAACTCGGCCATGTCAGCAGCAAACCATTGCGCCACAAAAAAAGACACCACCCACCCGGCCACCGACAGCACCTCGTATACCAGGCCACGCCAGGCGCCGATCAACATCGACGCGAGCAACACCGCCACAAAAACCCAGTCCAGCGCAGCCATGGTGAATGACAATTTCTGCAGTACCGCCAGCGCTGTCCGAAATTACAGCGTCAGCACCGATGCCGACAAATCCAGCGCCTTGATGCGAGCGGCTGCTTTGTCTGCCTCCGCGCGGCTGTTAAAAGGCCCCACACGCACCCGCGTGCGCTTGCCGTCCTTGGTGTCCACCACCTGGGTATAGGTTTTAAGACCCGCGCGCTCGACCTTGCTGCGTGCTTCGCGGGCTTTTTCGGCCTCTGCAAAAGCCCCCACCTGCACAATGAAACGACCTTCTTCTGCTGCGGCGGCAGTCGCAGCAGGCGCCTCGGTGGCACGCCCCTCCAGAAGCGCACGAGCGCGCGCTGCGTCGTCGGGGCGAACGGTCCGGGGCTCCGGGGCCGGTGTCACGGGGGGTCGGGGCTCAGGTTTCACCTCGGGCTTGGGAGGCACCGCAGCGGGTGCGGCCGCCACCGCAGGGGAAGGTCTGGTCGCAGCGGGGCGAGCACCCTGAAGCAGCTCTTCGCCTTCTGTGATGCCACTGCCTGCCGGGTTGGCAGGGCTGGCTGTGCGAGCAGGTGCTGGGCGTTGCGCGGCTGACGCTGAGGCCTGCGCCGCAGGGGCCTCTGCAACGGGTGCGGGCACCACAAGCGGTGCGACCTTGTTGCGGTCCGGGATCTCGATGGGGATATCGACAGGGATGGGACGGGGTTGGGTATCAAACAGCAACGGGAAACCCACAACCCCAACCAGAACAAGAACCGCAGCACCAATCAGACGGTGGCGGGCGCGTCGGCGCATGGCCTCGATGCTCTCGGACTGCCCCGAGCGCGAGCGCTTGACCGGCTTTTCGGCCGGTTGTTCAGTCTGACCGGGCCACCGAAACTTGAAAAATGCCATGGAGTAACGACTCGTGCGGACCTGAGAATCCGTTTTAAAACAGTTCTGTCAGCCCAGATGTTTGGCGTGCAGGCGGGGTGTTCCATTGATCAGCACGCCGCCCACCGTGTAAAACGAGCCAAAGACCACGATTCTATCAGCGGGGTCTGCAGCGGCCACCGCAGCTTGCAGGGCCTGCATGGGGTCTGCGTGCAAGGAGGATGTGACATCGCGGCGGCCACCCGCCACCATGTGGACGGCATTCCATTTCTGCTGCAGGGCGGCAGCCGTCTCAGCCCGCGGAGTAGGCAGGTTGGTGAAGTACCACCGGTCCACCAGCGGCCCTACCTTGGCCAGCATGGGCCCCAGGTCCTTGTCCGCCATGGCACCAAAGACGGCGTGGGTGGTGGGAAAGAACCCCATCGCATCCAGATTGGCGGTGAGCGCCGCCACAGAATGCGGGTTGTGGGCCACGTCCAGAACCAGCGTGGGCTGCCCTGGCACGATCTGAAAGCGCCCGGGCAACTCCACCATGGCCATGCCATTGCGTACCGCCTGGGCAGTCACCGGGAGACGATCGCGCAGCGCTTCGAACGCTGCCAGCACGCCCGATGCGTTGATCAGCTGGTTGGCGCCGCGCAGTGAGGGATAGGCCAGCCCCGCGTAGCGGCGCCCCCGCCCTGCCCAGCTCCACTGCTGCTTGTCGCCCGAGACATTGAAATCCTTGCCAAAGCGCCACAGGTCGGCACCGATTTCCATCGCGTGATCCACGACGCTCTGTGGCGCCATGGGGTCGCTCACGATCACCGGGCGGCCGGTGCGCATGATGCCGGCCTTTTCGCGGCCAATGCTCTCGCGGTCGGGGCCCAGGAACTCGGTATGGTCAATGTCAATGCTGGTGATGATGGCGCAGTCGGCATCAATGATGTTCGTGGCATCCAGGCGCCCACCCAGCCCCACCTCAAGGATCGCCACATCCAGCAGCGAATGGCTCATCAACCGCAGGATGGCCAACGTGGTGAACTCAAAGTATGTAAGCGATATTTCATTGCCATTTTTGGTCCTAGCGCTCTCTACAGCTTCAAAGTGAGCTATCAAATCAGTAGCATTCACGATCTCGCCATGCACGCGACACCGCTCCTCAAAGTGCACCAGATGCGGCGATGTGTAGACCCCCGTGCGATAGCCCGCCTGCAGGGCCACGGCCTCCAGCATGGCGCAGGTCGAACCCTTGCCGTTGGTGCCCGCCACCGTGATCACGGGGCATTCAAAACGCAGCGCCATGCGGCGTGCCACCTCGCTGACCCGGGTGAGGCCCATCTCGATGTTGTGGGGGTGCAGTTGCTCGCAATGACGGAGCCAGCCGTCCAGGGTGTGGGGTTTGGTTTGCATACAGTCCGCAATTGTCGCCCAGCCACAAGTTCGGGGATGATGCGTGGCATGACAACCTCACTGATCACCGTCTATGGCATTCCCAACTGCGACACCGTCAAGAAGTCGCGCATCTGGTTGGCCGAACAGGGCTTGCAATACCAGTTCCACGACTTCAAGAAACAAGGGGTGCCCACCGATCGCCTGCCCGGCTGGATGGCCGCAGTGGGTTGGCCCAAACTCGTCAATCGACAAGGAACCACCTGGCGCAAGCTCGACGCGCAAACCCAGGCCTCAGTTGTGGACGACGACAGTGCCAATGCCGTGATGCATGCGCAACCCAGCATCATCAAGCGCCCCGTGGTGGAGTGGACGGTGGGTGGCCACACCCATATTTCGGTGGGCTTTGCGCCCGAGCAGTGGCAGACCTGGCTCGTTTCGCAGCACAAGGGCTCAAAAGAGGTGTGATTTGCGGAGAAACCGCACAAATCTTTACGCAGATTTACGGCTCTCGGGCCCTGAATTCACCGAGCGGGTCTAAACTTTTCGACAGTCTGGTGCGTTATGTACCGACCCGCAAAGGAGTTTCTCCATGAAAAAGATCGTCATTTTTTCCGCCATCGCTGCTGTCGCCACCTTCGCCAGCGCGCAAGAGCAGGGCCGTGTGCTGTCGGCCACGCCCATCGTGCAGCAGGTAGGCACCCCGCAGCAGGTTTGCGGCAATGAGACCGTGTACAGCGGCAATCGCACCAGCGGCGCAGGCGCTGTGGTGGGCGCCATTGCCGGAGGTGCAGCCGGCAATGCCATTGGCAAGGGCAGCGGCCGGGCCGCTGCGACGGCCATCGGACTGATCGGTGGCGCCGTCATTGGCAACCAGATCGAAGGCGGCCAGCCGCAATACCAGAACGTTCAGCGCTGTACCACGGAGACCTACTACGAAAACCGCACCGTGGGCTACAACGTGGTTTACGAATACGCCGGGCGCCAGTACACCACCCGCACCCAGTACGACCCCGGTCGCTGGATCCCGGTCAGCGTGCAGCCCGCGGGACAGACGTACTCCACCCACCCAGACCCGTATGCATCGCAAGGTGTGTACAGTCGGCCCGGCGTGGTTACATCCACCTACCCGCAGCAACCCATCTACCAGCAGCCCACCTACGTGACGCCACCTGTCACGGTGATCGAATACGGGTACGACGGCGGCCGCCCTTATCCGCACCACCGCAACCCGTACTGGCGCTGAGCGCAGCGCCTGACCTCGTCAGCTGCTGATCAAACCGCCAAGAGCCCTTCGGGGCTCTTTTTTATTGGCTGGCCGCAACGCCGGGGGGCGTGAGTTTGCGCACACCGGGCGGCGCCAGCAGCCCCTGCCCCTAAAATCGCGGGTTTCCTCTAACGCTAGCAGCACCACCATGACCACCGAAAAAATCGACGGCGTGTCCGTCACCACCCAGGCCAATGTGTACTTTGACGGCAAGTGCGTGAGCCACGGCATCACCTTTGCCGACGGCACGAAGAAGTCGGTGGGCGTGGTGCTGCCCGCTACGCTCACCTTCAACACCGGCGCGCCCGAGATCATGGAATGCGTGGCGGGCTCGTGCGAATACAAGCTCGATGGCACCGATGCCTGGGTCAAGTCCTCTGCTGGCGACAAGTTCAGCGTGCCCGGCAACTCCAAGTTCGACATTCGGGTGACCGAGGCCTATCACTACATCTGCCATTTCGGTTGAGATTGACGGCCGAAATTAGACTGTTTTGGCCTCTAGCGCTTATCCATAAAGCGTTTGCAGCTATCATTTTTGAAAAGCAATCCATGGCAACCATCCTCCAGAACCTCCCCCTCGGCCAAAAGGTCGGCATCGCATTTTCCGGCGGCCTGGACACCAGTGCCGCGCTGCACTGGATGAAGCTCAAGGGCGCCGTGCCCTACGCCTACACCGCCAACCTGGGTCAGCCCGACGAGCCCGACTACGACGAAATTCCCCGCAAGGCGATGGAATACGGCGCCGAGAAGGCCCGCCTGGTGGACTGCCGCACCCAGCTGGCGCATGAAGGCATTGCCGCCCTGCAGGCCGGCGCCTTCCATATCAGCACTGGCGGCCTGACCTACTTCAACACCACACCACTGGGCCGCGCCGTGACCGGCACCATGCTGGTGGCTGCGATGAAGGAGGACGACGTCAACATCTGGGGCGACGGATCGACCTTCAAGGGCAACGACATCGAGCGTTTTTACCGCTACGGCCTGCTGACCAACCCGTCGCTCAAGATCTACAAGCCCTGGCTGGACCAGCTGTTCATCGACGAACTGGGCGGCCGTGCCGAAATGTCGGCATTCATGACGCAGCACGGCTTTGGCTACAAGATGAGCGCCGAGAAGGCCTACAGCACCGACAGCAACATGCTGGGCGCCACGCACGAAGCCAAGGACCTGGAGTTTTTGTCCAGCGGCATCCGTATCGTGAACCCCATCATGGGCGTGGCGTTCTGGAAGGAAGACGTTACGGTCAAGGCCGAGGAAGTCTCGGTGCGCTTTGAAGAAGGCCAGCCCGTTGCGCTGAACGGTGTCGAATTCTCCGACCCGGTCGAGCTGATCCTGGAAGCCAACCGCATCGGCGGCCGCCACGGCCTGGGTATGAGCGACCAGATCGAGAACCGCATCATCGAAGCCAAGAGCCGCGGCATCTATGAAGCCCCCGGCCTCGCGCTGCTGCACATTGCCTACGAGCGCCTGGTGACCGGCATCCACAACGAAGACACCATCGAGCAGTACCGCATGAACGGCCTCAAGCTGGGCCGCCTGCTGTACCAGGGCCGCTGGTTCGACCCACAGGCCATCATGCTGCGCGAAACCGCCCAGCGCTGGGTGGCCCGCGCCGTGACCGGCACCGTGACGCTGGAACTGCGCCGTGGCAACGATTATTCGCTGCTGAACACCGAGTCGCCCAACCTGACCTACGCGCCCGAGCGCCTGTCGATGGAGAAGGTGGAAGACGCGCCGTTCAGCCCGCTGGACCGCATTGGTCAGCTGACCATGCGCAACCTCGACATCTCGGACACGCGCGACAAGCTGGGGGTGTACTCCCGCGCGGGCCTGCTGTCGCTGGGTGGCAATGCCGCGCTGGCGCAGTTGGAAAACGACCGCAAGTAATTCTTGACGCCGAAATACGGGTAAAAAATGGCTCTAGCGCTTATCCAGCAAGCGCTATAAGCTATATAAATATGAGCAAAGCCACCGTAGACGGTGGCTTTTATTTTGCTGGCAAGGTGGGCTTCTGACCTCTAAACCACCACCGGCTCGGGCTCCAGCCGGATGCCAAAGCGCTCATACACGCTGGTCTGGATGGCCTTGGCCAGGGTCATCACCTCGCCGCCCGTCACGCTGTCGGCGCCGTGCCCCCGGTTGACCAGCACCAGGGCCTGCTTTTCGTACACCCCCGCCTTGCCGATGGACTTGCCCTTCCAGCCGCAGGCATCAATCAGCCAGCCCGCCGCCAGCTTGATACTGCCGTCGGGCATGGGGTAGTGCACGATCTTGGGCTCGCGCGCGATGATGTCGGCGCACTGGTCGGGCGACACCGTGGGGTTCTTGAAGAAGCTGCCCGCGTTGCCCACCACGGCCGGGTCGGGCAGTTTGGCGCGGCGGATGTCGCAGATCCAGTCAAAGATCTGCTGGGCGCTGGGGTGGTCTACGCCCGCCTCGGCGCGGCGGCGCTCCAGGTCGAGGTAGCCCAGCACCGGCTTCCAGGGTTTGGGCAGCAAGAATCGGACATGCGTGATGACCGCCCTGCCGGCCAGCCCCATGCCGCGCGGCAATCCGCTGCCGTCGGTTGACTCGGAGGGCGCATGCTTGAAGACGGAATCGCGGTAGCCAAAGCCGCATTGCGCGGCATTGAGGCTAAAAGGCTGGCCGGTGGTCAAGTCGATGGCATCGAGCGACTCAAACCGGTCTTGCAGTTCCACGCCGTAGGCACCGATGTTCTGGACGGGCGAGGCGCCGACAGTGCCCGGAATCAGCGCCAGGTTTTCAAGGCCCGGGAACCCGTGCGCCAGCGTCCATGCCACAGCGTCGTGCCAGCTTTCGCCCGCGCCCGCCTCTACGATCCAGGCCTTGGGGGTTTCTTCAACCAGGCGCAGGCCCTTGATCTCCATCTTGAGTACCACGGGTTTCACGTCGCCGGTCAGGATGATGTTGCTGCCGCCGCCCAGCACAAACTTGGGCGCCGGGGCCAGCTCTCTGTCGGCCAAAACGGCCTGCAAATCTGACACAGAGCGCACACGCACCAGGGTTTGGGCGCGCGCGGCAATGCCAAAGGTGTTCCAGGGCTGCAAAGGGGCGTTTTTCTCGACTACCATTGGTCCGATTGTCGCACCCGCCCCTCCCCCTGCTCTTTGGGGTCGCTGCGATTTGCACCTGTTTTTCCTGAGATTGAGAGCCATCCATGCCATCTTTTGACACCGTCTGCGAAGCCAACCTTGTTGAAGTAAAAAACGCGGTGGAAAACACCGTCAAGGAAATCACCACCCGCTTTGATTTCAAGGGCACGTCCGCCAGCATTGAAATCAAGGACAAGGACATCACCATGGTGGGCGATGCCGAGTTCCAGCTCACCCAGATTGAGGACGTGCTGCGCAACAAGCTCACAAAACGCAATGTGGATGTGCGTTTTCTGGACATGGGCGATGTGCAGAAGATGGGCGGTGACAAGGTCAAGCAGGTCATCAAGGTGCGCAACGGCATCGAGAGCGAGCTGGCCAAGAAGATCCAAAAGCTCATGAAGGAAAGCAAGCTCAAGGTGCAAGCTGCCATTCAGGAAGACAAGGTGCGCATCACCGGCGCCAAGCGCGATGATCTGCAGGCGGCCATGGCGCTTATCCGCAAGGATGTGACGGACATTCCGCTGTCGTTTGACAACTTCCGCGACTAGACATGACACCCCCCCTGAGTCGCCTTCGGCGCCTTCCCCCTCACCTTCGGGAGGGGGACGCCACCCGTGGCTTGGCAGAGCCAGTTCCACGGTGGCACTGGCTTGGGGCGCGCCGGTTTCAGGGGATGCGGGCGATGCGCAGCGTGATGAGCGCCCGGTCGTTTCTCCCATCGGTATTGCTCGCTTTGTGGCTGCTCCCATCCTGGGCCAATGCCCAGGCCGTGGCGCTGGCGGGCATGTTGGGCAGCAAGGCTTTACTGGTGGTAGATACCAACCCGCCCAAGGCGGTGGGGGCTGGTGACACGTACCAGGGCGTCAAGGTTCTTGCCGTCACCAAGGAAGAAGCCACCATCGAAATCAACGGCGCACGGCGCACCTTGCGTCTGGGCGAAGCGCCCGTGAGCGTGGGCGCGCGGGGCGGCAGTGGCAAACGCATCGTGCTAATGGCCGACAGCCGTGGGCATTTTGTGAACAGCGGCACCATCAATGGCCGGGTGATGCGGTACATGGTGGACACCGGGGCGTCGACCATCGCCATCGGCCGCGCAGATGCCGACCGCATGGGGCTGAACTACCAAGGTGCAGAGACTGTGCACATGAACACCGCCAATGGCGTGGCACAGGGCTGGCGCATCAGGCTGGATTCGGTGCGGCTGGGTGATGTGGAGGTGTTGGGGGTCGAGGCCATCATCACGCCGCAACCCATGCCCTATGTGCTGCTGGGCAACAGCTTTCTGACGCAGTTTCAGATGACCCGCATCAACGACCAGATGGTGCTGGAAAAGCGCAACTGACCAGCCGCCAAAGCCGCCATGTCCGCCCACCCCAGCTCCAGCAACCAACGCACCGAAGGCGAGTACGAAGACCTGCTCAGTCTGTGGTCCGACCTGGAGTCGGCGTTGTCCGTGCTGCTGTCGCGGCCGCTTCAGGTGCAGGACTTTTCGGCCAAGGTGCGGCAGTTTGACGGCTGGCTGCAAGACCTGGTGGCGCACGACATCGACGCGGCGCTGTACCTGATGTTCCAGCTCGCCTCCACGTCTACGGTGGGCTACAGCGCATCGCACGCGCTGGTGTGTGGCACCTTGTGCCACATCATGGCCATCGAGCTGAAGCTGCCCCAGCGCGAGCGCGACAGCCTGGTGCGCGCGGCACTCACCATGAACATCGGCATGACCCGCCTGCAGGACGAGTTGGCCGAACAACGCGAGCGCCCTACCGCTGCCCAGCAAGAAGCCATCAGGAGCCACCCCGAAGAAAGCCTCATCCTGCTGCAGCGCCTGTTCATCGCCGATGAACTGTGGCTGGATGTGGTGGGACAACACCATGCCAACGTGCCTGACCGCGTGCGGCTGGCTGATCAGGAACCCGAGGACCGACTGACCCGCATCCTGGGCACCATCGACCGGTATGCCGCCATGATCAGCCCGCGCAAATCCCGAGCGGGGCGCAGCGCCACCGATTCGGTGCGCGCCATCGTGGGGCAAGAGATCGACCAAGGCGACGAGGTGAGCTACACGCTGGTGCGGTCCATCGGCCTGTGCCCGCCGGGTACGTTTGTCAAACTGGACAACGGCGAGACCGCCATCGTGCTGCGCCGCAGCGACAAGGCCAACCACCCGCTGGTGGCCAGCGTGCTGGACCCGGCCGGCACGCACCGCACGCAACCCAACCTGTACCAGACTGCCAGCGGAAAACCCCGCATCCAGTCAGCCCTGGCACGCTCGGCCGTCAGCCTGGAGCTCAATCACCGCACCATGGTGCGCCTGGGTTTGTATGCCGCCCAGCACAGCGCCGGGTTGCGGGGGCTTATCACAGGGCCTGGATCGCTCTGACGGCGAGCATTGACGCCTTGCGGGCCGTTGCCGCAACGCGGCCGATCAGGCGGACACCCCATCGCTCTCAACCCGCCAACCGTTTATTTATGCGCCTTGCCAGTGGCCGCGTCAGCACCCGGCTTGGCCTTCTTGCTGCCCAGGCGTGATTCCTTGCCTTCAATCAGCCGCTGGATGTTTTCCTTGTGGCGCCACGCTAGCAGCAGTGCCATCACCACGATGGACGCTGCAATGGTGCCTTCGGCGTACCAGACCACACCGTCCACCAGCAGGTAGTACACCGGGGCAAATGCCGCCGCAGCCAGCGAGGCAAGGGACGAGTACCGGAAGAAGAACGCAATGATCAACCACGTGGCCGCCGTGGCCAGCCCCAGCCACACGCTGATGCCGAGCAACACGCCCAGCGCAGTCGCCACGCCCTTGCCGCCTTCAAAGCGGAAGAACACGGGCCACAGATGCCCGAGAAACGCCGCCAGCCCCACCATGGCCACGGTGCCGTCTTCCAGCCCATAGGGGTGGCCAAACCACATCACCAGCGCCACAGGCAGCCAGCCCTTCATGGCATCGAGCAGCAGTGTGACGATGGCAGCCGCCTTGGAGCCCGAGCGCAGCACGTTGGTGGCACCGGGGTTCTTGCTGCCATAGGTGCGGGGGTCGGAGAGGCCCATTACACGCGTCACGATGACGGCGAACGACAGCGAGCCCAGCAGGTAGGCGGCCACAGCGGCAAGGATGGGATACACGGCGGTCAAGGCAACTCCTCAAAAATCGGGGGACGGCGGCGGTCTGCCGTGGCGGCCTATTCTGCCAGCGCGCAGTGCACCGGTTTAGCACCCAGCAACTGCACACACACCTGCGGGTCGATCTGCACCAGAAAGCCCCGGCGCCCGCCGTTGATGGCAATGCGCGGCAGCGCGAGGATGGTTTCTTCGATGTACACCGGCATGGCGCGCCGCGTGCCAAACGGGGACGTGCCGCCCACCAGATAACCGCTGTGGCGGTTGGCCACGTCGGGCGCACAAGGCTCTACCGACTTGGCGCCAATCTGGCGCGCCAGGTTCTTGGTGGACACCTTGCGGTTGCCGTGCATCAGCACCAGCAGCGGCTTGGCGTCCTGATCCTGCATGACCAGCGTCTTGACGACGGTGAAGGGGTCGAGCCCCAGCACCTCGGCGCTGTGCATGGCGCCACCGTGTTCCAGGTACTCGTAGGGGTGCTCGGTGAACGCCACCTTGTTCGCCTTGAGCAATTTGGTGGCTTGGGTCTCGGAGACGTGTTCTTTCTTGGCCATGGTGCAATTCGGATAGGGAACGAATGGTATCCATTTGCACGCCACACCCGTGCCGCTTTGGCGTCCGAATCAAGGCACCGTCGGCACACGCCCTGCAGTGGTCTTGCGCCGCCCCACCTTGCGCTTGCCGAATTGCTCGATGGCAGACACCAGCGCCTGGGTGAACTCCTGCACCAGCACCGATGGCACGCGCCCCTCCACAGCCAGAACCTGCAGGCGCCGCTGCTGCAGTTGCACCTCGTCAAACGGCCGGGCGGCCAGCAGGCCCGCCTCCACCCAACGCGCCGCTGTCAGGTAGCTGGCCAGTGCCACGTCCTGCCCGCTGAGCAGCGGCAGTAAGGCCGATGAAAAATTGCTCTCGACCGCAGGTGCATAGCGCAGCCCCTGCACCGCGCAGCTCAGGTCAAACAGCTGCCGCCCGGTGATGCCGCTGGCGCCCAGCAACAGCGGGTAGCGCACCACATCGGCCACGCTCACGCTGCGCTGGCGGGCCAGTGGGTGCTGCGCGGGCATGATGGCGTAGATGGGGGCAATCGCAGAGTGCAGTACCTGCAGGCCCTTCTCGGGCGCCACGCTGTACTTCAGTGCCAAATCAACCTCGCCCCGCACCACCAGTGCCGATACCTCCTGCGGCAGGCCCACCAGCAATTGCAGCTGGACCTGGGGATGCGTCTGCCGAAAGGCAGACATCACCAGCGGCATGAAGCTGGCGGCAAACCCTTCGGTGCATGCCACCCGCACGCGCAGCGCCTGCTGGACCGACAGCCCCTGCAGTTGATCCACCAGCTCCGTGGCTTGCGCATCGTGCGCCGTGGCATGGGCCAGCAGGCGGGTTCCCGCCTCGGTCAGCGCCATTCCACGTGCCTGGCGTTCGAACAGCACCACGCCCAGGCTGTCTTCCAGCTTGCCCAACTGGCGGCTGACGGCTGATGCGGCCACATGCAGGCACTGCGCGGCCTGGTTGACGGAGCCGGTGCGCGCCACCTCCAGAAAATAGCGCAAGGGCAGGCTGAGCAATGAAATGGGCATAAGTTACCTATAAACCAAAAGGCAACGGTCAGTTGCCAAATCTCTATCGAGGGCAATGGTAAACCGGCTCCCATCTTGCATGGATTGGGGCTCCAATTCACCCATGGCTGTGGGTGTCAGCGCTATCGCCTTTGCGGCACTGCCACCACCGCAATACGCCTCAACCTCTGGAGCCTGCATGAAAAGCCTTGTCCGAGTCTCTTTGCCGTCCGCAGTCCCGGCCACCATTGCCAGCGTCAGCACCCTGTCTATTGCCCAGACGGCTGCGCCCTCGGAGGCGTGGCCCCAGCGCACGGTGCGTCTGGGCGTGCCCTTCCCGCCCGGCGGTGGCACCGACGCCGTGGCCCGCGCGCTGGGGCAGAAGCTGTCGGCACGCCTGGGCAAGCCGGTGGTGGTCGACAACAAGCCCGGCGCCTCCACCATCATCGGCGCCGACAGCGTGGTCAAGGCCGAGCCCGATGGCTACACCCTGCTGGTGTCGGGCTCCACCAGCTATACCGTCCACGCAGCGCTGCGGCCCAAGCAGCCGTACGACCCGCTCAAGGACCTGGCCCCCGTGGCCATCGTGGCCCGTGCACCGCTGGTGATCGTGGTCAGCGCCAGCTCGCCCTACAAGGACCTGGACGCACTAATGGCGGCAGCCAAGGCTGCGCCCAAGACCATCAACTACGCCACGTTCGGTTCCGGTTCCGCACCGCACCTCGTTGGCGCGTTGCTGGAGCAGGCCACTGGCGTGCGCCTGCAGGACGTGCCCTACCGAGGCAGCGCGCAGGCCATGATGGGCCTCATTGGCGGCGAAATCCAGATGGCCATCGACACCGTAGCCAGCGCCGCGCCCCATGTGCGATCGGGCAAGCTGCGCGCACTGGCCATTGCGGGCAACGAGCGCGCCCGCGCCCTGCCGGCAGTGCCTACAGTGCAAGAGCTGAAGCTGCCGGACGCCGCCTTTGACGGCTGTTATGCCGTGGCAGCCCCTGCGCGCACGCCCGCACTCGTCGTCGACAAGCTGATGAAAGAAGTGGAGGCCACCATGCGCAATGTCGCCCTGCAAGACCAAATCCGCGCCCAGGGCATGGAGCCTGTGTTCGTGGGCCCCAAAGCCATGCACGCCGCCATGGAAGACGAGATCAGCCGCTACCGCGCGCTGGCCCACCGCGCGCAGATCGTGGCGGAGTGACCCGAACAAGGAGAACGCGATGAACCGAGAACAACTGATCCAGAACGTCCACCACTACTTCGACGATGGCCGGTTTGCGACTGACTTGCGCCGACGTGTGGCCTGGCGCACCGAGAGCGACACCGGGCAAGTCCCGCCCGCGCTGCGCGACTACCTCACCGACGAAATCGTGCCTTGGCTGGAGCCGCTGGGCTTTGACTGCCAGGTGCTGGACAACCCAGATCCGCAAGGCGGCCCTTTGCTGATTGCCCGCCGGGTGGAAGACCCCAGCTTGCCCACTGTGATGACCTACGGCCACGGCGACGTGGTAAACGGACAGGACAGCCAATGGCGCGAAGGCCTGTCGCCCTGGGAGCTGACCATGGAAGGCGACCGCTGGTATGGCCGGGGCACCGCAGACAACAAGGGCCAGCACACCATCAGCCTCTCAGCGCTGGCGCACACGCTGGAGGCCCGCCAGGGCCGCCTGGGCTACAACGTGACGCTGCTCATGGAGATGGGCGAAGAGGCCGGTTCGCCCGGCCTGGCCGCATTCTGCGAGCAGCACCGCGACGCACTGAAAGCCGACCTGTTTGTGGCCAGCGACGGCCCGCGCGTGAATGCGGCGCGCCCCACCCTTTTTCTGGGTTCGCGCGGTGCCATCAATTTCTCGCTCGCGGTGCGCAGCCGGGACAAGGCCTACCACTCGGGAAACTGGGGCGGTGTGTTGGCCAACCCCGCCACCGTGCTCACGCACGCGCTGGCCACGCTGGTGGACGCCAAGGGTCGCGTTCTGGTCAAACGCCTGCTGCCACCTGCTGTGCCCGACAAGCTGCGCACTGCGCTGAAAGACGTGGCGATTGGCACGGGCGCCGATGATCCCGCCCTCACACCCGGTTGGGGCGAACCCGGCCTGACACCTGCCGAACAACTGGTGGGCTGGAACACGCTGGAGGTACTGGCGCTGGGCGCGGGCAATGCGCAGCGCCCCATCAATGCCATCCCGTCCCAGGCGGTGGCCCATTGCCAGTTGCGCTTTGTCGTGGGTACCGACTGGAAGAACGTGCAAACCACCTTGCGCGAGCACCTCGACGCGCACGGCTTCGGCCAGGTGGAGATCACCATGGGCATGCTGTGCGGCGCCACGCGGCTGGACCTGCACAACCCCTGGGTGGACTGGACACTGGCGTCCCTGCAAGCCAGCGCAGGCCAGCCCGCCACCTTGCTGCCCAACCTGGCGGGCTCGCTGCCCAACGATATCTTTGCGGACCAGCTGGGCCTGCCCACACTGTGGGTACCGCACTCGTACCCGGCGTGCGCGCAGCATGCGCCCAATGAGCACCTGCTGGCACCCGTGGCACGCGAAGGTCTGGCGGTGATGGCAGGGCTGTTTTGGGACCTGGGTGAGCCCGGCAGCGCGCCGTGGCAGCACGGTTCGCTGGCCGCACAAGCCAAAGCACAAGCCTGACAAACAGCCCGCGGACTTCCGAAACCGGCGCCAAAGGCGAGAGACACCGAGCAAGGGCCGCCCCCCGCAGCGAGGGTGTCGTCCCCCTCAGGGGGAAGGCGCCGCAGGCGACTCAGGGGGAGCTTTTAAAGTGCCGGGTCACGCAGTTCCCAGCGAATCACGTCGATTTCCTTCAGCACCTCTGGCGACAGCGTCGTGCCCCATGCGTTCAGGTCTTCATCCAGCTGTGCCACCGACGTCACACCGATGATGGTGCTGGCCACCTGCCACTTGGTGTAGCAGAACGCCAGCGCCATTTGCGTAGGCGTCATGCCATTGGCACGGGCCAGGGCGTTGTAGCGGCGCGATGCCATGAGCGCCTCGGGGCGGCCCCAGCGCTGCTTGCGCACCGATTCATACGTCGCAATGCGCGCGCCCTGCGGTGCGTTCGGGCCGGCAATGCCGCTCTCGTCGTACTTGCCCGTCAGCAAACCAAAACCCAGCGGCGAGTAAGCGAGCAGCGACACGTTCAGACGGTGGCAGGTTTCGTCCAGACCGTTTTCCCAGGTGCGGTTGATCAGGCAGTACGGGTTTTGCACCGTGGCCACGCGTGGCAGGCAGTGTTGCTCGGCCAGGCGAACGAATTCGTGCACACCATAGGGCGTCTCGTTGGACAGGCCGATGTAACGCACCTTGCCCGCCTTCACCAGCCCAGCCAGCGCTTCGAGCTGCTCATGGATGGGCGTGGCGGAGGTTTCTTTGGAAGGGTCGTAGTACAGGTTGCCAAAGGCGGGAACATGGCGCTCGGGCCAGTGGATCTGGTAGAGATCGATCACATCGGTCTGCAAGCGGCGCAGGCTGGCCTCGCACGACGCCACGATATCGCCCGGGGTCATGCCCTTGCCCTCACGCACCCAGGGCATGCCACGCGATGGCCCCGCCACCTTGGTGGCCACTACCAGCTTCCGGCGGGCGCCGGGGTTCTTGGCAAACCAGTTGCCGATGATGGTTTCGGTGGCGCCAAAGGTCTCGGCCTTGGCAGGCACCGAGTACATCTCGGCGGTGTCGATGAAGTTCACGCCGCGGTCCAGCGAGTGGCTCAGGATGGCGTGCGAATCGGCTTCGTTGACCTGCTCGCCAAAGGTCATGGTGCCCAGGCAGATAGGAGTGACTTGCAGGTCGCTTTGACCCAGGGAAATGGTGTTCATGCAGGCTCGCTCCATTGAGAAGCCCGCAAGTTTACGGGCCGATGCATTTTTGTGCAGGCCCGCTGCCCATTGCCACTATGAAAAGAGGAGTAGGTGGCGCTTGCCTCTCAATGGTTTCAATATAAAAACTCCAAAAAACCTAATCCTATATATCGCTACAAGCTCACTTTTTGATAGCTATCCCGGTTGCAGCCCCCAGACCGAGCGCAGCAGCGACAACGTGGCCACGATGGCCGGATCGTGCTCAGCCGCACGCGGATAGATGAAGCCCAGCAAGGCGCCCACGCGCGCGTGCGGCCAGATGACGACCTCGCCGCGTTCGCTGGCGGGCAAGGCCACGTCCTCGCGCAGCAGGGACAGGCCCACGCCCGCGCGCACCAGGCTTTGGGGCAGCGATATTTCGTCAGACTCGATCACCTGGTGCGGCGTGAGGCCCTGGCGCGCGAACATGTCGCGCATCAATGTCTGCACATGGTGCTGTGCGGGCGCACCAATCCAGGGCATGGCTGCGATGTCGCGCCAGCCCGCGTGCAGCATCTGCGCGGCCTGGCCAGCAGGCCCGGCGATGCGATAGTGGATGGTCTGCAGCGCAAGGCCCGTCACCTCGCGCGGAATATTGGGGCCAATGTAAAACGCGCCCTGCAGCAGGCCCGCCGCGACCTGCTCGCGCAGCTCCTCGGCAAGGCCGTTGCGTGTGCGAATCTCCAGCAGCGGCAAGGTACGCACCAACGCCCCCAGCAACGATCCCAGGCGCAGTGTGTCGGGGTCGGCCACGGTGCCCAGGGTAAGCGCCCCGGTCACCTCTCCTTGCAAGTCGCGCGCCTTGCCCAGCAGGTGGCCAGCGGCGGTCAACACCTGCTCGGCATCGGGCAGCAGGGCCTCGCCCGCGCGGGTAAGGCTGATGCGGCCCGGGCGGCGGTCGAACAACGCAACCCCCAGCTCCTCCTCCAACGCCTTGATCTGCGCGGTGATGGCGGGCTGCGTCAGGTGCAGGGCCTCGGCCGTGCGCGTCACCTGGCCCAACTTGGCCGCCGTGACGAAGGCGCGCAACTGATAAATCTCCATGCAGCGAGAGTACTGGCTCAGCGGTCCAGAAATCGCACCTGCGTGGGCTCAATGCCCAGCCGCACCTCTGAGCCTGGTGCAAACATGGCCAAGCCCGCGTAGTGCGGCTGGTCGGTGACCATGGCCACATCGCCTACGCGCACCCGATAGCGCGAAAACTCGCCCAGAAACTCAGCGCTCTCCACCCGGCCGTTCAGCCATAAGCGCGATGCATCCACCTGCTCATCGCGCACGCGAATGCTGACCTGGTGCGGGCGAAACGCCAGTGCCGCCGCACCCAGCGCAGGTGGCTGGTCGGGCCGCGGCAGGGTGAGATTGCCCAGGCCCTTCACATGAAAGCTCAGCGTCTCGCCGCCCACCGCAGTCACCTCGCCCTCGAGCAGATTCGCCGTGCCTACAAAACCCGCCACGAAGCGGTTGACCGGAAAGTCATACAGCCCCGTGGCAGCGCCCACCTGCTGCAAGATCCCCTTGTCCAGCACAGCCATGCGATCGGCCGTGGTCATGGCCTCTTCCTGGTCGTGCGTGACGAAGATGGTGGTCAGGCCCAGCTTGCGCTGCAGGTTTTTAAGTTCCTCGCGCATCTGCACGCGCAGCTGCTTGTCCAGGTTGGACAGTGGCTCGTCGAGCAGCAGCAGCTTGGGCTCGATCACCACGGTGCGCGCCAGCGCCACGCGCTGCTGCTGCCCGCCTGAGAGCTGCCCGGGCCGACGCTGCCCGTAGGCGGAAAGTCCCACCAGCTCCAGCACGGCACCCACCTTGCGGCGGATGGCGTCCTTGGTCTCGCGCCGCTCCACCAGACCAAAGGCCACGTTGTCCCATACCGTCATGTGCGGCCACAGCGCGTAGTTCTGAAACACCATGCCCACATTGCGAGCGTGCGGCGGTATGCCGGTGATATCCTGCCCGTCCACCAGCAGCTCGCCGCGCTGGTGCTGATTGAAGCCCGCAATCAGCCGCAGCAGCGTGGACTTGCCAGACCCCGAGGGGCCCAGCAACGCAAAAAACTCACCCGGCTCGATACGCAGGTTGACGTCGCGCAACACCTCGGTGGTGCCGTAGCTCAGGCTGATGTGCCGGGCGTCGAGAGAAACTTTGTTCAGATGCATGGAAGGTTCAACCTAGGAAACGGCAGTTGGGGGCGCCCGCCAGCGCCGCCATCGGCGTGCATGGCAAGGCGAGACGACGCAGCGGGCTCCTGCCCGCAAGGGGAACAACGCCGGTATGGCGTGTCGAGAGGGGTGCTGGCGGGTGCACAGCGCACTTGCCCAGCACGCGAACGCGATCGAAGTAGCGAAGTTGAGTGTTCATGCGGTGATCCGTGATCAAGCAAGCGGCCAACCGCCGTTTCTAGTGCAGTGTTTCATGCTTGATGGCACAAATAAAAAGGGATGGATTTTTGGCACTGGTAAGGCGCAAACCGGAGCGATACCGGGTGTATCGCGAGGATTTGCAACGCAGCCAGGGGCGAAAAGACGCCTTTTTATGTGCCAGATAGCGTGAAACACTGCACTAGATCCCACCCTGCTTGACCTGCACCGTGGTGCGCGAGCGCTCCACGAACCGGTGCGAGAAATACGTGCCCAGGCCCACCACCACCACGGCCAGCACACCCAATGCCGCACCGGGGCCGCGGCCGGAGATACTCTGCATGTACAGGTAGATGCCATAGCTCATGGGCGCCTGGCTTTGCGCCGAAGCAAGCAAGATGGTGGCCGACAACTCCACCGCAGCCGTAATGAAGCTGGTCACGAAGCCCGCCAAAATTCCGC
Organism: uncultured Gammaproteobacteria bacterium; assembly: GCA_947085645.1. Lineage (GTDB taxonomy): Bacteria > Pseudomonadota > Gammaproteobacteria > Burkholderiales > Burkholderiaceae_C > Acidovorax. The sequence continues at coordinate 68,589 of CAMTXG010000035.1, forward strand.
CCATCATCAGCGGCACCATGATGCGCCGGATTGTGGACAGGCGGCTGGCACCCAGGCTCTGCGCAGCCTCCTCAAGCGACACATGCACCTGCTGGAGCGCCGCCATGCACGAGCGCAACGCATATGGCAGCCGCCGCACCGCATAGGCCAGCATGATGAGCACCCAGGTGGTAACAACCGGCGTGTCGGTAAACGGCAGATTCACGCCCTTGAACATGCGCAGGTAGCCAATCGCCAGCACCAGCCCCGGAATGGCCAGTGCGGCAGACGCCAGGTAGTCCAGCCACTGCCGCGCGGGCAGCTGCGTGCGCAGGATCAGGTAGGCAATCGCCGTGCCGATCAGCACGTCCAGACCGGCCGCGAGGAAGCAATACAACAGCGTGTTGCCGATCATCTGTTTGGAGTCGGTGAACACGGTGGCGTAGTGCTCCAGCGTGTAAGCATCGGGCAGCACCGAAAAGCTCCACACCTTGCTGAACGACATCAGCAGGATGCCAATGTGCGGCGCCAGTGTGATGAGCAGGATGAGCGAGATCCAGCCATAGGCCAGCACAGATTCCCACACGCTCAGGCGGCGTTTTTGCAGCGAGCTGCCGCCCTTTTGCAGCGTCGCGTAATCCTTGCCCTTCATCACGCGCGCGGCCATCCACAGCGCCAGGATGGAGAACACGATCATGATCACGCTGATGACATAGCCTAGCGGGTCGTCGATACCCACCGAGGTGATCCGCAGGTAGGCCTGCGGAGCCAGCATGTTGGTTACCCCCATCACCAGCGGCGTGCCCAGGTCGTCGAACACCTTCACGAACACCAGCGCCGCACCGGCCAGGTAGCCAGGCATGGCCAACGGAAAGATCACGCGGCGAAACAACCGCCAGCCCCGCGCACCCAGGTTCAGCGCCGACTCTTCCATCGCCCCGTCAATGTTGCGCATGGCCGCGACCAGATTCAGCAGGATGAACGGAAAATAATGAATGCTCTCCACAAAGGTCACGCCCACCAGACCGTCCATGATTGGAATGGTGAAGCCGAACCAGTCGTTGAGCAGCAGGTTCACCGAGCCATTGCGCCCGAAGATCAGTTGCAACGCCACCGCGCCCACGAAGGGCGGCATGATCAGCGGCAGCACGCCCAGCGTCTGAATGAGCAGCGCCCCGCGAAACTCGAACCGTACCGTCAGATAGGCCAGCGGCACCGCGATCAACGTGGCAAAGAATACGCTGGCCAGCGAGACGATGAGGCTGTTGAAGAACGACTCGCGAAACACAGACTGCTGGAAGAAATTGGCAAAGTGCCCCAACGTGAGGGCCCCGGTCTCGTTGATGAAGGCGGTGTACACCACCAACCCCACCGGGATCACCAGAAATAGCAGCAAAAAAGCCAGGATCAGCCCAAAAGCGATCCACGCCCCCCCGCCCGTAAGTGCGCGCAACGCGCGCGGGCGACCCGGCCCGGCGGCGCCGGGCTCCGTGATGACAGCAGACATGGGTGAAAGGTGCTCGTCGGGTGGTTACTTGGCCAGCGCCTGGGCCTGCTGCGCCAGCGAGCGGGCGCGTTCGTAGTTCTCACGCGCCTTGGTGGACCACATCTGCTCCAGCCCGGTCAGTTGCTTGGAGACGGCCACATCACGGCGGTTTTTTCGGAAGAGTTCCAGGAACTCCTCGTTCTTCACGTTCGCCTCACCCACCAGCGACGTATAGGCCAGGCTGCGCGCCTGCTGCACCAGCTCCGCCCCCTTGGCGTTGGGCTTGGATTTGAGCGCTTTCTCGGCGTCGTGGATGGCCCGTGTAGCTGCCTGCAGCTCTTTCAAGCGGAAGGTCACCATTTGGTCAAACAGGCTGGTGACAACTTGGTAGCGGTTCTCAGAAAGCACCGCGTCGAACTGAACTTTGGCACGCGCGGCCACTTCGCTGGGCACGGGGTAGCCTGCGGGCGGCTTGAGCGCGCTGTAGGGCAGGATGGGCAGGCGGCTGATCTTGGGATCGAACAGCAGTTGCTGGCCTTCGGTGGACATGCTGAACGCCATGAACTTGCGCGCTTCCTCGGCGTTCTTGCTGCCTGCAATCAGCGCAATGTTGGCAGGCACCACCGCCGTCATTGCCGGGTAGACAAAATCCACCGGAAAGCCCGAATACTTGCCCGCCAGGCCAAAGAAATCGATCACGATGCCAATCCCGTACTGGCCGTTGTTCACGCCGTCGGGTACGGCAAAGCTGCGGTCGGTAACAGCAGCTGCATTGCCCATCATGGCCAGCAACTGTGACCAGCCCTTGTCCCAACCTTCACCCTGCAGGATGGTCTCCACCGTGAGCTGAGTGGTGCCCGAGCGCGATGGCGAGGAGATTGCAACATGGCCGAAGTATTCAGGCCGGGTGAGGTCGCGCCACTCCTTGGGCGCCGGCAGCTTGTTGGCCTGCAGGTAGCGCGTGTTCCACATGATCCCGTAGCCCGCCAACGCCTGGCCGTAGTACAGGCCCTGGGGGTCGTTCAGCGGGTAGTTGCCTATCTTGGCGGGCGCGTTCGGGTTCCTGGTTTCGGGCGCGGGCTGCAGCAGCTTGTTGCGCGCCAGCACTTCGAACGCATCGGGTGCTGATGCCCACATGATGTCGGGCCTCTGGCCCTCGGGCAGCTCGCGCACATAGGCAATCGCAGCTGTGGTGTTCTTGTTGAGGATTTCGACCTTGATGCCGGGGTTGGCCGCCTCGAAGGCCTTTTGGTAGGCCGTGGTCAGCTCCTTGGGGAAAGACGTGAGCACCGTGACAGTGCCCGCGCTGGCGGGCTGCGTGGCGCCGAACAACAAGGTGGCGGTCAAAGCGGCCGACGCCAAAAATTTACGCTGCATGGCAAGTCTCCTCATCTTTTGGTAGTAATGGACACCAATGTAGGGCGCCACGGGCATGGAACGCCAATCATTGTTTCTGATGCAGCGCATCAGGCGCACGACGTGTCGGGTTAACACCTACCGCCCTTTGCTGCAGTGCTTTGTCCCTGCGTTGACTGACGCCCCGCACGCCTACATTGAATAATCTCCCCATGTACCAACCCCTGCGCATCTCCCGCTCCGAATCCATTCGCATCCGCACGCTCGACTACCACGTCCGCCTCTGGGGCAAGGCCAGCCCAGGCATTGCGCCGGTGGTGCTCGTTCATGGCTGGATGGACGTGGGTGCCTCGTATCAGTTTGTGGTGGACGCGTTCACCGAGGCTTTCGCCAAGAGATGCCAGATCATCGCGCCCGACTGGCGGGGCTTCGGCAGCTCCACCCTCCCCGCCCCTTGCGACCACTACCAGTTTGCCGACTACCTGGCCGACCTGGACCTGCTGCTGGACCACTACGCACCCGGCCAGGCCATTGACCTCGTGGGCCACAGCATGGGTGGCAACGTGGCCATGATGTACGCCGGTGTGCGCCCCGAGCGCATACGCAAGCTGGTCAACCTGGAAGGCTTCGGCCTGCCTGCCACGCGGCCCGCGCAGGCGCCCACACGCTACGCGCAGTGGATCGACGAGATCAAGCAGCTGTACCAGGGCGGCAAAGACCTGAAGACCTATGACAGCGCCGACGGCGTGGCACGCCGGCTGATGAAGACAAACCCCCGCCTCTCAGAAGACAAAGCCCAGTGGCTGGCTCAGCACTGGGCGCGGCCCAACGCGCAGGGGCTGTGGGAGATATTGGGCGACCCCGCCCACAAGATCACCAGCGCTCAGCTGTTTCGGGTGGACGAAGCGCTGGCCCTGTACGAACGCATCAGCGCCCCCGTGCTGGCCGTAGAAGCCAGCGGCGACAGCCTTGGCCAGTGGTGGAGCGGCAAATACTCGCTGGACGAATACCACCAGCGCCTGACCCATGTACGTAACTGCCGGACGGCCGTGGTGCAGGACGCAGGCCATATGCTTCACCACGACCAGCCCGAACAGGTGGCGCTGCTGATCGAGCAGTTTTTGAACGAGGCGTGACCTCTTCGGAGTCCAATCCAACACAGAAATTTGAATGAAATTGGCCTCTAGCGCTTATCCATCAAGCGCTAGAAGCTATCATTTTTGATAATTTCGTCGCAATACATCTGCGTTTGAAAACGCCGCAGTCGCGGCGTCAGCCCCGCCAGGGGGCATTGACAGGGGCTCTGCCCCGGCCCATGAGAAAATCGCGGGTTATTCCACAGAACACCCAGGACAAAAATCATGGACGCAGAACGTATCAACCTCATTGGCAACACCCTTTCCGACCTGACCGTGCGAACGCAAGAGTTACGGAGGTATCTTTGACTTCGATGCCAAATTTGAACGCCTGCGCACGGTAAACGCGTCGCTGGAAGACCCATCGGTCTGGAACGATCCCAAAAAGGCCCAGGAGCTGGGCAAAGAAAAGAAGTCGCTCGACGGCGTGGTGCTGACGCTGGAAAAGCTGACACGCGAGTTGGCCGACAACACCGAGCTCTATGACATGAGCAAGGAAGAAGGCGACGAGGCCGGTCTGATGACGATCGAGGCCGAAACTGCCAAGCTCAAGCCCGAGATCGAGCAGCTTGAGTTCCGCCGCATGTTCCGCATGGAGGCCGATCCGCTCAACTGCTTTATCGACATCCAGGCAGGTGCCGGTGGCACGGAGGCCTGCGACTGGGCTAGCATGCTACTGCGCCAATACCTCAAGTACGCCGAACGCAAGGGCTTCAAGACCACGGTCGAAGAAGAAACCCCTGGCGATGTGGCGGGCCTGAAAAGCGCAACGATCAAGGTCGAAGGCGAATACGCGTACGGCCTGCTGCGCACCGAAACCGGCGTGCACCGCCTGGTGCGCAAGAGCCCGTTCGACTCGTCCGGTGGCCGCCACACCTCGTTCGCGTCGCTGTTCGTCTACCCGGAGATCGACGATTCCATCGAGATCAACATCAACCCGGCGGACGTGCGCACCGACACCTATCGCGCATCCGGTGCGGGCGGACAGCACATCAACAAAACCGACTCGGCCGTGCGCCTGACCCACATGCCCACCGGCATCGTGGTGCAGTGCCAGGACGGCCGCAGCCAGCACGGCAACCGGGACATCGCGTGGCAGCGCCTGCGTTCCAAGCTGTATGACTTCGAGATGCGCAAGCGCCAGGAAGAAGCCCAGAAGCTGGAAGACACTAAAACCGACGTGGGCTGGGGCCACCAGATCCGCAGCTACGTGCTGGACAACAGCCGCATCAAGGACCTGCGCACCAACGTCGAAATCTCGGCCACGCAGAAGGTGCTGGATGGCGACCTGGATGCGTTCATCGAAGCGTCGCTGAAGCAGGGCGTATAACGATGGTGATGCGCACCGAGGCCATCATCTTCGACATGGACGGCACGATGATCCACTCCATGCCCTGGCACGCCCAGGCGTGGGTGGAGTTCACACGCCGCCGGGGCATGGACATCGACGTGCCCGGCCTCATGGCGCGCACCACGGGAAAGAACGGCACCGAGTGCATTCGTGAACTGTTGGGCCGCGATGTGACGCAGGACGAGGCCGACGCATTGACGCACGAGAAGGAAACCATCTACCGCGAACTGTTTGCCCCCCGCTTTGCCGAGGTGACGGGCTTTCGCCAGTTTGCAACGCAGGTGCATGCGCGCGGGCTGAAGGTGGCAGTGGGCACGGCGGGTGACATCGGCAATGTGGAGTTTGCGCTGGGCCACCTGGGCCTGGAACCCGTCCCACAGGTGATCGTGCGTGGTGACGAAGGCTTGCCCGGAAAACCGCAACCTGCCATTTTTCTCGAAGCCGCGCGCCGCATTGCCGCAGCGCCCGAGCACTGCATCGTCTTTGAAGACGCCCCCTTTGGCATCGAGGCCGCGCGCCGCGCCGGCATGCGTGCCGTTGCCATCTGCAGCACGCACAACGCTGACGAACTGGCGGGCCCGCATGTGCTGGCCGCCGTGCGCGACTACACCGAACTTTTGAACACCGACTTTCTGGAGAGCATCCATGTTGCAACTGCATAACGCAGACGGAAGTGGAGACAGCGCAGGCCCGGCCGTCGCCATCCGCCGCGAGGACTACACCGCCCCCGCCTACTGGATCGACAGTGTCGAACTGACCTTTGACCTGGACCCGAACAAGACCCGCGTGCTCAACCGCATGACGCTGCGGCGCAACCCCGATGTGGCAGCGCAGCCGCTCAAGCTGGACGGCGAAGACCTGAACCTTGCACGCGTACTGGTCAACGGTCAGGGCACGTCATTCAAGATGGAAGGCGCGCGTCTGGTGCTGGAGAACCTGCCCGAAGGTTCTGAGCCCTTCGCGCTGGAAATCTTTACCACCTGCTGCCCCGCCAAGAACACGCAGCTGATGGGCCTGTATGTGAGCCAGGGCACGTTCTTCACGCAGTGCGAGGCCGAGGGCTTTCGCCGCATCACGTACTTCCTGGACCGGCCGGATGTCATGGCCAGTTACACCGTCACGCTGCGGGCCGACAAGGCGCAGTACCCGGTGCTTTTGAGCAACGGCAACCTGGTGGACAGCGGTGATCTGGAAGATGGACCGAACGGCGCCCGGCATTTTGCCAAGTGGGTCGATCCGCACAAGAAGCCTTGCTATCTGTTTGCACTGGTCGCAGGCAAGCTGGTGGCCCGCGAGCAGAAGATCAAAAGCCGCTCGGGCACCGACCACCTGCTGCAGGTATACGTGCGCCCGGGCGACCTGGGCAAGACCGAACACGCCATGAACTCGCTGATGCACAGCGTGGCCTGGGACGAAGCTCGCTTCGGCCTGCCGTTGGATCTGGAGCGTTTCATGATCGTTGCCACCAGCGACTTCAACATGGGCGCCATGGAGAACAAGGGCCTGAACATCTTCAACACGAAGTACGTTCTGGCCAGTGAATCAACCGCCACCGACACCGATTTTGGCAACATCGAAAGCGTGGTGGGCCACGAATACTTTCACAACTGGACAGGCAACCGCGTGACCTGCCGTGACTGGTTCCAGCTCTCCCTGAAGGAAGGCCTCACGGTCTTCCGCGACCAGGAGTTCAGCATGGACCTGGCGGGCAGCCCATCGGCCCGCGCCGTCAAGCGCATCGAAGACGTGCGCGTGCTGCGCACCGCGCAGTTCCCCGAGGACGCAGGCCCCATGGCGCACCCGGTGCGGCCCGACAGCTACGTCGAGATCAACAACTTCTACACCGTCACCATCTACGAAAAGGGTGCCGAGGTCGTGCGCATGCAGCACAACCTGGTGGGCCGGGACGGCTTTGCCAAAGGCATGAAGTTGTACTTCGAGCGGCACGATGGCCAGGCGGTGACCTGTGACGATTTTGTGCAGGCCATCGCAGATGCCAACCCGGGCAGCCCGCTCACGCAGCATCTTTCGCAGTTCAAGCGCTGGTACAGCCAGGCCGGCACGCCCCGCGTGCGCGCCACCGGTCGTTATGACGCAGCCACGCGCTGCTATGCGCTCACGCTGACGCAGAGTTGCGCGACCACGCCAGGTCAAGCCGAAAAAGAGCCGTTTGTCATTCCGGTGGAACTGGGCCTGATTAACGCCACCACGGGTGCTGCCCTGCCCGTGGAGCTTGCGGGCGAAGGTCCGGCGGATGCTCCTGCTACTGCCACGTCCCGCGTGGTAGTGCTGACAGAGGCATCCCAAACACTAACCTTCACTGACCTGGACGCCGAGCCCGTGCCATCGCTGTTGCGTGGCTTCAGCGCCCCCGTGGTGCTGGACATCGAGTACACCGATGCCCAATTGCTCACGCTGCTGGCGCACGACACAGATGCCTTCAACCGCTGGGAAGCCGGTCAGCGACTGGCTCTCCGCTTTGCCTGCAACGCTATCAATACAATAGCTGATAGCGCAAATGGGGAAAGCGGTAGCGGCCATTTTGACCACAAAGTGTTATCGACAGAGTTCGTGGATGCCATGCGCAGCGTGCTGCGCAACCCGCAGCTCGACGCGGCCTTCAAGGAACTGGTCCTCACGCTGCCGTCCGAGACCTACATCGCCGAGCAATTGGACGTGGTGGACCCGCAGCGCATCCACGCCGTGCGTGAAGCGATGCGCGAACAGCTGGCGCTGACGCTCAAGGCCGACTGGGAATGGGCGTGGGAGCAAAACCAGGACACCGGTGGCTACAGCCCTGACCCCGTTTCGTCGGGCCGACGTGCGCTCAGCGGGCTGGCCCTGCACATGCTGTGCATAGCCGCACAAAAGACTGGCGATGCAGTCTGGCCTGGCAAGGCGCTCCAGCGCTTCAAGGTGGCCAGCAACATGACGGACCGCTTCAATGCGCTGACTGCCCTTGTCGCCAGCGGCAGCGAACTGGCAGCCCCTGCCCTCAGCCGCTTCCATGCGCTGTTCAAGGACGAGCCGCTGGTCATCGACAAATGGTTTGCGCTGCAGGCCGGCGCCCCGGACCGCGGTGGCAACGTGCTGCCCGCCGTGCGCCAGCTCATGGCGCACCCGGACTTCAGTTTGAAGAACCCCAACCGCGCGCGCAGCGTGATCTTCAGCTACTGCAGCGCCAACCCCGGCGCGTTCCACCGCGCAGATGCAGCGGGCTACGCGTTCTGGAGCGACCGCGTGATCGAACTTGATGCCATCAACCCCCAGGTGGCAGCCCGCCTGGCCCGCGCGCTGGACCGCTGGAAGAAACTGGCAGAACCCTGGCGCGCATCGGCGCGCGAAGCCATTGCCCGAGTGGCCGCCAGGCCCACGCTATCCAACGACGTGCGCGAGGTGGTGACCCGTGCGCTGGCAGATTGATTGACTATTTTCACGAAAGAGACGGACTCATGACCAAGCGCATCAGCCTGACCCGCTACCTCGTTGAACAACAACGGGTGGACGGGCTCATCCCATCCCAGCTGCGCCTGCTGCTGGAAGTCGTTGCCCGCGCCTGCAAGAGCATCAGCCACGCCGTGAACAAAGGCGCGCTGGGCGGCGTGCTGGGCACGGCCAGCAGCGAGAACGTGCAAGGCGAAATCCAGAAGAAGCTCGACATCATCGCCAACGAAGTGCTGATCGAAGCCAACGAATGGGGCGGCCACCTGGCCGCAATGGCGTCCGAAGAAATGGACGGTATCTACCTGGTGCCCAACCGCTACCCGCAGGGCGAATACCTGCTGCTGTTCGACCCCCTCGATGGCTCCAGCAACATCGATGTGAACGTCAGCATCGGCACCATCTTCAGCGTGCTGAAAAAGCCGGACGACGACCGTGGCGTGGAGGAAGCTGACTTCCTCCAACCGGGCACCCAGCAGGTCGCTGCGGGCTACTGCATCTACGGCCCACAGACCACCCTGGTGCTTACCGTGGGCGACGGCGTCGCCATGTTCACGCTGGACCGCGAACAGGGCTCCTTCGTGCTGACCGAAGAGAACGTGCGCATCCCGGAAGACACGAAAGAATTCGCGATCAACATGAGCAACATGCGCCACTGGGACGAACCCGTGAAGCGCTACATCGACGAATGCCTTCAAGGCAAGGACGGCCCGCGCGGCAAAGACTTCAACATGCGCTGGATCGCATCCATGGTGGCCGACGTGCACCGCATCCTGACCCGCGGCGGCGTATTCATGTACCCCTGGGACAAACGCGAGCCCAACAAACCAGGCAAGCTTCGCCTGATGTATGAAGCGAACCCCATGGGCTGGCTGGTGGAGCAGGCAGGTGGTGCCGCCACCAACGGCAAACAGCGCATCCTGGACATCCAGCCCACCCAGCTGCACGAGCGTGTGAGCGTCATCCTCGGCTCAAAGAATGAAGTCGAGCGAGTGACCAGTTACCATTGCACGCTATAATCCAAGGCTAAGCCGGTGTAGCTCAGTCGGTAGAGCAGCTCATTCGTAATGAGAAGGTCGGGTGTTCGATTCATCTCTCCGGCACCAAATAAAAAGCCCTGATTCGCAAGAGTCAGGGCTTTTTTGTTGGCGGTGGCACCGCGTCAATCACCGGCAATGATCACGCGCTCAAGCCGCAAAAAAACCTGACGGCACTGCGCCATTTATTGCTTGCAAACACCGGCGACTGGGGCAGACTGCAAAGTTCCGGTGTGTCGGCCGTAAATGCCTACAGCGCATGAACCAAACGGCAAGCACTCCCATTCATTCCTCCCCATTTCATCGTCAGGCCCAACACCATGAGTACGGACCGCAGAGCCCCCACCGACAGACGAAGCGGCAGTGATCGCCGGCAGGATGAAAAAGGCCCACCCACCAATTTCGAACGGCGCCGCACGGTGGAAGCGCGCCAGCCAGAGCTGGTTGAACTGGACCTGAGCGTTGAAGAGTTGAAAGCGCTGGGCTTTGGGGTCGAAGAAGCGCCGCCGAAAAAACCGGACTAGTTTTTGAGAAGACGTTTCGGCGACGGGCGTTCGGGTCAGCAGTGCGAACTGCCGCCAGCATTGGCGCAAATGGCGCTCATGCGGTCAGTTCATTCCGCCTTTTATTCATCCACCCGCAGCGCGTCGCCGCAATGCAATGCCAGCAGGCGATGGGCGACCATGTCCAGCGCTGGACGGGTGTTACCTTGTTTGTCAGTCCATACCCGTGGAGTCAGGCTGCCCGCCAACGCAACGGCGTAGCCATCGCGCAGACCGCTGAGGGCAGCGCACAGGCCGTCTTCGAAGGCAATCACGTTGACGAACAGCGTGTCGCCTTCGCCGGTGGCCGCACGGACCTTGGCGACCGTGAAAGGCTTGCCCGCCTTGTCAACACGTTGCTCTGCTTCGCCATAAAGCCTGCCGGCTACCAGTCCATCGATCATGAAAGTCCTTAAGCCCACGAAGAGCCAATGGTCGTAATTTGCGGCCGCAGCGAACGCGTGTCCGGTACGACCTCGTGGCGATCAAATTGCTTACTGACTGACGCGGGCATTTGCTTATACAGCCTCTCCCAAATACTCTGGGAGCCAGAGGTGTCTGCAATATGCAAAACGCACTTTTCGTACGCACAGCAAAAAAGCCCAGAATCTTGCGATTCTGGGCTTTTAGCGATCAATGGTCGGCGTGGCGGGATTCGAACTCGCGACCCCTTGCACCCCATGCAAGTGCGCTACCAGGCTGCGCTACACGCCGACAAGACTTAGATTATATGCAGAAAAAATGGTCAATTCGGGGAAAGCAGTGCGCGGATTTCAAATAATTCTTTGCGCACTGCGTTCGAATCCAAGGTGAAGCCTGTTGCCTCAATCGACAGTGTGCTGATCGTGTCGACCATCATGCTCGGCATCTCGAAGCCGCCCTCCTCTTGCGTGCCGTCCAGCCCCGCATCATCGCGGGGTGGATGCGTGAGCTCCTGCAGTCGATTGCGGGCTCCGCTGATGGTGAAACCCTGGTCGTACAACAGATCGCGTATGCGGCGAATCATGAGCACCTCGTGGTGCTGGTAGTAGCGCCGGTTGCCACGCCGCTTCATGGGGCGCAGCTGTGTGAATTCCTGCTCCCAATAGCGCAGCACATGCGGCTTGACGCCGCACAACTCTGCTACTTCACCAATCGTGAAGTAGCGCTTGGCAGGGATCGAAGGAAGCGTGGTGCCCATGGAGTGCGGATTCAAATGGGAAAGCCGACAAGGGTACTGCAGTCACGCCAAACCTGCCAGTAACCCCTGCCTATTTGTCCGCTAAATCCATACAAATTCACACAGTCGCGGCGGTTTGAATTTGTTCCTTGAGCTTACTGCTGGCATGAAACGTCACCACGCGACGCGCCTTGATAGGAATCGCCTCGCCGGTGCGTGGGTTGCGCCCCGGACGGGGCGCCTTCGTGCGGATCTGGAAATTGCCAAACCCGGACAGTTTCACGTCTTTGCCTTCGACCAGGCTTTGCGAGATGAGGTCAAAAAACGCGTCGATCATGTCTTTGGACTCGCGCTTATTAAGCCCGATCTGATCGAACAACAAATCGGCGAGCAACGCCTTGGTCAGCGCCGGAGTCTCCAGGCTCTCCACTGCAAATTCGATCACGGCATCACTCCTTAGAACGTCATCATCAAACACGCAACCTGGCACCCGTCCGCTGGGTCAATTGGGCCACGATGGCCTGCACGGCGGAATCGATCTCGGCCTCGGTCAATGTGGCCTCATCGCTGCCCAAAGTCACACGCACCGCCAGGCTCTTTTCGCCTTGCGCGAGACCACCCGAAGGTGCTTCTTCGCCAGCGCGCAGGGCCTTGGGGCGGTATACGTCAAACAACACGGTAGACCGGAGCATGGCAACAGGCACGGCCTCTTGCACCGCAGCCATGATGTCTGCATGCGTCACGCGCTCTGCAACAACCACGGCCAGGTCGCGTTCAACAGCCTGGTGCTTGGCAACCGACTTGAACTGGGGCACGACGCGCTGCAGCACAGCGTCCTGTTCCAGCTCAAACATCACTGGCGCCTGGGGCAGATCCCATGACTGGCGCCATTGCGGATGCAGCTCGCCCACAAAGCCGATGGCGCGCCCGTCCACCAGAACGCGCGCAGTGCGGCCCGGGTGCATGGCGGGGTGTGTACCAGGCTCGAAGGTGGCGCGCAAAGGCGCCAGCAGCGCTTCCACATCACCCTTCACATCGAAGAAGTCGATGGCCTGTTCTTTGCGGCCCCATTGGAGCGCATCGTTGGGGCCGTAGGCCAGGCCAGACACGCGCATGGGTTGGTGAAAACCTTCCACCGTCGTGTCGGTGTTGGCCACTGTGCCGTCGCGCAGGAACACACGACCGAGCTCAAACACGCGCACCCGCTGGGCTTTGCGGTCCAGGTTGAACTTCAAAACCTGTAGCAAAGAGCCTAACAAAGTAGAGCGCATGACGCTCATCTGGCTTGCAATCGGGTTGAGCAGCTTGATGGGCTGGGCGTTGCCCGCCAGTTCGTGCTCCCAGCGCTCCTCGACAAAGCTGAAGTTGATGGTTTCCTGGTACCCCAGGCCAGCCAGTTGGCGGCGCACGGCAAACGGACTGCGCGTGGCCTCGGCCGCAAGCTTGGGCGTGATGGGCGCCAGCGGTGGCGTGGTGGGCAAATTGTTGTAGCCCACCATTCGCGCGACTTCCTCGATCAGGTCTTCCTCGATCGTGATGTCGAAACGGTACGCAGGTGGCGTGACCGTGAGCATGCCCTCAGCCTGCACCACAGGCAGACCCAGGCGCTGAAGAGCGCCGACGCATTGCTCTTGCGTCAGCGGCATGCCGATGACCTTGGCCGCCCGCGCCACGCGCAGCGTGACTGGCTTTGGTACCGGCAGGTTCACCGCTTGGTCGTCCATGGGGCCGCATACCGTTTCGGGGGTGCCGCAGATGTCGATGACCAGTTGCGTGATGCGCTCGATGTGCTCCACCGTGAGACTCGGGTCCACACCGCGTTCAAAGCGGTGGCCCGCATCGGTCGAAAAGTTAAAGCGCCGTGAGCGTCCTGCCACCGCCTTCGGCCACCAGAAAGCAGCCTCGATGTAGATGTGCTTTGTGTCGTCAGACACTGCGGTGGCGTCGCCGCCCATGATGCCGGCCAGCGATTCGACTTGGCTGTCGTCGGCGATCACGCCCACTTTTTCGTCCACGGTGATCGTGCTGCCATTGAGCAGCTTGAGCTGCTCGCCGGGCTTGCCCCAGCGTACGTCCAACCCACCACGGATCTTGTCCAGATCAAAAATATGCGACGGGCGACCCAACTCGAACATCACATAGTTCGAGATGTCGACCAGCGGCGATACGCCCCGCTGGCCGCAGCGGGCTAGGCGGTCGAGCATCCATGGGGGAGTGGAAGCGCGTGTATTCACGTTGCGCACGATGCGGCCGGAGAAACGGCCGCAGAGGTCGGTGGCGCTCACCTTGACGGGCAGTTTGTCCGCAAGCGTCGCATTGACCGCAGGGAACGACGGCTGCTGCAGCGGCACGCCCGTCAATGCGGATACTTCGCGTGCGACGCCATAAATGCTCAGGCAGTGCGCCAGATTGGGCGTGAGCTTGAGGGTGAAGAGCGTGTCGTCCAGTTTCAGATGCTCGCGGATGTCCTGCCCGACAGGTGCCGATGCATCCAGTTCCAGCAGCCCGCCGTGATCTTCCGACAGCTTCAGCTCACGGGCCGAGCACAACATGCCCTGGCTTTCCACGCCGCGCAGCTTGCCTACCTTGATGAGGAACGGCTTGCCATCGTCACCCGGCGGCAGCTCGGCCCCCACCAGCGCGCACGGCACCTTGATGCCGACGCGCGCGTTGGGCGCACCGCACACGATGTTGAGCAAGGCGCCCTGCCCCACATCCACCTGGCACACACGCAGGCGGTCGGCGTCGGGGTGCTGCACGGCCTCTTTGATCTCGCCCACAACAATCTTGGTGAACGGCGGGGCCACGGGCCGCAGCTCTTCGACCTCCAGACCCGCCATGGTCAGCGTGTCGGCCAGTTCTTGGGTGGTCAGCGGTGGATTGCAGAATTCGCGCAACCAGGACTCGGGGAATTGCATAGTGAAGAGATTCTTTGGCGTTTGCTCTTAAAAAAGTAGCTGCTTGCGCTTTTCTATCCTTGATTTCAATATCACAGGGCTCTTAAACCCATTGGAATTAAACGCTAGCAGCTCACTTTTTTGCTTTATTGGAACTGCGACAGAAAACGGATGTCTCCGTCGAAGAACAGGCGCAGGTCGTTCACGCCATAGCGCAGCATGGTCAGCCGGTCAGGACCCATGCCAAACGCAAAACCGATGTATTTCTCGGGGTCGAGTCCCATGTTGCGCACGACGTTGGGGTGGACCTGGCCCGAGCCGGCCACTTCCAGCCAACGGCCGGCCAGCGGGCCCGTCTGGAACTGGATGTCGATCTCGGCGCTGGGCTCCGTGAAGGGGAAGAAGCTGGGGCGAAAGCGCAGCACCAGATCGTCGCTTTCGAAGAAGGTGCGGCAAAACGCCGTGAAGATGACCTTCAAATCCTTGAAGCTCACGTTTTCACCGATCCACAGGCCTTCGCACTGGTGGAACATGGGCGAGTGCGTGGCGTCGCTGTCCACGCGGTACGTACGGCCCGGCGCTATCACACGGATCTCGGGCATGGGCTGGCCGGCATCCAGCGCAGCGCGGTGCTTCTTCACATGCTGCACCGCATGGCGGATCTGCATAGGGCTGGTGTGGGTGCGCAACAGGTTTGGGGCGGTGGCAGTGCCGCCCTCCACATAAAACGTGTCGTGCATGGAGCGCGCAGGATGGTCTTCCGGCGTGTTCAGCGCGGTGAAGTTGAACCAGTCGGTCTCGATCTCGGGGCCCTGGGCCACATCGAAACCCATCGAACCGAAGATTCCCTCGATGCGTTCGAGCGTGAGCGATACGGGGTGCAGCCCGCCCTGCCCGCGCTGGCGGCCTGGCAAGCTCACATCCAGCGCTTCGGCTTTCAGTTGCACTTGCAGTTCGGCATCAGCCAACGCCTGTCGGCGAGCGGTGAGCGCGGCCTCGATGGCCTGCTTCGCAACATTGATGGCTGCGCCGCGCGATTTCTTTTCCTCGACGGAAAGCTGCGCCATGCCCTTCATAAGCTCGGTCACGCGGCCCGACTTGCCCAGAAACTGCGCCTTGGCGTTTTCCAGATCAGCAGGGGTGGCGCTTTGGGCAAACAGTTGCGTCGCGCTCTCGACCAGGGAATCCAACTCGTTCATACGACTCTTTATCGCTCGTGAAAAATAAACAAGGGCTAGCGCCTTTTCAAGCCCTAGCCCTTGCTGTTATTGCGCAAGCAGCTATCAGAACGATAGCCACTCATCGTGAACTCAAGCAGCCAGCTTGGCCTTGACTTGGCTCACGATGCTGCCAAAGGCAGCCTTGTCGTGCACTGCGAGGTCGGCCAGCATTTTGCGGTCGATCTCGATGGAAGCCTTCTTCAGGCCGTTGGCAAACTGGCTGTAGGTCAAGCCCAATTCACGTGCAGCGGCGTTGATACGGGCGATCCACAACTGGCGGAACACGCGCTTTTTGGTGCGGCGGTCACGGTAGGCATACTGCCCAGCCTTCATTACCGCCTGTTTGGCGATACGGTAGACATTACCGCGGCGACCACGGAAACCCTTTGCGAGGGCTAGAACTTTTTTGTGACGGGCACGGGCCGTTACACCACGTTTGACGCGAGGCATTTAAGTACTCCTTGTTCGTCGTTATTAAATGCCCATGCCGGGCAGCATTTGTGCAACCGAGGCCATATTGGTCTCATGCACAGCAACTGCACCACGCAGGTGGCGCTTATTCTTGGTGGTCTTCTTGGTCAAGATGTGACGTTTGAAGGCTTGACCGCGCTTGACGGTGCCACCGGGACGAACGCGGAAACGTTTTTTCGCGCTGCTCTTGGTCTTCATTTTGGGCATGTGAATGCTCCTTTTGTTGTGCTCGTGAGGCGTTTGCAAACCGATCTGCAACCTTGTTGGCCCCGAGCCACTTTTATCGAAAGGCTTGCGCCTTCCGTTCGGCGGCACCGAAGTGCCCCTCTGACCGCCGCACCCTTGCAGGCGCAGCGCTCAAATTCTCAAACCATCAACGCAAGTTCAGGCTGCGCCACCAGACGATGACGTGTTTTCAGCGACTGGTTTTGCAGCTGCCGGCTTCTTCTTGCCGGGAGCGATCATCATGATCATCTGGCGGCCTTCCAGCTTGGGAAACTGCTCGATGAGGATTGTGTCAGCCAGCTCGTCGCGAATACGATTGAGCAACGCCAAGCCCAACTCCTGGTGCGTGATTTCACGACCACGAAACCGCAGTGTGATCTTGCACTTGTCACCGTCCGCCAGAAACCGGCGGATGTTGCGCATCTTGATGTTGTAGTCGCCATCGTCCGTTCCGGGACGGAACTTGACTTCCTTGATCTCAATAACCGTTTGCTTGGCTTTGGCTTCCGCCGCACGCTTTTGCTCTTGGTATTTGAACTTGCCGTAGTCCATGAGGCGGCACACTGGGGGGTTCGCCGTAGCAGCGATTTCCACCAGATCCACATCCAGCTCGCCCGCCATGCGCAGGGCTTCCATCAGACTGACAACGCCCAGGGGCTCGTTGTCAGGGCCGGAAAGACGGACTTCCGGGGCCATGATTTCACGGTTCAGGCGGTGCTTGCGCTCTTCACGGTGGCGACGATCACGAAATTCAGTAGCGATGGCTATCTTCCTTCAATCAAATTACTACAAGCTTTGTAGCTACAACCGTACAACTGGCAAGCGCCAAAGCAATTTTTCAACAAAAATCAGGCTTTGGTGGCGATGTCTTGTGCGAACAGCTCAGCGAACGCTTCAACGGACATCACGCCGAGGTCACGATTGCCCCGGCCGCGCACTGCGACGGCTCCTGCGGCCTTTTCCTTGTCGCCCGCGACGAGGATGTACGGCAGCTTTTGCAACGAATGCTCACGTATTTTATACGTAATCTTCTCGTTACGCAGATCTGTCACCACCCTAAGGTCTTGATTCGGCAGCGCTTTTTGCAATTTTTCGGCAATTTCGCGACAGTAATCAGCCTGTGCATCGGTGATGTTGAGCACCGCAACCTGCACCGGCGCAAGCCACAGCGGGAAGGCGCCTGCATAGTGCTCGATCAGCATGCCGATGAAGCGCTCCATGCTGCCGACCGTGGCGCGATGCAGCATCAGGGGGCGCTTGCGGCTGCCGTCTTCAGCCACGTATTCGGCATCCAGGCGCTCGGGCAGGTTGGGGTCGATCTGCATCGTGCCGCACTGCCACTGACGGCCCAGCGCGTCCTTGAGCGTGTACTCAATCTTGGGGCCGTAGAAAGCACCCTCGCCTTCGGCGATCTCGAATTCACAGCCCGAATGGCGCAGGCCATCCATCAGCGCCTTCTCCGCGCGGTCCCACGATTCATCCGTGCCAATGCGCGCCTCGGGCCGCGTGGCCACCTTGTAGATGATGTCGGTAAAGCCGAAATCCTTGTAGACCTTTTGCACCAGCGCGGTGTAGTTGGCGCACTCTTCCAGCACCTGCTCTTCGGTACAGAAGATGTGGCCGTCATCCTGCGTGAAGCCGCGCACACGCATGATGCCGTGCAGCCCGCCCGTGGGCTCGTTGCGGTGGCAGGCGCCAAACTCGCCGTAGCGCAGCGGCAGGTCACGGTAGCTCTTGATCCCTTGCTTGTAGATCAGAACGTGCCCCGGGCAATTCATCGGCTTGAGTGCGTATTCGCGCTTTTCCGATTCGGTCGTGAACATGTTGTCGCGGTATTTGTCCCAGTGGCCGGTCTTCTCCCACAGACTCTTGTCCAGGATCTGCGGACCCTTGACTTCTTGATAGCCGTTGTTGCGATACACGCGACGCATGTACTGCTCCACCTCTTGCCACAGCGCCCAACCCTTGGGGTGCCAGAACACGGTACCTGGTGAATGCTCGTCCATGTGGAACAGGTCCAGCTCACGGCCGAGCTTGCGGTGGTCGCGCTTTTCGGCCTCTTCCAGCATCGTGAGGTACTGCTGCAGCTCTTCCTTGGTGGTCCAGGCCGTGCCATAGATGCGTTGCAGCATCTCGTTGCGATGGTCGCCGCGCCAGTAGGCTCCGGCCACCTTCATCAGCTTGAAGAACTTGAGCTTGCCCGTGCTGGGCACGTGGGGGCCACGGCACAGGTCTTCAAAATTGCCTTCGCGGTACAGGCTCACATCCTCATTGCTGGGGATACTGGCAATGATCTCGGCCTTGTAATGCTCTCCCAGGCTCTTGAAGTACGCCACGGCCTCGTCGCGCGGCAGCACGCGGCGCTCCACCCGCTCGTCCTTGGCGGCCAGCTCGGTCATGCGCTTTTCGATGGCTACCAGGTCCTCGGGAGTAAACGGACGCTTGTAGGCAAAGTCGTAGAAAAATCCGTTTTCAATCACAGGGCCAATCGTCACCTGCGCTTCGGGAAAGAGCTCCTTGACCGCATACGCCAGCAAGTGGGCGGTGGAGTGGCGAATCACGTCCAGCCCATCCGCATCTTTGGCTGTAATGATCGAAAGCGGACTGTCTGCTGTGATCTGGTAGCTGGTATCCACCACCTTGCCGTCAATCTTTCCTGCCAGGGCCGCCTTCGCAAGGCCAGCGCCGATAGAAGCAGCCACTTCAGCCACAGTGACAGGGCCTGGGAACTCGCGCTGCGAACCGTCAGGGAGCGTGATGTGAATCATGGGAGTAACTCTTTCTTTTCAATCAGTGCAATGGGTGCGGGCACGCGCCAGGCCCAGAAACAAAAAAGCGCGGAACGGGTCCGCGCTTTCTGGAGGTGTTTGCAATCTCGTGCAGGCGCGAACATCCAGCCTTAGCGGCCGGTCAACATCTCCGATGTAGTTCGCGGTGTCATAACCAGATTGCCTTTCTCGCTCTTGTGCAGTGAATTTGCCCGCATTTTAACCCTGCCGCCAACAAAAAAGCCCGAAGCAGCGGCTTCGGGCTTTCGTCCGGTGGATTTTGCGCCACACCCAAGCGGCGCAAAAGTCACGCGAATCAGTGGAACTGCTCTTCTTCGGTCGAACCCGTCAGGGCCTTCACGGAAGACGAACCACCCTGGATCACCGTGGTCACGTCGTCGAAGTAGCCTGCGCCCACTTCCTGCTGGTGCGACACGAAGGTGTAGCCCTTATCACGTGCTGCAAATTCTGGCTCTTGCACCATGTTCACGTAGTGCTTCATGCCTTCGCCGTTGGCGTATGCATGGGCGAACTGGAACGTGTTGAACCAGTTGATGTGGATGCCGGCCAGCGTGATGAACTGGTACTTGTAGCCGAGGGCCGACAGGTCTTCCTGGAACGAAGCAATCTGCGTGTCGTTGAGGTTCTTCTTCCAGTTGAACGATGGCGAGCAGTTGTACGACAGCAGCTTGCCGGGGCAGGCGGCGTGCACGGCCTGGGCAAACTCACGGGCGAAGCCGATGTCTGGCACGCCGGTTTCGCACCACACCAGATCGGCGTAGGGAGCGTAGGCCACGCCACGGCTGATGGCTTGTTCCAGGCCGTTCTTGACGCGGTAGAAGCCTTCTTGCGTGCGTTCGCCGGTCAGGAAGGGCTTGTCGTTGGCGTCGTGGTCAGACGTGATCAGGTTGGCAGCTTCTGCGTCGGTGCGGGCCAGCACGATGGTGGACACGCCCATCACGTCAGCAGCAAAACGTGCGGAGATCAGCTTTTCGCAGGCTTCTTGCGTAGGCACCAGCACCTTGCCACCCATGTGGCCGCACTTCTTGACTGCAGCCAGTTGGTCTTCAAAGTGAACGCCGGCAGCGCCGCTTTGAATCATGTTCTTCATCAGTTCGAAAGCGTTCAGCACGCCGCCGAAACCGGCTTCCGCGTCGGCCACGATGGGCAGGAAGTAATCGATGAATTCCTTGTCGCCGGGGTTGATGCCACGGCCCCACTGGATTTCGTCAGCGCGCTTGAAGGTGTTGTTGATGCGGCGAACCATGGTGGGCACCGAGTCGTACGCGTACAGCGACTGGTCGGGGTACATGGTTTCGGACGTGTTGCCGTCCGCAGCGACTTGCCAGCCCGACAGGTACACGGCTTCGAGGCCTGCCTTGGCTTGTTGCATGGCTTGACCGGCGGAGATAGCGCCGAAAGCATTCACGTAACCCTTCTTGGCGCCGCCGTTGATCTTGTCCCACAGCTTTTCAGCACCGCGCTTGGCCAGCGTGTGCTCGATGGGCAGCGAGCCGCGCAGGCGCACCACGTCAGCAGCGGAGTAACCGCGCTTCACACCCTTCCAGCGGGGGTTCTGCGCCCAGTCTTTTTCCAGGGCGGCAATTTGCTGTTCGCGGCTGAGTTGTTCGTTCAGGGATTGGGGCATGAGGTCACTCCAGAGGTTGGTTGAAAACGCCGGGCTGCTTCGGTGCCGCCCTTGGGGACAACTTTAAGTCTTCTATAAGAGTTACACAAGCTCTTATGTCTTATAGAAGAGATAAATTTTCTCGTTTCAGAACAACGACTTAACCACGCTATTTCTCCATACGGAAATTGATTTCTCATATCGAGAAAAAATGCGGCAATGCAACATCTATCGCATTCCGCATTGCAAAAACCAGTTTTTGCATTATGAAAAATTGTGTTGAGCCTCTCAAGCAGCTCTCAGCCAGTCTCCGTGCTCGATGCGCCTGGCAGCTACCACGTACCGGGGGTTGATTTCATACACCAGGCACGGCATTGCCTGGCCGCCCACATCCACCATCACCTCGCGCTTGATGTATTCGTCGGTCGGGGTAGTGCCCAGGTCTTCGATGTCGTCAAGCACGGCTTCCAGTGCGGGTTCGATGGCATAGACCTCGCCCTGCACCCACCGGTCGCCTCCCAGGGTCATGCCCGGGTAGCGCCCCAGGTGGTAAAGCACGCCCGCCACCCGCGCCGTGCCAACAAAACGCGCCGCAGGCTGCAGCCGGGTGATGTCATTGCTGCCACCTTGGCGCAGGGTGCCGTACACAAAAACGCAGCGGGGCGGCCTGTGGCGGGGAGATTCGTCGGGCATGATGCGCACTCTTTTTTTGTTGACCAGCGCCCAGTCTAGTGAACCCACCCCATCGCCTCTTCGCGTACCTGTGCCTGGCGCTCAGCATGTCACTGGTGGGCTGCTACGTGGCCTTGTCCAAACCGCTCGCGGCCGTACTGCCGGTGTTGCTGCTGGCATGGATGCGTTTTGGCATCGGCGGCCTGGCCATGCTCCACTGGCTGAAGAAGCCCGCCGATGAGCCACCCCTGACCCCCCAGACCAAGCGCCTGCTGTTTCTGGAGTCGTTTCTGGGTAATTTTCTGTTCACCATTTGCATGATCTATGGCGTCAGCCTGACCGATGCCGTGTCGGCGGGGGTCACCATGGCGTCGATCCCTGCGGCTGTTGCCGTGATGGGCTGGGCTTTTTTACGGGAGCGCGTGGCGCCACGTACCTGGATGGCTGTGGTGTGTGCAGTGGGCGGCATTGCGCTGTTTTCACTATCAAAACCAGAGCATGTTGCGCAAGCGGGACAAGCGCTAGACGCCAAAAATACTCAAAATTTGGTGTGGCTGGGGCAGCTATTGCTGGTGGGCGCCGTGATCTGCGAAGCCGCCTACACCGTGATCGGAAAGAAGCTCACCGGTAGCCTGGGCCCCAAGCGCATCACCTCCCTCATCAACCTCTGGGGCTTTGTGCTGACCACGCCTTTTGGTCTGTATCTGGCGCTGGATTTTGACTTTGCTGCGGTGGGCTGGGGCAGCTGGATGCTGCTGCTGTTCTACGCACTGGCAGCCTGCATGTGGACGGTATGGCTGTGGATGACCGGCCTCAAGGCCGTGCCCGCGGCCTAGGGCGGCGTGTTTTCAGTCATGTTGCCCATCAGCGCCGCCCTGGTCGGCGTGGTGTTTTTGGGCGAATCCATCAACGGCATGCAATGGGTGGCGTTTGCCATTGCGCTGGCCAGTGTGCTGCTGGCTACCTTGCCCTCCCGCGCTGCAATGCGCGTGGGCCGCAACAGCCGGGCGGGCTGAAGGAACCGCATCGCAGAAGATGCGGTGCGCCGACGAATCGGCTAGCGCCAACGTCTCAAGCCACCGCCCCTGCATCATGCCGACAAGGCCTGGGCACTTACAACGACGCCGTCGGCATCGGCATACAGCCAATCCCCCGGTCGCACCCAGACGCCCTGGATCTGCACCGCGACATCGCGTTGGCCTTCGTTGCGCTTTTCGGTGGGCCACGGCATCAGCGCCAAAGCGCGGATGCCGACCGCAGCCGCATTGAGCTCTGCCACATCGCGCACGCAACCGTCGACCACGATACCGGCCCAGCCATTGCGCGCTGCAGCGGCGGCCAGGTTGCCCCCCACCAGCGCGCGGCGCAGCGATGCGCCACCGTCCACCACCAGCACTCGGCCTTCGCCGGGTGAATCGACTGCGGCTTTTACCAGGGTGTTGTCCTCGTGGCACTTCACGGTGCTGACCGGGCCGGCGAACGCGACCACACCACCAAATGACTGGAACACCGGTGGCAAGACGCGGAAAGCGCCGCTGGTATCGGCTTTGTACGCATCACAAAAATCACAGGTGCTGAAAACGGCGGGGGGCGTGGCGGTCATGGCGCGGAGCCTTTCTCAAAAATGAAAACAAAATGAGGTGAACAGAAGAAAACAAATGCAGAAGCGGGCGCATTGCATACGCTTCGCTTCGCTGCGTTGCGTTGCGTTGCGTTGCGTTGCGTTGTAATTGTTGCGCAGCGCAAGACGCGCAAAAAAACAGTTTGCGGGGCACTCCCAGGGCCCACAACCGCAGCGTGCCCAGCACAAGCCAAACACAGCGCCCGCTGACCTGTTTTGTCAAGACCGGCGCGGCGCACAGGCGACTTGTGGCGCGCCGCGCGGCTTCACAGCTACAAATCGAGGCAAAAAAACCAGTTTCTCCCTTGGAAACGCGTTTTTTTCCCAGTAGCATCGGCCTGCCAGAGAGACAGCCTCGTTTTCGCTGGTGAAAAAAATCTACTTCCAACAAGGAACACCCAACATGGCAACTGCAAAAAAAGCTCCGGCAAAGACAGCAACGGCAGCCAAGGAGCCCGCCACCAAGGCTGCTGCACCGGCCAAGAAGCGCACCCCCAACGCCGCCTTCATGAAGGCGCTCACGCCCAGCCCCGCGCTGGCCGCTGTGGTGGGCTCGGCACCGCTGCCGCGTACGGAGATCATCAGCAAGTTGTGGGTCTACATCAAGGCCAACAACCTGCAAGATGCTGCAAACAAGCGCAACATCAATGCAGACGCCAAGCTCAAGGAACTGTTCGGCAAGCCCCAGGTGTCTATGTTTGAACTGGCTGGCCTGATCGGCAAGCACGTCAAATAAGACACATAGCGCTCTGCACTTGCTGCGAAAAGGAACCGGCTCTGGCCGGTTTTTTTTCGTCTGTACTGCCCGCAATGTGTGGCGCGGCAACATCAATACAAATGAGAATGACCCGCATTCGATGTAACATAACGCTGCACGACGAAGCACAGCCATGTTGATCTAGCCACTGCCTCTCGCCCGCTCTTGGCGCCTCTGCGCGCCACTCGCACACACCCATTGACGGAGGCCCTCTTGGCAAAATCACGCGCTCAGCGCCGCAGCTCCGTGCTGCGTTCTAACAATTCTCCTGTTTCTATCGCCACCACGCCCGCACCCGCGCGAGCAATGTCTTCTGAAAGAGCCTTGTTGCCACTGGGCGCGCTGATGCTGGCAGCCTCGGTGGGCGCCATGGCGCAAACCAGCACGCCCGAAACTACCCTGTCCACCGTCACGGTCAAAGAAGCGGCCGAAGTCCAGGGCAAAGACACCCTGCTGCTGAAGAAAACCACGGTTGGCAAGGGTAAACAGGACATCAAGGACATCCCCCAGTCCGTGACGGTGTTCACCGAAAAGCTGATGAACGACCGCAACCAGGACGATTTCCGCGAAGTGCTGCGCACCACGGCGGGCGTGACATTCCAGTCCGGCGAAACGGGTGAAGAAGACGTGCGCATGCGCGGTTTCTCGCTGGGCCTGGCTGGGGACATTTATGTGGACGGCATGAAGGACGCTCCGCTCATCGAGCGCGACACCTTCAACAACGACCGCATCGAAGTGCTCAAGGGCTCTGCATCCATGCTGTTCGGCAAGGGCTCCACCGGCGGCGTGGTCAACCAGGTCAACAAGTACCCCCTGCTGATCGACCAGCACGAGGCTGGCTACACCTTTGGGACCGGCCAGTTCCACCGCGCCACCGGCGACTTCAACTTCAAGACCGGCGAAAACGCGGCATTCCGCCTGAACGCCATGGTGCAGGAGTACGACAACTACGGCGCCAAGCAGGACAAGCGCGGCATTGCGCCCACATTCGCCTGGGGCATCGGTACACGCGACGAGTTCTCGGTTGGGCTGTACTACCTCGAATCCAAGGGCCGCCCGCTGTACAACCACCCCTGGCGCGTGGTCGACGGCAAGATCAACACCCCGCTGGATGCCCGCAACTACTACGGCTTGGCCAGCGACCACAACAACACCACGTCGCAGTACGTCACGCTGGGCCACATCCACCGTTTTGACGACAACGGCGAGCTGAACACGCGCCTGCGCTACGGCAAATACGAACGCGACCTGCTGGCCAGCACCATCGGTTTCCAGAACAGCGCCATCACACTGAACCAGATCAACGGCAGCACCGCACTGACCCGCGGCTCCAAGGGCCGCCTGGGCGAGAGCGAAGTCCTGCAGGTGCAAAGCGACTACAACAACACCTTCAACTGGGGTGGCAAAAAGCATGCGGTGCTGGCAGGCGTCGACTACTACGACGACGATGCCAAGCGCAACCAGAACTACCCCAACACCACCCCCCGCCCCACCACAACGGTAGGCACGCCCAACGACGGCGCCCGGGTGGCCGATGGCCGTGCGCCCGTGCAGTGGAACACCTTCAAGTCGCGCAACCTGGGCCTGTACGTCCAGGACACGGTGACACTGAACGAAACCTTGAAGCTGGTGGGCGGCCTGCGCTATGACAACTTCAAGGCGTCATACAAAAACGCGACTGGCGCGCTCAGCAACTCTCGCTCCGACAGCCTGGTCAGCCCGCGCGTGGGTCTGCTGTTCCAGCCCAGCGAGCTGGTCTCTTACTACGCATCGTTCGGCACCTCGTACAACACCTCAGGCGACACTTACCAGTTCGGCAACCCGGGCAATGGAACGGCGCGCGTGGCCAACACCGACCCCGAGAAGAGCCGCAACATAGAAATCGGCACCAAGATGGAGCTGTTCGAGCGCCGCGCACTGCTGGGAGTGGCCGTTTTCCGCAGCGAGAAGTACAACGAGCGCAACACCGACCCCGACACCGCAGCCCAGCAGGAACTGCTGTCCGGCAAGCGCCACGCCACTGGCATGGAATTCAACCTGGCCGGCCGCCTGACCCCCAAGTGGGAGCTGTTCGCCAACCACACCTGGATTCCTTCGGCCAAGATCGACCGCAGCAACGTGGTGCGGGCCAGCAACGGCGGTGGCGCGCAGGTGCAAGGCGACCGCCCGGGCCTCACGCCCAAGCACAGCGGCAGCGTGTGGAGCACCTACGCCATCACCTCCAAGGTGCGCGTGGGCGCCGGCGTGACCTACCGTGCCAAGCAAAACCCCGAGGGTTCGCGCGCGGTGTATGCCAGCGGCTTTGCGGTGGCTGACGCCATGGTCGAGTACGCATTCGACGACAAGACCACGCTGAAGCTCAACGTCAACAACCTGTTTGACCGCACCTATGCCGACGGCCTGTACCGCGGCTTCTACACGCCGGGCACGGCGCGGTCCGTGCAGGTGTCGCTGAAGACACGCTTCTGACGTTGGACGTGTTGATGATCTGACGAAACCACTCCGCCCCTTCACTGGGGCGGAGTCACAATTGGCACCATGTTTCTGCACATCCAAGACGTATTGACGGCCGACGAAGTCGCCCTGTTTCGGCAACAGCTCTGGGCGGCGGATGCGCCCTGGGTCGACGGCGCACGCAGTGCGGGCGGGCAGGCGGTGCACCAGAAGAAAAACCTGCAGCTCGCGCAGGGCAGCGATCTTTCTGCGCACTT
Organism: uncultured Gammaproteobacteria bacterium; assembly: GCA_947085645.1. Lineage (GTDB taxonomy): Bacteria > Pseudomonadota > Gammaproteobacteria > Burkholderiales > Burkholderiaceae_C > Acidovorax. The sequence continues at coordinate 95,045 of CAMTXG010000035.1, forward strand.
GCAGGGCTTGGTCAAGGCCGCACTCCACCGCAATGCGCTGTTCTTTTCGGCCGCCCTTCCACGCCGCATCTACAACCCGCTGTTCAACAAATACGGTGATGGGTCCAACTTCTACGGCAACCATGTGGACAGCGCCGTCATGCACTCCAAGGCAGACAACTGCTGGGTGCGCAGCGACCTGTCGTGCACGCTGTTTCTGACGCCCCCGGAGGACTACGACGGTGGTGAGCTGGTCATCTCTGAAGCGCTGGGCGAAAAGCGCATCAAGCTGCCAGCGGGCGACATGGTCCTGTACCCCAGCAGCACGGTGCACCAGGTGGCGCCCGTCACGCGCGGGCACCGCATCAGCAGTTTCTTCTGGGTAGAAAGCATGGTGCGCGGACTGGAGCAGCGCCAGTTGCTGTTCGACATGGACATGTCCCTCCTCAAGCTTCGCCAGGCGCATGGCGAGAAAGAACCCTCGGTCATCGCGCTGTCCGGCACGTACCACAACCTGCTGCGCATGTGGGCCGATGTCTGAGAACCTGTTCAAAAGCCACCGGCATGGCCAACGCCTTACCCCGTGATCCGAGGCCGAAATATCCCACACATATCACTCACTTTTCCATAGCACCTAGCGCTTACTGAATAAGCGCCAGGTGCTTTTTTTGCTTGTATGAACCGCACTCCTGCACGGCAACAGCTCGCGTCCGACATCGTCACCCTGGCCGATCACGAGCAACACGCGCGCCAGCATCTGGACGACAAGGCCTGGGCGTACTTCAGCGGCGGTGCCGCCGACGAGATCACCCTGCGTGCCAACCGCAGCGCCTGGGACGCCCTGCCCCTGTGGCCCCGTGTGCTGCGGCCGATGGCAGGCGGGCACACGCGGGTGCAACTGCTGGGCCGCACGCTGGCACACCCCATCCTGCTGGCCCCGGTGGCTTTTCAGCGTTTGGCCCACCCTGATGGCGAGCTGGCCATGGCGTATGCGGCGGCGGCGCTGGGCGCGGGCGTGGTGCTCAGCACCCAGGCCAGCGTGTCGCTCGAAGCCGTGGCCGACGCGGTGCGGCCCGACCCGGGGCGCGGCCCGCTGTGGTTTCAGCTGTACCTGCAGCACGACCGAGGCTTTACCCAGGCCCTGGTGCAGCGTGCCGAAGCCGCCGGTTACGAGGCCCTGGTGCTGACGGTGGACGCCCCCACCAGCGGCATGCGCGACCGGGAGCGGCGCGCGGGCTTCCGGCTGCCGCCGGGCGTGGGCCCGGTCAACCTTGCGGGCCTGAGCGCACCCGCGCCTGCCGCGCTGCAACCAGGCCAGAGCGCATTGTTTGACGGCCTGCTGCACCATGCGCCCACGTGGGAGGACATCACCTGGCTGCAGTCCATCACACAGCTGCCCGTGCTGCTCAAGGGTGTGCTGCACCCAAGCGATGCGCGCCAGGCCGTGACGGCGGGTGCAGCGGGGATCATCGTGTCCAACCACGGCGGCCGCACACTGGACACGGCCCCTGCCACGGCCACGGCCTTGCCGCGGGTGGTGGAGGCAGTGCGCGCCGTTGATGCCGCCCTGCCCGTGCTGGTCGACGGCGACATCCGCCGGGGCACCGATGTGCTCAAGGCCATGGCGCTGGGCGCGTCGGCGGTGCTGGTGGGGCGACCCGCGGTCTGGGGGCTGGCCAATGCCGGGGCGACTGGCGTGGCCCACGTGCTGCGGTTGCTGCGCGACGAGCTGGAGATTGCGATGGCGCTCACGGGTTGCGCCACGCTGGCCGATGCATCTACCGCGCTGCTGGACATCGATGCAGCGCAAGGCACGCGGACTTGACACCTTTCTCCCTGCTGCCAGGAATGATTTATTGCAAATGCGAGAGATTCGTATTTATAATGCACTTCATTCCTTCAACAGCCAGCCACACTGCCTGCCGCCATGATCGTCTGTGTTTGCCGCCGGATTTCTGACCGTGAGATTGCTCGCCACGCACGCGCTGGCATGAGCTTTGACGAAATCCAGTTCGAGCTGGGCGTGGCCACCCAATGCGGATGCTGCGAAAGCTGCGCCCGCGACGTGGTCGCACAGTGCAGTGCATCGCGCCCGGTTGCCGCCCTTCACAACGAAGCGGCGCCGCAACCGATCCAGCTTGCCAGCTCCATTTTGGAAAGCAAGTCATGGAACTCGTCTCTACACTCGCAGGCAGCCTGATCCTCGTCGCAGGCTCGGCCTGGTGGATCTTCCGCAAATAATTTAGGGTCTTTTTGGCCTCTAGCGCTTGTCCTTCAAGCGCTAGTAGCTATCATTTTTATGTCTCACCCTGATCGTTTTTCGCCCCCCGGGGGCGTCAGTCGCAATGCCGTGATCGTGGGCTCTGTGGTGGCACTGCATGTGGCAGGCATCTGGGCCTTGCAGTCGGGGCTGCTGCGCAAGGCCGCCGAGGTCATTGTCCCGGCGGAACTGCTGAGCGAGTTCATCGCCCCGCCCGCCCCGCCCAAGGTCACCCCCCCGCCCCCGGCGCCACCCCCACCGCCCAAACCTGCCCCCAAGGCAGCCCCGCGCCCGGCGCCCATGCCCGTAGCCATAGCGGACCCAACGCCCGCGCCCAATGCGCCCGTTGGCATCACGACACCGCAGCCACCTGCGCCGCCCATTGAGGCACCCGCGGCGCCACCGGCACCCGCGCCTGCACCACCCGCGCCACCCGCGCCACCCAAGATCGAGCTGCCGTCCAGCGACGCCGCTTATCTGAACAACCCCAAGCCCAGCTACCCCGCCATCAGCAAACGCATGGGCGAGCAGGGCAAGGTGGTGTTGCGCGTGCTGATCGGCACCGACGGCCTGCCGCAAAAAGTTGAAATCAACAAGTCCAGCGGTTTCGACCGGCTGGACCGCCAGGCCCAAGAGGCGGTCATGCGCTGGCGCTTTGTGCCCGGCAAACGCAACGGCGTGCCAGAGACCATGTGGAACCTGGTCCCTGTCAACTTTGTTCTCGAATAACCAAATCACGCATATCACTGCACTTAGGGGAGTTTTTTCATGGAATCGCAATTCGGCATCGCCAACGTCTGGATCCAGGGTGACTTTGTCACCCGCGCCGTCGCCATCCTGCTGCTGGCCATGTCGCTGGCCACCTGGATCGTCATCATCATCAAGGCGCTGGACATCATCAAGTTCAAAAAACATACCCGCGCTGCCAAAGACTTCTGGCACAGCGAGGACTTCGCTGCGGGCCTGACCAAGTTGGGTGCCGACCCCACCAACCCCTTCCGCCACCTGGCGCTGGAGGGCCGCGAAGCCACCGCCCACCACCGCAACACCAAGGCGCACCTGCATGACGCGCTGGATGTGAGCGACTGGGTCACACGCTGCCTGCGCAACTGCATTGACGAGTTCACCGCGCGCCTGCAATCGGGCCTGGCCATCCTGGCCTCGGTGGGCTCCACCGCGCCGTTCATCGGCCTGTTCGGCACGGTGTGGGGCATTTACCATGCGCTGCTGGCCATCGGCACCTCGGGCCAGTCCACCATCGACAAGGTGGCCGGCCCCATCGGCGAGGCGCTGATCATGACCGCCCTGGGCCTGGCCGTGGCAATCCCTGCCGTGCTGGGCTACAACGCCCTGGTGCGTGGCAACAAGTCCATACTGGGCGGTCTCAACAGCTTTGCGCACGACCTGCACGCCTACTTTGTGACCGGTGCCCGGGTGAACGCCGGTGGCAGCGAGCCGGGCAAGGTGCTGCCGATGAAGAAAGGCGGCTAAGCCATGGCCTTTGGAACCCAAGACGATGCCGATGAGGTGATGAACGAGATCAACATGACGCCGCTGGTGGACGTCATGCTGGTGCTGCTCATCATCTTCATCATCACCGTGCCGGTGATGAAACACTCGGTGAACGTGGACCTGCCCCGCGCCACCAACCAGGTCGAAAACATCAAGCCCGAAACCGTGCGGCTGTCCGTGGCGGCAGACGGCAAGTACTACTGGAACGAGTCGCAAGTGACGGACGACGAACTGCTGCCCCGCCTGCAGGCCGAAGCCGTCAAAGAGCCCCAGCCCGATCTGCACATCCGTGGCGACAAGGAAGTGCGCTACGAACGCGTCGCCCAGGCCATGGCTGCTGCACAACGTGCCGGGGTGCGCAAGATCGGTTTTGTGACGGAGCCGGCGCCCTGATCTTCCGACAAGTGTTGACGTTGCCCGCTTCCTGCCCGGCCAGCGCCTGCTGACCGGGCAGTTCACGTTTTGGGAGGGGTTTTTTGGTGGATTGAGGCGGGCAGACGCCCCCCCACCGGGTCAGCGTGACTCCACCTCCAAGTGCCGGAAAAAAACTCTGACAAAAAGAACAAAAAGAAACAGCAAAAACACTTGACCTGTTATTGCGAATCGTTATCATTATCAAAACGCACTGCAACGCAACAGGAAATATCTCAATGCAAGCCACACTGACCGCCGCCTCGCTCCTGCGTAATGTTCCGTCTACTCCGTCGGTATCCGCCGAGTTGCCAGCCCCTCGTGGAGACCGCAGCGCCACGCATGCGGCCGAAGCCGTTGCCGCGGCCGTAGACAGCAGCGCCCTGCTTCAGGGTCAAAAAGCGGTCGCCATCAGCCACAACGGCTCGGTGTACCGGCTGCAAGCCACCAAGCTCGGCAAGCTCATCCTGACCAAGTAATTCATCGCACTTGGCTCCAAGTTTCATCGTGGGGCGACTCCCGGGCTTGCAACAAGCTCGAAAGGGTCGTTTTTGCCAGCCAACGGGTTCGCCCGCGTAGCCAGGCTTTTTTTCTGCCCTGACATCCCGCCCCAGGATTCATTGACCCAAAAAAAAACCGGCCACTGTGCCGGTTTTTTCTTGTGCCAGAGAACTTCAAGCCATTTTGGCCTCTAGGAGCCTGTCGGACTTGGAAATCGTCGGCTGAAAATTGGCCGCAGCGGTCCATTTTTCACCGCCTTTTTGCCCCATAGCCGGGCTATGGGGCTGCAAATCCGGCAAAAACTGTCCTCGCCGGGGCCAATTTTCGCTTTCGACGCTCCAAGTCTGACAGGCTCCTAGCGCTTGATGGATAAGCGCTAGGAGCTATCAATTCAATAGTATTCTGGGCGTAGCACTTTGCTCACAGCCCCAGCGCTGCAATCCCCGCGCGCGCAATCTGCGCATCTTCGGTGGACTTGACGCCGCTCACGCCCACGGCGCCCAGGCACTGGCCGTCTTTCATGATGGGCACACCGCCTTCGAGCAGGCCATCGATCCCTGGAGCGCTCAGGAAGGACATGCGGCCACCGTTGACCACGTCCTCATACACCTTGCTCTCGCGGCGCCCCAGGGCGGCTGTGCGGGCTTTGGACGGGGCAATGTGGGACGACACGGCAGCGGCGCCATCCAGACGCTGCAGCCACAGCAGATGGCCGCCGTCGTCGACGATGGCAATGGTCACGGCCCAGTTGTTCTTCAGGGCCTCGGCTTCGGCCGCTGCGGCGACGGCCTTGACGTCAGCCAGTTCGAGTTCGTGCTTGGTTTTCATGGTGCGATCCGAGAAATGGTGGGAGGAAACAGAGGAGGTGCGGGCCGCCAACGGGGCAGCCAAGCACAAGAAAGGGCAAGCATAGCGGCATCGCAACTGCGCTTCACCCTCACCGCGGGTGAAAGAACCCTTACCAAAAGTAGGTGACCGGATGCGGGTATTGCAGGACGCAAAACCGTCACCACCTAAAATTTGCTGTGTCTGCGCTGTGCAGGCCAACAAGGAGAGACACAAGATGATGAATGACCAAGTCACCACCCTGGGCCACTCTGCGGGCTATGGCATCTCGCAGGAAGAGCGCCACAAGGTGCTTCGCAATACATACTGGCTGCTCGCACTGAGCATGCTCCCCACCGTGCTGGGCGCCTGGGTAGGCGTTGCCACCGGTATCACCCGCTCACTGAGTGGCGGCATCGGCCTGATCGTGTTCCTGGGCGGCGCGTTCGGCTTCATGTATGCCATCGAAAAAACCAAACGCTCCGCGGCTGGCGTGCCAGTGCTGCTGGCGTTCACGTTCTTCATGGGCCTGATGCTGTCGCGCATGATCGGCATGGTGCTGGGCTTCAAGAACGGCACCGACCTGATCATGACGGCCTTTGCAGGCACGGCTGGCGTTTTCTTCGTGATGGCCAGCCTGGCCAGCGTGATCAAACGTGACCTGTCGGGCATGGGCAAGTGGCTGATGGTGGGCGCGCTGGTGCTCATGGTGGGTGCTGTCATCAATGTGTTTGTGGGCTCCACCGCCGGCATGATGGCGATCTCGGTGGCTGCCATCGGCATCTTCAGCGCCTTCATGTTGTATGACTTGAAGCGCATTTTGGATGGCGGCGAAACTAACTACATCAGCGCCACGCTGGCCCTGTACCTGAGCATCTTTAACGTGTTCCAGAGCCTGCTGGCCCTGCTGGGCATCATGGGTGGCGAGCGGGATTGATCTCCCCCTGAGCGGCTGCGCCGCTTCCCCCTCTCTCGTGCTGCGCACGGGAGGGGGACGCACCCGGTGGCCCGGCAAAGCCGGTTCCACGGGTGCACTGGTGCGATACCCCTGCCAGTTTTAACGATCATATGTACATGCAAGGCTCCCTAAGGAGCCTTTTTTCTTGGGCGCCCATCAGGGTCAAGCCTCAATAGAACGGCTTGCGTGCCGATAATGCAAGTACATGTTTCGCAAAACCCCCTCCACCCTGCTGCGTCTGCTGGCCGTCTCTGGCGTACTGCTGCTGGCTGCGTGCGACAAGATTCCGGGCCTGGGCCCTGACCCGCGCGTGGTGCAGCGTGAGGAAGAGGCCAAGGCCATCGGTGGCGCCTGCCGCCATGCGATGCGGGGCCTGGAAGACTGCTACACGTTGAACCCCAAGGCTGCCAAGGCCTCGGTGTTTGCGGGCTGGAAAGACATGGATGCCTACATGCGCGAGAACAAGCTGGAGGGCACGCCCTCGGTGCTGGGCAAGGCTGAAAAGCCGGAGCGCGCTGAAAAGTCTACTGATATCGAGACGGAGACGCGCGACCCAGCGTCGGGCCGAAACCGGAGCTGACGACGCGTCATCTTGCCAAGGGCGCGGTGCGCACCAGCCCGCCGCGTCCCTTCCTCCTTCTGATTCGATCAGACCCGATCAAACACCGCCATGCTTTCCACATGCGCCGTGTGCGGGAACATGTTGACCATGCCCGCCGCCGAGCACCGGTAACCCGCCAAATGCACCAGCAGCCCGGCATCCCGCGCCAGGGTGGCGGGGTTGCAGCTGACGTAAACGATGCGTTTGGGCGGCGTCCACCCTTCAGCGCCAGCAGGCAGGGGCCCGGCCCCCTCGGCGCCGATGCGAGCCTGCTCGATGTCGGCCAGCGCCTTGGCCAGCGCAAACGCGCCTTCGCGCGGTGGGTCCACCAGCCACTTGTCGGCAGATCCATCGGCGACCAACATTTCGGGCGTCATATCGAACAGGTTGCGCGCTACGAAATCCGTAGCTGCCAGCGCTTTATGGTCGGTCGCTACGGCCTGATTTAATGCATAGTTTTCACGGGAGCGCGCCACCAGCGACTCGCTGCCCTCGATGCCCAGCACCTCGCGCGCCTGGGTGGCCAGCGGCAGCGTGAAGTTGCCCAGGCCGCAGAACCAGTCGATCACGCGTTCGTTTGGCTGCACATCCAGCAGGCGCAACGCACGCGACACCAGCACGCGGTTGATGTGCGGGTTCACCTGCGTGAAGTCGGTGGGCTTGAAGGGCATGGTGATGCCAAAGTCCGGCAGCGCATAGGACAGCAGTTCGCCGCCTTCGTCCAGTAGCTTCACCGTGTCCGGCCCCTTGGGCTGCAGCCACCATTGCACTTGGTGCTCGGCTGCAAAGGCGCGCAGCCGGGCAATGTCGTCCGCGCTCAATGGCTCCAAGTGGCGCAGGACCAGCGCGGTGACCTTGTCGCCGCACGCCAGTTCGATCTGGGGGCAGGTGTCGCGCGCGTCCATGCCGGCAATCAGCGCGCGCAGGGGCATCAGCATGGCGTCGACATGGGGCGGCAGCACGGGGCATTGCTGCATGTCGGCCACATAGCGGCTCTTGCGCTCATGAAAGCCGATCAGCACCTGGCCCTTTTTGATGACATGCCGCACAGACAGGCGGGCACGGTAGCGGTAGCCCCAGGACGGGCCTTCGATGGGGCGCAGCATGGTCTGGGCCTTGACCTTGCCCAGGTGCCAGAGGTTGTCCTCCAGCACACGCTGCTTGACGGCCACCTGGGCGCCCACATGCAGATGCTGCATCTTGCAGCCGCCGCAGGCACCGGCATGCAGGCCAAAGTGCGGGCAGCCGGGGCGCACACGCTGCGACGATTCACGGTGAATCGCTAGCAGGCTGGCCTGTTCCCAGTTGTTCTTCTTGCGGTGGGTGTTGGCGGTGACCAGCTCGAAGGGCAGCGCGCCTTCGATGAAGATGACCTTGCCGTCGGGTTTGCGGGCAACGCCCTGCGCGTCCAGGTTCATCGACTGGACTTGCAGCCAGCCTTCGGGGAAATCGGACGCGCCTTGTTCAGACGGCTCAAACGAGGGGGATAGTTCTTTCGGTTCGCTCATCCCCCGATTGTCTCAGGCCCGGGGCCGCCTTGACCCGGGGCTGGACGGCGCCAGACGCTCAGCTGCGGTCTGCGCGGGCGGGGCGACCACCCCGCATGGCGCGCTGCGCAGAGGCCAGCGGCAGTTTGTTGATGGTCAGATCGCAGCCGTGGTTGTCGGGTGAGAACACCAGCGTAGAGCCCGGCGCCACCAAGGGCAGCGTTTCATGGATCTGGCGGGACATGTCGATGGGCGGCTCGGGGGCGCGGTAGACGATGTCTTTGTCGGGGCCGTAAACCACGTAGCATGAGGCGGCAGCCGACTGGCTGAAAAGGGTGGCCAACAGGGCAACGGCAGCGTATGGCAAAGCAGTCATGGGTCTTCTCCTCAATCGGGCAAATCTGCAGCCGATTATGCGGGCTTATGGCGCGCGAGCCAATGTGGCTGTGGCTTTCAGGCCGCTTTGGGGTGCCAATGCCACCTCTGCAGTCAACGCACCACCAAGTGATTGGTGTGCTTGACCTCCTCCATCACAGCATAGGTGCGCGTCTCGCGCACGCCGGGCAGTTGCCACAGCACGTTGCCCGCGAACAGGCGGTAGGCGTTCATGTCGGCCGAGCGGGTTTTGAGCAGGTAGTCAAACCCGCCCGCCACCATGTGGCATTCCATGATCTCGGGGTGCACCTGTACGGCGGCCTTGAACTGGTCGAACACGTTGGGCGTGGTGCGGTCGAGCAGAACCTCCACAAACACCAGCATGCCTGCGCCCAGCTTCAAGGGATTGAGCCGCGTCTCGTAGCCAAGAATGAAACCGTCGCGCGTAAGGCGCTGCACGCGCGCCAGCACCGCCGTGGGCGACAGGGCTACCGCCTCGGCCAGCTTGAGGTTGGCAATGCGGCCGTCCTCCTGCAGGATTGACAGAATCTTGCGGTCGATGCGATCCAGATCGGGTTCTGTTTGCATTGGGGTTAGCGATTTATTCGGATTGATTGTCGATTTTCGACCATTTATTCACCACAAGTCCAAGGATCATCGCTGTCAGTAAGCCAAACCTTCGAAAGACACCGCCATGACGCAGCCCAACGCCTTGTCCTCTGCCCCGTTCGCTGACTTCGCCCCCCGCACCCCGCTGAATAACCCGCTGCGCGCCGCCATCACCGCTGCCACCCGCCGCCCGGAGCCCGAAGCCCTGGCCCCGCTGCTGGCCCAGGCCCGCCTTCCTGCCGATCAAGCAGCATCGGCCGAACAACTGGCCCTGCGCATTGCCAAGGCACTGCGCGAACGCAAGGCCAGCGCCGGACGTGCGGGCATCGTGCAGGGACTGCTGCAGGAGTTTTCGCTGTCGTCGCAAGAAGGCGTGGCGCTGATGTGCCTGGCCGAGGCGCTGCTGCGCATCCCCGACAAGGCCACACGGGATGCGCTGATCCGCGACAAGATCAGCCACGGCCAATGGGATGCCCACTTGGGAAAGAGCCCCTCCCTATTCGTCAATGCCGCCACCTGGGGCCTGCTCATCACCGGCAAGCTGGTGGCCACCCACAGCGAAGGCAGCCTGGGCAATTCGCTGGGCCGCCTGATCGGCAAGGGCGGCGAACCACTGATCCGCAAGGGAGTGGACATGGCCATGCGCATGATGGGCGAGCAGTTTGTGACCGGCGAGACCATTGACGAAGCCCTGCGCAACGCCCGCACGATGGAGGCTGAGGGCTTTCGCTATTCGTACGACATGCTGGGTGAGGCCGCGCTGACCAGCGAAGACGCTAAGCGCTACTACGCCTCGTACGAGCAGGCCATCCATGCCATTGGCAAGGCCTCTGCCGGGCGCGGCATCTACGAAGGGCCGGGCATCTCCATCAAGCTCTCGGCCCTGCACCCGCGCTACAGCCGCGCTCAGTTTGGCCGCGTGATGGACGAGCTATACCCGCTGGTGCTCCGCCTCGCGGCCCTTGCCAAGCAGTACGACATTGGTCTGAACATCGACGCCGAAGAAACCGACCGCCTGGAGCTGTCGCTGGACCTGCTGGAGCGCCTGTGCCACGAGCCCACCCTGGCGGGCTGGACCGGCATTGGTTTTGTCATTCAGGCCTACCAAAAGCGCTGCTCCTTCGTGATCGACTACGTGGTGGATTTGGCGCGCCGCACCCAGCGTCGCCTGATGGTGCGCCTGGTCAAGGGCGCTTACTGGGACAGCGAAATCAAGCGCGCCCAGGTCGATGGCCTGGAGGACTACCCCGTCTACACCCGCAAGGTGCACACCGACATTTCGTACATCGCCTGCGCCAAGAAGCTGCTGGGCGCGCCCGAGGCCGTGTACCCGCAGTTCGCCACCCACAACGCCGAGACGGTGGCCACCATCTACCAACTGGCAGGCAGCAACTACTACGCCGGGCAGTACGAGTTTCAGTGCCTGCACGGCATGGGCGAGCCGCTGTATGAGCAGGTGGTGGGCGCCGTCACTGCGGGCAAGCTCGGCCGCCCCTGCCGCATCTACGCCCCCGTCGGCACGCACGAAACGCTGCTGGCCTACCTGGTGCGCCGCCTGCTGGAAAACGGCGCCAACACCTCGTTTGTGAACCGCATTGCCGATGAAACCATTGCGCTGGATGAGCTGGTGAAAAGCCCCGTGCAAGTGGTGGACCAGCAAGCCGCAGTGGAAGGCGCTGCTGGCCTGCCCCACCCTCGCATTGCCACACCGCGGGGCCTGTATGGCGCGCACCGCAACAACTCGCGTGGGCTGGATCTGTCGAACGAGAACACGCTGACCGAGCTGACTGCCGCCCTGCAAGCCACGGCAGCCCGTGCCTGGACAGCGGCGCCGCTGCTGGGCGCAGATGCATCCGCAGGCGCCACCCAGCCTGTGCGCAACCCTGCCGACCACAGCGATGTGGTGGGCCAGGTGCAAGAGGCCACCACGGCCGACGTAGAGCAAGCCCTGGCCCACGCCCAGGCCACCGCAGCCCCTTGGGCCGCCACGCCGCCCGCCGAGCGTGCCGCCGCCCTGCTGCGCGCGGCCGAGCTGCTGGAAGAACGGATGCACCCGCTGATGGGCTTGCTTATGCGCGAGGCGGGCAAAAGCGCCAGCAACGCCGTGGCCGAGGTGCGCGAGGCCGTGGACTTCTTGCGCTACTACGCGGCCCAGGTGCAAAGTACCTTCGACAACGCCACCCACATCCCGCTGGGCCCCGTGGCTTGCATCAGTCCCTGGAACTTCCCGCTCGCCATCTTCATGGGCCAGGTCGCGGCAGCGCTGGCCGCAGGCAACCCCGTACTGGCCAAGCCCGCCGAACAAACACCGCTGATCGCTGCGGAAGCCGTGCGCCTTCTGTGGCAGGCGGGTGTGCCCCGCGCGGCCGTGCAGCTGCTACCCGGCCAGGGTGAAACCGTGGGCGCCCGCCTGATCGGCGACGCCCGCGTGATGGGCGTGATGTTCACCGGCTCCACCGAGGTCGCGCGCATCCTGCAGCGCACTATCGCCGGGCGGCTCGACGCCGCTGGCCGCCCCATCCCGCTGATTGCCGAAACGGGTGGGCAGAACGCGATGATCGTGGACTCGTCCGCCCTGGTGGAACAGGTGGTGGGTGACGCCGTGTCGTCCGCCTTTGACAGCGCGGGCCAGCGCTGCTCCGCCCTGCGCGTGTTGTGCGTGCAGGACGACGCTGCAGACCGCGTGGTCGAGATGCTGGAAGGCGCCATGGGCGAGCTGCGCGTGGGCAACCCCGGCGCGCTGCGGGTGGACATGGGGCCAGTGATCGACGCGGAGGCGCAGCTGGGGATCACCCGGCATATCGAAGCCTTCCGGGCCAAGGGGCGTCGCGTGTACCAGCACCCCAGCCATTTGTCTGCAGCGGGTACGCAAGGCACGTTTGTGCCCCCCACGCTGATCGAACTGAACCACATCAGCGAGCTGCAACGCGAAGTCTTCGGCCCCGTGCTGCACCTGGTGCGCTACGCGCGCAACGACTTGGACCGTCTGCTCGACCAGATCAACGCCACCGGCTACGGCCTGACACAAGGCGTGCACACCCGCATCGACGAAACCATTGCCCGCGTGGTGAACCGCGCCCACGCCGGCAACGTGTACGTGAACCGCAACATGGTGGGCGCCGTGGTGGGCGTGCAGCCCTTTGGCGGTGAAGGCCTGTCGGGCACCGGGCCGAAAGCAGGCGGGCCGCTGTACCTGCTGCGTTTGCTCTCGCAGCGCCCGGCCGATGCGCTCGCCCGCACCTTTGCCGACGCCGACCGCGCCACGCCGCCCGAGGAAGCTGGGCGCGAACGCCTGCTGGCGCCGCTCACCACCCTGCAGCAATGGGCACAGAGCCAAGGCAATGCGGCCCTGGCTAGCAGCTGCCAGCAGTTTGCCCGGCAAACCCAAAGCGGCACTGTTCGCACCCTGCCCGGCCCCACGGGCGAACGGAATGTCTACACGCTGGCCGCGCGTTCCCGCGTGCTGTGCCTGGCGCAAAGCGCAAACGACCTCCTGGTGCAGACCGCGGCCGTGCTCGCCACCGGTGGCACGGCCTTGTGGCTCAGTTCCCACGCCAGCCTTCGCGCGCAGTTGCCCGCGCTGGTGCAAGCGCAGGTCATGCTGCAAGACAACACCCTGACCGACGGCGCGCAGGACCTGGATGCCGTGCTGCACCATGGCGACGCTGCATCGCTGCAGGCGGTGTGCGCCGCCCTCGCCCAGCGCGTCGGGTCCATCGTGGGCGTGACCGCATTGCAGCCGGGTGCGGTGGACATCCCGCTGGAGCGGCTGCTGATCGAACGGGCCTTGAGCGTGAACACCGCAGCCGCTGGGGGTAACGCGAGCCTGATGACGATTGGGTGATGACCGGGGGTTTGCCGCGATTGACCGAACAAAGTTGGAGTGAAATCGGTCCCTACCGCTGGATGGCAAAGCGATTAAAGCTACATTTTTCATAGCAAATCCGCAGCAGTAGCTTCGGGCTTCGCTGCGCTCACCCGACCAAGTGAATGAGGGTAGAAACCAAAAGTTTGAATCAAATCAGCCTCTATCGTTTATTGGGAATGCGCTAAAAGCTATTATTTTGATAGCACTTCAAGACTGGGAAGCCAGCGGCAGATTGAGCAACAGGTTCTGTGGCTTGATGCGCACCAGCCCTTGTGCATCGGTAGCCAGCCCCAGGTACACCGGCTTGCCCGCCACATCGGCGCGCATCTCGGCCGGATTGGCAAATGTCAGCGTGAACAGACTCACCAGGCGAGTCATGCGGTCAGCATCCACCGGTCGGCCCTGGTAGAGGTCGTTCAGGATGGCGGTGGATTCCACATCCAGCCCCACATGCCAGCGCCACGCGCTGTCTGTGACCTGGTGCACCGGTTCGATAGACACCTTCACTCCCAGCAGGTGCACCACCCAGCGCTCGAGGACCCGGGTCAGCGCCTTGAGCCCAGAGCGAGCACGGGTCATCTTGAACGTCAGACCATGGCTCAGGTCCTGCGTCAGCTCGTGCGTCAAATCAAGCAAAAAATGGTGACGGTCGCTCGCCTGCCAATACTGAACGGCGTTCTCAGCGGACAGCACCTGCACCTGCGCCGTCGGCTGCAGCGCACCGCTTTGCAGCAGCAGACGGCCCACCTCTCCCAAGCCCGCCGTCTCATTGAGCATATCCAGCGTGGTCCGGTCGCCCGCCAGCATCTGCCCGTTTTGCAAGGTGATGCGTTGCGGCCGGAACAACATCTCGGCGGCGCGGGCTTCGAAGGCGTCGTTGCAATCATCGAGCAGGTTGCGCAGCAGGGCTTGCACCACGGCGTCAACGAACACGGCGGGCACGTTCACCGCCCCGCTGCGCATGAGCTGCAGGTAATAAGCCTCCAAAGTACCCGCAGTCAGCAGGCCATCGCGAAACCGCAGGAACACGGAGTAATTCTCGCGGGCATCGTCGTCCTGCACGGCAGCCAAATCGGCCTTCGGCACAGGTCTCAGCGGTGCGGCCATCAAGCCATCGTGCAAGGCCACTTCGGCCAAGCAAGACTCGGGCACCAGCGCCAGTTCGCGCCGCATCAGCAGGCTGCGCACATATGCCTCAGTGGGCACCAGCCAGCCGCGGTCATTGCGCTGCAAAGGCGAGTTGTCAGTACGAGTCCAAAAATCGTGGAGGTATTGCGGCATAAGGGCCTGCCTTTTCGTTCCAATCACGCTGCTGCTGCAACGCTCCATGCTGCTCTCATCGAGGGTGATGAAAGCGCACTACCGCAGATTGACGGCTGCCAGCGTGCCCACATCACTCAAGATGGTGAGCACTCCGTGCGCTGAAATAGCCAGATTCCCGCCCAACGGATAGCTCCAGACAACTTGGTGTGTACTCAAGTCGATCGCCAGCGTCTTGGTCCGCGAACTGACGAACGCCAGATTGCGCGTGACGATCACCGAGGAGTAATTGTCCGACCCCAGATTCTGAGAGGCCCACAGCAAACTCCCCGTCTTGGGATCGCGCGCCTCGAGCACTTTACCGTTGGCCCCCAACGCATACACCGTGCCATTCCCGAAGGCGGGTATGCCTGAAGACGCCACGCTCATGACCCAAGCGCGTTTGCGAGTGGCCAAATCAAAAGCCATGAGGCTACCCGACACCACGAGGCCCATTTGGTCATCAGCCAACACCACTGGGGACGCCTTGAATAAAGTGCTGAAGTTGTATGGTTCGCCGACCGAGAAAGCAAGACTGCCGTCGGCCGCATTAAAGGCCAACAACCGGTTATCCGGTGTACTGTAGGTGTACGCAAAGCGCCCATCCGTAGACGGCGTCCACCCCTCCTGGACAGTTGAAGCTACGCTCCAGCTTAGGTTAGCGGCTCGGTCGGCGTACTTGCTCACGCCGCCGTAGTACCCATCGATGGAATACACGTCGGTACCATACACCGTCGGCGCTGAGTATCGACTCCATTGCGAGCTCATTTTCACTTTTTGGACCAATGCGCCACTAGCTTGGTCATAAACCCATAGAAACGTATCTTGGTGACCCGTCGACGTCACATATACGCGCCCGTTACCGACAGCCGGCGAATTCACTCGCGACAGCCCACCCATGTCAACCTTCCAGGCGACTTGGCCACTGTCCTCAGACACAGCCACCAATTCCCAAAGGTTGCCTGATGTCATGCGCGTGTAAAACACACGTCCGTTATCAATCGCCGTGGACATGTACGGCTGGCTGTAGTTATTGGGCGAGGCAACATTCCAGCGGCGTGAAAACGCAGCAACATCAAAGCTGCCCGCAACAAAGCCCGTATGCGCGGCATTGCCCTGGTAGGTGGACCAAGCCCCGAGACCACCGACTATCTGCAGGGGCGACAAATTGATTGGCGACTTCACCGTCAAGGTGAGAGGCACGATCCATGGCGAACCGGCAACAGGCAACTGACACGTGACCACCGAATCCTGGCACATGCGCAATTGCAGATTGCTGTTGTGCGTACCGACTGCGAGCGCACTGTTAGTGGCGGTTGATACGTTGAAAACGTAGCGCCCCCCCGGCGTCATGCTGACCTGGCTGGACGGCATCACTGTGAGATTTGCCGGATCAAACAAGCCAATGTTCGCCATGCGTGCGTTCAACTCGCTGTTCAGCTGCGCTTCGATACTGAAGGTCTCAGCTTCGCCTGGGTAGGTAGTCACACTGATGCTAGGAACGGACAGCGTCAGACGCTCCGCCGCCTCAGCCTTGGGTTTGACCTGAACCGCAAGGGGTAGGCGCCAAGGTGAGCCGGGAAATGGTCTGGCGCACGTGAGGGGATCGTCTTCGCAAACACGCACCTCCAACGCGGTGCTGTGACTGCCAGCGCCCAGGCTGGGGCTCGTGCGCAGCGCGGCCCGATAGCTCAATTGCGACAGCGAGGTGAGATCGACCTGGGTGGTGATCACGCCTTTCGAATCGAGCATCGCCACATTGAAGGGCGCACCGAAGGTGCGGCTCGAAGTTGCAGTGACAGAAACCTGAACGCTCTCACCTTCATACTGACTGACGCTGAGCGCCACGGGGTTAAAACTGAGCCACGCCCCTTCGGGATTGCTGGGCATCAAGTCTGTTCCAGTACCCCCACTATTTCCACCACCGCCACCGCCTCCACAACCGGCATGTGCAAGCACCATCAGGCACGCTGCCAATCGACCCCAACGAACTGTCATACCCCACCCTCTTTTCATGTAAAGACTTATTCCGACCAAACACACGCCACCTGGGATGGCCTAAAGAATTTTCACTCCCACTCTATTGTGAATGAGCGCCGTAAGGTGTTGATTATTATGGGATTTTATCTAGCGCTTGGAGTCGATGCCATGATAGATACCATGTGCAGATTTACTATCGTCTTAGAGGGGTAGAGGCGCCGCCCCATCAGTTCGGCCAGTCTACACTGCGGCCCCATGCCGCTGCTCGCCCCCGCCCTGCTCTGCCTTGTCGTCGCCATCACTGACGGCGACACCATCAAAGCGCGCTGCGGCGAGCCCGGCGCCTACGACCAGATCACGGTACGGATCAGCGCCATCGACGCACCCGAGTCCCGCCAGGCGTTCGGCCAGCGGTCAAAGCAGCATCTGTCGGACCTCTGCTTTCAGGAGCGGGCGACCATCACCCCCAGGACCACGGACAAATACGGGCGCACGGTTGGCGATGTGGAGTGCCAAGGGCGGGACGTGGCGACCGAACAGGTGCGCGCAGGCATGGCGTGGTTCTATGTGAAGTACGGCAAGGAGTATGAGCAGCTGCAGGGCATAGAGCAGACAGCGCGGCAGGCCGACCGGGGTTTGTGGTCTCAGCCGGCCGTGGCCCCCTGGGAATGGAGGACGCGCTTTCGGTGAAGTGGTTATCTCATCGCGCGCAAGCGCGCCTGTTGTACGGGTGCAGATCCACTTTGCAGATCAGACATTAATTGAAGCTGCGCAATTTCCTTTTCGGCATCGTCAACTAGACGATTGAAATCCACACCGGGAATTTTGCCTTTCTGAAGAAGCTTAGCGGCAATAGCTACTTGATTGCGTAACTCTGCAATTTCCATATGCAAAAGCTGCACCATCTTCAATACATTTAACCGGTATTGAATAGACGTCGGATCATTGAGCTGTAGCAATTCTTCCGTGCACTGACCGTGAGGCGTCTTAGCCTCCACCTCGCCGGTTTTGGGATTGAAGCGAAGGTGGCTTGCCATCTCGTGCTCGCAAGGATTTACCACGAATGGTCCCAACTTCTCGTCAAGCGGCCAATAATTGTTTTTTCTACTATTGCACTGCCCGCAACAATAAAACAAATTCTCGTAGTGATTTACTAACCCTGCAAAACGAGCTATACCTTTTGGCCTGTAGTGGTCCACCCCAAAATTTAAATTCGGAGCACTGCTGTCAGGTTGTCGACAATATACACAAACACGCTGAAAATCGGACTGCAGATAACGCTTGTAGGTCCGATAGTTTTTAAACAGCGGCGGTTTGTGCTTTCGAATGTGACGATTTTTTGGGTAAAGGAAAATACTCACGTTCGGGCAAGTAATTGAAGTTGTACGCTGCGCTCTTTCCTTCGTTTCTGAATGAGTGCAATAGCTTCAGCAGCTTGCTCGAGGGAGGCGACCTGGGCCGCAGTCACCCTGGGCGCAACGTTACTCAACCTTGCACTGAGAATTTCCAGCCGAGCAGTGATCTCTCCGGTTACGCCTTTCGGATCAGCGTATTTCATCGCCAGCAATCTAACTCTTTGCCGCGCTATCGACTCAAAATCAGTGATGACTGATGAACGAGATGATTGAATAGGTTGTAGCGGTCGGTCTGCGCTAGTGAGCGTGAGCGCGCGGCTACTATCGGCGCCTGAAACAGAGGA
This sequence comes from uncultured Gammaproteobacteria bacterium, assembly GCA_947085645.1. Taxonomy (GTDB): domain Bacteria; phylum Pseudomonadota; class Gammaproteobacteria; order Burkholderiales; family Burkholderiaceae_C; genus Acidovorax. The sequence goes on from CAMTXG010000035.1 coordinate 113,409, forward strand.
CAAACTGTCGTTTATTGAAGACGTTACACCAGAGCCTTTTACAGACTCTCGGGAGGTATTAGCCGAGCTGCTTTTACCGACACCGGTGAATGCAGTTGCGTCTCCGTAATATGTATTTCGCCTAGGGTCGTAAGGAGCCTGCTCCACAAAAAACGAAGTTGGCCCAACGTATGGCGCATGATAGAAATCCATTCCTGCTCCTAGGACAACGTCAGACGCTCACGAAGCTTCTCGCCAATTGCCCAATCGAAGATGTCAAATGCCTGCTGATGCATTCGATCTAGGACAGCTTCATAGTCTGCCACCAAAACATCATTTCTGAATATATCAATGTCAATAACATACGCCGGAGGAGCCGCGTTCTCCCCCTTACCCAGGTTGGAGAAACGAATCCCATGTTGAAGCAAGGCGCCGCCGTCGTCCGATTGCATAAGGATCTTGCCACTGTAATCATGCACTTGCATGAATGCGCTGTCTTTAAGTGGGCCTACAAGACGCTCGTTTATCCAATCGTTTGCCGGATTTTCACCCACATCAACGACATTTACATATCGCAAGCCAACTCGAGTGAAAAAATCGGAATCAATTACCTTTGACGCCGCCGATACAACGTTAGCAACGCGCCGTTTAAATCCTTCGTAGTCTTTATATTTCTTTGTCTCAAGCGCGAACATACTTTGTCTAAGAGATATTGACCAGTCACCTTTCGTCGATCGAAATACATGGGCTGTATTCGACTCATGGGAGCCCGCGCCAAAGGTGAGCTCGTTCGCTCGCTCAATGTGCGGATATTCTTTTCTAAGGGCATGGACAAATCCAGCGGGCGGCTTGGGCTCGCTTAGCTCAAGCAGAGTTGGAAATCGAAATTCACAAACCGCCAACTCAAGCACATTTCGCTTGAAACGATCTCTGTTTGTAGATGAGACACGGAAAAGAGAGTCAGCATCCAAGGGAGAACTCATGAGACGCTCGCAGAAAAGTTTAGGCATTCTGCCATGAGTGATCGCGCCCCCTGTTTTTCTGCTGATGATGAAGGCGTCATACACGCATTAGATCGATCCCGTCTATGGACGGCAACTGCAGCATCGCGCTCGCCTCCTGCACCGTCCCCGCCAGCCACTGGTCATAGTCCGAAGGTTCGATGGGAATCACACTTCTCTTGTCCTGCTGGTCAACCGGCAGCTTCGGATTCGGCTTGTGCATCCTGCTCATCAGCGGATGCGCGTCAGCATTGATCGTGAGCATCGTGTAGCTCTCGTGCACCTCGCCGGTGGCTTTGTCTGTCCAGGTGTTCCACAGCCCAGCCAAGCCCCACGGCCGGCCATCCGCCCGGCGGAAGCGCCACCACACGTTTTTCCCGTCTCCCAATTTGGCTCGTCGAAGTCCGCTGCCGGGATGATGCAGCGCTGCCCGCGCGCCCATGGGTGCTTGTAGCTGGCCTTCGCCTCCAGTTCCTCGCTGCGGGCGTTGTTCGTGGGGTACTTGAGCTTCGGCTCCTTGGCGAACCACGGAATCAGTCCCCACTGCCCCACCACCAGCTCGCGGCTGTATCCCGCGTCGTCCCGGGCGCGCCGGATGAACGGGCCCTGCCCGCGCGGAAAAAGCGTCTCATCCCACCAGCGCAGCGGGTTGCGATTGCCGACCTGCCACTCGCGCTCAATGTCCGTCAGCGCTGGCGGGGTGTACCTGTTGCACATGTGCGCTCCTGATTTCTGAGCTTCCATCGTAGGCGGGATGGGCCGCCACGCAAGTAGGACGATCTGGCCGCCCATTGCGACAGCGACGCCCCTCTTGATCCCGACAAATACTGTATGTATAACCAGTATTTTAAGGAGAAGGCACATGGACCTGATCGACACCATTTACAGCGTTTCACTGCGCGACTACCCCGAGGATCTACGGTCAGCCGACCGCGTGAAGATCGAAACCCGATACGCCGCGGAACTGGAGCGTGTTTTTGGCAGCCCGGCCAATGTGGCAGCCGCGCTCGACACGATGGAGTCGCTGGAGTCATCGCCGCCCGACGTGCTCTCCCACCGCGATCTCAGCCTGGTCAAGCAGTGGAGCAAGGCCAGCGCAGCCGCGCGCCAGGCGGCGCTGCGGGATGTGGGGGATGCCGAGGGCTGCTATTTCGATGTGGAGCGCGTGCCCTTCTGACCACCTATGCGTCTGCATGTTTTCAGGATGCGCCACGGTGGCCAGCGCCGGGCGGGCTCAGATCCTGCGCTGCGGGTAAGTGTGCACGGCTGGCTGGATTTCGTTCAGTCCGATGGCGAAGGCCCGCCTGCCTGGGAGGCCCACCTGCGCAGCGAGCGGGGCGGCCACGACATAATCCCGCCGATCTACTACGCACACCTGCGACGGGTGGACGGTGTCATGCACCTGGTGGGCCGGGAGGAAATCGGGCGGCCGAACCCCAAGGCCAAGGTGCGGCTGGTGGCTCAGTCCTGGCTGTGCGCCCAGGACCCGGCCGATGCCATACCTCTGCTCAGGCGTGTGGTGATCGATTCGGTGACGGGGTTCTCGCCAGAGGATGACGACTTTGGCGAGTGAGGCGCACCGGCAAGCCATGCGCACAACAATGGCCGCGCATGCGGTTTGCCCCGCGCAGTGGCATGCCACCTCCAATCAGTCACATGAACGAGCCCGACATCTGCGCGGAGTCCGCGCGTTTGCGCCACGAATGCAAGGAGTCGAGACAAGCCGCACAGAGAGCGGTCGCAGCAATCAGGGTGACGCGGGAGCAACTGTACCGGGATCAGCTGCAGAGGCATAGCCAGTTCTCCCGTGGTAATTTCCGAGGCAGGTAGTGGCGTGGTGCCCCCACCATTTTTGCCGCTGACGCAGCAAAATTTACGGCTTTAATGACAAGTTCTCACGGCCAGACGACCGCGACCGTTCAGCCGACGCCTTCATGACCTTGAGCAGACGCCTGTACCGCCTTTCTGCAGCTGCCTCGCTCGAGTGGCTTTCCTTCACCACTTCTCCATCCAGATAGATACGCCACGGCGCAAACATGTCCATTCCCAGCTGGCCTGTTCTTCGTTTTTGCATGAGTTCTCCTTGCAATCGCAAGTCTGTAGCTCATGCCCACAGGGAGGACCGATTCAATCAGGCTGAATTTGACCGATTGAATCGGTTTTTTATTGAGCCTTCCTTGCTTTTGCAACTTCCCCGTTCAACTCCTTCATCACGGCGCCGATCTGCTCATTTATTTCTTTCACCCGGGCCGCATCCTCAGCCTTCATGGCCGCATTGCGTTGCTTGCGCAGTTGCTGCACCTGGCGCTCAGCTGCAGCACCTCGACCGATTAGCCCCACAAGCGGCTCCTTTGCCCGCAGGCCCTCAACGTCGCCGCCGTCGCGCGCCCTGCCCTTTAACTCGTTCTCCAGTTCATTGAGTTCGCGCACGTTTTCGTGGTAGTCGCCGGACTCGGCAGAAGGGCCGCGCACGTTGCCATACAGCCGACCCAGAAGCGGGATCTTGTGTGCCGGTAGCTCGTCGCCGGTAAACGGCGCCGCAGCCATCTGGTTCACCTTCATGAGCTCGCGGCCCACGCCACCCGTCAGCTGCCCGATCACATAGTCGATCTGGTCGGGCGTCCAGCTGATGGCCCCGGGCCGATAGTCCGTGCCCCCGGACATCTTGTTGAGCCACAACGATGCAGCTTTGGAAGGTGTTGAGGCCGTGTCCTTGGTGCGGAGATGCCCAGGCACCGGGTCGGCGGTATTCGTGTTTTCCCGGTAGATGGGCTTCCCCGTCCAATCCTTGTTGGCCAGCAAGGAAATCCCTGGATCAGTGACCGTCGGGGACAGCATCAAGGCAAGCTGTGCACCGCTCAACTCCGACGGAGCGCCAAACGGATTGAATGCGTTGATGGCCATGCCGAGCATTTCGCCCAGCTGCGCCCCGGCGCTTTTCTTCGACAGGCCAAACATTGCCTCCACGGCCTTGCGGCCCATGTTGGGCAACACGTTGAACCCCAGCGGCAGCGGTATGGCGACAAAGTCCTCACGCCCAAGCGGGATCACCAGCGAGCGCTCGCGCACGAACTCCGGGATCTTTGCCCACCCGTTCTCATCGTCGCCACCACCGCCGCCCATCATGGCCATACCGATCATTGCATTCACGGCGCCGAGCATCACCCCGCCCAGCATGATCTTCTTGCCGGTGGGCCCGCGCAGTGTTTCGACCATGCGAGTGGTACCTTGCACCGCTGCATTGAAGAATGCATAGAGAGCGCCGATCTCTCGCGCTTGACGGCCCTTACGATTGAAGTTCACCGTCAGGTTCTTGGCCAGACTTGCGGCTTGTGGTTGGCTCATGCCCACGTCCAGCGCCAACTTGTAGGCAGCAAGCCGCGTTGCGCCCTCCATCGTCTCGTTGTAGTCACTGAGCCAGTCCAGAACCCCGTGGAGAAACTGGCTCGTTTTCCCGCGCTCGAGCGCGGTCATCGCCTTTTCCAGCGACTCAGCGCGGTCCTTCGGATCAGCGTACAGGTCGCGGTAGCCGGTCGTGCCACCATCATTCTGCATTTGCTCCCAGAGCGCCCCCCACTGGCCGCCCGCCTGGCCGGATGTGCCCCCGGCGCGAACGGCACGCAGGTCCTGATAGATCGCCCGCAGGGCTGGCAGCATGTGCTTTGCCACCTCGGCTTCTTTCCCCTTGAGCGGCGTTGTGCCCAAGTTCAGCAGCGCCCCTTGCACGTCCCGCGCGAAGTTGATGATGCCGAAAACGGGGTTGTATTGAGTGTTGACCGAAGCGAACCACCGTGTAGCTTTTGAGGCCCACCCCAGCACGTAATGAAGATCGCCGGAATCAAGGTTCCGCAAAGACTCGGCGAGGCGCGCCGCCCGTTCGTTGCGCTCGTTGAATACGATGGCCGCGTCCTTGCCGGCAATGCGCACCATGATCACGTTGGGCCGGTTTTTGTACAGGGGGTCCACACCCTCAGTCACGAGGCCCGTTTCTGCATCCACACGGCGAGTCTTTGGTGGACGATCCACCTGCCACCAGTCGGCATCAGGGTTCTGAGCCGCCATGACGTACAGCTTCTGACCGACCAGGTTCTTCTCGCCGCGAGTCAGCGCGGCTTCTCGCTGCATGGCCACGTGCCCAAGGATGTGTGTCACCTTTGCGTTGCTGCCTGCACGGCGCTTGCCAGCGTCCCCTTTGACCGAGTAGCCCTGCCCTATGGGGTGGCTCACGCTGTCCGGGTGGGCTTCGTCGCGATGCAGAGGAACGTAGTGCTGGTACGTGCTGCGCCAAGCCTGCAGGGTCTGCGGATCCATCAGGCCATAGGACTGCAGTGCGTCCAATGTCTTCGCGTTGATGGCGTCCACTTTGCCGGCCAGCGCCTTCATGTCGGCAGCCCGCCGCGGGCTGAGTGCTGCCATGATCGCTGCTGCATCCTGGTCGCTCATGCCCGACAGCGAAAGCCTCTCCGCTTCCGTACCCTTGAAGGCCTGCGCACCGCTCCAGCGGTCGCGCTCGCGCATGGCATCTTCCAGCGCTTTCTCGATAGGGGCGACCGCTGTACCCGCTGCCTGCGCTCGCTGGAGAGCCAACTCCAGCTGCTTGATCTGGGCGTCAGCCCCCGCCTTCCCGGCGTCGATCATCTGCTGGTTGGGATTCCGGAACGACAGTTCCTTGTTCGCCTCGGGCGCGTGCCTGGCATGGAGGTACTGCTCAAACTGCTGCAGCGTGATGCCGCGCGAGTTCATGTCGCCAAGCAGCGGCTTCAACTCATTGGCGAGGAAATCTTCGGTGCGTTTGGCGACCCGCTTGTGGTAGAGCTCTTCGCCTTGATAGGCGTCGTTCAGGTCATTGATCGTGCCGCCGAGCGTCTTGATGTGCTCACGCAGCCGCTTGAGATCGATCAGCTTGTCCTGAAACTCGTACAGGAACTTGTCGACGTTTTCCGCGCTGATCAGGCGGTCAACTTTGGATTTCAGTTGTTGCCACCGGTTGCTCGGCAGCTGCGTTGGAGTTAGGCCAGGCTGCCCACGGCTAAGTCTGGGAGTGGAAACTCTGGCAGGCCCTTCGCCACCCGAGCCGCGTTGATCGCCTCCATCCGCTTGCGAATTGGGCCATTCACCCGGGCCACGCGCTCCTCTGGTGTCAGTGGTGGGTAATGCGGCTTCACGTAATTGTGTGCGCGCCGATGCTCTTCCGGCGTCGGAAGCTGCGAAACTGGACTGGGTGATGACGCCGTCATAGGCCGCTCCTTCTTCGAGGTTCTGCACCCCGATTCCAAGTTTTTCCCAGAAGCCTTGCGCCGCAGGGACGATGTTTGAAATGGCCAGTGTACCGTCGGGTGTCGCGTCCAGCAACGCTTTGATAGCCCGTGCAGCGAGCCCGCTGCCTCGGTGTTGCTCGTAGATCTCGATGTCAAACAGTTCAACGGGTTTGCCATCGACATGAAGCACGTCGACGAACCCCGCGAGCGGGCTTCCTGCGTTGTCACCGATCACATACTGCAGCATTTCCTGGCGGCCGTCTGTGGGGATGAACTCCAGGCGCTCAGTGGGCGCAGCGAACTGCAGCACCACCCCGTCACCACTGATCACAGGGCGGCCATCCTCATCAAGCGCAAGGTTCCTGCCCTGCTCCACGCTGCGGCGGCTTAGACGCGGCTCGGCATTCGGTTCTTCTCGTGCACGGGACATCACCGGCATCGAATCCGAATTCTTGATCTTCCAAAGTGCCGCCAGCCGCTCAAACAGGCCGTAGTTGCGCTCCAGCAAGTCATCAACACTGCTGTACCCCCGCGCTCTTGCCTCACGCCGAAGCCATGTCTCCTGCTGCGCCATTTCCTTGGCGATGTGGTCATACAGCCGAGTCAGCCCTTTCGCTTGACGCGGATTGCCCTTTACCTTGCCTCGAACATAGTCACGGGCGGCGCGCACCACGTCTGCAGCCATCAGATCAGCGCGTTGCTGCTCGGTGAGGCTCGCGTCAACGCCCGATTTCAGCCGCTCACCCAGCACCGTGAATCCGTTTTGCGACAGCCATGACGCCAAACCGTCAGCCAAGGCCCGCCAGCCCTTCAGCTTGACCAAGCACGCGCTGGGCATATCCACCAGCACCTCTTCCGTTGCCTCAATATCCGACAGGCTTCCTCGTCGCTGCAGATCTGCCACCGCGCGCTGAATGGCCGGGTTGCGATTGAAAATTGCGCGCATCGCCTGGGGCAAGCGGGGGCCCAGCACTGCCCGCAGCCCGAAGTGAGCCGCCTCGTGCTCGGCCAGAACGAACTCGGCCCGCTCGGCATCTTTCAGACCAGAGGCGAACAGGTAGAGCTCGCCCTCGTGCATGGCACCCTCCACGTCCGCCCAGGCCCCCTGTTTTCGGATGTAGTCCTGCAGGGCTGGCGGCGCATCGTTTGGCGAGGCCAGCGTGTGCACAGTCGGCATGTTCGGCATGCTCGTCCTCACGCGCGTGGCGATGGCCGCCAAATCTGCGACGGGCATGCCCGAAGGGGATACCGGGGCGGCAGCGTTGGCCGGCGAGGGTGCATTTCGCATCTCCTTGCCGTTGAACACCACAATCACATCCGACTCGGCAACATCAGCCGTGCTGCTCGGAGGCGAATACTTGCGGGCAACATCTGGAAGCTTTCTGCGAGCCTGAGTGTTCCTGGCTTCCACTTCGCCGGCCAGGCGCTTGTACACGCCCATGGCTGTCTGCGGCGAACCTTCCAACGCTTTGACCGTGGCGCTGTACAGCCCGTTGAATTCATTGAACAGATCAGAGCCAAAGCCGCCCAGCTCAGAGTCCACTGCATCCGCATATGCAGATTGCGCCTTCCGGCGCCTGATCTTGTCGCGCTCGGAAATCTTCTCTCGCAGTTCGGCCGCCAGCACAATGGACTTCCGGTTGTTTCCATCTTGGTCTATGGCCTTGATGCCGTACTTGTCGTGCAGCTGACTGTCCAGCATCCGAACGGCCATGATCGCGTCGTAGGCACCTGGCCAGCGGGCACGGGACTCGGACCATGCCCGCTGAGCCCGCTCAAACTCTTGGGACTGCTCTTGCGCAAGCATCTCGCGTGCGGATTCAACTGAACCACCGCTCGCGAATCCCTCGATGTCCTGAATACCGTGCTGGATTTCATGCAGCAACACGCTGTCCACATCTTTGGCCAAAGGGTTGCCGATCGTGATGGCCTTCCCAACCGTGCCATCCACGTAGTCCGTCACCGCAAACCTCGCGCCGCTGCCCAGGCCGCGGTCTACCCGCACCATGATCTCGCGCAGCGCCGGATACGCAGCAAACAACTTTGGGTGATCCATCACCACATCCAGCGGCAAGGCATTGAACCCGGTGAATTCAAACGGTGCGCGGACCCTGCGCGCGTCGTCCAAATTCGCGCCGATGAAGTCTTCTTCGCCCTGGTTTTTCTGGATGGCGTCCAGTGCGCTATGGGGAAGCAGTGACGGCAGCAGCTTTTCTGGAATGCCACCCACGCTGACGAAATCGCTGACAGCCCGAGGACTCTTCGGCGCGAGTGTCAGCCGATAGGTCCCATCAGGATCTTTACGGTAGGAAACGTGCTCAATGGCACGCTCGTCGAATCCGCCGCGGTGCAGGTTGGCCAGCAGCGGCATATCCACCCTGGCTTCGTTGTCGCTGATTTCAAACCGCATGCGGCCATCGACACCGCGATGCCACCCCGTCTCGCGCCGCACCAACTCCGCGTCGTCCCCAGCATCCAGCCGATCCTGAGCAGTTTGCAACGCCATCGCATCAGCCGAGACAGCGCGGGCCCCAGCAAAGCTCAGGCGTGCGATCGCTGCGGTGTCGGTGTCGGGTGTAGCAGGGCCTAAAATGGACTGCGAAGGAGTGCCAATGAGAGTCCCAGAAACTTTCCCTGCAGGCTGCGAGTTCGTCTTCGGCTTCTCGGGCGACGAATTCGTCAGATTCCCAGACGGCAGCTGGTTCAAAGCTGCTGACGATGGTGCTTCCCTGATCGCGTTGCCTGGCATGGACGCCAAAGGCCCGCGTATCGGGGCTCCAGCTTCGGAGGTAGCATTTCTATCTTGCTTGGCCCGCTCCAGAGAATTTGCAGCTGTGGGCAATGAGCCCGCCCCAGCGCCATCGCTCTGCTGAACGCTGGGAAACTCGGCCACCACTTCGAGCAGGATGTCAATCGGAGCACCAAGCCGAATGACCTTGACCTGCTCGCCCTTCTCCAGCTTCGCCAGCCACTGGTGATGACCATCGAGCACGTGGCTGTCGGCCGACACCAAAATGGCCCGATCCCTTTGCGTCACCGATTTCGCTTTTTCGACCTTTGCAGGCGAAAACTCAGCTTGAGTGGGCTTCAATCGATCTGATGCAACTTCCTCTTGCGCGCTCTCAATTCCCCGCGCCTTGAGAAAGTTCACCAATGCGCCCCGGTGCTCCGCGCGGATCTGGGGCATGTCGCCGCGTGGAATCCCGAGCGATCCTGAATCCTCGGCAAACGCTGTCCACGACCGATTGATCTTTTCGCCGGCCAGGTCGTCGGCTGTCAGACCTGGGGCGGATCCTGCGGCTTCGCCCGCTGGTTTGACTTGCTGTCCTCGACCGGCATCGGGTCGCGCAGCCCCATTGCCTTGATCGCTGCGGCCACGGCCCGGCGCATCTTGGGGTTGTCCTGCAGCCGGTTGGCCAGCCTGCGCACTTTCTCGATTGACTCCCCGCTCGGCGTCTTGTCCAGCGACCGGGGCATTGTTTTGCGTTCCGCCATCCGTGGCTCCTTGTGCTTGCTTCAAAAGGTCCGTGCGCGCCGGCGCGGGGCCGTCGTCGCCGAACATGGACGGCTGGCTCGGGTCGCCCGCCTGCTCCAGTGCCTCGTAGTAGCGCTGGAAAAACTCTGCAATGCGGCGCGGGCTGCGGATGTTGTCCGACAGGAAGGCCAGCAGGTCGGCAGCCTCGGGCGTGTAGCGGGGGCCGGTCAGGTCAGTCTGGGCCAGCTCCTGCGCAACGGTCCACCCCTTTTCCTTGAGCGCCGACAAGCCCTCGACCGCGGCCAGCAGATCCGGGGCAATGTCTGCCTCGTACATGGTGCCGGCCTGCATGCGCTCGCGCGCGGCTGCGATGGTGGGCGCCACGCGCAGCAAGGCCTTGGACACGTTCACCAGGTTGTTGTCCAGGCTTTCGGTCATGCGGCGCAGGGAGGGCGAGTCGCCGTAGGCGCGGGCCAGCACGGCGTTTTGCACGCGGCGATACCCTGCGGTCGACAGCCGGCCGTCCGATTCGATCAGGTCGCTCTGCTCGGTGATCGGCAGCGTTGCCATGAACTGGCGGATGAAATCATGGCTGTTGGTGAAGTTGCCTTCTTCGTCGGGGTTCAGCCCATCGAGGGAAGCCAGGCGCTTCGCATCCGACAGTGCCTGCTCGCTCGGGCTCATGCGCTGCACGGTGCTGGCGTTGGCCTGGCGGGCGAACTCGGCGCGATTCACCGGCGTGCTGCGCACGCGCACCAGCACAGGCTGAGGCATGCCATCTACCGCGGCAGGGGTGAGGCCGAACTGCTCAGCGTTGCTGCGCAGCCAGGTCTTGTAGTCCTCGGCCTTCTGGCCGTTGGCCTGATACACGCGCTTCATGGCAATGGTGCGGGCGTTGCCCGACTCCACCAGGCCATCAGCGCCGACGATGGGCGCGCCGGTGGCGGCGTCAGCCGATACGCCCAGGCGGGCGGGGTCCAGCTTCTGCACGATGCCCGACACCTGCAGCTCGCTGGCGTTGCGGCTGCGGTCGCGCGGCTGCAGCTCCTGTGGGTACAGCGGGTTTGCGCGCAGGCTCTCGGTGTGCGATGTCACCAGGTCGGCCGCGTCCATCAGCGCGTATTCACCTTCCAGGCGGGCACCCGACTCCGTGGCAAACGACGTGGGGGCGCCCTTGACGGCCGCGGGCCAGGTGCTGGCGATGCTCGCGCGCTCCTGCTCCAGGGTGGCCGCCTCTTGGGCCAGCGACTCGCGCTCCTGATCGAAGGCGGGACCGTAGCCGTTTTCCGGCGAAATGTCCGCCAAACGCTCGCGGATATTACTCACCTTGCTATCAATTTCATTAGCACGATCCAGCGCGGTAAGCGTTACGGGCGTGCGCAGCGCCTGCTCTGCAGCGGTCGTGTCGTTCGTGGCCGCCACTGGCGCAGCGCTGGTGCCCGTGCTGGTGACGGTCTTGCCGTCGGGCGTCTTGTAGGTCACGTCCACGGCCAGGCCGCGGTCGGCAGCGGGCGCAGCCGGCGCAGGCGCTGGAGCGGCCGGCTCCTTGGTCAGGGATGCCTGGGCGGCGTTGAAGCCACCGCCAGCACCACCCATGGCAGCGCCAGCCAGCAGGCCCAGCGCGCCAGCCTTGCCCACGCCCTCATCGAGCGGCTTGTCCTGGGCGTAGTTCTGCCACATCTGCTCCTGGATCGACTGGGGCAGTTCCTCGAACACGCCTTCGGAGATACCCGAGCCCACCACCTGCTTGATAAAGCCGGCCGGCGTCTTGTTGAACTTGCCCGCGGCGAGCATTGTGTCCACGTCGGACAGGCCCAGCCGTTGGCCGACGGCAGAGCCAGCGAACCGGCCTGCAGCGCCACCAATGACAGCCGTGCCGGCGCCCGATGCCAGGGAGGCTGCGGCCTGCTTGCCGGTGATGAGCCCGTCGGGCGATTCGGAGCGGATCTGCTCAGCGGCAGAGCCAGCGCCCTTGATGCCCTCACCGATGGCGCCCGCGGCCCACGGTGCAACCTTGGAGGTCAGCGCCAGGCCACCGCGCGCAATGGCGGCGCCGCCCAGCATCTGGGGCAGCGACTCGCCTACGGTCGTGGCAATCACGCTGGGGTTGTCAACGGCAGCCTTGAGCGTGCCCACAAAGCCGTCGGCCTGCTGCACTTCCCGGTTGGCAGCCTGCTGCGCCGGTGAATACATGCCGTCCAGGATCTTCTGCGCATCGCTGAACCGCAGGCCTGCATCCTCGAAGTCCTTGCCGGCCTGGCCACCAGATACCAAGCTGGCCAGCCCCATGAAGGCCTGGGGCAGTCCGACTGCGCCTTTAAGCGCGGTGACGCCCACATCCCCCGCAGTGCCGAGTACGGTACGCGCCGGGCGCGCAGCGGGTGCCGCGGGCTGCTCGTCAAATGCGTCGAACGGGTTTGCGCCTGGGGCGCTGTCAAACTGGTCGAAGGGGTTTTGTGCCATGGTCCATCCGAGCAAAACAATGCCCGGATGAGGCCATGCTTGGCGCGATACGCCCTACTTCCCCAGCGCTTTCGCGGCGGCGCCCGCGCCGTACTTGGCGTCGAACTGGGCCGCCAGACTCGGATCTTTCTTGAGCATGTCCACGGCCGCGGGCGGTGCGGATGCGGCAGGCGCCCCGCCACCGGCGCCAGCGGCAGACCACCCGGTACCGGACTTGCGGTATCCCATGGAGCTCATGACCTGATCGGCGCTCTTCACCGCGTCGTCGGGCTTCTGGAAGTTCTTGAGGCCGGCCGCCACAAACTCTTTGTGGATTTCGCCCGGGGACTGCGACTTGCGCGTGACAGCCATTTCCAGGCCCGATTTCATGTCGGGCGCCAGGCCTGCCGACACCATGGCTTGCGCGAGCTTTACCTCGGACGGAGCATTTTTTCCAGCTTCCGGCGTGGCGGCCAGCACGCCCGTGCGTACCGCTTCCAGCTGCGCGGCTGTGGCGCCGGGGTTCGTTTCCTTGAACAGAGCCACCGCCGCAGATGCTTTCTTGTCGGCTTCGCCCCGGGCGAGGGCCCGTTCGCCCTGGCTGGCAGCCACGGAGGCGCCCTGCAGCGCCAGCGACTTATCGGCACGTGCGTCATCGCGCAGCGCCAGCGTGTTCTTGAATTCGTTTTGGCTCCACTGGTACACCGCCATCGGGTCTTTGAAGGCGGCCAGGCCCGCGGCTAACTGCCCCATATCCTTCATGACCGTCTCGGGCATGGGCCGGCCGTCCAGCGTCTCTCGCTGAATCACGATCTGGCCATTGGCCCCGCGCTGCACGTCGGTCACTCGCGCGCCGTCGGGAATGAACTGGTTGTAGAAGTCCTTGACGGCGCCCAGGTCGCCAGCGGCCAGCGCGGCTGAAGTCTTGCCCAGAGCCTGCTCGCGCGCGGCGCCATCGAGCTGGATCTTCACCAGCGACTGTGCGCTGTAGTCCTTGAGCACCTGCCCGGCCTGGTCGAGCTTGCCCGCCTCGGTCAGCTGGGCAGCCCGGAACTGACTGGCGGCCAGATGGTCGTCCACGCTCGCGGCGCGCTCGGTGCCATCCGGGTTCTTCAGTCGCCCCTTGAACCACTCGCCCACCTTGGTATCGAGCTGCTTGCCAAACGCCTTTTCTGCATCCTGCTCGCCGGCCAGCTTGATCTCGCGCTCGTTGCGCGATTGCTCCCAGCCGAAGCGCTGATCATCCCGCTCGCCCTGCTTGACTTCGCGCTGCATGCGCATGCCGGCCACCGGGTCGTACTTGGACATCACCCCGGCCATTGCCTTGAAGCGTGCGCTGTTCACCTGCTCGTCGCTCATGGCGCCCGCGGTCCGCTTGCCCATGAAATCGGTCACGCCCTGCTGGGCAATGGCCTTGGGGACGGCGGGGCCCATCTGGTCGTCGGCCAGCTTGGGCGTCACCACGTAGGCCTTGCTGGCGTCGTCGTAACCGATGTGGTTCCGGCCAGACTCAGCGGCTGCGCTGATCTCGGCGCCCTGCTCTGGCGTGAAGCCTTCGGATTGCTCTGGCTTGGCCTGAGCAACCTTGCTCATTTCCATGTCCTGGCCGACTTTGTTCACCGTGTCGTAGGCCGCATTGAAGGCCTGGATGAAGTCCAGTGCAGAGTTACCGCGTCGCTTTGCCATTCAAACCTCCACCATATCGATGCCCAGTCGGGCGTAGTCCACGCGATCGAAACCGTCAGGGTCAGTGCGCACCGCCTCGGGCATGACCTGACGCACCTCGTCGGCCATCACGCCATGGAAGCGGCGCGAGGGATCTGTTTTGTAGGCAAATTCATAGATCGTCAGGCCGGTAGGCTCGTGTGTGGCCACCGGTTCAATGTCTTGTTTTAGGCGCCGGTCGGACATGAAGAACGGTGCAACCTTCGCCGCGCCGGCCGCAAGGCCGCCCAGACCGCCAAGAATTGAGCCGAAAGAATCGCCGCCGCCGTGCTGGTAGTAGTCGCGCGACTGGGTGCCGTACATCTGGGTGGCGTTCTGCCCCATCTGGCCAGCCATGGACCCGGCGTCCTTAAATCCCGCGGTACGGCCGGCCGCCCCAGCATTGGCGATGCCGATGCCATTGGCGGCGAATCCCGCGCCCGCGCCCGTGGTGGACATCCCCATGGCGGGATAGCCGGCCAGGGCATTGGTTGCGCGGTCGGTGAGCGCCATGCCTTCGCCGCGGGCTGCAGTACGGGCGGTGTTCATGGTTCCGGCCTTGACCGCGGCTTGTGTCGCGTCCATCTGGCTGGTCATCGCTGCTGCCCGGCCGCTTTCAGGGCTCAGGCCCATGCGCGCCATGCCTCGTGCTGTGGCCTCCCGCTGTGTGCCAAAGGCCTGTTCTACGTCTGCGCCAGCCTGGCCAGCAATCTGTGCACGCCGGTCTTCCGTGTTGAACTGCTTTGCCTCATCGATCAGCTTGTCCTGCATCCCGGTCAGCTGACCGCGGCGCTCCAGTGCATAGGTGCGATCTTCCTGCGACTGCTCGAAGGCCTTGCGATTGGCGTCCAGGCCAAAACGCATCTGCTCTTCCTGCATGGGCTGCATGGCCTTGGACGCGGCCATGATCTCGCCGATCATGTCGTCCTGGATACCCATCGACCGAATCTGCGCCTCGACCAGGCGCGGGTCGGGTGGCGGCGCGCTGTTGCCCTTGGAACCGTACAGCCGCATCCCACCACCGGGGCGAGGTTCAAAAGCCCCCAGGGGAAGCATGTGCTCAAACATACCGGCAATCCTTTCGCCACATCACATAGATCAGCACATCGCCGCCGTCGTGCGCGGCGCCGCGCAGCACCGTCTCGACGGAGTAGCCCAAGTGCTCATTGAGGCGCCGGGCCTGCGTGTTGCTCGCATCCACCCAGCCGGTCAGGCGCTGCACCCCACACACCAGAAACGGGTAAGCGAACCCAGCGCGCAAGAAATCGCGCGTCATCCACCGGCCGCCCGGCACGCCAGCCAGGTGCACCCAGATGTTCTGCCCGTTGAAGCCCTCGTAGATCGCAGCTGCGACCAGCTCGCCATCGCGGCGCAGGCCGATCGCCCGCATGTCCTCTACCCGGCGCAGGCCCGGGATGTGCGACTGCGCGAACGGCAGCACGACATCAAGGTCGTAATCGAGGGCGTGGACGATGGGCATGCCCCAAGGGTGGCATGCTTGGTGCCATTACCAGGGGCCGCTGTAGCCCGTGTGGATGCGCAGGGCGTCCGTGCGGCGCTGCAATGCGCTCAGCACGTCGTGGATCTCGTAGCCGATGCCGCTGGACGGCTCCACCCAAAGCCCGATGTGCTCCCGCCGCAGGCGGCCACCGCCATCAAACCGGTTCTCCACGATGGTCTGGCGCCACGACACGTTCTGCAGGGTTTCGGTCACTCCGCGCAGGGTCCAGGCGTTGGGATTGGAAGGCGACCCGATGCGCAGCAGGTCATTGAACGAAGCGCCCGCGGCATGCGCCTCGTTTGCCAGCGTGGCCTGCTGACCGGCCGGCGAGAAAAACACCCGGTAGAGCGTGAGCGCGGTATCACCCACGGTCGTGTCGGCAAAACCCACGCTGTTTTTGAGGCGCCAGCGGTTGAGCGAGGGCACGTATTCAAAGCCCAGGCCATAGGTGCCTGCCCCGCCGAACTTGGCGCGCTCCAGCGCGCGCACGCGGCGCTCTACTTCCAGCAGCCCGGTATCGTTTTCTGGGGTCTTGCGCGTGGTGGTCACGGATGGCACGGTGGTGCCCGTGCTGCTTCGGCGCTTGATGGCGTCCTGAAACTTGCGATTGGCCAGCAGTGCATCCACCAGCGCATCCATGTCGGTCGTGCCGCTGCTGGCATTGGCGATGCGCGCAGACAGGGCGTCCAGCTCGCGCTGGGTGGTCGCACGCTCGGCAGGGTTCCCGCGCGATCCTGAGCGGACTTCCAAATGCTCGTTGACCAACTGCGCCCATGCGTCCACAGACTTGATGCCCGAGCGCAGCGCAGGCAGGCCGGGCAGCTTCGCGGCGCCGGTATCGCTCATGTGTTCCTCAACTCTTCGGTGGTGCTGGCCAGCAGAACCTGCGTCACCCGGTTCTGAGACACGACCTCTACCTGATGTTCAAGCCAGCGCCCGGGCGGCACGCGCACGGGTTCGATGGATGTCAGCGATACCTCGTAGCGCAGCGCTCCATCCGCGAACCATCGCACCAGGACAGGCGGCCCCGGGAAATCGGCCAGGGTGCGCAGCCAGGCAAATGGCTGATTGGCCGGCAGCGTCGCCAGCGCAGAGCGCCAGCGGCCAACCTGTCGCCCAGGGCTGCTAAATAGGGGGATGATCCCGCGGCTGTTGGCCACGTAGACCGAATCCGTGACGACATCCTCGAAGACTGCTGTAGCGCCTTGTGGGTCGTGGCGGCACAGCTTGCGCGCGGCCATGTCCAGGCCGTAGCAGCCCAGAACCCCGGCTTTGTCAGTGAACCAGAAGTACAGCACGTTGTCGTGCACAGCGGCAAAAATCGTCTCGGGGCGCAGGCTCTGCCATTCCTCTTTTGCAAACAGGCCGGTCGTCACCACCTCGACATCCGGGCCGGCCGCAAAGCAGAAGCCATCCGGCGAAGCGTAGAACACGCCGCCCATGGCAGCCACCATCGAGCGCGCGCTGACGCACTTCTGGGACTGGTTCAGCCGGATCGACGACATGCTCCCGGGGTCGGTACCGCTGATGATGTACGGGTGGCCCATGGTGCCCACCAGGATCGACTGGCCGAACGCGCACAGGCCGACGATGGGGTACTGCAGCGGAATCTGGTACTCGACGGGCCAGGCATACGGGGTGTAGGCCTCGGAAAACGCCACGTAGTTGTCGACAAACCCCGCCATCACGCCGTTTGCCATCCCCGTGAGGCCGCGCAGGTAAGGCTTCACGCCCAAGGGCGGCTTGATCCGCGCCGTGCTGGCAGTGTCCATGCGGTACGGCGGCGGCGCCCATGTGAGGGTCGGGCACACCTCCCCCAGCTGGGAGCCTGATAGCCCATCCACGTACACGCCGCGCCCGACATAGCTCTCGATGCTGGGCAGCTTGCGCATGTCCCAGGCGTAGCCGTTCCAGGTCTTGGTGACGGTGTAAGTCGCCGTGGGCGACGGCAGGCCGTCGGTACCGAACCCGCTCGTCTGCGTGACGGTGTCGCCAATGCGCAGCTTGGTCGTGTCCCGAAAGGCGTCAGGCCGCTCTGATGTCGGCGTGCCCCGGTTCTGCGTGTAGATCAGCCAGGTGGCCACCACATCGCGCCACTTGTCCTTGTCGCCGAAGCCAGGGACAGGCACGCCAACGTTGCCATAGGCGCGGAACGGCGGCAGGACCACGTCGGTGAAGGTCCGTTCGGCCACGAACTGGAATGCCGCGGAGGCGCTGCCCGTGTTGGTGCGGTACAGCCGCCACTTTGTGATGTTGCGATCTGCAGACACGTCAGAGCGTGAGGGGGCATCCACGACAACCAGGTCGTTGTACTGCACGTCGATCCGGTCGCTGGGCTCGCTGAGCTGGGACTCTTCGCCCCATGCGGTGACATAGGTGAGCGCATAAAACCGCGTCTCGGCCACATCGTCGCGGTCGATGATCACCAGGCCGTCGATGTTCTCCGATGTCTTTTCCAAGGGGATGCCCTTGAACCAATCGGTCAGGATTTCATTGAAGCCGTCCCGTGCCTTGGCATACAGATCCTCAATCTCCGCGCTGATCTTGGCCCCCAGTTCGCGCTCGGCCTGCATGGCAGACACCGCACCGGCGTGCAGATCTTCCCAGTCCGCCAGCCGCTCCGCGTAGGCTTCATCGGTTTCGTTGGCAATCCGGGGCGGGCGTTGTGCGTTGTCCAGGGTGACGAACCCGGCATTGCAGAAAGCTTGCAAGGAGGCGTCCAGCTGCGCCTGGCGGGAAACGATGCCCGCATACCGCTGCGGGCGCAGCAATTCTTCGACGTTGTCCGCGATGAAATCCACCTGCTTATCGGTCCACAGGCGCTCGGTGGAGCTGTCCACCTCGGGCCTCATGATGGCGCGCAGGCGCGTCTTGAACGCAGGCTTGTCCAGCAGCCCCCACAGCGGCAGCGCCGGATATGAAAGCCAGGTGAAGACCCGGCCGGCATAGGGCACTTCCACACCGCCCAGCGCAGGATTCCCGGCGCCCTCGGGGCACACAAGCTCGGGCGCGATGCGGAGCATGATGTTCCATGGTTCCACCGCGCCGCGCTGGGAAACGCCCAGCCCATCTGCCTGTGCAGACGGAAAGTACATAAAGCCGGCCGTGGCCGTGTTCAGCAGCTTGGTGATGCCCGCACGGGATGCGCCCTCACCCGATCCAATCCCCGGCACGAAGCCCGTCCCGCTCACGGAGTAGCGAGCCTTGTACTGGTCCTCGATGAGCGAGGCGCGCACCGCATCGTTGACGGCCGGCAGCAGCTTGGACTCTTTCCACTCGCTGGCCATCTTGTAGGTGAACTTCTTGGCCGTCAGCAAACTGACCTGCGGCTTGGGTGGCGCTGGCACACCCAGCACGTAATCCTGGCCGGCGTTGTTCATGGCACGCGGCGGTACAGAGCCATCGTCGGCGGTGTAGTAGGTGCGCTCGCTGGCGTCGTCCATCAGCTGGCCACGCACATAGCTGGCAAAGTCAGGGCGGCGTACCCAGCCATCGGCCAGGTTATCCAGCAGGGTGCCGTCGGCCTGTTTCTGGCGCCGGTACAGCGTGCGCACGACGGCAGCGCCTGGCGAAAACGAAACCGCCTCGGCCCCGGGCTGCGCCAGGGGTCGGAACTCGGTCGACGTGGCGAGCAGGTTCTCGTTGACCGCGGCCGACGTGGGCGGCAGCGAGCGCTCAGGCAGCCGCGGAATCTCCCCGCCGAAGTTGACGATGTTCAGGACTGCCATGGTTAAGGCTTCAATCCCAGGCCACCGGGAGGAATCAGCGTGCGGTCGTTGCTGGTGATCCGCTGGAGGGTTCGGACTTCACCGGCATGCTGCTCAGCCGCGTCTGCAAGCTCTTGCGCCAGCTGGTCAGCTTCTCCCAGTAGTACCCCGAGGGTGGCGGCGCGATGGCGGCAACGTTCGAGGGCAGCGGCTGGGCTGTCGGCTTCTCCCCCACCACAGGCGGCGGCAAAGGCTGTGACTTGGTCGCGCAGCCGCTGGCCATCAGCAGCGGCAGCAGCAAGGCGATCAATACGGCGCTTTTCTTGGGCGGCATGTGCATCAGCAATCTCCTGTTGGTTGCGGGTGTGGTTCTCGACGCGGCGGAACGTCTCGCGGGCGTCGTCCAGCGCGACCTGCATGCGCTGGGTGTTTTCCGTGGCGCGTGAAGCCTTCTCTGCCGACAGTTCTGCGCGCGATTTCTCCAGCTTGAGCTGCGCAGCCTGCAGCCGAAGGCCCAGCGCCACAGCCAGAACCAGCAGCGCCAGCGCCAGGGCCTGAAAGCCGTAGGCCTTGATCTTGTCGACAATCATGTGAGTCCCTTCTGGCACTTCGCCGTCTCATCCGCGCGCCGGTTGGCCAGGCCCTGCACCAGGGTGTAGACCTTCTTACCCGTGGCGGGGTCAATGGCGCTGGTAAAGCTCCACACCAGCGTGCCGTCGTCGCCGCGGCTGATGCGCTGGCAGCCGCGCTCCCATTCGCCGCGGTTCCAGGCAGCCATCGCGCCGCTACCGCAGGTGCTGGGGGCGCCCAGGTTCCATGCGTGGCTCGTGGCCATGTCAAAGACGCTCGGGGGCGGCAGCCGCTTGAAGCACGGCAGTAGGTCGCGCTGCACGCGCTCGATGGCATTCGCTTCCTCGACCACGCACTTTTCTTCGGTCCAGCGCTCGCCCACGACGATGGGGGTGCGCGTCACGTGGCGCGTCAGGCCATTGCAGACGGTGGGGATGCCATTGGCCAGCTTGTCGGGGTACACCACCAGCACGCGGGCCTTGCCGCTTTCCCACTGCTGCAGGTGCTCCACCAGCGCGGGCGCCAGCAAGGTGACAAAGCCGCCCAGGGCCGCCACCCACACCACCTTCGGCTGGATTTTGTTGTTGCTCATTCGTCGGCACCCATGTCGCCCATGTCGGTGTCGCTGTGGAAGATGGGCACGCCCGATGTGCGCATCAGCTGCATGCGCAGATCTCGCTCAGCTTCACGGCGCTGGTGCTCGGCTTCGCGCCGCATTTCGTCCATGGCCTGGCGCTTGTCAGCCTTGTGCTTGTAGTACCAGCTCACCAGCGCCCCGAGCAGTGCGATTGCCACGCCAAAAAGGCCAATGGCCTGGGACGATGCCAGGAACCCCAAGAATCCGACAACGGCGCCGCCGCCAGTGGTGCGACTACCCGCTGTTGACAGGGTTTCGATGGTTTCAGTTTTCATAGCGTGCGCAACGTTTGAATAGGGCGCACGATGTCACGCTTGGCACGAAAACCGACGACTACTCTCCCCGCACCAGCCCGCCCAGCTGCTGCGCGATCTCGGCAACAATGCGGTCGGACAGCGCCTGCCCGGGGTGAATGCTGTCAGGCTTATCGCTCGCGCCCACCGGGATGTGCGACACCTCGATGAAGGGCACGGCCATGTCGGCGGCCAGCGTGCGCAGCAGGTCATCCACGCCCAGAATGCCAGGCAGCAAATTGGGCACGCCCACCAGCACAGGGCGCTTGCCCGCGGCGCGGGCCTGTTCCACCATGGCGGCGACCTGCGGGCGCAGCGTATCGCCCGGGGTGCCCAGCACATAGTCAGCGCCACCGAACCGCAGCACCACCCATTCACCGGGGAACTCACGCATGTGATCCGCCCAGCGGCCAAAGGGCATGCCGTAGCCGCCATCCAGCGCTAGGGCAGCGGTTGCGCCCGGCCGGGCCAGATTGACCGCGTAGAAGCCACCGCGGGATAGCTCGTTGATCCGGCGCACCGGTGGCACGGCAATCAGGTGAGCCGGGGCGCCCTCTTGCGTCCCTGCGGTCAGGCTGTCGCCGTAGATGCCCACCAGCGGCTTTGCGGGCGCGGCACGCTTTTTGCAGCCGAACAGGCGGCAGATGATGGATCGCAGGCTCATGCTGGCCACTCCAGGGTTGGAAGTTCGGACATCACCTGATCGAGCGTAGGCATGGGGCGCAGGCCCTGCAGCACTTCACCCATGATCTGGTAGCAGGTTGCCCACGTCTGATCGCGCGCAGTGACGGCGTACTGGCCCTCGGCAGCGAACTTGGGGACCGTGCTGGTTGCGTAGGTGCAGGCACTCAGGATGCCGTCATAGGCATGGGTGCGGGCGAAAGCGTCCAGGCGCTGCTGCACTGCGGCCGTCACGGCGGCGACGATTGCCTCGGTGGGCATGGGCTCAATGAGCCAGGTTTCGCGCCACACGCCATCCTGTAGCGTGGGGGCATCGGACACCACCTGCTCATTGGAGCCAGCGGCCGGGATGCTCAGGGCCGGCAGGATGCGCTCGTAGCCCATGGCGCTCAGGTCCGCGCCGTCGGGGATGGACATGCGCGGGTTCTCCGCGCGGATTTGGGCCAGCGATGCGACCTGTAGGGTCAGGATGTGGATGTAGTTCATGATCAGATCCCGCACGTCAGCGGTGCTGCGATGTCCAGCGCCGAAACCCCCGCTGGGATGGAGGCCGGGTCGATGATGTCCCCCACGCCGTCACCGCTGCGCAGTGCGTGGATGCAGTACGCCACTGTGTTGTCTTCAAGGGCGACCAGCTCGTGTAGCTTGTCCTTGTGAATGAAGATCATGGTGGGCGCAGAGAACTCCGTTACTGCGCCCTCAACCGTCACTTTGAGGCGGCCGGACGCAAGTAGAGTCAGGTGATCGAACTGGTGGCGGTGCCCGTGCTCAATATCGCCGGCTTTGGTGAAGTGCATCTGACGGGAGAACAGATTGGAGACACAGCCGATTTGTACGATTGGGGTGTTCATAAGACTACGACGGGGATCAGGCCCCGGTGTGGAGTTGGTGGGGGGTAAAGGACTCCGACCGCGTGCTCGGTAGCGGGGGCCACGGGCACAGGCTCGTCGAACTCCTCGTACCCTGCGGTGAAGAACTCATCGGCTGTTGGCAGTGCAGGAAGTGGAACGCTGTGAAACGCCGAGTGCTGGCGCACGTCAGAAATGGTCGTGAACACCCGACCAGACGCAATGTGTCGGTAGCTCATAGATTCCCCGTCAACGTCGATGGGTACGCGCGACCAGCGCCCCAGATGATGCGCACGCCACCTGCCCCTTGATTGACAATGTTCTTGGCCTGGATGGTCACTTTCAGGGTTTCGCCGGGGCTTACAGCGATGTTGTTCTTGTATGAGAGCGCCCCGCCGTTGTGATAGAACGCGGTGTAACCAACCTGTGTCCATCCGGCACCTCCGCCGTACTGACCTCCTGGGCCGTCCCCAACGTATGGTTGTGTGAATCCACCGTTTGCGCCTGCGCTACCGCCACCAGCTGCGGTGAAACCGGTGTAAGTGCTGTAAGAGCCGGCTGCACCGTTGCTACCTTGACCAAGAAGGCCGACACCGCCTCCTGCTCCCCGCTGCCCGATACCGACGCCCCCTGCACCTCCTCCGCCTCCGCCTCCGCCGCTCCCTGCCTGCTGGCTGCGTGGTGTGTAGCTATCAACATATTGACCGCGCCCACCAGCACCGGAATATCCACCGGCACCGCCACCACCATGGCCACCTAGACCACCATCGCCGCCGCCATCCCCGATTCGCGCACCATTGCGCGCGCGGCAGAGAACTGTTGTGCCATCTGCGCGGGTGATCTGAGTTCCCTGGGCTACCGTGTTCCCGCCTGTTTCCACGCACACGACACAGATCGAAGTGACGCCGGCCGGAACGACCCAATCGCTGGTGCCGGTCGTTGTGATCACCACCTGTCCGGGCGCAGCTGCAACCGCCTTCACCGCCATCGCAACGCGAGTCATCGCAAACATGGATCAGGCCCGGGTGAAGTTCTGACCGCCGACGAAGCAGAGCCAGTACGTACCGTCGCTCAGGAACGTGAGGGCATCCGTGCGGGAAGCGGTAGCGGTGATCGTCGGGGCAGTGCCGCCCGGGTGACGCACGCTGGTGGGCCAGGTCACAGTGCGCGATCCTGTTGCGTCCTGCGTGAGCAGCAGAGTGAACTGGCCACCCGACGCGGGAGTGGGAAAAGTGAACACGCAGTTGCCGGTCAACGTCAGGTCCAGGATGCTGGCGGCCGTGTTGACGACGGTGTAGGCCGTGCCCGTGTTTGCGGTCAGGCGCGTCTCGCGCACACCCTGGAAGGTGGACAGGTTCGTGAACGACGGGGCGTCGATGGGTGCACGCAGGCTCACCTGGGCCTGCAGCTTGCCAATCGCCACCAGGATCGAGTCAGCCGCGGCGACCGCCGTGGATGTTGCTACGGACAAGCCCGTGAGCACCGCAGCGCGCACGTCGGTGGCGAAGTCGCGCCAGGCTTTGGTGCCCGCCCAGTATTGAGACACCGTGCCCGCCGTGATGGCGGCTTCACGGGTGGCGATAGAGGCGGCCTGCGCGGTACTCACCGGCTTGTCAGCATCCGCGGTGTTGTCCACCGCGGAGAGGCCAACGTCGCCTTTCACCAGGGTGACGGCGCCGGTCTTTCCGGCCACCGATGCGACGGTGTTTACCTGGGCGCCAGGGGCGATGCCTGCGAGCTTGGACTTTTCAGCGGTCGTGTAGTCCTCGGTGCTCAGCCCCTTGCCGGCAACCTTGTCCACCTTGGCGGCGTCCAGCAGGGTCAGCTCGCTGTCCTGCACCACGTTGTCCATGCCCCCCGCGGTCAGGCGCATGCTGATGAAGTCCCCGCTCACGTAAGCCTGGGCGGTCGTGTTCTCCTGGGCGCGAGTCACGCGGATGCGGCACTCACCGGGCACTGCGTAGGCCACCTCGTTGACACCCAGCACGCGGATGATCTCCACCTGCGATTCGATGGAGCCAGCCCGCTTGTACGCGGTCAGCACGTACCAGTCGCCCCCGGTGGGGTTCAGCAGCAGCGCCTCGGCCGCCTGGCTGATCTGCAGGATGCCGTAGCCCAGCTCAGTAGCAGGCGTGCCCGTGGTGGGGGTGGCTTTGACCTGGCCGATGAAGTTCCAGTCAAAGTTGTTCAGGAACAGTTGCTTGTTGGCCATCAGTCTTCCTTGATCTTCACTTTGAGCTCGACCTCTTTCTCGCGGCCGTCATTGGTGATGGCGCGCACGGTGACGAGGTACGTTTGCCCAGGGGCGCCGCCTGCGTAGATCCACACCTTGACCCGGGGGTGGCTGATGGCATAGCTCGGTGGCACGGGCATGGCCGGGGACACGGTCAGCACGGCCGACGTGATCACGTCTTCCGGTGGAAACCACAGGCTGTAGTCGATGTCATAGTCCTGAACATCGCGCGGCTGTTGGGTGGGTTTTCCGACGATGGGCATTCAGTTCACCACGTAAAAAATGGACTGCTCGGGTTGCACGGCAAACACGCGCTCGGGCGGGGCCAGCTCATCGAAAGGGATCTGCCGGAAGGTCGCGCTGCGCAGCGTGGCCGTAGCGCGGGCCACCGACAGCACAGGCGCCCGACGGCGGGAGCGCGGCGCGATGCTGCCCTGGGCGACACACAGGGCGATGCCTGGCGCGCGCGACAGCACACGGCCGCCAGCAGTCGTCAAGCGCGCCATGGCAGAGCCGCCGATGGGCAAGCGCACAAAACTGACGGGCTTCGCCAGGGCGGTCACGATGGCTGCAGCGCTTGACGCGCCGATGACGTTCACACGCACCCACCGACGGATCGCATAGCCCGCGCTGGATGTGGACTGAGCCTTGCCGGCTACCGGCGAGCGGCGCCACACACGGCCCTGCGCGCGGCTGACCGTCGCAGTGCCCACGACAGGCGAGCGACGCCACACACGCCCCACCACCGCACCAATGGCACGGGCGTACGACAACACCACCGCGCGAACGGTTGTGTCGCCGACGCCGCCATTGATCGTTGCGGCGTTGAAGCTGTGGCTGTTCATTTACAGCAGCTGCTGCGTGAAGTCGCCCGAGCTGCCCTGTGTGTCCACGACATACACGTCGTTCACGTTCAGGGTCTTGGGCTCGGTCAGCTGGTAGCTGTAGAGCAGCGTGGCCGTCGGGTCGGATGCACTGGCACCCTCGACGATGCCCACATGGGTGACGGTCACGGCCGATCCACTGACCGGGGCAAACTGCACCTGGGTGCTGTTGAAGCTGCTGCCGTTCGCTGGCGCAGCAAACGCGCCAGCTGGGCGGCGGGCGTACCAGGGCGCGCTAACCTCGGTGCCGGCGCTGAAAGCGTCCGTAGGGTCCGAAGTGAACAGCGCGAAGTAGGTCGTGCGGATGGTCGGGAACGCCTGGCCGCGCAGCGTGGCGTTGATGATGGCATTTGCAAGGGACGTAGAAAAACCGGCCATGGTTGGCTCCTAGATCAAGAAGTGGGGGCCACCGTGCTGGTGGACTGGAGTTGCGTGCCAAGTTCGGCGGTGAACAGGCCGTAATGCGCCGTCGCCTGGGCTGCGTTGCCCCCAAACTCGGCATCTTTCGAGAAGGCGCGGAACAACACGTAATGCAGCAATGCGCGCTCCCACTGATCGGGCAGCCCAATGCTGCCGGTCACGGTGCCCGATGCCGCCCCGCCAGGTGCGGGCACGTCCTGCGGATAGGCAGAAGCGGTGATCTGCACCTGCACGCCCTGCCGCACTGGCGGGTAGACAAGGAAGGTCCGAGGCTCGCGCAAGTCGTGCATGAAGTGCTCCACTTCGAGAGCGCCCTGCATGCCCTGCCAATCTGGCGCGCACTGATCGAGCATCAGCTGGTCCACCTTGGTGATGGTCCGACGGCGACCGCCAGCGTTGCGCGGCACGTCGATCAAGGCAGCGAACTCAGCAGGAAGCGCTTGGCGCACGCCCGCGGCCAGGGCCAGATCCTGATAACGCGCAGTCTGGTCGGGGCGGGCCGTCGCAATGGCACGCTGACCTTGGTTCAGCGCTTCGACAAGCTCGGTCGCCGGCCAGCGCACACCGCCTGCGTCCTGCAGATCGGATTGGGCCTGGCGGATGATGGACTGCGCGGCAATCGGCATGATCAGCACCACCCCACACGGCGACGGGGAACGGTACCGGTGCTGCCCTTCCAGGCCTCGACCGTCTTGGTCCCCACAGCGGATTCGAAGTTTGTCAGGGCATTCATGGCCAGCGAGGCGTCGTAGAACACAGTCTTGGGAATCAGCATCAGACGATGCTTGGCACCTTCAACGATGTCCTGCGAGTGCTGTGCAAACAGGTCGTCAGGGATTCCCCTGCCCGTCTTGGCCGGCATGAGCGCCACCTCGGCGGCCACCAGTGCGCCGACCCCGAGCTGGCGGGTCAGCACAAAGGAGGCACGGTCAGCGCTCACCACGCCCATGTCCGTCTGGTCGTAGCGGCTGTAGTCGCTGTCCTGCTCGGTGTGCGAGAGCACATCCATGGGCTGGCCATTGACGGTGCAGCGCTCAATGCGCGACACCATGGCGCCCGCGGGTAGGTCCAGGTCGTACACCCGCACGCCGGCCTGCACGGTCACTGGCTCCAGCCACTGACGCCACAGCCGGGTGCGGCGGAAGAAATCGCGGGCGGCCTCACGCAGCGCGATGTTTGCCATGGGGTTGGGGCACCCCACAACATGCGGCATCAGCTCGGGATAGAAATCCGCCCAGGTGGCCATGGTGCGCGCTCAGGGGGTCAGGGCTTTGGAGCAGCAGCAGCGGCAGCGGCGGCCTTGGCAGCAGCTTTGGCAGTCGGTGCAGCCGGTGCGGGCAGCGTCTTCGATTCGACTGGGGGCGCGTCAGGGTTCGGGGAATCGTCCTCGTCGTCATCGTCGTCCAGGTCATCGCCGGCGTCAGCGTCAGGGCCGGGGCCTTGGGCTGCCTTCATCGTCAGCAGTGCGCGATCAAAATCGGCTTCGTCCGCGGGCAGGAACGCATCGAGCTTGAGCAGGTGGGCGACGGTAGCCTCGTGGTCGATGTCGGCAGTCAGCTCGCCGAATTCGTCGGGCTGAAACACGTACGCCTTGCCGTTGAGGCCTTGGACGGTCACGGTGCCATCGCGGCGGGGCTTGATTCCGGTTTGCAGTTTCATGGGTGTCTCCAGGGATGAAAAAAGGGGCAGTCGCCTGCCCCTTTTCTGGTTTGTGCCGGGTGGCGCGACTCAGCTACGGCGCCAATCAGGCGGCGCGGTATTGCATGGTCAAGCCCACAGTGCCGGCCGCTTTGGTGGCGGCGCCTGCGGTGAACTTGACGCCCACGCGGCGGTCAGTCGTGGCAGGTGCCACGCGCATCAGGTCGCGGGAGGTCAGAACGGCAGAGGTACCGGTCTGGCTGGCAGTCACACCAGTCACCCACACGGTGGCCAGGTCGTTGTCGTCGGCGGTCATCAGGCCGACGGCTGCAACGATGGTTGGCGTACCGTTGGTGTCCAGGTCGTCGCTGTCGTACGTGATGCCGACAGGCACGCAGCCCGCGGGCAGGATGCACACAGAGCCTGCGTCGTTCGCATCAAGGTCAGCGGCTACCAGCGCAATCGCGCCGCGCTGGGCCACCACTTCGCAGCCCGAGGGGGTGACTACGGGGCGACGGCCGGTCAAAAGGTCATTGCTATTGGTGAACATTGGGGTTCTCCTAGAGAAATCATTCGGGGTGGTCAGTACGCCCCGCCATTCCTGGCGGGGTTTCCTATCAGCGGTTGGCCGCTGCCGTGTCCAGGCTGAACAGGCCAAAGTCCTGCTGCGTGCCCTCGATGTCGAATCGCACCTTCTTGGTGCCGAAAATGCTCGACGTGGAGATCACCACCTTGTCGCCGTTGTCACGGGTTTCCTCGTGCCAGTCGTAGCGCATGTTGGTGCCGGGCGAACCGAAGGCGCAGACGCCGGCCTGAGCACCCATGAACAGGGCGCGGGCGGTTTCCACGTTGGCGCCAGCACCGCCGTCGTTCGATCGCACCACGTTGCGGTGGCTGTGCAGGATCACGTTGCGGTACATGCCCAACGAGCCCTTGAACAGGGGGTTGTTGCGGCCTTCGGATGCAGCTGCAGCCTTCTGGATGTCCAGCCACTGGCCGGTCGCCGTGTTGGAGCGCAGGTCGTCTTCCTGGAACGTGTGCATCACGCAGACGAACGTTTCGTTGCCGTCAATCTTGCAAGGCTGCAGCACTGGGATGTTGGTAGCACCGCCGCCCTGGGCATCAGCGCGAGTCTTCGCACGGTCAACCAGGCGCAGGTCGAAACGGTCGGTTGCGTCCACGTTGTTGTACGCAGTCGCATCGCCGCCGAACAGCGTGTGATTCGCATCAGGCGCGGCCAGCGCGTTGTTGGCGCGGCCGGTGTAGCCCACGGGCACCAGGAAGTTGGGATTGATACCGCGGCGACCCGACAGGTAGATGAAGATCAGTTCATCCTGCAGGCGTGCCCACCAGTTCGACTGCTGCTGCTTGGCGCGCAAACGCAGGTCGTGCAGGGTGCGCTTGCGCGTCATCCGGCCGCCAGTGTTCACACCGCAGCGAGCTTGGTCGATGTAGATCTGGTCGGTGTAGAAGCGCTGACGCTCCTCGTTGCCTTCCAGGTTGTCTTCGCCTTCGACGGGCGCCATGGTCAGTTCGGCCAGCAGGTCATAGGTGATCTGCTCGCCAGCGTCCGTTTCCAGATCGGTGAGGATCTGCAGCGGGACTTCTGCATCAGCGCCACGCTTCATGAAGCGAGGACCAAAATAGGACTTCTGGCTGACATCCATCGCCAGAAGACCCGAAAAGCGCTTGACGGCCTTTGCGTCGTTTACGCCAACAATCGTGCGTGCCATAGAGATACTCCTTGGGTTTGAACCTTTGGGAGCACCTCCTGCGCTCAGGGAAAGCCGTTAACTTATCGGCTGGTAGTCATCACACCATGCTTGGCACGGTGCGTGCATCACCGGCCCCGTGGGGCTCGGTTTGTTTTCTGAT
This sequence comes from uncultured Gammaproteobacteria bacterium, assembly GCA_947085645.1. Taxonomy (GTDB): domain Bacteria; phylum Pseudomonadota; class Gammaproteobacteria; order Burkholderiales; family Burkholderiaceae_C; genus Acidovorax. Next base: position 142,555 of record CAMTXG010000035.1, read on the forward strand.
CGAGACTTCGGGCGGCGCAGTGACACGCAAGCGCGCCAGCTGCCCGCTCTTGTGCAGTAGCTCAACGGTCACAAGCCCGCCCTGCAGCTCCAGGCTTTCGCCTGGGCGCACGTCCACGATCATGCTGGTGGGCCGGTTGGAAGCCATCAGCGACCGCGCTGGTACTTTTCGAGCTGGCCGGGTGACAGGCGGGCCAGCGCATCTTCCAGCGCCTCACCCTCCAGGGCATCCAGGTCGGAGAACTCGCCAGCAACATCGCCCGGGCCATCGCTGCCAGGCACCTGCGCCAGCGTAGCGGGCACGGAACCCACAGGCGGCTTGCGCGAGGGTGGTGGGGGTGGTGGCGCAGCGGCCGCGGTCTTGCTGATGCCGTGCAGCGCCAGCACGCGGCGGTGGCCTTCGGACAGGAACCAGTCCATATCCTTGTCCGCGTTCGCAGGGTCCTCACCCAGGCGGCGCACGAACAGGTCCAGGTCAGCGGCCTTCGCTGTGTCCTTGCGGTAGTCGATGCCGCCACCATCGGGTTTCGCTGCGTTGTTGAACGTGCGTTCGATGGCCGACTGCCAGGCCTGCTGCGCATCCTGCTGGCGCATCTCCTGCGAGATCTCGGCCTTGATGACCGCTTTTTGCAGGTCGTCACGCTTGCCCAGCAACGTATCGCGCTGCGCCTCGTATTCGTCCACTTCCAGATCGCCGGCCTTGAACTTGTCGCGCAGCTCGGTCAACTCGGATGCAATGGCGTCCTGCTGCTCCTTGAGATCGGCCGGCACGTCGGCCGTGTACACCGCGGCGGTCGTCTTGGCGGCAGGCTTCTCGTCGCTCGGTTCGTCGGTGGCTTCTGACGCAGGCGCGGGGGTTGCAGCTGGTGCGGCGGGCGGGGCTGCAGCGTCGTCGGCCGCTTCGCCGTCGTCGCCTTCATCGTTGCCATCATCCGAATCGTCGCTGTCGTCATCACTGGCCAGGCGCTGCAGTGCAAGGCGCTCGGCCTCGTCTGGTGCACCGTCGTCGATGGCGGCACGCTCTTCGGGGGTCAGCAGGTCCGTATCGATCTGGTCGTCGGCTGCCTGGGGGGTGGGGGTTTGAGCACTCATGCGCTTGCTTTCAGGGTGGTGGAAGGGTCAGGACTCGTCTTCACCCTCGGCGGCGATGGCTGCCAGACCCAGCAGGCGGCTCTTCGCCAGCTTGCGGACCGCGGCCATGCGCTTCGGGTCTTTCTCGATCTTCTCGGCCTCCATGAGCGTGCTCATGTCCGACTCAGTGCGCCAATCGTTTTCAGACGGCACCGCGGTGCTCAGCGACTTGCGTTTAGCGGCCATTGCTTACTCCATGGGGATCGGTGGAAAGAGAGCCTGCAGAATTCCATGCTTGGTGCGTGCCCGGAAAGCAAAAAGCCCGCAGGCGCGGGCTTCTCGGGGTATGAGGGCGTCAAATGGACGGGCACATACGCCAGGACGCGGGCTGTACCGTGGGTCGTCGCTTCATGAGCCGGTGCGCAAAGGCCTTGGCCGATACCAGGGCAACACGTGGCGCGGCCTGGCTGGGCACGGCGCACACAACCTGTGGGGCCTGGGCGAAAGCGGCCACCACGAAATCGCGGACGTAGCCAAAGCCGGCACTCACGGTGGTGGCGACCGCCGAACAGGCAGCGGCAACGGCCACGGCGGCAAGGGACAGCAGCGAGAACAGGGAGCGGGAACGGGTCATGTGAATCTCCGGTTGGTGTGCCGCGGCTGACGGCGGGTATCCCTTGCCATGGCGGGAATCAAGAACAGGGCCCGCAGGCCCCGCTATCAAGCCGATGTGTAGCCCGTGGCCACCAGGCGAACGGTGCCCGCTGCACTCAGGTTGGCATTCAGCGCCGTGGCGGCCGTGGTGAGCAGGCCGGTGGGGAACGTGACGGGCACGGGGATGTTGATCGGCAGCGGGTAGCGCGCACGCTCGGCCGCACCGTCAAGGATGATCAGGTCCACCGTGGCAGCGCCCGTGTTGATGGCCCAGAAGCTGGTCAGGTGGTTGCGGATACCTGCTGCGGCAGCGGTTGCAATGGCTGCAGCGGTCGTGGTGGTCAGCGCCAGGTTGGCTGAAAACTCGACCTGAGCCGGGCCGTATTCTTTGACGACCAACTGGCCAGCCGATGTCATCGTGTGTCGCGCCGCGTCACCGGCTACAAAGGTCGTCGGTGCTACTGCGGTGCGCACCACGCCACCTACGATGTGCGGGTTACTGGTAGTCGCCGCGTCTTCCGCTGCCGCGCCGCCGGTCAGGGTGCCCAAGGTGGTCACCGTGCTCAGCGTCTGGGTGGCAGCAATGGTGGCCGTAACCTGCAGGTTGCCAGCCGTGGCCTGCTGCACGTTGACGACTGGGAAGCTGGCCGCGCGCTGCGACATCGTGGCCACAGCCTGCACCGTGCCGCCGACGAATGCCGTGGAGATCCGCACGCGGATGAACCGGGCGTTGATCGGCACCGTAAAGATACGCGCCGTCGAAGCTGCAATGTTGAAAGCCGCTACGTTCGGGTTGCTGTTGATGCTCGACGTTTCGTACGCGCGCAGGGGTACGCCGGCCGCGGCGTTGACGGTGTCGTTCGTCTGCTCGAAGAAGATGGCGCCAGCGCTGATGCCTGCGCTCGCAATTATCTGGATCGAACCGGACTGGAAGGCTCCTGCGTCGTACCAGCCGTTCACCGTGCCGCTCAGCAGGTCTGTGTTCAGCACGGACTGGCCCGTGGGTCCGCTCACAGTCGTGTCGTTGGACTGCACCACGGGGATCGAAGCTGCGGCGTTGGCCGGGCCGAGGGCTGGGATGCGGCCCAGCAGAGTCGTCCAGTTCTGCAGCGCACGCTTCACGAGCGCGATCAACGACCAATTGCCTGTGTCGTCCGTCGCCGGCGTGGCGTTTGTCGCCCCCAGGTCGGCATCGATGTTGTCCAGCGCGGTGCCAGCCACGCGCAGGGGCACGCCGTTGGTCGCGCCCTGCACCGCCTGCGCCTGGGTGCCGCTGACGCCTGCGGTTGTCACGTCGCCAGAGGCACCGCCCCCACCGCCACCGCCACCGGTGGTTTTCACGACAAGCGCAAACGTGCCGTCGCCCATGTCTGCTAGTCGGACTGGGTAGCCGTCCGCGCTGGTGATGATCTTGTCGGGCATATCTCTCCAATCAGGTGTTTGGTGGCGTCAGGGTTTGGGACACGGCGCCCAGGCGGGCATCGCTTTCACGCTGGATCTCGGCCACGCGCTCGCGGCTGGCGGCCTCGATGCGGGCCACCTCGACGGCGGTATCGGCGTCCTTGTTGATCTTGAGCGTCTGGTTTCTCAGGTCGGACTGCAGGGTGCGCAGCTGCTCGGTCAGGCGCTCAATCTCCTGATCCATCTGGCCGCGCACCTGCATGGCCACGCCATCGGCTGCGCCGCCCGCCTCAGATTCGAGCTTCATGGCCCGGGCATTGATCTCGCGGACCTTGGCGCGCTGCTCTTCCAGGGCGGTCATAGCCTGCTGGCGCTGCATTTCCATCGCCTCGGCCTGCTGCTGCTTCTGCTGCAAGGCGGCCTGCTCTTCCTCGGGCGACATTTCCTTGTCTGGATCGCGCTCGCCGGTGAGCTTGCGGAACTGATCCGCGATCTCGTCCTTGTTGGGCAGGTCCGAGAATTCATAGGCCATGGTCAGCAGGCGCATGGCCACGTCAGGCGTTACCCGGCCGGCGATGTTGTTCAGGCTGTCAAACATAACCTGGCGCAGCGTGCCCGCGTAGTCCTGCTCGGATACCTGGAAGTCAGCCGCGCTGGAAGTGATGTCGTTGAGCCACCGCACAGAGCCGTCGGCCTGGGGTTCGGGCTGGTTCACCTTCACCCAGCGCAGCTTCCCCTTGTGGCCAGTCAGGCGGATGACCTTCGCCTCGGTGTAGAACTGCTCGGTCAGCGACAGCTGCTTTTCCCCCTGCAGCTGGGTGGCCAGGCGCAGGTTGTCGAACGGCTCGGTCGTGACCACGCTGCCCTGCAGCTGGCGGGCCTTGATGGCTTCGCCGCTGACCGCATTCGTCTGGCGGCCCATGTTTTCCTGCGCCACGCCTGCGCTCTTCTGGATGCTCTGGGCCTGCAGCGTCATCATTTGCACCTGGCCGGTTGCACCCTCGGAGTCCCGGTGGATCGAGAACTCCTTGCCGGCGTTCTTGATGATCCGCCCGTCTGGTCGGCTGACCTCGTCCGATGCCTCGTCCCAGTCATCCACCGCGCCTTTGTCGGCAATGATCTGATTGGTGTTCAGCATGTGCAGCGCCTTGGACGCGCGCTTGTTCAGGTCTTGCTGCACATCCCGCACGCGGCGGATCGCCCCATAGGGCATGCGGTCGCGGTTGCGCCGGTAGCACCACACGGGGGTCAGGCTGAAATTGTTGTGGCGGTAGAAGCTCGGGCCCATCGCCAGCATGTCGGTTTCGGTGAACACCGCCACATGCAGGCGCATCATCACGCGGTCGATGATCGAGCCACCGCGCAGCTTGATGGAGTCCACCAGCGCCATATCGCGCTCGTCGAACACCGCGCCCTTGTGCGGGCCATCGCTGATGACCTTGACCTTGACCGGCTTGCGGTACTGGGCTTCGATCAGCCGCACCTTGTTGCGCTTGGCGCCGACGGTCGTGCCGCCAAACCCCGACTGGATGGACCCCGTTCGCGCCAGGCCCTGCAGCGGGTCGGTGCCTTCAATGGTGAGTTCGTCGTCCTGGAAAGTGATGAACCCGTGGCGTGAGTGCTCCTGCACCGCGCGCAGGATCTGCTCGCGCCGGTCGGGGAACATCATGACGGCGATGTCCACATCCACCCAGCGCCACCGGAAGATGTACCGGCCGTCGCTCAGGTCCAGCTCGTAAGCGTCCGAATCGTGGATGACGTTGCGCCAGTCCTCGGTCTTCGAGTACAGAATGTCCTTGGTCGGGTCATCGCGGGCGCCATCATCGAGCCAGCCGATACCGCCCTTGATCGAGTCGGAAAACGCGCGCGAGCGCTGGAACGGCACGCGGTTGATGTCGCTGACGTACTTGAGCACGTCCTTCTTGACCGCCGCCAGCTCCACATCGTCTTCGGTGCGCGGCAGCACGTTCCAGTCCACGCGGCTGCGGCGCTCGGTGCCGATGAGCCAGTCGACCATGGGCGCGACTTCGTTGTACACCAGCGCAGCCTGGCCGCGGGCCTCAACCTCGGCTTTGTCCTCGGCGTTCCATTGGATGTTGTCGTAGAAGTCGTGGTCAATCGCCATTTCCAGGCGGTTGGGGGCCTGCTTTTCCTTCTCGTAGTAGTACCACTCCAGCAGGCGCCGGTGCTCGGCACGCGCCTCGTCGGAGTCCAGCACATGGGGGGCCTTGGCCGTGGCCAGCGCAGTAGAGCCCTGGCCGGCGCCGTCAATGTCGTCTTCGAGTTCGTCCACCCAGTCGACTTCACCGCCCTGATTGAAGTCATCCATACGACACACCCTCCTTGGGCAGGCGGATCTCTTCGCCGCCTAGCACTTGGCCGTCTTCGCGCAGCAGCACCTGGCCGAAGCTGGCTTTGTGGAACTCCTTGGGCGGGGCGCTGGGCATGGCCACCAGGTCGGGCAGGCCCTCATGGATGATCGTGGCCACGCGCACCCAGTTCGGGCGCGATGCCTCAATGCCCAGCACATCGCAGGCCACAGCGCACTGGCGGGCCATGTAATGCGGGTCGTCGTACTTGTAGGCCGCCGATTCCTTGACGATGTACCAGGGCGCCCCCTTGCGAAGGTAGGGGATCAGGAACAGTGCCCGCTCGTCATCAATCCACGAATAGACGGCCATCAGGTCGCCGTGGAAGCGTGAAAGGTGGGCTTTGCGAAGGTCGATAGATGCAGCCATGGCGGCATTGCGCCATGCTTGGTGCGTCAGGCAGTCATCCCGCTGGCCCTGCGCCGGCCGGTCCGCTGGGTGCGCCCAGTCATGGCGGATGAACCCCCATTCGGGAACAGGTTGCCGCCGTCAGCCTCCTGGCCAAACTGCCGGAAGGCGTCCGATGCGTGGCTGTTGTCGTCGTGCAGCGGGGTGGCCCGCCAGCATCCGCGGGTCTTGTCCCACTCCTTGCGATACCCGCCCAGGCGCTTCAAGCCTTGGGCGCACGCGGTTTCGTCGAAGTAGCAGGACGCGAACACGTTGCGCGTGGCCTGAATGCCCGCGGTGATGTTGCTGACCACGGGCACGATCTCGAAGTATTGGCCCGGCATCAGGGTTTCGAGCATTTCCTTGATTGTGCGGCTCGTGTCGGGGTTCATCCCGATGCGCCGGGCATTGGCATCGTGCGGCAGGTAGTGCTTGCCGTAGGTGTAGCCCTGCTTCTGCAGCCAGGCGGCGAAGTGGTCCAGGTCTTCCCCGCTCGCCTCGTAGTAACCGATGAAGCGGTTTTGCAGGCCCACGCGCTGGTGCAGCCAGATCGTCGTCATGTCGCCGCGCCCGATGTCCCAGAAGGTGTTGACCGGCACCGCCTCGCGCGGAACGGTCGTCAGCACCCGGCCCTGCTTGCGCGCGATCGACAGCTGGGTGGAGTAGTAGCAACCCTCGGTGCTCACCTGGAACGCCTCCTTGGGTGTGCTCGGGTACTCCTGCCACATCAGCGGCGCGTCACCGCCAAAGTCAGCCTCCATGGTGGCCACGTACCACTTGCGCCGGCCCATGCTCAGCGGGCGCCCAATCTCCCCCTCCAGCCGGTTGAAGTAGTCGTGGTGCGCTTCGGTCAGCACCACCTCGGCGTCCTCGGGCAGCACGTACTCGGGCGCTTCCCACCAGGCGAAGAAGTGGAAGGCGTAATCCTTCTGGGTGAGCGCCCTACCCTGCTCCTGCACGGCCTGGGCGCGCTCCGTCATGGTGAAGAACGGCCCTTCCTGGCCCTCGGCGGTCGACTCGATCACCAGCACCCCCGACTTGGGCACGGCTGGGATGGAGCCGGTGACTACCTCCTTCGCCTTGTCGGGCGTCTTCGCGCAGATCTTCCCGAACTCGGAGACGTGCAGCCGGTGGAAGGTGCCGCCCCGTACGCTGGTGGCCACCTTGATGCTGCTCCCGTTGTGGGCCCACACCAGCTGCTTGGTCGTGGCCGATTTCAGGGGCATGCGCTCGCGCAGCGCCTCGGGCAGCTGGTCGTAGGCAAAGCGCACCTTGTCGCGGAAGATCTCTTCGGCCGTGTCCTTGTCCTGGGCAATGATCCCGCAGCGGATGGGCTCCTTGGAGAACAGCGCGGTATCCAGCCACAGGATGGCGATCAGCGTGGTGAAGCCCAGCTGGCGCGCTTTCAGGATGATGTTGCGGTGCCAGAGCCTGGCCAGCAGGCGGCGCTGGGCCCGGTTGGGGCGGAACGGCACCACCAGCCCCTCATCGTCGTCACCGTCGCCCTTGGTGATGATCTTGTACAGGTTCGACAGCCGCCAGACCGGATCGTCCAGGTTCGCAGCCAGCACCTCGGCGGTCAGGGCGACGGGTGCGCTCATGCGTGGCCGGCCTCGATGATCTCCAGCCCCAGGCTTACGGCGAGCTGGTGCTCAATGCACGCGCCCTTGGACTTCGACCACCCGGGCAGCAGCAGCACAGCGTCACAGGTGGCAAGTTGCGCCACGGCAAGGCGCATGTAACCCAGCCAGCTCTGGCAATGCGGCTCGGGGTTCTCGGCGGGGTTCTCGACGTGATAACCCCGGGCGCGCAGGTCCAGCGCCATCGCGTGGAAGGCGGGGTAGTTCAGGGCGGGCAGGCCAGACATGGGGCCAGCAATGTAAATGCGCTTGGTCATGGAGTCAGGATCTGGGTTGCGCCGTGGCGCGCGAAGCGCCACCGGCCTACGGTGTTTCTCTCGATGGCTCCGTGGTGCAGCAGCTGCTCCATGTGCCAGTGCACGGCGCCCGTGCTCATGCCGAAGTGCTGGGCCGTAGCCGACACGGGCGGTATCTGGTCGTTGTCAGCGAAGAAGGCGTGCAGGAAGGCAAGCACCTCAGACTGCTTGGGCGTCAGCCCCTGGGCCTTGCGTGACCTGGCGGCCATCACCGGCGCGCGCCCGGGGCGCAGCCTGGCGGCAATGGCATTGGCGGCGCGCGTCTCGCGCAGGAACGGGCTTTCAGTCGTCATCGCCGTCCGCCTCGTCGTCTTCCCCGAACTTCAAGGCAGGCGATGCAGCGCCGGGCGCAGGGCCCATGACGTTGCCAGACAGCCCCTGCAGCAGCTCGCCCAGGGCGTCTGCCTTCTGCTTGTTGTCCACCTCGTACAGGCCCTTGATCTTGGCTGCCTTCTCCAGCGCGGCATTCTTGTCCCAGAACTTGTATTCAATGCGACCGTATTCGTCGATCTTGAAGCTGGCGACCGCGGCGCGAGTGGCGGCATCCAGCTCGTGGGGCAGCTTCACGCGCTTGCCGTCGGCGTGCATGATCCCGCCGATGTCCGACAGCGCCAGGCGCTTGATCTCTTTCAGGATCTCGGCCCCGTCCAGCTCCGCGCGCTCGGCAGCCCCAGCCTGAACCTCGGCAATGCGCGCAGCCACGATGGGCTCGGCGGCCAGGCGGCTGGCCTTCTGGTGCACGCTCACGGGTTTCCAGGTGGCGGTGGATGGGTAGCACTGGCGGTATGCCTCGGCCTGCTTGATGCCAGAACCCACCAGCTGAGCGAAGCGCTCGCGGGCAGGGGTGAGGCCGCGCTCGTTTTTGACAGCCATCAGCGCCCCCCCCGTGACAACCCCGAGAGGGCAGCCAGCAAGCCTTCGGACAGGGTGCGGATACTTCGCTCGTATTGATTGATCGCGCCGCGCTGTCCAGGAAGCCAACTCGGGCGCAACCGCAGCGCCAGCGTCTCGTCGTGCGTCGTGACAATCCAGGTTTTAACTCCGCCCGGCATCCGCAGCACGTGGAACTCAAGAGTTACCTTGTGCATGCTGAGCTCAGTTTCCGCGATAGACCCGGGAGTGCTCGGGCTGGCTTCCTCAACGGCTGCGACATTCACGTAACGCTCGGCGCCGGCCAGCTCCAAGGCCCACCTCGGCAGGTCAATCACCGTGATGGGCTCCATGTCCTGTGTGTAGAGAACCACGTTCACGATCTCACCTCTTTCACTTCAATGCCATGCACATGCAGCATGAGCTTTCGTTTCAGCCTGAACTCGGGCGTCACCGCCCCCTTCACGTCCTCGACCACGCGGGCGCCCTCTTTCGTCAGGTACACAAAATCGGCCAGGTACACCGTCGGCCGCTCCTTCTTGCCGCTGGGTGACACCTGGGCAGGGATCAGCTGAAACGGCACCTGCATGCGCAGCTCGCGGATCTCGCCAGCGCGCTCCAGCATGGCCAGGTACTGCCAACGCTTGTGCTCGGCTTTGCTGTCGAACTTGAGCCCACCGTCCTCGACCTTGGTGTTGCCGTACTTCTGGCCGCGCTTGGCGCGCTCGGCCGGCGCGTCCCGCATTTCGGGCAGCGGGCGGCGGCCAGCGATGCGGGCCTGCAGGTTCACCAGCTCGGCCGGCGACAGGCGCAGGGCTTTCGTGCTCATGCGGCTAGGCCCTCGAAGAGGTCGCGGGTCTTGGCGTCCCGGTGGGGAGCACTCCGCTTGCCGGGAAACAGGCGCGAGCCTGGGCGCTTGGCCAGCTTGAGCAACCCAGCGCGGCGCGCGCACTTCGGGCCGATGGGTTCCGCCCCCAGCATCACGGCAGGCTGCAGCGTGACGCGGCCGCAGATCGCGCAGCGCCACTTCACAGCAGGCCATCCCAGAAGAACGGCGCGGCCAGCAGGCCGGTAGTGCGGCGCTCCCATGTGCCCGCGGGGCGCCAGCGCTGCGCCATGGGCCAGCCGTCGAACTCGCCGCACTTCACGCCGGCCTGCACCTCGGCCAGGCTCAGGGGGGTTTCGTCAGCGTCTGGGCCACGCACGCCAATATCTCGGCCCGGCCAGGACTCCCCTCGATTCGTCCGATGCTCGCGAGCATCGCCGCGGCCTGGGGCTTGCTCGGGTGCGCCGACAGCACCAGTCGCGTGCAGCACGCCAGACAGCGCATTTGGTACCGGCCGCTGCGTGGATTCGCTGCTGCAGCCAGGCACGCATCGCACGGCGCCGGACTCGGCAACTCCAAGAATTCCGCAGTCTCGTCTGGCATCTACAGGCACCTTGCCGCTTTGTTGACCGTTCCACGAATCGACCCAATCGGTCGCGGTGCGCTCCATTACTGCCATGATTTCCGCCCCTCGATGCCCATGGCCGTACGGGCAGACTGCAGGGCGCAAGGCCTGATCCGGTCGCCGGCCTTCTCACGCGCCAGGATGCGGCGGGCCCAGTCCTTGCCATCGCCGCGCAGTTCAAAACTCACCTCCATGGGCGCGGCAGGTGCAGGTGCTGGCAGGCGCGGCAACCCGGCCTCCTGGGCGTAGGTCTTGCGGGGTGCCACGGACACGCACAGCGCCTCGAATTCCGGCAGGTTTGGCGGGAACTGGGGGTGCGAGGCAGACAGTCGATCCGCAGCGGTTTCCACGACCTCGGGGGCGAAATTGGACAACTTCGCGTCCCACACCTTCATCGCGGCGCGGATGCCCTTGTCGCGTCCCTCGGCGTCCCGCTCACCCGTCGAAAACTTCGCCAGGAAAAGCGTGCCGTACGACCCGTGCAGCAGCATGAACAGCTTGCGAATGGTGGCGCTGACCTGCAGCGGATTGGCCTGGGCTGGCGTGGTTTGCGCAGCGGACAGCGCCCGGCTTACCGCCCCGTCCACCATCGATCCGACGTTATGCAGCATTCCAAATCCCCTCGTAAATCGTGGCCGCGGCAGCGGCGTGCTTGTGCTGGTTTTTCGGTGCCTGCGCTGCGGGCAATGGCGCGGTTGCAGCATCCCTGCGGCGGCCCTCGGCAGTGGCCAGGGCGTAGGCAAACGGCTTGCCGTTGGCCACGGCGTCCGTGGTGGCAGCAACCAGCTCGGCGACGGTGATGCCTGCGTCCAGCAAGGCTTTCAGCTTCGGGCTTGCGGGGTTCACCGCCTGCATTCCGGCTTGCCTCATCGCGATGCAGGCCTCGGCTTCGCGTGTGCGCGCCACACCCTCGTTAGAGGGTGTTATTTGGTTATTGGTTATTGGTTCTTGGTTAGTTTGTGATCCGGTTTCCACTGGGTGCCCAGTTGGTTGCGGATCGGAACCGGATGGAAACCCGCTGGGTTTTCCTTCGGTTTCTTTTTGCTTCCGAGGGCGCCCCCCCAGCTTGCCGTTCGCTTTCGCTGTTTCGGCCTTCGCTTGGTACTCGGCAAGCACTCGGTCACACACCTCGTGTCGATAGCCCTGCTCGCACTTCACGAACTTGAACCTCAACAGGCGCTCGACAATGCGCCGCTCTTCCTCGGACTCCACGCCGATGTCATTGCACAAAGCCTCAAAGTCGCTGGTAAGCGGCTTCTCCTTGTCGTAGTACAGGTCCATCAGGTCGCGGTAGATCCAGCGCATCTGTCGACTCATGTTCACGGTGCCTGCGCGGAAATCCGAGATATGGAAGGGGTAGTAGTTCATGCGCACCCCTTCACCAACCGATACCGCTGGTACCGGGCATTGCGCGAGTCGTCGGGTGCTGCCTCGACCATGCCCTGGGCCTTGAGGTACAGCAGTGCCCAGCAGATCGACTTCGTGCTGCGCTGCGTGAGCACCAGCAGCTGTGCATGGGTCAGCCAGGCTCCTGAGCGCTGGCGCATCACGCTTAAAACGGCGTCCGTGGCAGAGCCTTCGCGAATCACGCCAGCAGGGCGCGGGTTGTAACGCTGAACGCTCAACACCATCCCCCTGCGCCCATCAGCTGCGCGCTGCAGCTGGTCAGCCATCCATGCCGCAGATGTCATTCGGGACTTCCCCCGAGATTCGTCCGATGGACTGGACTGTCTGTCCCTGCCATCCTTCGCAGCATGGCCAGCTCACCAAACATTGCACGCTCAATCACCAGGCGAAGGAACTCTGCTTTTGGGACACCGCGCAGCGTAGCCATGGCAATGGCCGCCTCGTTCAATTCCTCAGTTACCGGGATGTCAAAGCGGGCGGTGAGCTTGCCGCCTGCATCCGTGCGCCCGCTGCGGGACATCATGGAGTCGTCGTCATGCATGAGCGGCCTCCTGAACGTTGGAGTCCTGGCGCAGCTGATGACGAGCCCATTCGCCCGCGATCCAGTCGATACCCTTCGGGGTGAATTTGGTTGTGGTGTAGGCGTGCTCGTTCACCTCGGCGATGCCCGCGCGAACCTCGAAACGCCCAGCGTCTATGTGCTGCTGATGCGCAGTGAGCGTGCCCCCCAGCCTGTACATGATCTTTCGGCAGAGCACGAACTCGCGAAACCGCGCCTCATTGGCCTTGAGCAGCTTGCACACCTCGCGAAAGCCTTTCAGGCCATCTGCCTGCACGTAGCGGCCCACAAACTCGACGGCAGGCTGCTGTTGCGCGATCAGCGCTTGCTGCTGCTCAATGCGCTCTGCCTGTTGGGCTGCCAGCATGAGCGCGCCGGACAAAGTCCTGGGGATGGGGAACGCTCCGCCCTGCTCCAACTCAGTCATGCGGTCAAACACCTTCGCCTGCAGCTCGTAGCTGTACGACATGGCCATCAGGCAGGCTTCGCGTTTGGGGAAGCGATAGATCGGCGACTGGCGAGTGGCACCGCTGCCTATCGCAACTTGGACCATGTCCCGAAACTTTGGGGCATGGTCCTCACCGATTACCCTGGGCACCTTGGCCATAAAGTGGTCGTGGCGCAGCTCCGAGTCGCCTTCGCCGCGCTGCCCGTTGATGAAGTCGACCAGCTCCAGGCTGGTCATCGTGATGCACGCGATGAGATTCATGCGGCCTCCCGTGCATCTGCGGGGTGTACGTGTTCGCTTTTTATCGACGCAACTGGAGATGGATTCAGGAAGAGTTCAGGGAACTGCACCTTCACTGCTGGCGGGATTCCCCGCGTTGTCCAGTTCTGGATACGCTGCACACCGCCTTGCTCTGGAAATCCAAGAAGTCGGGCCAGCTTTGCGGGCCCACCGTAATGGGCAATCAGTTCTGTATCAGTCATGACGAATATTACACGCCATGTTTAGTCAAACGTCAATCGCCTCGTGTAGCAACAGCTTGTTTAGTTGCGAAACAATGAGGCAGATGACTGACAAGCGCCGACACCCGAGCATGGAGCGTCTTCTCGCGGCTGCAGCAGAGCGCGGGGTGGCCGGCCCATCCGCACTCGCGAAAGCGATGAATGAGTCTGATCAGACAGTCACAAACTGGTCTTCACGTGGCGTTTCGAAAGCTGGGGCGATCAAGGCTCAAGGGATCTTTGGCATTTCAGCTGCGCACATCATTGCTGGCGCGGTCCTGGCCATCCCCGAGGGCTCGTACATCGATGACGCCACGCCCGCCGCAGCCATCGACCTTGATAACAACCCCGAGTACCCGGCCATACGCCGCGTCGAATTCAAACTGTCTGCTGGCGCGTCAGGGTTTGGTGTGGAGTACAGGGACAACGATGGGGCGCCCATCGTCTTTCAGCGAAAGTGGTACTCGGACAACGGTTTTGAGCCTGGCCACCTTTTCGCGGTGCGCGTGGCGAATGGATCGATGGAGCCCGGGCTGTATGACGGCGACACGGTCGTGGTGAACACCAAGAGCACCCAGCCCAAGGACGGGATCGTTTTCGCGGTCAACTACGAAGGCGAGATGGTCATCAAGCGGCTGATCCGCGACGGCGGACAGTGGTGGCTCTCTTCAGACAACCCAAACCAGCAGCGCTACCCACGGAAGTTGTGCGATGAGCACAGCCTCCTGATCGGGGAAGTGGTGCACAAACAGAGCATGCGCATATGAACAAAAAGTCTACGCCTCGAGACCGAGAGTTTTTGCAAACCGGATGGGCACTCACCGCCGCACGCTTTTTCCTTGCGGTCTGCACCGCACTGAGCACTGCGCAGCTGGCCAACGCCATGACACCTGGGTCTCAATTGGTTGAGCAATCGCAGGCTTTCGAAAGGTGGACTCAAAATCCTGATGCAGCAAACTTTAATGACGCGATAAAGGCCACCTACTTTATGGGCTACGTCCGCGCCGTAAGCGATGTCATGACTGCGGCGACAACCTTCTGCCCTGGGAAGGATATGACCATAGGGCAGATCAGTTCGATTGTGTCAAAGCACCTTAAGGACAAACCTGAGCATTGGGATCTACCAGCGCCGGCATTGGTTTCAAACGCGCTTAAGCCAGTGAAACCTTGTAAGTGAGCTCCGAGTTACCGGCGTCAACGCATGATCAACCAACCCAAGCAGGCTCTGCGCTGGTCAGGCTTCAAGTCCCGCGGGAACCACGCAGGCCATTTGATCGGTGTTGCAGAGCTGATCGACGCACAAGGAGTAACAATGCCCGGCTACACGCTACAGATCGAGATCAAGGCGCCAGTCGACACGTCACGGTGCCTGTTCCTATTCAGCATCATGCGGCTGCATCAAAAGCAGCGGCTTCGGGTTTACCAGTTGGAGGTCGCACCTCGCAGCAAGCGTACACACAACGGTGCTCTTCCTCTGTACGGGCCGCATGAGCACGTAGAAACATCTGAGCCAACGGCGGTCACCGATTCAAGCGTAGACTGCGATAACTGGAAGGGTTCGTTGCAATGGTTTTTCAACCGTGTTTCTGTACAGCCTTTTGAAATTGACGATCCAACTTTGCCATGCTGAACTGTAATTGGGCCCAAGCGCTTACCCGCTACGACTGCCAGACGCTGCGCGCGCTGGACGGTGGGCCTTGCTTGGAGGTCGGTACACCATTCAGTCTGCCAGACGGCAGCGCAATCAACGTATACATCACCATGGCCGGGGATGGCATGGTGAAGATCAGCGACAACGCCGATACGCTTTTTCAACTCGGGGGCATGGGGCTGGATGTGTGGCAGGCCGCCCGTCTGGCCGGCCTTCGGGACATGCTTGGCAAGCATCGCATGGGTATTGGAAAGCAAGGCGAGGTCTTTCTGCTGTCGCAAAGTGCGCATGCCGCCAATGGTTTCGCTATTGCGATCACCGGCCTTTTGGCTCTCGCGGCATGGGCTAACGAACATCTTCAGATGCAACCACAAACAGTGGACATGCTTGCGGAGCTGGAGCCCTACATCATCGCCCGCAACCCTGCTGCAGCATATCGGCGTGATCCTCGGGTGAAGGGAGCTTCCACGACGGAGTACAGGTTTGACCTGCAGCACGGCGCAGACCTGATCGACATCATCGGTCCTAGCGCCCAAGCCACCGGAGCTGCGATGCGAAAAGCCGGCGACATCCAGAACGGACCCTTCGCAGAGAACCTGTCGCCCCTCTTCGTGGTGTACGACCTGGTCGACAGCGAACGTGCCATAAGCGAGATCAGCATTCTTGGGTCAGTTGCTCGGGCGATGCCCGCCAGCAGGTTGATGCAGTCCCTTCACTGAATGCTGACCCGCCCTAACGGGCTCTCTCATGCAAACCGCCCTAGAGGCGGTTTTTTTTCGTCTGCGTGGCGCGAAGGAACAAAGGTTTTCGGCAAATCCCACCACAACTAAACAAATTGATTGACGACATACTAAACATCGCGTGTAATTCAGGCACTGACTGGCAATTGCCGGTCAGCGCCAAGCGGAGACGCTGGGCCCGCTCCTTAAAACCGTCAACCGCCGATGTTGCTGGCCCCACCTGCGGGGCCTTCGTCCGGCACATGAGCACCTTTGGGCATGGCCAAAGCTCTGCACGGAATTCCATCCGGTCCCAGTCCGCCGAAGCGCGGTAAACGGGCTAACAAGGTGAGGCGCAGACGGCCAAGAACAGAAACGGTCACACCGGATGGAATGCCGGTAGATGCCCTGGAGACAGGGCCATCATTGAAGCGTCTTTTGCACTCCAAGCCGAAATCTTGGGTGTGGCTTACGGAACCGTGCGCAAGTGGCCATAGCGGCGGCGCGGTAAGTGACGAAGGCCCGAGTAGCTACCGGGCTTCAGCTAAGGCGCTGCAATGATGGTCAGCGCAGGTGCCCGTAGCCTTGGAGTGGCGCGGGCCGAAAGTACGGCAGTGAAAGCGCAGCGCGTGAGGGTTTGTATCCCTGCGGGCCTGTGTTCGGCCATCAACCAATTTCCCCCCCTCCCCTGCCCTGCGCAGGGTTCGCCCACCTCGTGTGGGCTTTTTTACGCCCACATCAAGGAGAGCCCCATGGATGCCGCCCACCCCGTCATGCAGCAAGCGCTGCAGCCTTTTCGCCCACTGACCCAGGCCGAACGCGAAGCCATCGCAGCAGTGCAGGCCCGCCAGCACGCAGAGGACCAGCGCCGCCAGCACCGCGCGCTGCAGGATCAACAACAGCACCTGGGCAGCATGGGGGCGCTGTGATGCATGACCCCCTCACCTACCGCTACAAGCGCACGCTGATCGACGCCTTCGGGTGCGATGCCACCCAAGCGGTGGCGATTCACAAATACAAACCGCCCATTCACCGGCGGTTTTTTTACGCCCTGATTCGCACGGGCTGGGCCGTGGGCGTGGTGGCGCTGGCTGCCGTGGTGCTCACAGGCTGCAGCGGAGACATGCGCTACGAGCAAGCCGCGGCGAAGGAACTGCAGGCCATCCAGCAGGAGGAAGCAGCGCACGCCAGCCGGGATTACGTAGGCAAGCGCCATTGCGGACCCGCTGCCGTGCACGAGTGGATTGGCGACAAGGACATCCGGTGCACGCCGAAGCGCGGCAAGCCTTTTGTGCTGGCGGGCGTGAAGCCATGAAGCCGCACCACGTCATGGTCGCCTGGTTCGCTGGATCAGCCATTGCCACCGCACTGCTTCTGGTGCACATCTACGGGGCCTGAGCCATGGAATGCCCGACCGGAAAAGTTGTGCACACGCTCAAGACCGCCAAGGAAGCCAGCAAGCGCGCCCGGCGCCGCACCGAGAAATCCTTTACCCCCTACCGCTGCGCCGCCTGTGGCCAGTGGCATGTGGGCCAGAACAGCGGGCTGAAAAAGCCCGTCAAGACCATCAGCAACAACCACCACATCAATTGAGGTTTTCATGAACAACGCACTCACACAGACCGAAAACACCGCAGTCACCCCCCGGGGCATGGCCTTCGACCTGAGCCCCCAGACCTTCGACCAGGCGATGAAGTTCAGCCAGATGCTGGCCGACTCCGAGCTGGTGCCCAAGGACTTCCGGGGCAAGCCCGGCAACTGCCTGATTGCCATGCAGTGGGGTTCCGAGTTGGGATTGAAGCCCCTGCAAGCCCTGTCCAACATCGCAGTGGTCAACGGCCGCGCCGCGCTGTGGGGCGATGCAGTCATTGCCCTGGTGCGCAGCAGCCCCCTGTGCGAATACGTGCAGGAATCGGACGATGGCTACACCGCCACCTGCCGCGCCAAGCGCCGGGGCGAGCCCGAGCAGGTGGTGACGTTCAGCATGGATGACGCCAAGATCGCCGGCCTGGCAGGCAAGCAGGGCCCGTGGACGCAGTATCCCAAGCGGATGCGCCAGATGCGCGCCCGGGCCTTCGCTTTGCGTGATGTGTTCCCGGACGTGCTGCGCGGTATGCCGGTGGCCGAGGAAGTGCAGGACATGCCGACCGAGCGCCACATGGGCGAGGTGGAACAGGTGCAGCGCGCAGCGCCCGCCACGCCCCAACCCGCGTACACCCCCGAGCAATTCACCCAGTTTCTGCCCAGCTGGCGCAACGCCATTGCCCAGGGCAAGACCACGGCAGACAGCGTGATCGGGAAGATCAAGACCAAAGGGACGATGACCGCAGAGCAGGAGGCGGCGATTCGCGCCCCCATCGAGCAGCCAGCGAAGCAGGCCGAGCCCGTCACCGATGTGCAACCCAAGGGTGAGCCCGAGGCCATGACCGAGCAAGCAGTGGGCGACCGCCTCAACAACTCCGCCACCCTCGATGCACTGTACGAAGCGGCCGACCTCATCAGCGCGGTGATCGACACCGAGGCCCGGCAGCGGCTGACCGCCTTCTTCGAGCAACGCAAGTTCGCCCTCGAATCCGAATAACTCGCTATCTAATTCATAGCTGCACGCGCTTGCTGGTCAAGCGCTGCAGGCCAATTTCATAGGATTTTCTATGTACACCCCTCTCGAAAACGCCCCGCAAGGATCGCCCGCCTGGCACGCAGCACGGACCAAACATTTTTGTGCGTCTGAGGCAGCTGCAGCCCTGGGCTTGTCCAAGTACACGACCCGCGACGAGCTGCTGCGCCAGAAGGCAACCGGCATCACCGAGGAAGTAGGCGCCGCCAAGCAGCGTATCTTTGACGCTGGCCACGACGCCGAGGCGCTGGCCCGCCCGATTGCCGAGGGCATTGCAGGCACTGAGTTTTACCCCGTGGTGGCCACGCGCGAGGTCGAGGGCATGGCGCTGCTGGCCAGCTTCGACGGCATCGACGTGCTGGACGACCTGATCTGGGAAAACAAGCTGCTCAACCAGTCCCTGCTGCAACAGGTGCAGGCTGGCGACCTGGAGCCGCACTACTGGCTGCAACTGGAGCACCAGCTTCTGGTCAGCGGCGCATCGCGCGCCCTGTTCACCACCAGCGACGGCACGCCCGAGGGTACGCACCCGCTGTGGTACGAGTCCAAGCCCGAGCGCCGCGAGCAGCTGATTGCAGGATGGCGGCAATTCGCTGTGGATCTGGCCGCATGGGTACCGCCCGAGGCCAAGCCCGCGCCCGTGGTGGGCAAGACGCCCGACAACCTGCCGGCCCTGCTGATCCAGGTGACGGGCGCCGTCACCGCCAGCAACCTGCCCGAGTACAAGGCCCATGCGCTGGAGGTGTTCCGCGGCATCAACCGCACACTGACCACCGACCAGGACTTTGCGACCGCAGAGAGCACGGTGAAATGGTGCGCCGATGTGGAAAGCAGCCTGGCAGCCGCAAAGGACCATGCCCTGAGCCAGACGGCGACCATTGACGAGCTTTTCCGCACGCTGGATGACATCAGCGCCGAAGCCCGCCGCACGCGGCTGGAGCTGGACAAGCTGGTGAAGGCCCGCAAGGAGGAAATTCGGGGCGAGATCGTGGCCGGTGGCGTCAGCGCGCTGCGCGAGCACATCGCCAGCCTGAATGCCCGCCTGGGCAAGCCCTACATGCCGCAGGTGCCCGCCGACTTCGCCGGGGCGATCAAGGGCAAGCGCACGGTAGACAGCCTGCGCGGCGCAGTGAATGACGAGCTGGCCCGGGCGAAGATTGAATCCAGCGCCATCGCTGACCGCATCCAGATCAACCTGGGCACGCTGCGCGAGCTGGCCAGCGCCCACGCCTTCCTGTTTGCGGACACGGCCACCATCGTGCTCAAGCAGCCCGAGGACATGACCATTCTGGTGAAGTCGCGGATTGCAGACCACCAGGCCGCCGAGCAGGCCCGGCTGGACGCCGAGCGCGAGCGCATCCGGGCAGAGGAAGCGGCGAAGCTGCAGCGCGAGCAGAAGGAGGAGGACGACCTGATTGCGCGCATCTGGGAAGCGGCTCGCCGCATCGAAGGCCCGCGCGTGGGCTACGTGCAGAAGGCGATCGGCTACTTTGAATCAGGCCCTGGCAAGTACATCAATGACCACCGCCCGCGGGTAGTGGATGCAGTGACCGCTGCGCGCGCCGAGATGCAGCAGAAGCTGGTCGAAGCCCAGGAGCGCGAGGCCGATGCCCGTGCCGAGGCGGCCGAGCTGAAACGCCAGCAGGAGGACGCAGCCCGCAAGGCCGCAGAATCTGCACAAAAACAGATTGGTACCAGCGCCAACGCTGCATCTGTTGCTATCAATTCTGATAGTGATCTAGTGGACGCGGAGATCGTGGACCGCGCGCCAGAGAGTGTCGTGCAACTGTTCCGCGCCGCGCCAGCGCCAGCCGAGCGAACCGGCACGCCGACGCTCAAGCTGGGTGACATCCACGAGCGCCTGGGTTTCTCGCTGACCGCTGAATTCATGAAAGGCCTGGGGTTCACCCCTGCCGCGATTGAGCGCCGGTCCTGCCTGTTCTACGAAGCCGACTTCGGGCTGATCTGCGCCGCGCTGGTTCGGCACATTGAGGCCGTGCAGTCCAAGGCCGCTGCATAGCTGAAGCACACAGGGGCCCGCAGGCTAAGGAGAGAGCTCACCGTATATTTCCTCTGTCGACGGATATGGCGCCCCAATTTGGCTCGCCAATTCGCACTCACGCGCTGCCACGGTAATCATGTCACTGGCTACGCCAATCTCATCACTGAGACGGTTGAGGATCACGCGACGAGTGGCCCTCGAAGCCCGAGTGAAAAGTTGCTCTAAAGCGCCACGAGATTGCGTCCGAACCTTCAACACTTGGAGCAACTCATACCCCCGAGCCAGGCGATGTGCGGCTTTATTTGGCAGTGGGATTATGGCCAGAAACTCAGACTGTTCTGGGCGGTAGCGAGGACGACTTAACCATAGTTGGATGGAATTGAATTCGTCCACCTCGGGTTCTTCAGCTTCTAGGTCACTGAATCCATTCAGCAACGAAAACTGATGGAGTTCGCTGGCAAATCTGCTTAGTTGAATCGAGATCCCGGCAGCTGTGAGCTGTGCTCGAAGCAGATCATCAGCCTTCTTTTCCCGAGACTGCCTACTCGCAATCCAAACGGCGCCAGCAATCGCACCGACGGATCCGACGACCTGCGACCAAGCTGCAAGATCCTGGGAGGTCGCCGGCCAAAAGTTGTACAGCGAAGGGTATGCAGCGTGCAAAGCAAACATCCCAACCGCGCCCGCAGCTGCGCCCACCAGTACCAGACGAGCATCGATCTCAAAAGCAACTTTCATCTGCCTCCCCTTTGGCAGATCGTATCTCTTACACCCAGCCCGCACCACGCGGGCTTTTTTCTGGATACCCCACAACATGACCGAAGCGACCACCCCCCAGCGCCCCGCATTCAAACTGTCCGGCGTTGCCGCCATCCGCCACCTGAACGTGCGCAAGGAAGGCCCCGACGACGAGAAAATCCTGGCCGTCGATGTGAAGCTGCTTTTCAAGAAGGTGGACCGCCGCCTGTGCGCTTACTTCGACGATGCGCTGGAGGTGTTCCTGTGGCGCGGCGACACGGATGCGCTCATCGTGCGCAACCCTTTCATGGCGCCTGTGTCGTATGCCAACGAGATCAGCGGCGCGCGCGAGGTGATTGCATGAGCAGCATCGACTACACCTGGCTTGCCACCGCGCCGCACAAGCCCGATGTGTACGTGACGCGCCGCAACACATCCAAGATCCACAGCACACGCTACTGGGACGGCAAGCAGTGGTTTGATATTTCCACCTCGGGCACGGCCAGCCGCGGCGGCAGCACCCCTTTCAAGTGGCCGAAAAAGCCGCGCGTCAGCATGGGCTGGTACCGGCGCTACGAGGATGTGCTGTCACTGCGCAAGATCACGGACCAGGCCGCCATCCAGTGGGGCACGCCGTTCCGCGTCTATGACGACAAGGAGGTGCTGGCCTATCTGGTGAAAAGCGGCCGGCTGCCAGCCGACTGGCGCACCGCGTACCAAGAAACGATGCGCGCTGCCGACTACCGGGAGATCCGGGAATGACCCCCGCCGAAGTTACCCAGATCCGCCTGGACCGCATCCGGGCCCTGCACCAGCTGCAGCCGCTGCGCTGGAATCTCGAACCCCAGCCGACGCCCGAGCACCGCACCTGCCTGGGCTGCGGCCTGCAACACCCTGTCAACCCGGACGGTACGCCCGTGGGCGGCTGTCTGCCATGCGGCCATTGACCATGCGCAAAACCAGCACCTACGCACGCAAACGAGCACACCAGGGCGCGTTTGAGCGCCAGCGACACAGGGACATCAACCCGGTGAAGGAAGCAGTGATCCGCCAGAGCATCGAGGCTGACATCCAGCGGCTGCGCACAGACACCGGCCTGCAGGCGTACATGGGCGACGACGCAGCGCGCATTGCCAGCATGGCCGGGCGGCTGGTGTTCATCACCTGCCACGCAGCTGGGATGCACGGCCTGGGCGAAACACCCGAGGCGCGCATTCTGGCAGGCACGGCAAACGCCCTGGCCGACATTGCCGGAACGCCCACGCCCGCACAGCTGGAGCGCCAGCGCGGCGCCTTCATCGCAGGGCTGCAGGCCATCGACCGGCTGATGCCGCGGCTGCACACCCTGAGCCTTGCCGCTGGCGCGCTGGAGCTGGACCACCTGCTGGCCACGACGGCAGGCATGGGCACGGCAGATGTGCGCCGCGCGCTGGGTATGGAATTCGCTACTTAATTTATAGCTGCAAGTGCTTATCAGATAAGCGCTGCGCCCTGATTCGATTGGGAAATCATGACCGACACAAAAGACCTGATCCGCAAGATCGAGGAGCACACCGCCAAGAACGGCGGCGAGAACACCGCGGCCCACCTGCTGGTGCAGGCAGTCATGGCACTGCAGCGCCAGGCCGACGAGCTGGCCGCCATTGGCGCGGGCGGGGTTAGTGGGCCGCTGATGGGTGGCGCAGCCCTTGCAGCACCCCAGCAGGCAGCGCCAGCGTGGGCGAGCATTACGCTCGACTTCAAGCAGGCCACCGAGTTGCTAGAGATGTTCGGAGGGGAGGCGTGCGAAGTTACCTTGATGTCCGGGGACGGGCATTTGGGTCGCGGCATCTACGCCATGTGGGCTGCAGACCCCGAGGGCACTGTTTACCTTGGCGAGACAGATGAGGATGCAGCACCCCAGCAGGCAGCGCCAGCGGTGCCATATTCCATCGACGCCGACCCGCAAGGCATCCGCGCTACCGTGGCAGATGCAATCACGGGAGCGCTGGCATTTGGCGCGCAGGGGGCCAACATGCCACCGACCGGACATTGGCTTGCACCTTTCTGGGAATCTGCGAGGTGGGAGGCGATCCGGGCAAAGCCGGTTCATCCGAGCGCCGATACGCTGTACCTGTTGCGCCGACTGCTTTCCAACCAGCACACACTGACCGGCTCTGAATTCCGTGCAGAGCTGGGAAAAATCGTTGAAGACGCCCACGCCGCCACCCCACCCGCACAGCCCGCACCTCAGCAGGAGGTGCAGGAGCCCACCGTTATCGACCGCAAGACGATGGAGCTTGCCGAAAGTGTCGGCCTCATTGGCCCAGCAAGTCGAGTGGGGGACTTGCACGCGGCTATCCAGCGATTCCACGATCTGATCTGTGTAGACGCAACGATCAAGGCTGCGGTTATGGCCGCAGATGCGATCAGGGGCGCGGCAAGACCATCGTTAGGCTACCCGCCGCTGCCTATGCAATTCGCTTGCTCCGGCGTGTTCCCCGTCTACTCGGCCGACCAAATGCGCGCCTACGTTGACGCCGACCGCGCCGTCCTCGCAGCAGCACCCCAGCAGGAGGTGCAGGAGCCGACCACGTTCCATCAGGTGTACCGCTGCAAGATCAAGTCTCGCAAACAGATTGACAAGGAAATCCCGCGAGAACAACAAGGCTGGTGGGCAGACGTTTCCGCTGGGCAGACGCTACTTCTAAGGCAGGCAGTGCAGTCAGATTTAGACCGCTGCACGCTTGGTGGAAAGCGCAGCAAGAACCCGGACGACTACATGTGCGAAACGCACACCAGCGGGTCATTGGTATCCAAGATCGCCTTGGAGTACATGAACCCAGTGCAGAACGTTTTTGCCAGCACAGCACAGCCCGCACCCAGCGGGGATGCGTGGACACCGGTAGCAGAGCGCCTGCCAGAGCCGCAAACACCCGTGCTGCTGGACATCGGCAAGCAATACCCAATCCGCGCGATGTGGGTGCCCAAAGGCACGCTGCCTGTCGGACTGGAAAGCGACACCGGTTTCGGCGAGTACGACGAAGGCAAGGACGAATACTTTTGCCCCGAGGGCTGGTACGAATGGAACCAGCACGAGGAATGCCACTGGGCCGTGAGCGAAAAGCCGCTGGCGTGGTGCGAACTGCCTGTACGGGCACAAGGAGACAGCACATGACCACCTATATCAGCCGTAAGCAGCTGCTGGCCAAGGTGCCGCTGAGCGACCGGACGATCTACAACCTGGAGAAGCGCGGCACGTTCCCCAAGCGCATCACGCTGACGGCGCGTAACGTCGCCTGGGATCTGAACGAAGTCGAGGCATGGATGCGCACGCGCCGCGAGGCGGCCAACAAGCCCATGCGCCCGCCGTGCCTCAAGCAGGATGAGCGCCAGGCCGCTTGATGGTCCACCCATCCACCATGTCGGCCCAGTCTTGGAGCATTGCGCGCCGCTGTTCAGCGTACTCGGCCTTGTTGTACACGGCGCGCACCCCCTTCTGCTCGTGGGCCAGGCACTTCTCGATCCAATCGGTGTTGTAGTTGGCCTCGTGCAGCAGCGTGCTGGCCGTGCGCCGCAGGTCGTGGGGCCCGAACTTGCCCAGCGCCTTGCCGTCCTTCTGGGCCTGGGTGTAGGTCAGCGTCAGCACCTGATTCAACGTGGCCTTGGACATGGGCAAATCACTGTCGTACCGCCCGGGCAGCACGTAGCGGGAGCCGCCCGCAAAGGTTTTCAGGGCGATGAAGTAATCCAGAGCCTGCTGAGACAGGTAGACGTTGTGGGGCCGGGCGCGCTTCATGCGCTCCTTGGGGATGGTCCACACCGCCTCGGTGAAGTTCACTTCCTCCCAGGTGGCATCCGTCAGCTCGCTTTTTCTCACCAGCGTCAGCAGCAGCAGCTTGCACGCGACTCGAAACGATGGACCCGTGCCTACGCGGTCCAGGTATTCGTACATCAGGCCGATTTCCTCGGGTGAGAGGGATCGGTCCTTGGGGCTGAACTTGGCAATGGCGCTTGGACGCACCAGATCTGCCGGGTTCTCGACGCGCTCGCCGCGTTCGTTCGCCCACCTATACACCCACATCACCACTTCCCGCACATGCACTGCTGTGGCCGGGGCCCCGCGCGCCACAATGGTATCGGTCAGCCGGCGCAGGTCGTCATCCGTGATTTCCTTCATCTTGCGGTTGGCAAACTTCGACTTGAGCTCGCGCTCGTACACCGACCGCCGCATATCCCGCGTGGATTCCGCCATCTGGTGGCCCCGCAGCCACTTGTCGGCCCACCCCCCAAACGTTTCCGCGTCCTTTTCCTTGGTCTTGGCCTTTGCCTTTTCCTTAGCCGGCGATTTCCCTGCGGCAATGAGCCGCTTCGCCTCGTGCAGGCGCTCGCGCGCCTCGGCCAGGGTGATCCCCCCGCGGCCATGCCGCCCAAACGTCACTGTTTCCTGGCGCCCGTTGATCGAGTAGTTGTAGCGGAAAGAGACGGCGCCGGCCGGCGTCACAGCGACATACAGCCCATCACGGTCGGGCACCTTGTACAGCTTGTCCTGCGGCTTGAGGGTGCGCAGCTTGGTATCGGTCAGCATATTCCGCCCCGCCAGTGGGCCGCGAATACCATGATTTTGAAACGCATATCAGGAACTCCTTTCCTGTTTTAAATCAATCACTTAGCCGGATTCAGTACCATGCAAACCGGGATTTCCCCGGAATGGTATTGCCGCGCCGGATTGTGCATCAATGCCCCGATGCCATGGGTTATGCCAGCAAAAATGAGGTGCTTACCGATGCCCATCATTGCCAGACGTTGCGAGCCAGAAAAACAAAAGCCCGCGTAAATGCGGGCTCTCGCGATGGTTTTGTGCCAGTGTCTGCCGGTGGTTGCTTAACGCCGGATCATTCCCACTCAATCGTCGCTGGCGGTTTGCTGCTCACGTCGTAGGTCACGCGGTTGATGCCGCGCACTTCGTTGATGATGCGGCCCGACACCTTCTTGAGCAGGGCATAGGGCAGCTCGGCCCAGTCGGCGGTCATGAAGTCGCTGGTCTGCACGGCGCGCAGTGCCACCACGTAGTCGTACGTGCGGCCGTCGCCCATCACGCCCACGCTCTTGACGGGCAGGAAGACGGTGAAGGCCTGGCTGGTGAGGTCGTACCAGGTCTTGCCGGTGGCTTCGTCGACATGGTTGCGCAACTCTTCGATGAAGATCGCGTCGGCGCGGCGCAGCAGGTCAGCGTATTCCTTTTTTACCTCGCCCAAAATGCGCACGCCCAGGCCGGGGCCGGGGAAGGGGTGGCGGTAGACCATTTCGGGCGGCAGGCCCAGGGCCACGCCGAGTTCGCGCACTTCGTCCTTGAACAGGTCACGCAGGGGTTCCAGCAGCTTGAGGCCCAGTTGCTCGGGCAGCCCCCCAACGTTGTGGTGGCTCTTGATGGTGACGGCCTTCTTGCTCTTGGCGCCGCCGGATTCGATCACGTCGGGGTAGATGGTGCCCTGGGCCAAGAAGGTTGCGCCCTTATGGCCGCCGTCGCCCGCCTTCAATTTGGCGGCTTCGGCCTTGAACACATCTACGAACAGGCCGCCGATGATCTTGCGTTTGGCTTCCGGCTCGCTCACGCCGACCAGCTTGCCAAGGAACAGGTCGCTCGCATCCACGCGGATGACCTTGGCGTGCAGCTTGCCAACGAACATGTCCATGACCATGTCGCCTTCGTTCAGCCGCAACAGGCCGTGGTCCACGAAAACACAGGTGAGTTGGTCGCCGATGGCGCGGTGGATGAGCGCTGCGGCCACCGACGAATCCACGCCCCCCGAGAGGCCGAGGATCACCTCCTCGTCACCGACCTGATCGCGAATATTCTGCACCGCTTCTTCGATGTGATCGCGCATAACCCAGTCGGCGCGGGTGCCACAGATCTCCAGCACAAAGCGTTCGAGCAGCGCCCTGCCCTGCAAGGTGTGCGTCACCTCGGGGTGGAACTGCACCGCGTAGTAGTGGCGATTTTCATCCGCCATGCCGGCAATGGCACACGAGGGCGTGGAACACATCACCTTGAAGCCTGGGGGCAAGGCAGTGACCTTGTCGCCATGGCTCATCCACACTTTGAGCATGCCGTGGCCCTCGGGTGTGGCGAAGTCCTCGATGCCTTTCAGGAGCTGGGTGTGACCATGCGCGCGCACTTCGGCGTAGCCAAATTCGCGGGTATTGGAGCCCTCGACCTTGCCGCCCAGCTGCTGAGCCATGGTCTGCATGCCATAACAAATGCCCAGCACGGGCACGCCTAGCTCAAACACGGCATCGGGCGCCTTGTCATCCACTTCGTAAACGCTGGCGTGGCTGCCAGAGAGGATCACCCCCTTGAGCGAACCATCCTTGGCGTAGTCGCGCACCCACTCGTCGGTGACGTCGCAGGGATGCACTTCGCAGTACACATGGGCTTCGCGCACGCGGCGGGCGATGAGCTGGGTGACTTGCGAGCCGAAATCGAGAATAAGGATTTTCTGGTGTTGCATGGCGGGCGACAGAAAGGTGCTAGAGGCGTGAGAAAAAACAAAGGCCCGAACACCTGGGAAGTGGGTTCGGGCCTGTGGTGACTGAAGAATCAGTCCGCGCGGTAGTTGGGCGCTTCTTTGGTGATCTGCACGTCGTGAACGTGGCTTTCGCGGATACCGGCGGTGGTAATCTCGACGAACTCAGCCTTGTTGTTCATTTCGTCGATCGTGGCGCAACCGCAGTACCCCATGGCGGCGCGCACGCCACCCGCCATCTGGAACACGATGGAAACCATCGAGCCCTTGTACGGCACGCGACCTTCAATGCCTTCGGGCACGAGTTTGTCGGCGTTGGGGTTGCCGGTGCTCGACTCCTGGAAGTAACGGTCGGCGCTGCCTTGTTGCATGGCGCCGATGCTGCCCATGCCGCGGTAGCTCTTGTAGCTGCGGCCCTGGAACAGAATGACTTCACCCGGCGCCTCTTCGGTGCCTGCGAACATGCCGCCCATCATGATGGTGCTGGCGCCTGCGGCCAGCGCCTTGGCGATGTCACCGCTGTAACGCACACCGCCGTCAGCGATCAACGGCACACCGGTGCCTTTGAGGGCCGTCGCAACACTGTCGATGGCCATGATCTGGGGCACGCCCACACCAGCGACGATGCGCGTGGTACAGATGGAGCCAGGGCCAATACCGACCTTGACCGCGTCGGCACCGGCCTCGACCAGCGCCAGCGCAGCCGCTCCGGTGGCGATGTTGCCACCGATGACGTCAATCTGCGGGTAGTTTTGCTTGACCCAGCGCACGCGCTCGATCACGCCACGGCTGTGGCCGTGGGCCGTGTCCACCACGATGGCGTCAACACCGGCCTTGACCAGGGCTTCGACGCGTTCTTCGGTGCCCTCACCCACACCCACGGCGGCGCCCACACGCAGGCGGCCAGCGGCATCGCGTGCAGCGTTGGGAAAGCTGGTCTGCTTGGTGATGTCCTTCACCGTGATCAATCCCTTGAGCTCAAAGGCGTCGTTCACGACCAGGATGCGTTCAAGCTTGTGCTTGTTGAGCAGCGCCTTGGCTTCGGCCGGCGTGGTGCCCGCCTTTTCATTGACCGTGATGAGCTTCTCGCGCGGGGTCATGATCTGGTGGACCTTGACGTCGTAGCGGGTCTCAAAACGCAGGTCGCGGCCCGTCACGATGCCGACCACTTTGCCACCGTCGCACACAGGGAAGCCCGAGATGCCCAGTTGCTCAGACAGTTGCAGCACCTGCAGCACCGTGTGTTCGGGGGTGATAACCACGGGGTCGCGCAACACACCCGACTCATACCGCTTAACCTTGGCCACGTGGGCGGCCTGCTCTTGCGGGGTGAGGTTCTTGTGCACGATGCCGATGCCGCCCTCCTGGGCAATGGCAATGGCCAGACGCGCCTCTGTCACCGTGTCCATGGCAGCGGACACAAGGGGCAGATTCAGCTGAATATTGCGGGAGAGTTTCGTCGCGAGGGACGTGTCCTTGGGCAGGACCTGGGAGTACGCTGGCACCAACAACACATCGTCGAAGGTGAGCGCTTTTCCAAGAAGGCGCATGAGAAAGCTCCAAAAAACGGATTGTACCCGCGCCGCGTGTGGTGAAAACGCGCCCACCCATCGTTGCCACACTGGCGGGCGTGTGGGCACATGGATAAACTTGTCCGCATGAAAATGCACAAGCTTCTCCTGCTGGCCGTGGCCTGCACCTGGGCCATGGGCGCTACGGCGCAATGGCAGTGGATCGACAAAGACGGTCGCAAAGTGTTCAGCGACCGTCCCCCCCCACAAGAAATCCCAGAGAAAAGCATTCTCAAACAGCCCGGTGGCACCCGCCCTACACGGGTAGCCCCGGCGGTAGTGCCCGCTGACGGCGCCTCGGGCGCTTCCCCAGCCACCGCGGCGGCTACAACTGCGGCCGCAGCAAAACCCGCCGCTAGCGCGCCCGGCAGCGGCAAGGACAAAGAACTGGAAGCAAAAAAGGCCCAGGCTGAAGCAGCAGAAGCTGCCAAGGTCAAAGCCGAAGAAGACAAAATCGCCAAGGCCAAGGCTGAAAACTGCACCCGCGCGCGGCAGGCCAAGGCAGTGTTTGACTCAGGTAAACCCGTCACCCAATCGAACGCGCAGGGCGAGCGCATTTTTCTGGACGAAGCAGGCCGCGCCGCAGAATCCAAACGCATCGACGGCATCATTGCCTCCGACTGCAAGCGCTAAGCCCAGCGCCACTGCTGGGCGCTGATCAGTAGCCGGACTTGCCCCCGGGGCGCCGCCGGGCAAACAGCCCGGTGGTGCGGGCGCCCTGGCGCGCAAAGCGCTCGCGTCGCGCCACTTTGGGGTCTACCTTCAAACTCCGGTAGACCTCCACGCGATCAAGGTGCGCCAGCGTGGCGTCCACCGTGGTCGGGCGGCCCCAGATACCGATACGGGTGGCATCCAAACCACCTTGTTTGCGGACTTGGGCAACCTCGCTCTCACGCAGCGCATCGCCAACGCTTGCGCCCGCTGGCATTTCAAGCACCCATTCGCGAATCTCGCGCGGCGCTGTGCACACCACCACGGTGACCTGCACGGTGGCTGCACCATCGGCACCGTCGGCGCGCTTGGCATCAGCCATAGACCTGTTCCGCACGTTTGACAAACGCATCGACCATGCTGCCCGCGATGCGGTCGAACACCGGGCCCACCAAAGCCGAAAGCGCCGCGCTGTCAAAACCGTAGTTCAGCAGCAGCTCCACCTTGCAGGCACGCTGCGTGCCGTCACCCACCGGGTGAAAGTGCCAGTCGCCGTCCAGTCGCGAAAAGGGGCCTTTGATCAGGTGCATCTGCACACGCCGACCCACCTCATGGATATTGCGCGTCACAAAAGTCTGGCGGATGCCGCTGAATGCGATGCCGACCTCGGCCGTCATGCTGTCTTCGGTGTGCTCCAGCACGGCCGCATGGTCGCACCATGGCAGAAACTCGGGGTAGTGCTCCACCCCAGTGACCAGAGCAAACATTTCTTCGGGGCTGTACCAGATGAGGACGGACTTGTGAACGGTTTTCATGCAGACGGGCTTAGCGCCAAGGTGCGCAAGCCGAAGGAAATTAGAATCGCGGGTATCCAAGAAGGCTGTCGGACTTGGGGCAGCTGCGGCAAGCAGGCCGCTACGCTCCATTTTTTTACCGTCCTCT
Organism: uncultured Gammaproteobacteria bacterium; assembly: GCA_947085645.1. Lineage (GTDB taxonomy): Bacteria > Pseudomonadota > Gammaproteobacteria > Burkholderiales > Burkholderiaceae_C > Acidovorax. The sequence goes on from CAMTXG010000035.1 coordinate 173,004, forward strand.
CGCTACATAACCAGTTGTGGGGTTGCAAATCCGGCAGAAACTGTCCTCATTGAGAATCGTTTTCGCTGGCCCGCGATTCACCTCTGACCGCCTCCCAGACGACGAGTATTGTAGGGAGGCCTTTTATCTCCCGGTTTGCGCCGCATCTAAACCCTCATGGCCAAAAAACCCGATCCCACCGCACGCATTGCCGACAACAAGAAAGCGGCCTACAACTATTTCTTCGAAGAACGCCACGAGGCGGGCATGGTGCTGTACGGCTGGGAAGTGAAGGCGTTGCGCGAAGGCAAGGTGCAGCTGACAGACGGCTACGTGCTGATCCGCGAGGGCGAGCTGTTTCTGCTGGGCTGCCAGATCAACCCGCTCAAGACCGCCTCGACCCATGTCAACCCCGATGCCATCCGCACCAAGAAACTGCTGCTCAAGAAAGATGACATCAAGCATTTGATCATCAAGGTCGAGCAAAAAGGTTACACGCTGGTGCCGCTCAACCTGCACTGGAAGAACGGGTACGTGAAGTGCGAGATTGCGCTGGCCAAGGGCAAGGCCGAGCACGACAAACGCGACACCATCAAGGACCGCGAAGGCAAGCGCGAGGTGGAGCGGGCCATGAAGAGCAGGAACCGCTAAGCCTCCCTGAATCGCTTCGCGCCTTCTCCCCAGGGGGAGCGCCCCTGCGGCGGGGCGGCCCTTGCAGGGCGGCGCTGGCATGCGCCGTGCCTGTTTCATGGGCTGAGAAGTCGCACGCAGGCTTTCTCCCAGCTAAAAACTTCGTACCCAGAGAATTTTCATGCGCAATGGAATAAACCGGGGCAGCCCTGTGTTTGTGGAGGTGCAAGGCGGCATGTGCCGTGTTCCGCAATCCCTCTTCCACCTGGAGAAACCATGAAAAAGACCCTGTTGTCCTCGCTGCGTTTGTTGCCATCGCAGGCTGCTCCACCATGGCCGCCGATGGCCCCGTCAAAACCATGGACGGTGTACTCATCGGCGCAGGCGGCATGACGCTCTACACGTTTGACCGCGATGCGGCAGGCGGCGGCAAGTCGGTGTGCAATGGCTCCTGTGCCACGGCCCTGGTACACCCCCTCAGTCAGTCATTCATTCAGGCCAGCGATGCGAGCGGGTGCGCGTGGGCAGGCCACGGGCTGACAAAGAACGGCGTAACCATCTCGGGGGTCACGTCTTCGATGCGGGCAGGGCTCCACTTCGGCGCATGGTCCTTGTCCACGGCCAGAGCGCGGATGCCCTCGACCGTTTCGCTCTGGCCGGGCCGCAGGTAGAAGCAATGCCGCACCATGTCGCGCTCCATGCGCAAGTCGTCGCCCAGACCCATGTCGCGCGCACGGCGGATTTGCTCCAGCACCACATGCAGCATGATAGGCGAGCGCTTGCGCAGCGTGGCTGCCGTGGAGCGCGCCCAGTCGCTATCGGCAGCTTCAAGCGCCGCCACGATCTCGCCCACGCTGCCCAGTGAAAAATATTGGTCAATTTGGCCTCTAGCGCTTGCCTGTAAAGCTTTAGCAGCTACAAATTTCGAAGCAACATAGTCTTTGATGGCTGTTCCGCTGGCAAAGCTCTGGGTGCCCAGGGCATCCCATAACGCCGCTTGTTGGTCTGCGGGCAAGCAGCCGTCGGCCAGCTGGTTCTCGATGGCGTCACCTGCGCCAATCGTGTCACCCGTCAACGCCAGCCATTCGCCCACACGACCGGGACAACGGCTCAGAAAGTAGCCACCACCCACATCCGGAAACAGGCCAATCGCTGTCTCGGGCATGGCCATCTTTGTGCGCTCTGTCACCACACGCAACGCGGCGCCCTGGCTGATGCCCATGCCGCCGCCCATGACGATGCCGTCCATGAACGCGATGTAGGGCTTGGCGTAGTTGTGGATAAGGTGGTTGAGCGCGTATTCCTCGGTAAAGAAGTCTTCCAGCAGCGGGTTGCCCTGGCTGCCCGCCTGGTGCAGAAAGCGGATGTCTCCTCCGGCGCAGAAGGCGCCAAATGGGCCTTCCTTGTTGCTGCCGCGAATCGCCACTGCGAGCACGCGGGCATCGTTCTGCCACGCCAATAAAACGCCCATCAGGTCGCGCACCATGCCCAGCGACAGCGCGTTGAGCGCGCGCGGGCGGTTCAAGGTGATAAAGCCGACCTGGCCACGCACTTCGCTCAAAACTTCCGACACGACCGTCTCCGTCATTTTTGTTCCTTCCAACCTAAAAGTTCATTGAAAACCAGGGCGCCAATCACCAGCACGCCCCCTGTCAGCACGGCCGCGCTCGGTTCTTCACCTGCGCCCGCCCATGCCAGCAAGATACCGAAAACCACCTCCAGCAGGCCCAGCAGCGCCATCTCGGGCGCCTTGAGCACGCGCCCACAGCGCACGGCCAACACACACGGAATCGCCAATTGCACCACGCCCAGCAAGGCCAGCAGTGCGAGGTCGTGCAACGATGCTTCAAAGGGCATCGCGACTGGCAGCGTGGCCGCCACCGAGATCACGGCGCCCACCAGCACGGCGGGCACCAGGTCCACTGCATGGCCGTGCCGCTGCGAGTGTTGCACCACCGTCCAGTTGATGGCAGCCGCCACCGGCACACACAAGGCCACCAGCGTGCCCACAACGGGCAAGCCCGCCATCTGCGAACCATACATCCACGCAATGCCCAGGCCCGCCACCCCAATGGCCACCCACGTGCGCGGTGCAATGTGGTGGCCGATAAAAATCCGCGCAAACAGCGCGGTGAGCAACGGACCCACCGCCATGGTGACCAGCACATTGGCCACGGGCATCAGCATGATGGCCACCATAAAGGCGGTAAACATCACGCTCCAGCACACGCCGGATATCCACAGCGCCCGGCCGCTGTGGCGCATGGAGGTAAACACCGCCCGACCCTGCAGCGTGGGCAGGATCACCAGCAGCGCGAGCAGCGTGAAGAAGCTGCGCCAGAAGGTCACCTCAAAGCTGCGCGCGTGTTCCAGGTGGCGCGTGACCACACCGGCGATGGACCACATCAGGGTCACCGCCACCATCAGGACAACAGCGCGGGAATGCGTGAGCTTGAACATGGGAACCGCCGCTCAGGGCAATGGGGAGATACAACAACAAGTGCCGGGATTCAAGACAGCAAAAAGGGCCACAGCATGGCAGTGGCCCTTCGGGTCGCACATCAGGAGAGCGGCTCCTGACCGCGCACCGATGTTACCGGTTCAAGCCACTGCAAGAGCAACTGAACCCGGCAAGGCAGCTCAGGAGCGGCCTGCGCGCTTGCGCTCGTTTTCCGTCAGGAACCGCTTGCGGATCCGGATGGACTTGGGCGTGATTTCGACCAGTTCGTCGTCTTCGATGAATTCCACCGCGTATTCAAGCGTGGCATCAATCGGAGGCGTGATCTTGATCGCGTCTTCCTTGCCGCTCACGCGGAAGTTGGTCAGCTGCTTGGTGCGCGTGGCGTTCACGATCAGGTCGTTGTCACGGCTGTGGATGCCCACAATCATGCCTTCGTACACAGGGTCGTTTGCCTTCACAAACATGCGGCCACGGTCGTCCAGCTTGCCCAGGGCGTAGGTGAAGATTTCACCGTCGTCCATGGAGATCAGCACGCCGTTCTTGCGGCCGCCGATGTCGCCCTTGTGCGCTTCGTAGCTGTCGAAGATGTTACTGATCAGGCCCGAGCCACGCGTCAGGTTCAGGAATTCGTTGGTAAAACCGATCAGGCCACGGGCCGGAATGCGGTACTCCAGGCGCACACGGCCACGGCCGTCCGGCTCCATGTTCACCAGCTCGCCCTTGCGCTCGCCCAAGGCTTGCATCACGCCGCCTTGGTGGCCTTCTTCGATGTCAACCGTTACCAGCTCGATAGGCTCGTGCTTCTCACCATTCACGGTCTTGAACACGACGCGGGGCTTGGACACTGCCAGTTCATAGCCTTCACGGCGCATGTTTTCCAGCAGGATGGTCAAGTGCAGTTCGCCGCGACCCATGACTTCGAAAATACCTTCTTCGTCCGTCTCGGACACACGCAGCGCCACGTTGTGCTGCAGTTCCTTTTGCAGGCGGTCCCAGATCTGGCGGCTGGTCACGAACTTGCCTTCACGGCCAGCCAATGGCGAGGTGTTCACGCAGAAATTCATGGTCAGCGTGGGCTCGTCCACCTTCAGCATAGGCAGAGGTGCCGGGTTGGCCGGGTCGGTCACTGTCACGCCGATACCGATACCTTCAATGCCGTTGATCAGCACGATGTCACCGGGGCCCGCCAGGGGCGTCTGCATGCGGTCCAGGCCCTGGAAGGTCAACACCTGGTTGACGCGGCCCTTGACACTCTTGCCATCGGGGCCTTCCATCACCAGCACGTCCTGGCCGGGTTTGATGGTGCCCTGGCTGATGCGGCCCACGCCGATGCGGCCCACAAACGTAGAGAAGTCCAGTGCCGAGATCTGCAGTTGCAGCGGAGCGGCTGGATCACCCGAGTTCGGGGGCACATGGCTCAGGATGGTGTCGAACAGGGCCGACATGTCGGGGCCCCACTGCTCACCAGGAGCGCCTTCTTCCAGCGACGACCAGCCGTTGATGCCCGAGGCGTACACCACGGGGAAGTCTAGTTGTTCGTCGGTGGCACCGAGCTTGTCGAACAGGTCGAACGCGGCATTCACGACCTTGTCGGGGTTGGCACCGGGCTTGTCCACCTTGTTCACCACCAGGATGGGGCGCAGGCCCAGGGCCAGGGCCTTCTTGGTCACGAAACGCGTCTGGGGCATGGGGCCTTCCTGCGCGTCGATCAGCAACACCACGCTGTCGACCATGGACAGTGCACGCTCCACTTCACCGCCGAAGTCCGCGTGGCCTGGGGTATCGACGATATTGATGTGCGTGTCTTTCCAGCTCACGGCGCAGTTCTTGGCCAGGATGGTGATGCCACGCTCTTTCTCAATCGCGTTGTTGTCCATCACGGTGTCAACGACCTTTTCGTGGTCGGCAAAGGTGCCGGACTGGCGCAGCAGCTGGTCGACCATGGTGGTTTTGCCATGGTCAACGTGGGCAATGATCGCGATATTGCGGATTTGTTTAGTCATAGTTTTTCCAATGTGCCGCTGGCTTGCAGCTGCGGCGTGCTTTCTGAGATTTGTTGAATTTCCAGCGGACTCAGGAGCCTGTCCGGCACCAGCTCCCCGCCCACGATGTGGCCTACCCCCAGCAGCGCCGGGGGATTCTCGCCAAACACCGCCACGGCACCGGCATCAGGCCAGTTGCCACGGCGACGCACGCCCGACAGGAATCGAGCTGCATTGTCACTGTCCAGCGTGACACGGACGTGTTGTGCCAGTAACGACTCCGGTGCCTCCAGACACGCAAGGCGATCTGCCTCGGACATGGCTTCAAGCTGCGCCAGCGTGACGCAGCGCTCCACACTGATACCACCCGTGTCGATGCGGCGCAAAAAAGTCAGATGTGCGCCACAACCCAATGCGGCACCGATGTCCTCACCCAGGGTGCGGATATAGGTGCCTTTGCTGCAACTTACTACTATTTTGATAGCGGTTTGCGCCTTATCCGTAAGCGCTAGCGTCAGTTTTAATGCATGAATGACGACGTCACGCGCCTCGCGCTCCACCGTCACGCCTGCACGGGCGTACTCGTACAACGCCTTGCCGTCTTTCTTGAGCGCACTGTGCATGGGCGGCACTTGACTGATCGGCCCGGTGAACTGCTGCTGCACGGCGGCCAATCGCTCGGCTGTCAGCTGGGCAGGATCCACGTCGCAGCGCTGCACCACATCGCCTTCGGCGTCGCCGGTGCTCGTGGTCACCCCGAGCAGCGCCACGGCTTCGTAGATCTTGGGCGCATCGAGTTGCAGCTGACTGAATTTAGTAGCGGCGCCAAAACACAGGGGCAGCACGCCCGTGGCCAACGGGTCGAGCGTGCCGGTGTGGCCTGCTTTTTCGGCGCGTAAAAGCCATTTCGCCTTTTGCAAGGCATCATTGCTCGAAAGGCCGAGCGGTTTGTCGAGCAGCAACACCCCATGCACAGGGCGCCGCTGCACCCTGGTGCGAGGCGCGTGCACAGCAATACCCCCACGCTCTTTCACTGCGTGTAAATCGCTGCCCCCCAAGGGGGCTTTCGCACCTTGGGGCGGCCCGGCGGTACTCATGCCTACTCCTCTTTAGCGCGAGAAGAAACCGCCTTGGCAATCAAGGCGTTCATGTCCGCCGCACGCTCGGAGGTGCGGTCGAACACAAAATGCAGCGTAGGCACCGTGTGAATGTGCAGGCGCTTGAACAGCCCGTTGCGCAAGAAGCCTGCGGCCTGGTTCAGTGCGACCTGTGTTTCCACAGGGTCGCCTGTCAGCAGACTGAAAAATACCTTGGCATGGGCGTAGTCGGGGGTCACTTCCACGCCCTGCAGCGTCACCATGCCCACGCGCGGGTCTTTCAACTCGCGCGCGATCAGCTCGGTCAGATCGCGCTGGATCTGATCGGCAACCTTGAAAGCGCGGTTCGGGGTGGAGGACTTCTTCTTCGCAGCCATCGATTACAGCGTCCGAGCGATTTCCTTGATGTCAAAGAACTCGAGTTGATCGCCTTCCTTGATATCGTTGTAGTTCTTGAGCTTGATACCGCACTCAAAGCCTTCCTTGACATCTTTGACATCGTCCTTCAGGCGCTTGATCGAATCGACTTCGCCCGTGTAGACCACCACGTTGTCGCGCAGCAGGCGGAAGCGTGCGTTGCGATGGACCATGCCCGAGGTGATGTACGAACCAGCAATCGTGCCGATCTTGGTCGCCACGAACACCGTGCGGATCTCGGCTGTACCGATGATCTCTTCGCGCTGCTCAGGGGCCAGCATGCCGGACATTGCCACCCGCAATTCGTCCACAGCGTCGTAGATGATGCTGTAGTAGTGCAGGTCAACACCATTGTTCTCGGCCAGCTTGCGGGCACCGGCATCGGCGCGCACGTTGAAACCAATCACGATGGCCTTAGACGCAATGGCCAGGTTGATGTCGGACTCGCTGATGGCACCCACAGCGGCGTACACCAGTTGCACCTTGACTTCGTCGGTCGACAGTTTGAGCAGCGACTGGGCCAGCGCTTCCTGCGAACCCTGCACGTCGGCCTTGACGATGATGGGCAGCATCTTCACTTCGCCCGCCGTCATGTCGGCAAACATGTTTTCCAGCTTCGCAGCCTGCTGCTTGGCCAGTTTGGTGTTGCGGAACTTGCCAGCACGGTAGGTGGAGATTTCGCGGGCACGACGTTCGTCGGTCATCACCATGAATTCATCACCAGCCTGCGGTACTTCCGTCAGACCCTGGATTTCGACCGGGATCGATGGGCCTGCGGTCTTGGCCGTCTTGCCGTTTTCGTCCAGCATGGCGCGCACGCGGCCGTAGGTCTGACCGGCCAGCACGATGTCGCCGACCTTGAGGGTACCGGACTGCACCAGAACGGTCGCCACAGGGCCGCGGCCCTTGTCGAGCTGGGCTTCAATTACAAGGCCCTTGGCCAACGAGTCGACAGGTGCGCGGAGTTCCAGCACTTCGGCCTGCAGGAGCACTTGCTCCAGCAGCGTGTCGATGCCCATGCCGGTCTTGGAAGACACCGGCACGAACGGCGAATCGCCACCGTACTCTTCGGGCACCACTTGTTCGACGACCAGCTCTTGCTTGACGCGTTCAAAGTTGGCATCGGGCTTGTCGGCCTTGGTGATGGCCACCACGATAGGAACACCCGCAGCCTTGGCGTGCTTGATGGCTTCCTTCGTCTGGGGCATGACACCGTCGTCGGCAGCAACCACCAGAATCACGATGTCGGTGGCCTGGGCACCACGGGCACGCATGGCCGTGAAGGCCTCATGACCAGGGGTATCGAGGAACGACACCATGCCGCGCGGCGTTTCCACGTGGTAGGCACCGATGTGCTGGGTAATGCCACCGGCTTCGCCCGCTGCGACCTTGGCGCGACGGATGTAGTCGAGCAGCGAGGTCTTGCCGTGATCGACGTGGCCCATGACGGTGACTACAGGAGCGCGTGGCAACAGTTCCACATTCTGCTGGGTCGTATCGTCGTCGGTGAAGGCTTCTGGATCATCCAGCGCCGCCACCACCGCCTTGTGGCCCAGTTCTTCCACCACGATCATGGCGGTGTCCTGGTCCAGGGGCTGGTTGATAGTGACCATCTGGCCCATCTTCATCAGCGCCTTGATGACCTCATTGGCCTTGATCGACATCTTGTGCGCGAGTTCAGCCACCGTAATGGTTTCAGGCACGTGGACTTCGATGATGCGCGCCTCGACCGGCGCCGACTGCTGGTGATCATCGCGTTGGTCGCGGTTGTCACCGCGGCGGCCACGAGGGCCCCCACGCCAGTTATTGCGGCCAACTCCGCCGCTGCTGTCGCCGCGGGTCTTGATTTCTTTCTTCTTGGCAGGATCACCCGCCCAGCTGGAAGACAGCTTGGCAGACTTGACTTCCTTGCCGGCCCCCGGCGCGGCAGGCGCAGCCGTGTTGGCACCCGTGCGCGGCACAGCGGAACCCACAGCAGGCTTGTGCAATGTGCCCTTCTTGGCGTCGCCAGTCATCGCGGGCTTGGCCACGGGCTTGGGTTCTTCCGGCTTCTTTGCAACCATGACCGCCTTCTTGGGCGTGGCCATCATCGAGCGAATGGCGGCAGCTTCGGCCTCAGCCTTGCGGCGGCGGGCGTCCAGATCGGCGGCGCGCGCAGATTCTTCGTCGGAACGTGCCTTGGATTCAGCCGCAGCCTTTTCGCGGGCTTCCGTTTGCGCAGCGTTGCGGGCAGCAGATTCTGCAGCCTGTTCGCGTGTCGCTTCCTGCTTCACGGCAGAGGCCTGGGCCTTCTTTTCGGCTTCCTGAGCGGCGTAGGCGGCAGCGCGCTCTTCGGCCTCGCGCTCGCGCTTTTCACGGGCTTCGCGCTCAGCGCGCTTTTCAGCGAGTTCGGTTTCCTGGCGACGGATCAGCTCGGCCTGGCGACGCGCTTCTTCCTCGCGGCGCGCCAGCTCGAGGTCTTCGCTGGACACAGCGGGTTCTTCCACCATGTTGGCACTGGCCTCGGGAACGCTTTCGGCACCCTCATCGCGCTGGATGAAGGTGCGCTTCTTGCGCACTTCCACCTGAATGGTGCGGGCCTTGCCCGTGGCATCGGCCTGCTTGATTTCGCTGGTGGATTTCTTCACCAGCGTGATTTTCTTGCGGTCGGCAGATGCCGTGCCATGGCTGGCTTGCAGGTAGGCAAGCAGCTTTTGCTTGTCTGACTCGGTCAGCGCGTCCGAAGGGGCGGCCTTGCCCACGCCCGCAGCTTTGAGCTGGTCGAGCAGGGTTTCAGGCGATTTTTTGAGTTCGGTTGCAAACTCGGCGACAGTATTACTGGACATATTTGGTTCGTGCCTCCCTGACCTTTACTCTTGCCCCGCGAACCAATGTTCGCGCGCCTTCATGATCAAGGCTTTGGCATCTTCTTCAGACTGTCCGGTCAGATCGGTCAGTTCATCAATGGCCAGATCGGCCAGGTCGTCACGTGTGTGAACACCACCATCAGCCAACTTGGCAATCAGCTCGGGGGTGAGGCCTTCGAGGTCGCGCAGGTCTTGAGAGACCTCATCCACGCTTTCCTCACGGGCGATTTCCATCGTCAGCAGAGCGTCCTTGGCACGCGCACGCAACTCGTTGACGGTGTCTTCGTCGAAACTTTCGATTTCCAGCATCTCCTGCAGGGGCACATAGGCCACCTCTTCCAGAGTGTTGAAACCTTCGGAGATCAGGATGTCGGCGATTTCTTCGTCCACATCGAGTTTTTCCATGAACAGCTTGCGGGCAGTGTCAGACTCATTGGCCTGCTTTTGCGCCGATTCGGCAGCGTCCATGATGTTGATCTTCCAGCCGGTCAGATCGGACGCTAGGCGCACGTTTTGACCACCACGGCCGATCGCGATGGCAAGGTTTTCCTCGTCCACCACCACGTCCATGGCGTGCTTTTCTTCATCGACCACGATGGAGGACACGTTGGCCGGGGCCAAAGCGCCAATGACGAACTGGGCGGGGTCTTCAGACCACAACACAATGTCCACGCGCTCGCCGGCCAGTTCATTGGTCACCGCATTCACGCGGGTGCCGCGCACGCCGACGCAGGTGCCGATGGGATCCACGCGCTTGTCGTGGCTCAGTACGGCAATCTTGGCGCGCGAGCCAGGGTCACGGGCACAGCTCTTGATTTCCAGCAGGCCTTGTTCGATCTCGGGTACTTCATTGCGGAAGAGCTCAATCATGAACTCGGGGGCCGAGCGCGACAGGATGATGGGAGCGCCGCGCAGCGTCAGGTCCACTTCCATGATCATGGCGCGTACACGGTCGCCACTGCGCAGGTTTTCCTTGGGGATCATCTCGCCACGGCGCAGACGTCCTTCCACACGGCCGGACTCGACAATGATGTCGCCCTTGTCCATGCGCTTGACCGTGCCGGTGAAGATGCGTTCGCCGCGCGACATGAAGTCGTTGAGCAACATCTCGCGCTCGGCGTCACGAATTTTCTGCAGAATGACCTGCTTGGCCGCCATGGCGCCAATGCGGCCAATCGGAACAGACTCAACACCTTCTTCGATGTACTCACCGACTTCAATGTCTGCAATGCGGTCTTTCGCATCCATCAGCAGCTCTTCGGCTTCCGGGTTTTGCAGGCCTGCGTCATCGGGCACGACCAGCCAGCGACGGAAAGTCTCGTAGTTGCCGCTGTCGCGATCAACGGACACGCGGATGTCCACCTCACCTTGGTACAGCTTTTTGGTAGCCTGGGCCAGGGCAGCCTCCACGGCGCCCAAGACCACATCAAGTTCCACGTTCTTTTCGCGCGAAATGGCCTCAACCAACATCAACAATTCGCGATTCATGCGACGACTCTCCTGTTTCAATCACCCGAAGGCAGGGGCTGCGCGCAGCGTCCGCCCACCCAATTCATCCAGCAGTTCAGGTGGGCGTAGGCCCGGCCTTGCCTGCGCGGCCCTTGAAATCAACGATGGACGCCAAACGGACGTCACGCACTTCATCCAAGGTAAAGCCCAACGCCTGCAACGGGGCGGGCACGCGCTTTTTGCTTACTCTTTGACCCGGCTTGACGGGCGGCTCATCGCTCCAGACGATCTGCCAGCCTCCAGCCTCGGCCCGCTCCAACGTGCCGCGAAATTTCTTGCGGGTGGCATTCACCTGCCCCGCCGCTGCCGCAACGCCAATGGGCACTCTCAGGGTGACGTCGATGACCGAGCCCTCGAAGCGCACGAAGTCCTGCTCGTGGCGCAAGGGGCGATCGATACCGGGAGACGAAACTTCGAGGCGCTTGTATTCAGCACCATCCACCTCCAGCGCAAACTGCAGCTGGCGGGTGACCTTTTCGCAATCCTCGACCGTGACAAACTGCTCCACCACAGGCGCGGGCGCATCGGCAGCCGGCTGCACCCAGGGCAAATCGATGGTGACGCGCAGCAAACCACCGGCAGAGCGCTCAATCTCCACCAGGTCATAACCCAGGCCCGTCACAATTTGTTCAACGACTTGCTGCAATGCCACGTGTTCAGTTCAATCCCGGAAAACAACACGACCTACACAAATGTGGAGCAGGCCAGCAGCCCATTCCAGAGAAGCACCTTTGTGCATCCTTGATTGCGTAAATCCAAAACAAAAAACCCGATAACCCCCGGAGACCCTCTCCGACAGCTTCGAGCTCCAAAAGCGTTCGACCAAAAAAAACGGGCGGTTGGTACCCGCCCGCTTGGTCGTGAGAGTCGTATTGTAGCGTGCAAAGTGTTGATTTGCAAAGACACGCACGGGTAAAACTGTTGTCAACACGCCCTTGCAACAAGCGAAACAGCCGTCTACGCCAGCGTTCATGCGGCCCGCGAGGCGGTGTAGTGCCAAAACAGCGCCTCGCGCTCGCCCATCAAGCTCAAGCAGCTATCAGTGCGATAGCGGCTGCAGCAGCTCCGCCAGATCGCCCTCGGTAAACAGCGGCTCCTTGCGCGCGGCTGAGCCGCTGTACAGGCTGCCCGCCAACTCGGCCTTGCGCTCCTGCAGCGCCAAAATGCGCTCTTCAATGGTGCCCTGCGCCACCAGCTTGATCACCCACACGCTCTGCGTCTGGCCAATGCGGTGGGCGCGGTCGGTGGCCTGGTTTTCTACCGCCGGGTTCCACCACGGGTCGTAATGGATCACCGTGTCGGCCTGGGGCAGATTCAGCCCCACCCCGCCCGCCTTCAGGCTGATCAGGAACAGCGGCACCTGCCCGCTGGTGAACTGTTCGATGATGGCGTCACGCCTTTGGCTTTGGCCCGTGAGCTTGACCCACGGCACGTTGCGCTTTTTCAACTCGACCTCGATCAGCGTAAGCATGCTGGTGAACTGCGAGAACAGCAAAATGCGCCGCCCCTCGGCCAGCATTTCGGGCAGCAGCTGCATCAGTTGATCCAGCTTGGCTGATGTTTGGACCTTTTTGGCGGCATCGAGTGGCACGAGCTGCGGGTGGCAGCACACCTGGCGCAGCTTCAGCAGTGCATCCAGGATGGTGATCTGGGACTTGGCCAACCCCTTGGACTGCAATGCTTCGCGCACTGTTTTTTCCATCCCTAAGCGAATGGTTTCGTACAGATCAGCCTGCGCGCCGGTCAGTTCCACAGGCATCACCGATTCGACCTTGGGCGGCAGCTCGCCCGCCACCAGGGTTTTGGTTCGCCGCAGCATGAAGGGTGTGATGCGCGCGCGCAGCTGCGCCATGCGGGCGCCGTCACCCAGTTTTTCGATAGGCGTGCGAAAAATTTCCTTGAAGCGCTGTTGGCTGCCCAGAAAGCCCGGCATCAAAAAGTGGAACAGGCTCCATATTTCGCCCAAATGGTTTTCCATGGGCGTGCCCGACAGGCACAGGCGGTGGCGCGCCTGCAACTGGCTGACCACCTGCGCGGCATGGGTGCTGGCGTTCTTGATGTTCTGCGCTTCGTCCAGCACCACCAGGTGCCACTCGTGCGCCAGCCAGCGCTCGCGGTCGCGCTGCAGCAGCGAATAGGGGGCGATGACCAGGTCATGGTCGGTGACTTTGTCGGCCACGTCATGGCGGCCCGCGCCGTGCAGCACCAGGCAGCGCAGGCCGGGGCAAAAGCGCGCAGCCTCGCGCTGCCAGTTGCCCATCAGGCTCACGGGCGCAATGACCAGCGCGGGGTGGGTCAGGCGCCCAGCATCTTTTTCGACCTGGATGTGGGCCAGGGTCTGCAGCGTTTTACCCAGGCCCATGTCGTCGGCCAGCACACCGGCCAGGCCGTGCGCGCGCAAGAACTGCAGCCAGTTCAGGCCTTGCTGCTGGTACGGCCGTAAAGTCGCGCGCACGCTGGCAGGCAGCGGCACCTCGGGCAAGGCGCTGGCGCCCTGCAGCTGGGCCACCATGGCGCGCAAGGCATCGGCGCCTTGCCACACAGCGCCCTCGCCCAGCGCGGCGCTGGTGCGCAGGGCGTCCAGGCGCGACAGCTTCAGACTGTCGCCGTTGAAGTCATGCGCCCGGTCGCCCACCAGGTCCAGCAGCGCCGCCATCCAGGGCTGCAGGGTGTCGGTGGGCAGGCGCACAAAGCCGGGGCCGCTCAGCGACGGCAGGTAGACATGCGAAGGCAGCTGGGCCCGGCCCGTGGCAGGGTCCAGCGGCTGGGCGGCAGCGGCGGCGATCAGATTGGGCAGCCAGGGCAGGATGTTGTGGCGCACGCCGTTGATCTCCATGCCCAGCGACAGCGAAAACCACGGCGACGTGGCCTCGTCGTCGCCGTCGGGCTGCAGCGCCACGTCAAGCACATCGGCGTGCTGGATCCAGCCGTCCAGCGCCGCCTCCAGCGTGACGGCAAACCCCGCGTCGCGCAGCACCACAAAGCCGTTGTCGGCCCAGTGCATCCAGTCGTTTTGCGAGCGTTCACCCGGAATGCCGAACACCCCATCGTCGGTGGCCAAGAGGCCCAGGTCCATCAGGCGCTCGATGGCGCTGAGTTCTGCCAGGGGGTCGCGTTGCAGCAGCACCTGACCTCCATCTGCTGCAGTTACCAGCACGCCCAGTTCCTGGCCCGCCCACCAGCCCACATGGCCTTGGTAGTCAAAGCGCAGTTGCGCGGTGACAAGGCCCATGTCAGCCACTTCATGCGGCGGCGACGGTGCAAGGTGCAGGCGCGCCACGGGTTTGACGCCTTGCACCCGCGTCAGCGGGCCCAGCACCGGCGGCAGCGGCAGCACGCCACCAATGCGGCGGGCCACGTCGGCATGGTGTTTTTGTAAGGCTGCGGCGCTGAGTGCGGGCGCCTTGAGCAGCATGGCGACCTGTACGGGGCTCAGCCCCTCGGCGTGCACCGGGCCGCAGACGCCGTGGGCTGCGTCCAGATACAGCGGCGGGTGGTTGTCGCACAGAGTGGCACTATGGCCGGGCAACGTAGCCTGCAGGCCCCACACGCCCTCGCCACCCTGGGCAGGCACAGACTCCTTCCAGCCCCACGCCAGCGGCAGCGCGTCGCCCCAACGCAGAGGGGCGCCGACGGTAGACCCGCCCGCATCCACAAACAGGCGACCGGTGGCGGCCGCCTGCTCCAACGCCAGCAAGCCCACCGCGCCCTCCAGCACCCCGATGGGCGCCACGCTGTAGGCCGAGTAGTAGCCCAAGCTGCGCGGCATGGCGCGCAGCAGCTGCAGCACCTGGCGGTCGGCATCGCTGGCGCGGTCGTACACGGCCTGGCCCGGGCCGGGCTGTGTGCGAATCTGCTTGGGCTTGGCCCAGCCGCCGGTGACCTTGGGGTACGACACCACGGCCTCCAACTGCATCTGCGGCACCGTGGTGCGCGACCGCCCCACGGTGGAGACGAGGTACAGATAGCACTCGGGCCGCCCTGGATGTGCACTTGGCGCCTGCGAGGTGGAGGTGCCCACAGCACGGTCCCATTCCTGCAGCCAGTGCACCAGCCGCGCCTCGGCCTCGGCGCGCGCCAGGGCTTCCTTGCGCTCGCGCATCGCCTTCATAGGGTCAATAGCCTGCGTGGCCGTCACGCCGTCTGCGGGGTTCAACTGCGCGGCCTCCAGCGTCAACGCCACGGCGTGCTTGCAGTCCCCGCCCACGGGGCAACTGCAATCGCCCTGCCAGTATTTGACCTGCCCATTGGGCGCCAGCGCCAGCTCCACCGACACCTCATACGGCTCGGGCAGGCTGCCCTGCACCTCACCGTCTATTACCCAGCTGCCGTCGGTGTTGGGGGTGATCTCGATACGAACCACCTCTGCGTGGCGGAACAAGTCCATGCCCCGCGACCAGGCCCCCTTGTCGCACTGGGCCTGCAGAGAATTGATCTGAAACCAGGGAGAACGGGGTGTAGCCACAAAATTCAAGCAAAAAATGCCTCTAGCGCTTTACCACCAAGCGTTAGCAGCTATAAAAACAGGAGTAGTCCACACAAAAGGGGGACTGCACGATGGCCAGCGGCTACTTCAACTATGCGCTGCGGGCGGCACGCACACGCTCAAACACAGCCTGCGCCTCGCCCCCTGCCCCGGCACCACCCGGTGCTGCGTCCTGCAAGCTGGTCAACAACCGCGCCAGCACGGGCGCCTGGGGCAGCAAGGGGCCCAAAAACAGCGCGCGCTCGCCATCGGCGATGAGCAGCGTGGGGAAGGTTTCCACGTCCAGGTCGCCCGCCAGCTCAGATTCGTCTTCGATGTCCACCCATTCGAACCGCACGCCGGGGTGCGCGCGGGCCAGGTCATCAAACAGAGGGCGGTACACGCCGCAGGTGCCACACCAGGCCGCGCACAGGCACACGGCCCACCAGCTGCGGGGCGCGGGGGCGGCAGGGCTTGACGGGTCAGATTCGGGCAACGCGGCCGGGCTTTGCATCAACGGGGCTCCTGGGGGTCAGTCCGCACGCGGCGGGTGCTGCGGGCGGGCGAATACCGCCACGCCCCCCGTAACCCGCTACATGCCGCGCCGTTCGCGGGCGCGATAAACCTCGATAGTACCCACACCCGGCGCCTGGTTGCCCCAGCTGTTGCGCACAAAGGTCGTCACAGCCGCCACGTCATCGTCCGACAGAAACTGCTGAAACGGCGGCATGCCATGCGGGCGCGGGTTGCCGGCCGTGGCGGGCAGGTAGCCGCCTTGCAGCACCACGCGCACCAGATTGGTCGGGTCGGCCAGCGTGACGGCACGGTTGCCCGCCAAGGCCGGGAAGGCGCCCGGCTCGCCCTGCCCCTGGTCGCCGTGGCATTGGGCGCAGTGTTGTTCGTACACCTTGCCGCCGCGCGCCATGGCGCTGGCCGGTGGTGCAGGCAGGGTTGACTGGGTTTTGTCGGTCTGCTGCGGCAAGGCTTGCAAGTACACCACCACGGCGCGCGCATCGGCATCGCTTAAATACTGCGTGCTGCGGAACACCACCTCGGCCATGGGGCCCAGCACCGAGCCCTGCGGGGCCACGCCGGTCTTGAGCAAGGCGACCACATCTTCCGTTTTCCACTCTTTGACGCCCGCCTCATGCGCAGCATTGAGTGCAGGGGCATACCAGTTCTGCACCGGGATCAGCCCGCCAGTGAACGCCTTGGCATCGGTGGTGGCGCCCAGCGCGTTGCGCGGTGTGTGGCAGTCGGTGCAGTGACCCAGGCCGTTGACCAGATAGGCACCCCGGTTGTACTCAGCGGTTTGCGCGGGTTCGGGCTTTGCCGTGCCCGGTGCAAAGAACAGCGCGCGCCACACGCCCAATGCAACCTGCGTGTTGTAGGGAAAACGCAGCGCATGCGCCCGATTGGCCTCGGCGGCGGCGGGCACGCTTTGCAGATACGCAAAGATCGCGTCCGAATCCTCGCGCGTCACCTGGGTGTAGTTGGGGTACGGAAACGCGGGGTACAGCAGCCGCCCGTCCTTGCTGCGCCCATGGTGCATGGCGCGCCAGAACTCGGCCGAGGTCCAGCTGCCAATGCCGTGCACCCTGTCGGGCGTGAGGTTGGAGCTGTGCACCACGCCAAACGGCGTCTCAATGCCGCGCCCGCCCGCAAACGGCGCACCGCCAGCTGTTGTATGGCAGGCCATGCAGTTGCCAACGCGGGCCAGGTATTCGCCACGCTGGACCAGCTCGGGCGTGCTCTGCAATGTCTCGCTGGTGGGCAGCGGTTCTTCGCCGCGCAGGTTCAGGGTGATCAACACGGCAGCGGCCATGCCCAGCGCTGCCAGCACGCAAGAGAGGGTCCAGAGGATGCGTTTCATCGGTGCATCCTTTCTCAGCGGGCAGCCGCGGCGGCCACGGGCACCTCCGCCACGCCACCACAGCGCGCGGGCATGGCGGCAGGCAGCGTGCGGGCAGGCTTGCCACCCGCCGCCACGGGCTGGGCGGCCAGCCAGGCCGTGACCGCACTCACATCTTCGGGCGTGAGCTGGCGGGCGATGTCGGCCATGCAGTCAGGCAGATGCGCGCGGCGCTGGCCGGTCTTCCAGGCGCCCAGCTGGCTGTTGAGGTAGTCGCGCGGCAGGCCCAGCAAGCCGGGTATGGACGGGGCCACGCCGGTCATCGTGGCGCCATGGCAGGCCACGCAGGCGGGGATGTTGCGTGCCGCATCGCCCACCTGCACCAGCCTGCGGCCCTGCTCCAGCGCGACGGCGGGTGCTTGCGGCGCAGGCGGGGGCGGGTACGGCAGGTCCTGCGCCGCAAAGTGTTCGGCCATCTCACGCAGATAGTCATCCGTCAGATGCTCGATGAGGTACGTCATCTGCGGGTAGCTGCGCCGCCCGTCGCGAAAGTTGAGCAGCTGGTTGGCCAGATAGCCCGCCGGTTTGCCTGCGATGCGCGGAAAGTAGCCGTCGGGCGTGGCCCGGCCCTCTTTGCCGTGGCAGGCGGTGCAGGCCAGTACGCGCGAGGACATCGACGAAGAACCCACCATGGTCGATGGGGCTGCGGGAGATATGCCCGCAGACACAGGCTGCGCCCCAACGCCAGCGCTCAAGGCCAAAACCAAAAGGGAAGCAGCGACAGGCAAGCGGGACACAGGGCGCAGCAGTCTGCGCAGGCAATCGGTCATGGGGTATTGGTCAGTAGAAGAACGATCGGTTGGTTGGCTCAAGGCAAGCGATCAAGGCCCACACCAAACAGTCCGCCACTCTAAGCGCAGCCCTAAAAACAGTACAGATTCAGTTTCAAGTTAAAAATACAGATCAGTTTGCCTTAGGGCCCCTCACCCCATGAAACGCTACGAACGCCATGCCGACGCCATCGCGCAGCTCATCTACAGCGGCGCCCTGCGCCCGGGCGACCGCGTGCCTTCGGTGCGCGAGGCCAGCCGCACCCGGGGCATCAGCCCGTCCACCGTGTTCGAGGCGTATTACCTGCTGGAGGCCCAAGGTCTGGTCCACGCGCGCCCGCGTTCGGGCTACTACGTGAGTGCGCGTCTGCCCCAAACGGCGGAGGCGCGTACTGCGGAGCCCCAGCCCTCACGCCCGGCGGCCACCTCCACGGGCGTAGCCATCAGCGACCTGGTGTTCGAGGTGCTGGGCCTGGCCCGCGAGCGCGACCTGGTGCCGTTGGGCTCGGCCTTCCCCGGGCTGGAGCTGTTTCCGCTGGACCGCCTGGCGCGGTGTCTTGCCAGCGGCATGCGCAAGCTCGCCCCCTGGAGCATCGTGCAAAGCCTGCCCCCGGGCGACGAACGCCTGCGCCAGCAGATCGCACTGCGCTACGGCCTGCACGGCATGGCGGTGGATGTCGAAGAAATCATCATCACCAACGGTGCGATGGAGGCGCTCAACCTGTGCCTGGAGGCCGTCACGCAGCCCGGCGATGTGGTGGTGGTCGAATCCCCCACGTTCTACGCCGCTCTGCAGGCGCTGGAGCGGCTGAACCTGCAAGCGCTGGAAATCGCCACCCACCCGCGCGACGGCATCGACCTGGCGGCGTTGGCGCAAGCACTGGAGCGGCAACCACCCCACCAACCTATCAAGGCCTGCTGGCTGATGCCCAGCTTTCAAAACCCGCTGGGCAGCCTGATGCCCGAGGGCAAAAAACGCGAACTGGTCGCCCTGCTCGCCTGCCACGGCGTGCCGCTGATCGAAGACGACGTGTATGGCGAGCTGCACTTTGGCCCCCAGCGGCCGCCGCCTGCGAAGGCATTTGACGGCGCAGGGCTGGTGATGCACTGCAGCTCGTTCAGCAAAAGCCTGGCGCCCGGCTACCGCGTGGGGTGGGTGGCTGCGGGCCGCTACGCGACGGCGGTGCAGCGCCTGAAGCTCATGACCACGCTCTCGGCCGCTATGCCGTCGCAGCAGGCGCTGTCCGAATACCTGGCCCAGGGCGGCTACGACCGGCACCTGCGCGCCCTGCGCCGCAGCCTGGAACAACAGCAGGCGATTGCGCTGGCAGCGGTGGCACGGTGTTTTCCGCCCGGCACGCGCGTGTCTCGGCCCGAGGGCGGGTACTTTTTGTGGGTGGAGCTTCCGCCGCAAGTCGATGCACTGGCGCTGCACCGCCAGGCACTGGCACGGGGCATCAGCCTGGCGCCGGGGCAGATCTTTTCGGCGGACCAGCGCTTTGCCCACTGTGTGCGCATCAACTATGGGCACCCCGCGCAAGGGCGATTGGAAGCCGCGCTGCACACCGTAGGCGAGCTGGCCTGTACTTTGGCAGCTCAACCCCACTGATGATCAGCTATCAAAATGTGAGCTGTAAACGCTTATAAATAAAGCGATAAAGGCCATTTTTAATCATCTTTCTAGTTCCTGCATATCATCAAAAGCACCCGTGCGGATAAAAGATAAGCTTGCGCAAAACTGACACACCCAGCGGTGCGTTGTATGCACCCAACGTCGGGTTCTCCCGGCTACGGCACGGGACGGGCGACGACATACTACGTGCCGCCCGCACACCAGGCCGCGCGCTACGACCGCTGGCCATCCGCCCACCCACAGGCACCCCACCACCGTCCACCCATGGCCACACCCCAGCCTGTCCCGTTTCTGACCGTAGAAGACGAAGACGACTGGGTCGTCTCGTTTGCGCTGGGCCCCCTGGGCGCCAACCGCCTCACGCTCATGCGCGCACCCAGGCTGGAGTTCATGCTGCGACCCGAGCAGCGCGGTGTATCGGTCGGCGCCGAAGCGGGCCAGCGCCCTTCCCTCTTGGTGGCGGTGCAATGGGGCGCCAAAAGTGTGGATGTGGTCTCTACCGAAAGGCGCTACTGCCTGGACATCAGCAAAGTGGATGGGAACACGCTGCAGGCCGCGCTGCGGGTGCTGGGGAAGATGAACTTTGACCAGAGGTTTCAGTTGGCGGGGGCGTAACGACCGCCTCCGCAGCCCGCCCTCCGCACTTATCGGCACTCAGCGCATCATCTTGAAATATGCCGTAGTGACGGCTACCTGCGATTCGTCCAAAGTTGTCGGTGCCGTAGCTCCATAGGCAACACGGTCGTCAATAGACCAGTTCATGCCGGTACTGTTGGTCGTGTCGGCTGCAGGAACGCTGCCATTGGTCAAAGGCCCCTCCCTTAGGCTGCCGAAACGGGCATCGGTGCGTCCGTCAATCTGCTGATCCAGTGCTCCCACCAGAGAAAACGTCAGCCCCCGCAGCACCATGACATTGCGTGGTAACGCAACGTAGGCGCCCACAGCTGCGCCTGGCTCGGACCAGTTCACACTCTGAAAGCACACGCGCGCCTCTTGGGGGTTGCCATTGCTATCAAGATAAACATAGCGGTCCTGCTGTCCCTCGGTACGCCCCGTGGGCACACGGATGCCTGCAGCGAGAAACACATTGATCATTTCCGTTCCACACAACTCAGTGCCTGCTGGCGTCACATTGCCGTTGATCCGGCCCGTGGGGTTCGATGCGTTGTCACCGGGCGGGCGCCCCACACCGTTGAAATACGCCTCGTACGCCAGTTGCCAGCCCTGAATGAAATCGGTGGAAAGGCGCTGATTGGCTGCAGAACGCTGCAGATCGCGCCCCACAGCCACCGCACCTAAGATCAGACCGACAACCACCAGGGCGATGCTCAACTCAAGAAGTGAGAAGCCGCGTTGCTGCCGGTGGATTTTTTTGAAATGCAAATTGTGAATCGAAATCATGATGGTGCTCATTGAGCAAAGGGTTCAGTAGCCAATGGCATCGGCCGTCAAGGCATTGCGATTGACGGAGATCGTCAAGTCAGTGATGGCCGTCGTGCGCGTGGCGAATTCCGTGTGCACACGCCTCGCTTCCGCCACGGCTTTGACCGCGTCGTCCATCGCCTTGATGGCCAGCGCGTCGCTGATGGCGGCGGCAACGATGCCCGCAACCGCCAGCCCGATCTGAAAGCTACGGGCGCCTGCGGTCATGGTGGTGTCCGCGATGGCTGCCGTCAATTCCTTGACCCCAGCCAAGGTGCCCGCAAAAGCAGACAGAAGTCCCGCAGCAGCCGCGGCTTCGTTCGCCTGGGCCAGCTTCAAAGCCACGAACAGCTGATCGCGGTAGTCGTACAACGCGCGTTCAAGCACAAATGCGCCAGTGGCTGCGTTGAAATGCGCGTGCGAAATGGCAGACAAGGCGGCGCCGCAGTGCAGCTCCCCAAAGAGCTCGGACGGGCTGGAAGCCAAAACGATATCGTCGTATGTGTTGGAGACGGGAACTCCAGGTGCCTCGAACGTGGGATTGGCAGTGCTCGCCGTAGCATTTGCGCCGTCAAAGGCCTGCCCGTCTCCGTCGGCATCCAACATGCCGGGCGCGGCCACCACAAAAGCCACAGTCCGCCGAACTCCACGGATATTCGTCGCAAGGCGCCCGGCCGGGGCCTCCAACCCGTCTGTCGCGGTGTTGAGCGCCAGGCAGATATCAACAAGGTTGACAGCACCCACGCCGCCCGGCGGGCACGGGGGACTGTCGGACGGATTGCAAGCCGCATTCAAGGGTGCTGCGGTGTTCCCGGACTGAGTAACGCCCAAGGGAGCCGTGACCAATACCGGGATTGGAGGCGCCTTATCGTTGGGGGCATCCTTGTTTTCAGGCCGGGGAAAGGGGGTGCGCACCCGCAGCGGGTTCATCCTGTCTACGGCGCTGGCGAGATCGCGGTCTTCGTGGGCATTGACCGAAGGCTCGCGGTATACACCGTAGCGCAGAGCCCCTACCTCCGGCCTCGGCAAGCCCAGCGTGCGCCACGGCACGTAGCCCACCTGGCGCAAACCAGCACCTTCGGTGCAGGACTCCACCCCACCCGTGTCAGCGGCAGGACACGGAAGGCGGTAGTTGGAATGCAGGAATCCAATCAGCGCATCGCGGGACTGCTGCTGGGCGTCCAGTTGCACAGTGCTGACGCGATGGCGCTCTGACAGCTGCCAAAAAATGATCGCGCCTGGAAGCAAAATCCCCAGCGCCAGGAGAATGACCGATACCTCCACTAGCGTGAAGCCCATCATGCGTCGCTTCATGGGTTGAGACCTTTCACATCCAGTTTGGTGGCAGCATTCAGCACCTGCGTAAAGTTGTCATATTGTTGGGCCGCATAGGTATCGGTCGCAGCCAGCTTGTCCCGAGATGCGTCTAGCGCCACACGGGCAGCATTCTTCGCTTCCACCGCCAGCGCCAGTTGCGCAATGGACACCGCCAGGTTGGTCGCGGCAATCGCGACACCAAAAGCTGTCAAGCTATCCGAATTGGCCGCCAGCGAAATGCTGATCACCCCGCTGGCGGTCGCAATAGCCACTGCAAAACCTGCCATCACTTCGCCGGCCTCGGCAGACTGCAAGGCAGACTCGGCCGCCACGACGTCAAAAACCCGAAGAGACCAGTACTGCTGCATGACCCGGGCGCTGTCATATGCCGCATAGGCGCCCTGGGCCGTCGCCTGCATCTCGCTGAGCCGGGCCACACATCCGACACGGGCCGCCAGATCTGCCGGCCCCACCGCCAGCATGAGATCGTCATACTGCGGATCCTGAGGCCGACCCGGCAAGTCAAAACGCCAGGCCGGGCTGGCACCCACCGCGTTGTTGCCGTCAAACTGGCCGTTATTTCCAGGGTGTACAAGCACGAACGCCACTGGCAGGCTGGTGGACACATTGCCCGCATTGAGTACGCCTGCCACAGCGGGGTTGCCTGCGAATTGGCGCACCACACGGCACCAGTCCAGACCGTTGACTGCAGCACGCCGCAGACTGGCGGCAGTGATGGCGGCGCGCGCCCTGTCGGCCGCAGCGACCACGCTCGCGGATGCGCCAAACACCGGGGTGTAGGTCATCGTCGTGGGATAAGTGGGCAGAACCGGCATACCCGGGAAATCAAGGTTCAAGTCGGGCGACACCGAAGCCGACGGCAGAACCGCCAGGTCGAGTGCGGCTCCGCGATTTGCGCCGTAGTGCAAGCGAGAAAACTCGCTACCAAGACCCAGCGTCCGCCATGGCAGACGCACGGCCGAGGTGTCCGCACAAGACTCATTACCGTTTTCGGTGGCGGCTGCGCACGGCAGCCGGTGGTTGGCCAGCACAAACCCCTCCACCGCCGACTGGGCCTCGCTCAGCTGGCGTTGCATGGCGGGCCGCTGCATCGGCTCGCGGGTAGACACAATCCAGCGCCAGACAAAAATGCCGACCACTCCGATGATGACCAACACCACCGCCAGCTCCACCAAAGAGAAGCCGCCGACTTTGCGCGGGGAGTACTGCCTCATCGGGTGCCTCCCTTGCGGTCCACGTTGACCAGGATGTCCACCGAAGAGGCAGGAGGCATTGGCGTGACACCCTTGCCAGTAATCGTGCAGGTCGGCAGGGTATTGACCCGGGTTTGCAGATCGTCACGCGTCTGCCGCGCTCTCGTGATGCGGTCGTTGGCCTCACTCACCCGCGACTGCAGCGCATTCAGCTCCTTTTGCAGCTGGACGGGTTTGAGGTACTTGGCATTTGGATCCGGCACCGACGAAGAAGCTCCGAACAGGTCCTGAAGTGCAGAACGAATGCCGCCTGTGGTGTTGATGTCGCCCGGGGGACATGCGCTCGTGGTGCGGGTGCATGCGTTGCGGTTGGGCGGGGGCGAACTGAAGAATGCTCTGTATCGCCCGGCGTTCAGCAGGTTGTTGTAGGCTGTCTGGAACGTGGCCCTCGAGATGCTCAGATTGGCCTGTGCACTGAGCAGTTCTGCTTCCGCATCGTTGAGTTTGCCCTGGGCAATGGCGCGGTCGCGCACCGCGTTGTCGTACTGCTCTTGAAGCTTTACGGGATCGCTCAGCAAGGTCAGCAAAGAAGTCTTTTCGAGGCGCGACTTTTGAAGAGCCGCCTTGGCGACAGGGTCGGTAGTGGCTGCGATCTGCCCATCGAGCACCGAAATCTCGGCCGTCAGACTCGCAATGAGAGTCGACCGGTTGGCAATCTGGTAGGCGTAGGTGTTGATCTGTTTCGTCCATTCGGTCACCTCCGTCCGGTAGTTGTCCCGCTTCCCGATGGCCGTCTGCTCAGCAAACCAATAGCCTTCCCATCCAAGGGATGCATTCAAGACCGGCGGGACAAGTGAGTCAATCTCCGACGAGGTACCGCCAGCACGAACCTGCGCATAGAGGTTATTCACAGAGACCGCACGAGCGTTCAACGCTGCATTCAGTTCGTTCTGCTTGTCGATGATCTGTTGGTCAAGCGTCCTCTTGTCGGCTTCAGCATCGGCCAGCGCCTGGTTCGCAGCGGCCAAAGCCTGTGAAAAATCCATGGCAGGGCAAGTCAGGTTGGACGCATCGACCGAGCTGTCTGCAAGCGCTAGCGCGTTGCCAGCCATCACAGCCGCCGCGATGTTCGCCGCGGCCGACGCAAGGTTGCCCGCTATCACACCGGCCGTCAGCCCAGCGGCCGTTCCGTGGATGGGGGCTGCGGCACAGGCGTTCACGAGAATGCCCAGAGTTGCCGCACAAAGGGCCGATTCGTACGCGGCCTTAAAGGTGGTCATAACCAAGCCCAACACAGTTACCGTGGTATCGATGAGCGTAATTGCAGCGCCTGCGGCGGCAAAATCTCGGGCCCTCCTTGCCGAAACGATGTTGCCAGATCGCAGCTCGTCCACCTGCACCACCACGTCATGGGCAAGCGATACGGTGTTGATGGAGTCGATCAAGGGCACACAGTGCAAACTCGCGAGCAGGCTTGTGTAAGACTTCTCTTCGACGAGATCGTCGTACCCGGCAAGCAGAGGCCGTCTTGCGGGCTCTTCTACGGCGCTGTCTGCGGACGCATTGATGCCATCAAATAGCGATCCGTCGCCGTCCGCGTCAACCTTTCCAGGGTGTATCAACGCATATGCAATAGGGCGAATGGGCGTGGAGCGTACTTCCGCCATGCCCACCGCATAAGTGGCACGGCGTCCTGCGTCCAGTCGCTGGCAAAGATCGGGCAGCGTCAGAATGTCGGCTGGATAGGTACCGCCAGAGTTCGTCGTTGCACGCATGGATGCAAAGGTCTTGCCCGTGGCGTCGTATTCCAGCGGCCGCCAGGAATCACTCAGCGTTGTGAGATCGTTGACTCCGCCTCCGCGTTGAACGAGGTAGCGCAGTTGTCCCACATCCACCCCGGGGTCCGCTCCCGCGAGCCGCAGGGTGACGGATGGCAGCCACCCCTTCTGCTGGGTGCTGGTGCAGTCCTCCACCCCGTCGCGATCCACGTCGGGGCACGGCAACCGCCTCAGTACAGTGGCGAACGCCGCCACGGCCCGGTCCGCCTGCGCGAGGGCTTCCCGCTCCTGGCGGGATGATTCCAGTGCTGAGCGCTCGCGCCACTGCACGTACCCGATGGCCGCCAACCCGGCGAGCATGGAGACGAGCAGCAGTACCTGAACCATTCCGAAACCACGCGCTTTGCGCTCAACAGCACCTGCGCTACCGCTGCGCATTGCGCGCACAAACGAAGAAGCCCCGTGCGCACTGTGACTTTCACGCGCAGCGTTTAGCGACAACGAATCGCCCAGGACTCTAAGCAAGGTAACTACAGGAAGTATGAACATAGCGGTGCAAACTTTTTTCCGACGTAACTCACGGAAGGCTTCGGCGCAGCCATCCGGCCAACTGGGCTGGCGACTCCGCTACGACCACGTCGTCAGAATTCAGGCTTGGAGGCGCAGACGGACTCGCCGCGCACAGGCTTGTGGCTCCATGCGGGGGGTCAAGACGGCTGCCGTTGTTGTCTTTGTCCTGCAGCGGGACGACGACCCAGTAAGCTGCCGCCATCACGATGTTGGAAGCGCAGTTCACGTCGCCCGCAGCTCCGCCGTCTCCAGTGAGATGGGCCCGCGTATTCGATAGCGATACGCCAGCCGCATTGGTAAGGGCTGCAATGAGATCCGTGACGTCGAGATACAAGGATTCACCTACCTCATCCCTGGTGCGTTCCTTGGCCACCGCCAGGTCAGCATCTCGCACCGGATCCGCATCGGAAGCGCGAAATACGGCGTAACGCGCTAGATGCCTGGGCTCAGGCATCTCCAAACCCACGCTCACATACGGAAACCAACCGAGCTGGTTGCCCGCAGGACAAACGCCCGCTGACAACGACTCATAACCGGTCGCTGCGACCTCAGCATCAGGACAAGGTAAGCGCCCATGACGCAGAGCGAACGCTCGCAAGATGGACTGCACCTTTTGAGCTTCGGCGCGACCACGCTCCAACTCCTGGTGCGCCGATACAGTAGCGTAGGCGCTAAATGCAGCCCACGACAAAAGGCCAGACACCACAAGCACGATTGCCATCTCAACAAGGGAAAGCCCTTGCTGATACGCGAGCCTGGGGTGTGACGATCGACTCAACGCTGCCGCGGCTTTCATCGCCCGCTCCCCGCAGCGCTGGCCGCAGGCACTCGAGCCTGAATTTCAGCTGCTGTAGCGGTGATCACTTCACTTAGCTGCCGCAATTCGACCAGGATTGCTTGGCGACGCTTGACATCTTCAGAAGCGGTACTGCTGGACAAACGTTGCAGTTCGGCATTGAGCGTTTGTATTTTGCTGGTGTTTTCCAGCATGCTCTTTAACGAGCGAAGCTGCGTTGCCTCGGCGCTTCCCGGGGTGAGCCGCTCAAGCTCGTCAATGAGAGCGATCGCTTGCTCGGGTGACACAGAGCCACCCTTGGCAAGAAGCGCTGACATCTCCGACCGAACTTGCGCGGAGCGCTCGCGGCGCTGCTCTGCGGAGAGTTGCTGTGAAGCTGGTGCACCCAAGACTCGTGGCGAGACCGAATCCGGAGCGGTAGCAACCGCAGCGGCCGGTGCAGAAGCCTTTTGAACCAACGCTCCGACACCGGCTGACGATTGCCCAGCGGAACCGGATGCGAGTCCGTCGCCAAATGGACTGCTTGCGCCAAGCCAAAAGCTTGCCACCGCTACAACGACAGTAACGGCCGCCACCAAGACCGATATGCGCCAGTTCACAAAGGTACTCCACGGAATGCGGTGCCACCGGTTGCCGGATATACGGGCGTGCGCGTCTTCAAATAAGTGGCGCAGGACTGCGTCCAACGAATTGCATCGCTGCTCTGGCGGGCGCTAAGTGCTTGCACCATCACCCCCCCATGCTCTGATTGACCGACTGCCGCACCAGGTCATAAATCGGCAGCAGCAGTGCAACGATCAGAAAGAGGAACAGCCCACCGGCAATCAGAATGATCAGCGGTTTCAAAATTTCTGCCAACGACTTGACCAGCACTTCCAGGCGTTTGCGATAGTCACCGGCCAGATGCGACAGTTGCTGATCCAGGCTGCCGGACTCTTCGCCCACAGAGATCATGCGCACCGCCATGGCCGGAAAGCCGCCCACACGCCGCATGGACGACGACACCGATTCACCGCGCGAGACCGATTCGGCCACGTGGATCAAACGACTGCGGTAGTAGCGGTTCTTGGTGGCGCGGCCCAGGATGCGCAGGCTGGACACCAGATCGACACCTGCTCTGACCAGAATGGAAAGATGCTCCGTGATGTGCGCCATGCCGGATGAAACCAGCAAGGTGCGCGCAATGGGCAGGCGGTGCAGCACGCTGTACGTCGCCAGCTGAAAGCGCTCGGACCGTTTGAATGCAATGACACCGATCGACACCACCACCACCACCACCAGCAGCACCCACGGCAAGTGCGTGGACAGCAGGTTGGCAAAGGCCACCAGCCCTTCAGTAATCGGCGGCAGCTTGGCTTGCAGTTGTTTGAACAGCCGCGCCATGTTGGGCACCACGTAGTAGATCCAGAAGATCGCTACGCCGATGATGGTGGCAAACACAAACGCCGGGTAGATGAGCGCGGTTTTGATGTCGCGCTTGATGTTGATCATCCGTTCAACGTGCTCGGCCGCCTCGCTCAGCATCTTGTCGAGCGTGCCGGTCTGGTCGCCGATGGAGATGAGGTTGCGCACCGTCTCAGGGAAGACGTTGGGGTGGCGGTTGAACGCCTCGGTCATGCCCACGCCCGCGTTGAGGTCGTCCAGCATGTTGCGAGCCACTGCGGCCATGGCCGGGTTGCCTACGCTGTTGCTTTCGTCCACCAGGGTGGCCAGCGCGTCCAGAGCAGGCACGCCCGCACGCATCATCAGCCCCAGGTCGCGCAGAAAACCGGCCAGGTCTTCGCTGCGTACCTGGCGGCGAAACAGGTGCATGAGCACATCGGTGATGGCGGCCAGCCAGACCGGAAATTTCCACAGACCGATGACCGTGCCGTCGGTATCCGACTCCAGCCGCATGCGCGCAGACAGGTCGCGTTTGACGGCCAGCCGCAGCAGGCCAGACCGCACCGCACCATGCGGCAGCAGCACCCGGTAGTAATAAGTGTTGAGGTTGGCCATGGGGTGGTTCTCAGTCCTCACCCACCGTGCGCAGGATTTCTTCCATGGTGGTCTCGCCCGCCAGCACACGGTGGCGCGCCAGCGTCAAGATGGGGCGCATGCCAGCGGCCAGCGCGCGCTGCCGCATCTCGGCACGCGATGCGTCTGACGCAATGGCGTCGGCCAGGTCACGGTTGACCACCAGCATTTCATACACAGGCAGACGCCCCAGGTAGCCGGTATCGCGGCAGTGATGGCAGCCCACACCGTGGTACACCTGCACCCCGTCGTCGGCATGCCCCTTGCCCAGCCAGTGGCGTTCATCGTCTGTTGCCTGGCGCGGCGTGGCACAGTGCGGGCAAATCCGGCGGACCAGGCGCTGGTTGATAACGGCGACCAGGTTCTCTGCAATCGTCTCTGTGTCTACACCCAACAGCTTGAGGCGCGGCATGACGCCAAAAATGGTGCCCACGTGCAGGGTAGACAACACCAGATGGCCGGTGGACGACGCATCCAGCGCAGCACGTGCTGTTTCTGAATCGCGGATTTCACCCACCAGGATGATGTCCGGGTCGTGCCGCAAGAAGTGCCGCATGGCATTGGCAAACTCATACCCTGCCCTGCGGTTGACCTCCGTCTGGCACGCCACGGGCACGCGGTACTCCACGGGGTCTTCTACGGTCAGCACGTTGCGCTCTATGAGCGGCTGCATGCGCAGCGCTGCATGCAAGGTGGTGCTTTTACCAGAACCGGTAGGGCCTGTGATGAGAATCAAACCGTGGGGCCGGGAGAACGCCTTGGCCATCACGGCCACGTCTTCCTCCATGAACCCCAGGTCGGCCAGCTTGTCGAGGTTGCTGCGTTCTGGCAGCAGGCGCAGCACCATGCGCTCGCCAAATTCAGAGATCAGCGTGGACACGCGGATGGTGAAGTTGTGCTCCATCACCACGGCGGTAAAGCTGCCGTCCTGCGGCAGGCGCTGCTCGCTGGCGTCCATGTCGGCCTGCAGCTTCACATACACAACCAGGCGGTCCAGCGCGGGCGACAGCGCAAACACGGGGCGCAGCACGCCGTCCACGCGCAGCAGCACCGAGCGGCTACGCGCTGTGGGCGCCAGGTGGATGTCGGTGGCGCGTTCGCGCACAGCCAGATGCAGCATGTGCTCCAGCAGCCGCGCAGGGCTGTAGGCACGGTCCACGTCCGCTTCGAGCTTGCGAACTTCGCTTTCGATCAGGCGTGCGGGCGGATGCTCGGCAAAGTAATAGTGCTGCTGGATGGCCTGCGCAACGCTGTCGAACTCGCCCTGGTAAAAATAGCAGCCCTTGCCCAACTTGCGCTGCACCAACTCGGTCACCGCATCGGGCTGGGCATCGCCCAGAACCACGTCAATCAGGCCGTCTTCGTTCTCGCGCACGGGCAAAAACCCGTAGTTGAGGCACAGGGCACGGTTGAAAAAGCCCGCTACCGCCGTATCTGGCTCGGGCATTTCACTGGCATTGACGAACTGCAGGCCCCGCTGGCCTGCAAGCTGGCGCGCTACCTCGTTGGCACTGGCAAAACCCAGCTCCACCAGAAGGTTGCCCATGGGCACCTTCTCGATTTTTTGCTTTTGCAAGACGTAGTCGATGGCCACGGCCGACACCAGCCCGGCATTGACCAGCGCTGCGCCCAGCGAGGGGCTTTTTTCTCTGAGGACCGCCAGGCGATCGGCAGCAGACACACCAGAAGATGGCGCGGACTGGCCTGAAGTCTCCAGCAGTGATTCAGCGGGGGGATGCATCCTGATGCTCCAAAAGTAAGAAGGTCAGTTCGTCAGGCTTGCCCGTGGGGGTCAGGCCGTTTTGCTGCTGAAAGCGGGCAAGCGCCTCCCCAGTCTTGGAACCAAATAATCCGTCATCCAGCTCGCGCAGATCCATCAGGCCCATGCGCTTGAGCCGACCTTGCACCTTGCGCGTTGCCTCCTGCGCCGCCACGATGTGCCGGGCGTCATCGCGGCCCAGCCAGGCCACCCACGACTCCTGCCCCACCACGAAACGGCAGAACCGGGCCGAGGGATTCAAACTGCCGGTCACGCTGCCAGGCAGGCGCTGTGCATGCACGACTTCGTTGGGAGTAGCCAGCGCCTCCAGCTGAATCTCGCAGGCACGACGGGGAGAAACCTCTACGGACGGCGCGGCCACTTGCGCAGAGACAGGCAAAGTTGCGACCTCAGCAGCAGCAGCAGCAGCAGCAACCTCTGAAGCGCCAGGGAGAGCAGGTGCAGAGACCACAGCAGTCATAGCCACTGCTTCAGCTTTTTCGCCAGGATCGCCGGTCTGCTGCGACACCAGCCCAAAGCTGGCGATGGCTACCGTGGCGGTGGTGCCGGCCAGCAGACCCGCAAGAATCCAGGCCTTGCGGTTGCGTGGCGTGTTCGGCCCTGCTGCGGCTTTGGCTTCATCGCCCAGGGCGGGCAAATCTGCCACTGCGCGCTGCACCAGTGCCGACGTGACGACCGATTCTCGTTTGCTGGCCAGCCCGTACAGACAGCGGTCCAGCACCAGGTGAATGCGTCGCAGGTTGCCCTGCGTGGCGCGGTGCAACGCTTCGACTGCAGCAGGCTCGATGGACACGCGCCCTTCGGCCCCTGCCGCGTTCACGCGGAAATCAAAATAACGCGCCAGTTCGTCCTTGTGCAAGCCATTGAGGCGTGCATGTTTGACGATGCGGCTCTTGAGTTGCCGCAGCTCAGGCGTTGCCAGCGTCTCTTCCAGTTCTGGCTGGCCCACCAGCAAGATCTGCAGCAGCTTCTCCTGCCCGGTTTCAAGATTGCACAGCAATCGCACAAGCTCCAGC
Source organism: uncultured Gammaproteobacteria bacterium (assembly GCA_947085645.1). Classification (GTDB taxonomy): domain Bacteria; phylum Pseudomonadota; class Gammaproteobacteria; order Burkholderiales; family Burkholderiaceae_C; genus Acidovorax. Next base: position 204,614 of record CAMTXG010000035.1, read on the forward strand.
GAATCGACGCTCAGGTTCTGCGCATCGTCTATCACCAGCAGGTTGATATCACCGGCCTGGTGTTTGGCGATGAGAAACTCCGTCAGGTGCGCAAGGCCCTGGTCTACCGATTCAGTCGGCGGCAGGCCAAAGTCGGCCTGTATGGCCGACAGCAAAGCGCTGTCCTGCAAAAAGGTGTTCAGGATCAGTGCCGAATGGCAGTTTTTGCCGTGCAACGTGTCCAGCAAGCGCCGCACCAGGGTGCTCTTGCCCAGCCCCACTTCGCCCGTCAGCAGCACAAAGCCTTTGCGGGCCTCGATGCAATGGACAATTTCTGCAAAGTCCTCTTCCAGGCGGGGCGTAAAAAAATACGACCCCGCATCCGGTGTGGGAGGAAATGGGTTGCGCGACAAACCCAGCGTTGCATAGATGGAGCTGACTGTCATTCGTTACCGCGCCGCTGGGGTGAACTGGGCCAGGGCCGCACGCAAGGCGGCCGAGTCGGGCTGCAAACGCACGGCCGCATCCAGCGTTGCCCGCGCTTCTTCGGGCTTTTGCTGACGGGCCTGGATGCTGGCCAGGTTGATGGCGGCCTCTTCGTCGCCGGGCATGCGCTCAATGATGGCCCGGTAGCCATCCGCCGCCGCCGCATCGCGCCCTGCCCGCAGGTCGTACCAGGCCTGGGCGCGCAGCAAGCCAATAGATCCGGCGGGAAGTCGCTCTTTGAGCGTCCCCAGCGCGCGCTCGGCATCAGCACCACGGCCATCTTTCATGGCCGTCACGTACCGTGCGAAAAGCAATTCCACCGGCGTGTCGTCCACCACGGATGCCGCAACCGGCACGACAGGCGTAGCTTCTGCAGTTGCAGCGGGCCTGCTGGGCCGCACAGGGCGCTGCGGAACGGGCCGTGGCGTCGCCTGCGCCACGCGTGCAGGCGTTTCGGGCATGACGGCGGGCTCCATTGCCACCGCCGGGGCGGAGACTCTGGGCGTTGCGGGAGCAATGGGGGCTGAGGGCGTGGCCATTGCAGGCGACTGGATGGCCACGTTGATGGGCGCAGCAACTGGTGTTAGCGAGGCCATGGGCGTGGCGGTCGCCTCTGAGGCCGCTACGGCAGCTGCAGGCTCTGGCGCTGCGAGCGCGGTCGCTGAAACCGCAACATCTACCGCTGGCGTGGGAGTGATGGGCGATGCCACGGGCGGCACTGCTGCGTTGACCGGGGCGGTTGCCATGGGTGTCAGGTCTGCACGGGGCTTGACCTGGCTTTGCCAGGTGAGCCAGCCCACCACGCCTGCACCCACCACAATCACAAACGCCAGCACAGCGTCCAACCAGGCGGGACGACGACGCGCCGCCGTGACTGGCGCGCGCGCCAGCACCAGCTTGGGGTCTTGTTGTTGAGGCGCATCCATGGACTTCAGCGCGTCGTGGATGAGGCTCATAGCACACGCACCCGCAAGACAATGACCAGTTCCCGGCTGCCGTGCACTTTATTCTCGTTGCCCAGCAACTTGCCCAGCACCGGTACATCAGAGATGCCAGGCGCACCCCGGTCATTGCTGGACGAACGCTGGTCGATCAGGCCACCCACCACCACCACGTCACCGTCACCCACGTTGAGCGTGGTCGTCAAACCCTTGTAGCTCACCTTGGGCAGCGACACCAGATTTTCACCGCCCACAGCAACCAGTTGCAGGCTGGCAGGGTCCACATCACTTTGCATGGGGTTGAGCAGCAGCTCGATGCGGCCATCGTCACGCACCATCGGCAGCACACCCACCATCACGCCCGAGAACACAGTGTCGGTCTGCACGCTCGACGACGTGGTGGACGCACCGCCGCCCGGCACGGTTTGCGTAGAAGCCGACTGCGACACGTAACGAGAACTGGTGCCCACCGACAACAGCGCGGGGGTGCCATTGCGCACCTGCACGTTGGGGTTGGACAGCACCTTCAGGTTCCCGAACGAGCGCAGCGCATTGATCACGATGCCGTAGTTGCTGCCCTGGTACGACATACCCAGAGCGGGGCCAGCAACGCTGCCAATGAGCGCGGCCGGGATCGAAATAGCGCGCGCTGGGTAGCCCGTGGCCGCGTTGGGCAGCGTTCCAGAGCTCCCGCCCAATTGCATGGGCGACGAGCCAAAACCGGCCGCCAGGCGACTTCGCAGCGATGTCCAGTCCACACCAAACTCGAAGTTGTCTGACAGTTGCACGTCGATCAGCTGGGCCTCGACATACACCTGCTTGCCCAGTACCTTGTGCACCTGGGCCAGCATCTTCTCAATCGCGCGCATCTTGGACGGACGTGCCTTCACGTACAGCGTGCCGGTCATCTTGTTCAGCGTGAATCCACTGTCCTCACCCATCGTGGCCAATGGCGCCTGAGGCAAGGCTGGAGGCCGGATGGCGCCTGGGGTACCGGGCCATGGCGAAGCTGCATTGGCCGACATGCCCAAGTTCTGCTGCTGTTGCTGCTGCTGTTGAAGAGCACGGTCCTGTGCGTTGTCACCCAGCACCGCCTTGATGGCATTTTCCAGTTCCATGTAGGGGTCGGTGTTGCTGCCACCCGATCCCGACATCGTCAGACTGCCTTGCTGGGCACCCGACCCACTGCTGCTGCTGCCGCTTCCGCCGGAGCTACCGCTGCCAAACACATTGCCACCAGAACCCATCTGGATGCTGGTCTTGGTGTTCAGGAAATTAAGTGCAAAGAACTTCTCTTCCGTCAGATTCACCCGCAACGTGTTGCCACGGAACTCACCCGACACGTCATACGTGCGCAGCACTTCATTGAACCCCTCGCGCAGCGTGACCTGGCGCAAGTGCATGTCCGCCAGCTGGCCGCCTTTGAGCACGTTGGGGTCCACGATCAGGTTGAGCTTGCCGGCATCGGCAAACGCACTCAGGATCTGGCTGATGCTGGCCTTGGACATCGCCACGTTGATCAGCTTGCCTTCGAGCGGATCAAATACTGGCGCCACCGGCGCAATGACCGGCGCAGCCGCTGCCTTGTTCATTTCGGCCAGCAGCAGTTGCTGATGAATCAAAAGCCGCTGCGACTCTTGCGCAGCATGCTCGCGCATCTGGTCGGCCGCTGCGGTGTCGGGCGGGGGCAGGCTCGACGCGCTGCGTGGGGTCGGGCTGGCGCAACCGCTGAGCACCAGTGCGGCACATACCAGCGCCACGGGCTTGAGAAACGAAGAATGGTTCATGTCACTGTCCTTGGCGCTGCTAGCGTGATTCTTGAAATGTTCAGGACGAGAGGTTCAAAACGGCGCACGAGGCTCCCGAAATCACTCGCACAGGTTGGCTGGTTGTTGTTCATGGCAGGACACTGATGGGGCCCGGCTGTCCACCCGGCAGTCCGGCCTTGAACTCCTGCGAGTTCACGCTTGCGAGCGACCCATCGGCCCATCGCAGCGTGCCCACTCGCAGCTCCCCTTGAGGCAAGGTCAGTGTCTGGCGCCCCAGGCGCTCTGTGACCACCGCCTCGTTCGGGCGCACACGCACAATGCGGCCGCCGCCTTCCAGCCGCGCACCCTGGCGCGCCAGGTTGCCGTCAATCACCACAGACTGCGTCTCTGCCGACAAGTCATCCAGGTGCAACGACAACGAGCGACGCGGCATCTGCACGCTGCCCACCACCTCGCTACCCGGTACCGGCAACGCAATCAAACCCAGCGGATCGGTACCGGCACTGGACGCCTGCACCTGGATGCGCGACATGGCGTCAAAAGCATTGACCACACGGGCCTGGTCGTTGCGCAGGGCAGGTGGCAATGGCGTCAACTCCATTACGACGGGCCTGACTGAAGGCGTGCGTGCCTGGCTCAGCTGAATCACGCCGTACAGGCCCCATCCCAACAAAAGAATGGCAACACCATTCAAAAGCAAAGCTGCGAATTTCATGGTTTCACATTTCCTGTGGCTGTGACCGACGACACCAACTCGTACGAGAAGGCACCAGGGCCCGTGTAGGTGGGGTCCACCGCCTTGAGCGTCCAACCGGCCGCAATCATCTGGGACACCCAACGCGTCACCGATGCCGAAGCACCAGCCGCCATCACGCCATCCACGCGGAAAGCACGGCCCTTGTTCACGCCAGATGCTGTCTCCAGGCGCACGCGCTGTATGCGAATGTCCTTGCCAGCCGTCGACTTGAGCAGCGCCAGAAACACCACGGGGTCGTGCTGCGCACCTTCGTCCAGCGCGCGCGAGAACTCGGCCACCGGCAAAAGCTTTTGCGGTGCCTCTACTACCGACACGGCCTGGATGCGCTGCTGCAACGCCGCCAGTTCACCGCGCTGGCTTTGGCCGTCTGCCCGCTGCTGATCGGCCAGCTGGCCCACCAGCACACCCAACGTGACCAGCACCACACCCACCAGCGCTGTCACCGCCGTGATCGGAGCCACCCAGCGCTCAGCGCGCCACGCCACGCGTTCCACCAGCGGGTTCAGCGCATGCCGACCTGCAGCGTCACGCGCCAGTTCTGGCAGCACTGTGTGCACACGCTCGCCGCTCATGGCCAACTCGGTGGTCTGCATCACGCCCGGGGCGCCGCCCAGCAAGTTGCGCACAGCAGCCTGGCAGGTATCGATGTCCGCAGGGTTGGTGGTCCACATCGTGCCCCACTCCACCGCCTCGGCCCCCAGGCGCGTCAGAGTTGCGCCCTGGTTGGCCGTCAGCACCTGTGCGGCGCTGGCCATGGCCGAAATGCCCGACCCCAGTGCTTGGGTGGCACCAAAAAACATGCCCTCTTCCGTCTGTGCAAAAGACATCAGCCGACGCTGCGACAGCATCAGGCGCGCGTGTCCACTCTGTACACCATGGCACAGCAGCCCCCCAGCGGTCATCACCAGGCAATGATCCGCCTGCTCTTGCGCCCACTGCGTGCAACGCTGCCACAGCTCCAGCGAAATGGCCGTGAAGTACACCTGAAACCCACCCGGCATCTTGACCAGCCGGTGCACCACGATGTGTGCGGCCCCCTCCACCAGGCCTTGTGTGCGAACACGTTTTTCAACCAGCGCTGGCGCGTAGTCGGCCTTGCCTTCAAAACGCCATACATCGGTAAAAACATCGTCCAGGTCCAGCACCACCAAAGCGGTGTGGGTCAGCCGCGGCCAGGCCGGGACATCCTCGACCTGGTGGCCATGGCAATGCAGCCATCCCGCGTTGGTGACGCGATAAATATGTTCGGTGCTCATGGCTTTGCCCGAAGGGGTTGCGAAACAGACACCGTCTGAAAATGCAGCGTGCCGCTGACGCCCAGCGTCAGGCCCTGGTCACCCGGCAGCGGGGGCAGAAAGAGGCTCGCATCAGGCGACACCGTGGCAATGTCAAACAGGTCGGCCACAAATATCGCCCCTGCCCCGCCACGCCCCAGCTCGCCCAAAAACTGAGCGGCTTCTGCGCGGGTAGCAGGCCCCTGCGAGCGGCGCAACCTGCGCTCGCCCCATTGCGAAGGGTCAAACCCCATTTGCTCCACCTGACGCGCCACGTCATTGATCGACCGCACCAGTTGCTCGCGCTGCTGCACTTCAGGCATCAGGCGACGGGCGTTGTCCAGGCCCAGTTGCAGCTGAGCGTACTGCTGGCGTTCAAACGCCAGGCGCTTGAGCCCACTTTGCGCCAGCCAGGCGCCACCACCCAACAAGGCAGTGGCCAGCGCCAGTGAGACAAGCTTGAGCGTGCGGGTGGCGTTCAATTACTGCTCCATGATCCAGTGGGCGGTCAGCAGAACGACACGGTCTTCGTCAAACGTGCGGCCCGTGGCGGTTCCACCGGCGTTGCCGCTGGTGTTGGTGACGGTCTGGCGGGTGTCGCTGTTCGTCATCGCGCTGTTGGCCGCCGTGTTGGCAATGTTGACGCCCTCGGTGTTGTTGGCTTCCCACTGATTTCCGGGCGCATTGGCTTCAGCTGCAGCGGTGTGAGCCGGGCGACTCTGGATGCGGAAACGGCCCTCGCGTGAATCAGGCTTTCCATCGATCACTTGATCCATGAAACGGGCCAGGTCGGGAGTCAGACCGCGGATCACCATCACGTTGCCCGCGCCACTGGCTGTGCCCGATGTATTCCACTGGAAGCAAACCTGCAATTCAGCAGCGTTGCCGTTGGAGTCGATGTAAAGGAAGCGGTCTTCGTGCCCTTCCCCTCGGCCTGGGGGCATGCGAACGCCAGCGCGTGTCATTAATGTGCGAAGGTTCTGAGTGGCCAATTGAGCATCGCCCACACCCGCCTGGCCGGCTGCGTAACCCTGGCCGCTGCAGATCTTGAGCCCGCGGTTCGAGAAGTTCTCGGGGATACCCGCCACGCCCATGGAACCCGCTCGGGTGCACGCATTCGTGCCCGTTGGAATCTCGGTTTCGGCACCGTTGACCATGTAGGTGGGCGCTTGCTGGCAATCACCCAGCGTCACACCTGTGCGCTGGTAGTACTGGTCGTAGGCCATCTTCCACTGGTAGGCGAACTTGTTGACGGCCTTCTGATATTCAGCATTGCGCTGTACATCCTTGGCAATGGCAACCGCACCGATGATGAGACCGATGACGGCCAGCACGATGGCCAGCTCTACCAGAGTGAAACCTTGTTGGACCTTGCGGCCAAGCCTGCGAAATGAATTGGATGTAGACATTGAAAATCTCCGGCGATAAGTCGATGCGGATGCGGTACGTATGGAAGAAAGATCGGCGACCAGTTACTGGTTCATCTTGTAGACAGCTGTAACGATGGCCACCTGGTCTTCGTCAAATCCCTGGTTGTTGTTGGTGCCGATCAGATCCCGGTTGCTGCGATTCCATTCCTGGCCTGGGGCATTGATGGCACCACCTGCGTTGTTCTCAACACCCTGGCGGCGAAAGCGCCCTTCGCGTTCATCTGGCTTGCCATCAATCATCTGGTCCAGCGACCGAGCCAGGTCGGGCGTGAGGCCGGTGATGATCATCACGTTGCCAGCGCCTTCGCCCACAGCGTTGGCAGCCGAGCTATCCGCCAGCGGCACATTCCACTGAAAGCACACCTGGATTTCCTGGGGGTTGCCATTGCTGTCCAGGTACACGTAGCGGTCTTCCAGGCCCTCGGCGCGCCCTGGGGGCATGCGGATACCTGCGCGCGTCATCAACGCTCGGAGATCAGGATCGGTGCCAGCAGTGAACCCGCGCGCCATGCCCTGGCCCGCCGCCGCACGGCAAACCGCGTTGGGCGGCGTCACGCCGGTCATGTTCCGGCCAGATCGCGTACCGGCCGCCAAAAACTGCTCTCCGTTCACCATGTTCTGCGGAGCAGTCTGACTGTCGCCCAGCACCACGCCAGTGCGCTGGTAGTACTGGTTGTATGCCTGCTCCCACTGGTCAATGAACTTGTTCTTGACCTTTGTGTACTCGGCGTTGCGCTGCACGTCTTTGCCGATGGCAACGGCGCCGATGATGAGGCCGATGACGGCCAGCACAACGGCCAGCTCCACCAGCGTGAAGCCCTGCTGCCGCGCTGAGCGCAGGCTGCGGATGGGGTGCTTGAATGCTTGGTTCATGATGTTGATTCCCTCGCCCTGCTTCACTGGTTCATCTTGTAAATGGCGGTCAGGGTGATGACCTGTTCTTCATCACGCGTCTGGCCGGCGCCAGTTGCTGCGGGCGTCGCCGCACCACGGCCGTAGGTGTTGTTGGCAGACCATTCGACTCCAGGAGCGTTGTTGGTCGCGTTGTCAATGCCTCGCAGGCGGAAACGCCCCTCGCGTGCATCGGGCTTGCCGTCAATCATCTGGTCGAGCATGCGGGCGAGGTCCGGAGTCAGGCCCGAGATCACCATCACGTTGCCAGCGCCTTCCGGCGTGGTGGGCCGGTTCCACTGGAAGCACACCTGGATTTCCTGCGGCGACCCGTTTGTGTCCGTGTAGACATACAGATCTTCCTGGCCTTCGGCACGGCCTGGGGGCATGCGAATGCCGGCACGGGTCATCATTTCGCGCAAGGTTTCCACCGGCGCATTGCTCCGCATCACACCTGCCTCGGGTACACGGGCACACACAGGCACCGGCTCGGCACCCACAGCAACCAAAGTCGCCATATCGCCGCCCGAAGTGGGCGCCCCGACGGCCGCCGTGTATGCCGCCCCGTTCACCATGATCCGAGGCGCTACCTGGCTGTCACCCACCACGACCCCGGTGCGCTGGTAGTACTGGTTGTAGGCCTGCTCCCACTGGTCCACAAACTTGTTCTTGATCTTGGTGTATTCAGCGTTGCGCTGCACATCCTTGCCAATGGCCACGGCGCCGATGATGAGACCAATGACGGCCAGAACAACGGCCAGTTCGACCAGAGTGAAACCACCCTGCGCGGCTCGGGGGCTGGCGGGCCGGTGCATGCGCCGAGACGGCAGGACGGGGAAGAGTGATCGCATGATTTCCTCAAGCGTTGAAATAAGAGTGAACGGGAAGACTACTAAACGTAACGAATGTGAACAAGTGATAACTGCGCACGACCGACAACACGAAAAACTGCAATTTCAGTCATCTTCTGTCTCGGTTAAACGGAGCACCTCAGAAAACATGAGCCCTATTAAGAAATCCATTTTCTTCAATGAAATCAATGCTCTCATCTCATTCTTCAACTGTTTTCACAGGATCAGTGAAAGGTGCGCAAGCATCGCGCAACCGTCGTTAACAATCCATAGTGCTTATGGATTAGCGGCACGAAATTAAAAAACAAAATAATTAAATCCATTTTTCGATAGTTTTAAGCTATCGAAAAACAAAGGGCTTACCCTTGGTTTTCGGGGTGCGACCAGTGAACGCGGCGGGTGCTGACAACTTCGCTGCCGTCGCAGTCAAAGTACCCGCAGTTGGGTGCACCGCAACGCAACGCAAAAATGGCGCACAAGCCAGCCAGAAAGAGGTTGGGCAGACGCAACCTGCTGCGCTAGTGCAGTGTTTCATGCTTGATGGCACAAATAAAAAGGATGGATTTTTGGCTCTGGCAAGGCGCAAACCGGAGCGATACCGGGTGTATCGCGAGGATTTGCAACGCCGCCAGGGGCGAAAAGACGCCTTTTTATGTGCCAGATAACGTGAAACACTGCACTAGTGTCCTGAGTTGGAAGTTCGTTGAGGAAAGAAATCTGC
>CAMTXG010000036.1:0-105672 GCA_947085645.1 uncultured Gammaproteobacteria bacterium
GCCGGGCTCGGTGGTCGCCGTTGACTTTCCAGGCCTTGGCCGCGCCGAGGTTCACCTCGCTAGTGCAGTGTTTCGCACTTGAGGGCACAAGTAAAAATGGTGGATTTTTGGCACTGGCTGGGCGCAAACCGGAGCGATACCGGGTGTATCGCGAGGATTTGCAACGCCGCCAGGGGCGAAAAGACGCCTTTTTATGTGCCGGATAGCGTGAAACACTGCACTAGCTCGGGGTGTTACCTCGCAGCGCGGTGGTGGCGGGGCAGCAACTCCATAGCCGGGCGAGCCGGACTGCACGATCACCGTGGCGTGGGGCCGGGCCTGCGGTGTGCAGGTCAACGCCGGTAGGGGTCGTTGGGGCGACGGTCATGGCGGTTGGGCACGCCATCGCCATCGCGGTCCCAACCACCGGGCTGCATGTTCCAGCGGCCACCGTGCTCTACCCAGCGGGGCTCGCGGTAGTGGTAGCCGTGGCGGGCTTTGACCCAGTGGCCTTGCATCCACACGTGGCGGTGGCCGCGCCATTCCCAGTGGCCGGGCACCCACACCATGCTGCGGCGCGCACGGGGTGCGGATTCATAGCGGGGCGGCGGCGGGGCATATTGCACCGCCACAGGCGCCGGGGCGCGGTAGTAGTGCGGCTGCCCCGACTGGATGACAACGGTGGCGCTGGTCTGCGCCTGCGCCACCGCAGCGGCGCCCAGCGAGAGCAGAGCGATGGAAACAGCAGCGAGTGCATTGCGGGCCATGGTGATCTCCTCGAAAAAGATTCCTTGCGGAACCGGAGACTGGATGGTGCGGGGGCTGCGTCAACGCGGCGTAGTCGAATTGCGAAGTCTTGTGAAGTTGTGTGTCGGGCTGGGGAGCCCCCGGCGAAAGCGTGATTTTTCTGCCGCGTGGATGAGGGGGACGACTACGGACCTTTCGTCCGGGCCTTCTGTCAACGCCACCACAACAGGGCCGCTATCCCCATCAACGCAAACCACGCCGGGTGCCGCCCCTTGGTCGCAAAAAATACCAGCAACCCGCTGGCCAGCGTGGCCCCCGCTGCGACATCGGCCACCCACGGGCCCAGTTCAGTGTCTACGGGCAGGGTGCCCAGCCGCCACAGAACGGCGCTCAACGCCCAGCCCAGCACCGTGACGAGATGCCAGGAGCCCCACAAAATGCGCACCTGCCCCTCGCGCAGCACGGGGTACCCGCCCGTAGGCACCACGCCGTGCGTACGCAGGCCACGAAACACCAGGATTTCCCCCAGTACGGAGTGCATCAGGCCAACCAAGGCCAGGCTTGCCGCCGCGATGGTCAGCGCGTTGCTCATGGGGTGGCCTTCAATGCATGCGGCTGCAAGCAAAGGGCCAGCGCGGGTGGCAGTGCCAGCCAGAAACCCGAGGCGGGCATGAGCATGATGCCCACCAGTATCAAACCCAGCACCCCCACGCCCAACGCGCGCAGCGACACCGGCGGCAGGGCCGCGTGGCGTTCGACCAGCGCGATGACCCAGCCGAGCAGCGCGAGTGCGCCACCAAACAATACAAACCAGGCCACAGCACCCAGCATGGGGTCTGTGCCCACGCTGTCGAACACGCCGCGCCGCGCGATCTCCTGCCATTGGGGGTAGAACACGATGGCCGCATACACCGTGTGCACGGCCGCCACGGCCACAAGCCACAGGCCCTTCCAGGCAGTGCGAAACGGTGTTGTAGTGGAGGGGGTGGTCAAAGTAGTCATGTGCAGAGCGGGTGAACAGGGGTGGGTTGAAGCAGCAGGGGGCTTTGCGTGCGCACCCGCGCGCCCAGCCCGGTCAGCAGGTGCATCAGGCCCATCCACATGCGCTCGAATGCGGGCATCTCGCCGGGCACTTGCAACAGGTGCTCACCCAGCACACGCTGGTGATGCGCGGCGGTGATGGGGGGCGGGCTTTTGTGGCCAAAGTCAAAGACCGGCTGGGTGAATGGCTCGATCTGCCAGTACTGCATGTCAGCGAGTGCGGGCGCGAGTTCGCTGGTGTAGTCCTTCAGAGAAAAGTCAGCCCGTACCAGCCCCAGCGCCTGGTAGGCCTTGAGCACCAGCGCGTCGCGCTGTGGATCGGTGGCGGGGCGCAGCAGGGCAGACCAGGCCTGTGCCACCTGGGTGCGAAAGCCGTCCGACAGGCTGCGCGTGCACCCAAAGTCCAGCACGCCCACGGTTCCATCGGGCAGGAACAGGAAGTTGCCGGGGTGTGGGTCGGCATGCACGCGGCCCAGCACAAAGATGCAGTGCATGAACCAGTCCCACAGCGTTTGCCCGGCCTGGTCGCGCTGCGCCTGCGTGGGCGCTGTGGCCAGCCACGCCTGCAGGTGCTGGCCGGGCAGGTACTGCTGCGTGAGCACCTGCGCGCGCGTGTGCGACAGAATGGGCTGCGCCAACACCACGCCGGGCAGCGCCGCATGGTGCGCAAACCACTCCAACTGCTCGGCCTCCTGCAGGTAGTCCACCTCGCGCAGCAGCGTGGCCTCGATCTCGTTCATCACGCTTTGCACCACGGCATCTGCGGGTAAAGGCATGCTGGTGTGGGCCAGCGCGCGCAGCGCGCCACGCATGAGCTGCATGTCGCTGCTTATGGTGGCGGCAATGCCGGGGTACTGCACCTTCACGGCCACCGTGCCATGGCCCGCCAGCTGCGCGCGGTGCACCTGGCCCAGGCTGGCGGCGGCAAAGGCGGTGGGCTCGAAATGGTCAAACAGTGCCTCGGGCTCTTGCCCGAAAGCCTGGCGAAACACACGGCCCACCAGCGCGCGGTTCAGCGGCGGGGCCTGGTGGTGGGCGCGTGCCAGTTCCTGGCGCACGCCGTCGGGCAACAGGCCGGGGTGCATGCTGAGCAGTTGCGACACCTTGAGCGCCGACCCCCGCAGCTGGCCCAAGGCCGCAAACAGAATGCGGCCCAGCGCGGCTTCATGGTCAGCTTGCGCCTGTGCTGAGGGAGCGCGCGCGCGGTGCCCCAGTTGCGCCACACCGATGCGCGCCGCGGCCAGGCCGGTGATAGCGCTGCGGGCGATGCGGCTGGTGCGCGGCGGGTCAGCGCTGGCCATCAGTCGGTGCGCGGTGAGGCGTATTGGCCAGGCGCTGCAGCATGCTGCGCACGATCAGCCGGTGGAACGGCGTGATGACGGCCATGTAGGCATGGCCGAGCGTGTTGTGGATGTGCACCACGGTGCTGATGACGACCGTGGGGTCGCTGCCAGGCTGCCCGTGTTTGGTCAGCGAAACCTGTACATCCAGGTGCTTGTCGTCCTGTCCCATCACCACCTCGATGTCGCTCAGATGGCGGATCACGAAGATGCCGACCTGGTCTCCGACGCGGTAGCTGCGCGCATCAAAAGGAGATGCTCCGCTGGCCGGCGGATGCATGTCCTGCAACTGTCCCGCGCCCTTGAGGCCCACCAGCCGCACCAGTCTGTTGCGCACTGCCAGAAGCTGCGCCGTCCACTGCGGCGCTCGCGCCACCACGTCCAGCCAGGTCTGCAGCGCGCTGGCGGCGGGGCGCGGGTCGGTCGCCGTGTAGGCGTCGAAAAAATGTGCGCCGGGCAAGGTGGCATGGATGACCGTGCCCACAGGCACCTCAACCTCGCTTACGGTGTTGGCGGCGTTCATGCGGTCTTTCTCTTGCGTGGCGTGGCCACTGGCTTTGCGGTGGCGGCGGGGCTGGCGGCGCGGGGTTTGCGCGGCGCACGCGGCGGTTTGGAAGGCGCCGGCGGGTGGGGGGGCTCTGCTGCTGCCTTGTGGGCTGGGCTGGGCGGCACGTTGGCCATGGCCTGTTTGGCCAGCTGCAGCATGCCCATCAGGCCGCTGCTGTGCTGTGCCATGCGCGCCATCTGGCTGCGCAGCACAAAGCCGCCCAGCTGCAGCACCCGGTTGACCAGCCCGCCGCGCAGCGCCTGCACCAGCACGCCGAGTGAGAGGTCCACCAGCTGCGTGGTGTCGGCAAACTCGTCGGACGTGTCGGCCAGCCAGTACGTCACCACACCGGCCAGGTAGTCGGTGTACAACCCACCCGCCATGCCCTTGAAGTCGCAGGGCTCGATCTCGCCGCTGGCCTCTGCGGCTTCCAGAAAGCTGGCCACCGCCTCGCGCAGGCTTTGACGCGCCGCCAGGGGCTCGGCCAGCATCGACAGCGGCGAGCGCCGCGCCAGGCTGCGCACCTGGGCCACAAACTCGCGGTCAGCCAGCAGGCGCTCTAGCACGGCGTCCGTCAGGCGCTGCAGCTTCTCTTGCAACTGGTAGCCCGCAAAGCCAGGAGTCTGCAATGTGTCGGCCAGCGCCTGGTGGGCCACGTCGTCCAGGTAGCCCAGCACGATGCGGTCCTTGGTAGGGAAGTATTTGTAGATCGTGGCGTCGCCAATGCCGGCGGCACGGGCGATGTCTTTCATCGTGGTGCCGTCAAAGCCCTGGCGGGTCATGAGGTCCACCGCACTGGCCACGATCTGGCGGCGCGTGGCGTCTTGCTGTTGGCGGGTGGTCTTCATTTAACTATCTTTAAGTAAGCAAAAGTTGTTAGTTAAAGAATAGTAGTTTCTGTTTGTGGCGTCAAGCGGGCGCGGCTCCGCACGCCGCCGAGGCGCGTTTCAATGCGAAAAGTTTTAGTGTTTTTTGGCTCTGGCGCCTGATAGTTAAGCGCTGATAGCTATCAAAAAGAGAGTGAATCAGCGCCGCATGGTCGAAAACGCCTCAAACTCCCAACTGCGCATCGCCAGCAGCAGCGTGTAGCCCTCACGCTCGCGGTCGGGCAGCTTCTGGTCGGCCAGGTGCTGCTGGGCAAAGTCCTGCGCCACGCGCTGCATGCGTTCCATGAAGGCGGGGGCCAGGCTACGGCTGATGTTGCCGTGCACCAGGAGCACGCCTTCGCCCGTGCCGTCGAAGCCGCCCGCAAAATAGTCGAGCAGGGCGTGGTCGCGAAAGTAGTTCATCACCGGGCCATGCGGGCGCCAGCGGAAGGTCTTGGCCAGCTTGAGGCGGTAGCGGTTCAGCGGCCGCAGCTCGATGATGCCGATGCGGTCGAGCTGCGCGAGGTACTTGATGCCCTCGGCCTCGGTCAGCCGGTAGGCGCTGGTGATCTGCTCCAGCGTCCACTGGCTCAGCACGCAGATCGCCATCAGCAGCAGCTTCTTGTCGCCCACCACAGCCTTTTCCTGCTCCTGCGTCAGCTCTTTCAGCAGCGGCTGTTCGTCGGCCACACGCCGCGCCAGGTCGGCAAAGTCCAGCGCCAGCGCGCGGCAGATGGCGTCGATGCGCGACAGCGGCATGTCGCCCTTGGCCAGCATGCGTTTGACGCTGGACTCGGCCATGCCCAGCGCCTCTGCCAAGTCGGCGTAGGTCATCTGCGCGGTCTTGAGTTCCTTCTTGAGGGCGGCAACGAGGTCGGCTGTAGTGCTCATAGGTTTGCTCCTGGGTATCGATTATCAATACCTGAGGTGGCGTGGGTAGCCCTTTGAGCGACTTTTTACTGCTGGCGGAGCGACGGCTGCACACACTGCGCGGCATTCCCACCCACCCACCTACCTACGGATGCGACACCATGACCTTCCTGATCTCTCCACCCACACGGCGCGCCAAACCCCTGGCGCGCGCCGAAGCGGGCCTGCTGCTCGGCGTGCTGGTATTGCTGGCGCTTGCAGTGTTCGGACCCGCCCTGCCCGCCAGTGCGCACCAGCATGGCTTTGCCGACCAGCGGGCACTGTGGGGCATTCCCTGCGCGGTGGACGTGTTGAGCAATCTGCCGTTTGCCATTGCAGGGGCGTGGGGTCTGTGGGCGCTGCGCCGTCAGGCACCGGGCGCTGTGGACAACACCTCCCGCGCACTGGCCGCATTGTTCTTTGCCGGGCTGCTGTGCACGGCCGCTGGCTCCAGCGTATACCACTGGCAACCGCTGGATGCGGGCCTGCTGTGGGACCGGCTGGGCATGGTGCTGCCCTTTGCGGGCTTGCTGGGCCTGGCGGCGGCCAGCCGCGTGAGTGAGCGGGAAGGCTGGGCCACCGCAGGTGCGGTGCTGCTGGCCGGGCCGCTGGCCGTGCTGTGGTGGGCACACAGCGGCAACCTGCTGCCCTGGGCCGTGGTGCAACTGGGTGGCATGCTGGTGGTGCTGGCACTGGCCTGCCTGCCCCGGCGTGATAGCGCGCTGGCGGTGCACCTGGGCGCAGTCATCGGCCTGTATGCCGTTGCCAAGTTGTTCGAGGCGGCGGACCACGCGGTGTTTGACGCCACCTACCAATGGGTGTCGGGCCACAGCCTCAAACATGTGTTCGCCGCAGGTGCCGCCTGGCCTGTGCTCATGTCACTGGCGGCATTGCGCAACAGTGCTGAACGGGGCGTGCCGGTCGTCACGCTGTCCGGGCAGAATGGCGCCCACGCCGTGGGTGTCGCCCACAGGTCACGCGCATAAAGGCGCCTGACGTGCGGGCACGGAAAATTCCAACAAGCCAACCCATCGGAAACGAGGAGAAACGCATGCACCCCGACACCCCCTCAGCCAGCGTGGCCGCCACACCCGCGCCCGCGACGACGACGACAACGGCGCACGAGGACCCCAATCAGTTCGCCCTGCTGCGCCAGCGCCGATTTGCACCGTTTTTCTGGACGCAGTTTTCTGGCGCCGCCAACGACAACCTGTTCAAGTTTGCGCTCACCGTGATGGTGACCTACCAGCTCAGCGTGTCCTAGCTGCCGTCCGAGATGGCGGGGCTGGTGATTGGCGCGGTGTTCATCCTGCCGTTTGTGCTGTTCTCGGCCACCAGCGGGCAGCTGGCCGACAAGTACGACAAGAAGCGGCTCATCCGGTTCTTGAAGCGGCTGGAAATGGGCATCATGGTGCTCGCGGCCTGGGGCTTCTTCAGTGCCAGCGTGCCTGTGCTGCTGGTGTGCATCTTTCTGATGGGGCTGCAGTCCACGGTGTTCGGGCCGGTCAAGTTTGCGTACATGCCGCAGGTGCTCAACGAGCGCGAGCTGACCGGCGGCAACGGCATGGTCGAGATGGGCACCTTTGTGGCCATCTTGCTGGGCAACGTGGCGGGTGGGCTGATCATTGCGGTACCAGAGATTGGCGCGCACCATGTGGGCTTTGCCTGCGTGGGCATGGCCATACTGGGGCGCATCGCGGCCGAATACATCCCCACCGTGCCCAGCACCGACCCGGGCCTTGTCATCAACTGGAACCCTTTCACTGAAACCTGGCGCAATCTCAAGCTGGCGCACCAGAATATCGTGGTGTTTCGCTCGCTGCTGGGCATCAGCTGGATGTGGTTCTTTGGCGCGGTGTTTCTCTCTCAGTTTCCCAGCCTGGCCAAAGACGTGCTGCATGGCAACGAGCAGGTGGCCTCGTTGTTGCTGGTGGTGTTCTCCATCGGCATCGGCATCGGGGCGCTGCTGTGCGAAGTGCTGTCGCGCCGCCATGTCGAGATCGGCCTGGTGCCGCTGGGCGCCATCGGCATGAGCGTGTTCTCCATCGACCTGTACTTTGCCTCGCGCAGCCTGCCACCGGCGGAGCTGATGGGTGTGTCGGCCTTCATCGCCCAAAGCGCACACTGGCGCGTCATGCTGGACCTGGGCCTGCTCAGTCTGTTTGCGGGGCTGTACAGCGTGCCCATGTATGCACTCATCCAGATGCGCAGCCAGCCCACGCACCGCGCGCGCATCATCGCCGCCAACAACATCCTGAATGCGCTGTTCATGATTGCGAGTTCTCTGCTTGCCGGGGCGCTGCTGGGTGCGGGTTTCACCGTGCCGCAGATCTTTTTGTTCACCGGCATCGCCAATGCGGTGGTGGCGTTCTACATCTTCATGCTGGTGCCTGAATACCTGCTGCGTTTTGTGGCCTGGATGTCCTCGCGTTTTGTGTACCGCTTCAAGGTGCAGGGCGACGAAAACCTGCCTGCGCAGGGCGCTGCCATCCTGGCCTGCAATCACGTGAGTTTCGTCGACGCCGTGCTGCTCATGGCTGCCAGCCCGCGTCCGATCTACTTTGTGATGGACCACCGTATCTTCCGCGTACCGGTGCTGGGTCGGCTGTTCCGTCTGGCCAAGGCGATCCCCATTGCGCCGTACAAAGAAGACCCCGTCACGTACCAAGCCGCGTTTGACCGCGCCGTGCAGGTGCTGCGCGAAGGTGATCTGCTGGCCATCTTTCCTGAAGGTGGCATCACCAAAGACGGGCAATTGCAGGAGTTCAAGGGCGGCATCATGAAGATCATTGAGCGCGCGCGCCAGGAGGGCATAGAAGCACCTGTGATCCCCATGGCGCTCACCAACTTGTGGGGTTCGTACTTCAGCCGCATCGAGCAGGGCGGCGCCATGGTGCGCCCGTTCCGCCGCGGTTTCTACAGCCGCGTGGGGCTCAATGTCGGCCACCCCGTGGAGTCCCGCGAAGTTCAGCCCACGCTGCTGCGCGAGCGGGTTCAGACGCTGCTGGCGACCTGAGCGGCGGCGGCACCCCGATGGTTGTAGTTGGCGGTATGGTATGACCCTGTATCGGCCCTCTGTCCCACAGACAATCACGGCGCATTGCTATACGGTGGATTCTTTGTCAACAGACCGCAAAGGAGACCGACCATGGCATACACCATCACCCAGGCCCGCACCCTTCTCACCGCAGCTGAGCTGGAGCTGTTTGACCAAAGTCGCGCAGAGCCCATCAAGGCGCTGACGCTGGCCCGCCTGCGCGGCAAGGTCACCCGCGCGCGGACGCTGCGCGACAAATACCGGGATCTGTTCCGCCGCCAGACCGTGTCGGTGCGCGGTGCGACCACCACCAAGGGCCGGTCACCGGTCGGTGCCGACAACGAGCGCACGCAGCGCAAGGCGGACATCTTGCAGGAAGTGCTGGGCCGCTTCGAGGCGCGCGTCGCCCAGCTGGAAGCAAAAGAAGTGCGTGATGCGGGCGCTGCTGGTGGTACCAAGAAAGCCGCCCTAAAGGGTCGTTCGGCAGCCGCTGTACCCAAAGCGCCTGCCAAGGTGAAAGCGGCTGCCCCGGCTGCCACCCGACGCGTTGCAAAAAGCACCGCCGCCCCTGCAACGAGCAGCGCCAAAGCAACGCCCGCCAGCACCAAAGCGTCAGCCAAGCCAAAAGCAACGGCCGCAGGAGCTGCAGGCCAGCCCCTGGCTGCATCGGTACTCAACGGACACGCCACCCGCTCGGCCAAGGCGCCGTCGGACAAGGCGCCCACGGCGAACGGCAAGGCGCATGCGCCCCTGGCCCATGCGCCCACCGACCTGGTTCCGTCCGCGCTGCGCGGCAACCCGCTCAAGCAGTCGCCGGGCAACATTGCGATCCATGCCCACCAAGGCGCGAGCATGCGCCGCGCTCAGGGCAAACGCGACAGCCGATAAAACGTGCCTCTGCGCTCAGTCTCTCAGGCCGCCACTGCTTGCGTCAGATGGCGGCCAACTGAGCCAGCCGGGCCCAGCGAAGCTGTTCTGCGTCGGACGCTGAGAGATCAGCCGTTGCGAAAAAGAAAGCTGTAGGCGTTCAACGCCGGCACCCCTCCCAGGTGGGCATACAACACGCGAGAGCCTTCGGGGAATTCTCCCTTGCGCACCATGTCGATCATGCCGTGCATGGATTTGCCTTCGTACACCGGGTCGGTGAGCATGCCCTCCTGGCGGGCGCACAGGCGAATGGCTTCGAGCGTGCCCTCGTTGGGCAGGCCGTACTCGGGCCCGCCATAGCGTGTGTCCAGCACCACGTCCTCGGCGGTGATCTCCTGGCCCAGCTCGACGAGCTTGGCCGTGTTCTGAGCGATGCGCAGGATCTGCGCGTGCGTCTTATCTGGCTTGGCCGATGCGTCGATGCCGATCACCTTGCGGGCCCGGCCATCGGCCGCGAAACCGACCACCATACCTGCCTGCGTGCTGCCCGTGACCGAGCACACGACGATGTAGTCGAACTGGAAGCCCAGCTCTTGTTCCTGCTGCCGCACTTCTTCGGCAAAGCCTACAAAGCCCAGCCCGCCGTACGGGTGCTCGGAGCAGCCCGCCGGGATGGGGAAGGGCTTGCCACCGGCCTTCTTCACATCGTCCATGGCCTGCTCCCAGCTGGGGCGGATGCCGATGTCAAAACCCGCAGCGTCCAGCCGCACATCGGCGCCCATGATGCGGCTCATCTCGATGTTGCCCACGCGGTCGTACACCGCGTCGGAATAATTGACCCAGTTCTCCTGCACCAGCACGCACTTGAGCCCCAAGTGCGCGGCCACGGCGGCGACCTGGCGCGTCTGGTTGGATTGGATGCCGCCAATCGACACCAGCGTGTCGTAGCCGCCGGCGATGGCTTCGGGGATGAGGTATTCCAGCTTGCGCGTCTTGTTACCGCCAAACGCGAGGCCCGAGTTGCAGTCCTCGCGCTTGGCGTACAGGTGCACCTTGCCGCCCAGATGGGCCGACAGACGCGGTAGCGGCGTGATGGGGGAGGGCCCGAAGGTGAGCGGGTGGCGGGGAAATTTCTGCAGATTCATGGCGGTTTTCCGGTCGATGGAAGGGAACAGGACGGGTGCAAGGCTTGGGCTTGCAGTGCCTTCATCGTAGAAAAACACGAGCATCAAGTGGTTGCAAATTTCGCGCTGATTTCAGAAGTTTTGTTTTCTGATTAAAAATCCAGTCGATAAAAATTTCTTGAAAGCAGAAATGTGCGCAACAAAAGTTCGTGCCAAGAATGAGCCACGGCTCGATGTGTCTGCCGAGCTGGACCGCACCGATAAAACCATCCTGCGCCAGCTGCAGCGCGATGCGTCGTTATCCAACGTCGCGCTGGCAGAGAAGGTGCATCTGAGCGCACCCGCCTGCCTGCGCCGCGTGGAGCGCCTGCGGCGGCTGGGGCTTATCGATGGTGTGGTGGCGCTGCTCAATCCCAAGGCGGTAGGGGCTGGCATGCTGGTGATGATCGGCGTGGTGCTGGACCGCTCCACACCCGAGTCATTTGCCGAGTTTGAAAAAGCGGCCGCCAAAATCTCGGGCTGTATGGAATGCCACGTGGTCACCGGCGAGTTCGATTACTTCATGCTGGTGCGCACCCGAGACAGCGAGAGCTTCAACCGCCTGCACGCCGAGCAGCTGATCTACCTGCCGGGCGTGCGGCAGGTGCGGTCGTTCATGGTGCTGCGCAATGTGTTGTCGACCACCGAGCTGCCGCTGGCACTGTAGTGGGCTGCATTGCTATTGAAAAAGTAGCTGGCAGCGCTTGATATATATGGCTTCTCAATAGATTTTCATCTGAGAGTGCGCTAAATAAAGCGCAAGCAGCTACTGTTTTGGAAGCAAGCCTCAAGCCTGCGTTTCGACCTCAAAGCTCAGCCCCGCATTCGCCTGCAGCCGCGCGATCAGCTTGTCTCCCATTGCGGGCGCCGTGGTCCATATGCCGCCCGGCGTTTCACTCGCGTCCTGCAGCAGGCACACCGCGGCCTCTGCAATCATCTTGGAGGTGGAGCCGTAGCCGGGGTCACGGTCACCCTTCACGCCCACGCGCAGCGTGTTGCCTTCAGCATCGGTGCCCAGGAGCAGTACGTCGTAAAAGCCGTTCTCGCGCTCTTCGCGCGAAGGGCCTTCGCCGGGCTTGGGGCCTTTGTCCGAGCCCAGCGACTTGTCGCCGGCCACGGCGTTCGCAATCGCCTCGCCCTTTTCACCGGGGCCGGTGATCAGCATCTCGTCGTACACAAAATCGGTGCCGTACGCGTGCTGCAGCAAGAAGTTGGAGCGGTGCACGTTGCGGGTGTTGATGGCGGCCATCACGAACGGGGCGACCCAAATTCCATCGCCCAGGGCCTCGTCCACCATGGGCTTGTGGCCTGTGGGCTGGCGCGGGCCCTCGAAGCCGGGGGTTAGAGAGAAGGGGTTCTTCAGCAGGTCCAGCACGGCGGGGTTGCTGGCGGCTGCGGCCATGGTGGCTTTCAGGCTGGCGGCGGTGCCGCCGGAGAAGGTGCCCTTCATCTTGCGAACCCGGCCGCGCACACGGCTTGCGGGGTGGCCGAATCGGGCTTTCATTTCGTTTTGCAACAGGTACACGCCCAGGTCAAACGGAATGGAGTCGAACCCGCACGAGAACACGATGCGTGCGCCACTGGCCTTGGCGGTGGCTTCGTGCGCGTCGATCATGTGGCGCATCCAGGCGGGCTCTCCGCACAGGTCCACATAGTCCACACCGGCCTTGGCGCAGGCGGCCACCATTTCGTTGCCGTACAGCTGGTAGGGGCCCACCGTGGTCAGCACCAGGCGGGTTTGGTCCATCAGGGCTTTCAGGCTGGCGGGGGTGCTGGTGTCGGTTACGACCAGCGGGGTGTCCGCCGGTGCGCCCAGTTCGTCGCGCACGGCGGCCAGTTTGTCGGCATTGCGCCCGCCCATGGCCCAGCGCAGGCCGCTGCCTGCGGGGTAGCGCTTGAGCAGGTATTCGACCACCAGGCGGCCGGTGAAGCCGGTGGCGCCGTGGACGACGAGGTCAAAAGATTTGGTGCTGGTCATGGGGGGTCTCCGTACGGTGGGGCAACTGGTGTTGTGGCCGGGATTGTGGAAGACAAGCGCAGCACGTGCTGTCACCCATGTTCTGCGCTTTTATAGCGATTGAAGGTGCCGCATTCGCCAAAAGTATCGCCATACGATACCTAACGGCTGGTGCAGGGCCACTGCAGTATCTGGGCGCAGACGCCAGCGCGGCGCCCCGTCACCATTCGCTCCGTGTTCAACCAAGGCCCCCGTGGCCCACCCACTGTATGTCTACTACCTCTCCCCTCATCGTTCAGCGTGACACCCGTGCCTGGCAGTTGCAGGTGTGGGTCTCGTTCGGTATCGCTGTGTTTCTGTGTGCCGTGGGGCTGGCCTGGTTGCCCGGTCAGCAGCTGGAGCAGGCGTTCATGGTGATGGGGTATGTGTTCTGTCTGTCTGCTGCCTTTGTGCTGGCCAAGTTTGTGCGGGACAACGAAAGCGCCACGCGCCGCGGCGCGGGGGACACGCCCATGTGGAAGCTGGTGGTGTGGGGCGGGTTCACCGTGGCCATGGGCCTGACGGGCTGGGGCCTGTTGGGCATGGACATCAACGTGACCTACAAGGCTTTTCTGGGGGTGAGCTGGTTGTACCTGATCACCACCGCGTTCACCCTGGCCAAGATGCTGCGCGACCGCCATGAAGCCGACCTGGCCGAAGCCCGCCTGCAGGGCCGCCGTGAAGCGGCTGCCGCACAGTCTGCAACGTCTGGTAACAACGCGAACTGAAATCACGGCGCCACAACCCCCGGCCTGGGCGATGCTCCTGGGCTGGTCTGAAACATCCAAGCGTTGCTGCACAGGCCGTGCGGCAGCGTTCCAAAAAATGAACGAGGAGTGAAACCATGTCCCAGCCCCCTGCAAATAACCGAACCTTGAACCCCACCCTGCTCCGCTGGCTGTTGGCCGCTGGCCTGCTGTGTGCCGTTGTGGTGTTGCCCGCGCGTGCGCAAAGTGAAGCGTCGGCGGCGCTGTCGATGTTGCCTGTCGCGTCGGTGGTGGGCACTGCTTCGGTGGCGTCCACTGCAGCGGGCGCCGTGGTGGCCTTGCCTGCTGCGCTGTCAGTGGCAGGCGCTGTGCTCACCGTCAGGACCGTGGAAGCATCCGCCACCGGCACCGTGTATCTGCTGGAACGTGCGTCCGATGGCGCCCAGGCCAGCGTGGAAGTGGCGGGCCGTGGCGTGGCAGCGTCGGCCTACGGCGTGGGCACCGTCGTGACTTGCAGCGTGATTGGTACCGGCGTGGTGCTGTCGGTAGCGGGTGAGGCGATTGCCTTCATCCCCAACGCCATGGGCCGTGCGCTGCTGCACAACGAACGCCTGTGAGGGTGCACACCATGGCCACTCACACACACCTGCCTACAACGCGCAATGGCGTGACCCCCACACGCAGAATAGGGACCACGCCCCTGGTCTGGGGCATTGCCCTCGTCGCGGGCGCGGCGCTGTTCACGGCGACCCAGTCACACGCCGGCCGCTCGTGCGAGCCCCGCAAGACCACACCCCAAGTGGTGGAGCGCGGCATGAAGCTGGCAGAGCAGACCGCCGCCGCGCTGGATGCCGAACACGCACGCTCGGGCACCCGCGTGGTGGTGCTGGCCCGGGCGGGGCAGGACCTGAGCAAATACGGCCTGCGCTACTCGCACCTGGGCTGGGCGTACAAAACCACAGAGGGGCCCTGGCGCGTGGCGCACAAGCTCAACGAATGTGGCACTGCGGTGGGCCACCTCTACCGCCAGGGGCTGGGCGAATTCTTTCTGGACGATCTGTGGCGTTACGAGGCGGTCTACGCCGTGCCCACGGCGGACGTGCAGCAACGCCTGCTGGCCGTGTTGCAGGACACGGGCCGCACCCGCACGCTGCAGCAACCCGCCTACAGCATGGTCAGCTACGTGTGGGGCCGCAAGTACCAGCAGTCCAACCAGTGGGCGCTGGAGACACTGGCCGTGGCCATGGAGCCCGCCACCGTGCAGACGCGCGAGCAGGCGCAGGCGTGGCTGCAGTTCAAGGGCTACACGCCCACCACGCTCAAGCTTGGCCCACTCACGCGCATGGGGGGGCGCGTCGGGTCGGCCAACATTGCGTTTGACGACCACCCCAGCGACAAGCGGTTTTCAGACCGCATCGAGACCGTCACGGTTGATTCGGTGCTGGCGTGGCTGCAGCGCACACAACTGGCAGCGCCGCCCGTGGTGCTGACCTTGAAAAATTGAATAAAAATGGGCTCTAGCGCTTGATGGATAAGCGCTAGCAGCTATAAAAAATGAAGCATGGTGTACTTGTCCCTGCGTGGCTTGTTGGAGAGGGGCGCAGTGGCGACCGTGTTGATCGATCACCCGAGAGGAGAAGACCATGAGTAAATCCCTGCGCTTGTCTGAAAAATGGTTCCGCCGCGGCCTGTGGCTGGTCGCGTTTGTGTTTGCCAGCTTCCTCATCGGCCTGGGGGGCACCATTGTGGGAGACCTGCCCAAGGTGGAAAGCCAGTTGCAGTTGGACGACTTTCTGGACAGGCCGGCCGCGCTGGCCCTGCGCAAGCAGGTGCGCGACGCGCGCGATGCCGAGCAGGAGGCACAGACCGCCCTGGAGCAGGCGCAGCTACAGCGCAGCAAGGCCCAGAGCGAGAGTCGCACGGCGCGCGACAGCTTCAACAGCTGGCTGGCCGCCCGCAGCGCCACCCAGCGCGCGGACCAGGACCCGGAAGTGCTCTCGCGCACCCAGGGCCTGGACGCGCTGCGCATCAACGAGCGCAAAACCCAGCAGGCGGTGGAGCAGCAGCAACAGGCGGCACTCGATGCGCGCCAGGCGGCGGCCGCAGCAACAAACCGCTTGAGCGAGCTGGAAGCAGGCGGCTATGAGCGGATGCGCATCGAGCAGCGCAAGGTTGAGCTGCGTGTGTTTCTGTACCGCCTGGCCTTGACGCTGCCGCTTCTGGCCATTGCGGGCTGGCTGTTTGTCAAAAAGCGCAAGGGTACCTACTGGCCGTTTGTGTGGGGCTTTATCTTCTTTGCGCTGTTCGCGTTTTTTGTCGAACTGGTGCCCTACCTGCCCAGCTACGGCGGCTACGTGCGCTATGTGGTGGGCATTGCCTTGACGGCCGTGGTGGGCCGCTATGCCATCCTGGCGCTCAACCGCTACCTGGAACGCCAGAAGCTGGCCGAGACCTTGCCCGACCAGGAGCGCCGCAAGGACCTGAGCTACGACGTCGCCCTGGCGCGCCTGGCCAAAAGCGTCTGCCCCGGCTGCGAGCGCCCGGTGGACCTGAAGAACGAGAAGATCGACTTTTGCCCCCATTGCGGCATTGGCCTGTTTGACCACTGCGGCCAGTGCAGCACACGCAAGAGCGCGTTTGCCAAGTTCTGCCATGCGTGTGGCACCAGTGCCGGAGTGCGGTTGGCAAGGGAGGGGTAAAAAAGTGCCGCACACGGTGCCTGCGCAGGGGCTGCGTCGCCGGGACCTTTTGGGTGCCATGGCCGCCGCGGGACTGGTTGGGATCGGGCTGACAGCGCAGCGGCCCGCCCACGGCGCAAGCGTTTTGCTGGTGGAGAACGTCACTCGTCTTTACCCTGTGCGGGTGGCCAAGGTCGTGGCCCCCGCCAGCGTGCAAGACGTGGTGCAGGCGCTGCATCGCTGGCCGGGCGCCGTCGCCGTAGGTGGCGGGCGGTACAGCATGGGCGGGCAGATTGGTGTGGAAGGCGGTCTGCACATCGACATGCGCGCAATGAATACGCTGGTGTGGCTGGACGCCAAAACGCGCACCGTGCGTGTGCAGGCCGGAATGCGCTGGCGCGACCTGCAGGACCACCTGGACCCGTACGACCTGGCGGTGCGCACAATGCAGAGTTATTCGAACTTCACTGTGGGCGGGTCGGTGTCGGTCAACGTGCATGGCCGTTACGTGGGGCATGGGCCCATGGCGGCATCGGTACGGGCGCTGCAGATCGTGCTGGCAAACGGCGAGATACGCGAGGCCAGCCGCAAGCAGCACCCTGATCTTTTCCGCGCAGCGCTTGGCGGCTATGGCGGGCTGGGCGTGATCACCGAGGTGGAGCTGGACCTGGACACCAATACCGCCATGGAGCGCAGCGTGGCCAACGTGGCGCTGGAAGACTACCCCGGCTACTTTGCCGCCAAGGTGCGCGCCAACGCTCGGGCTGTGATGCACAACGCCGACCTGCTGCCGCCCCTTTTTGACCACGCCACCGCGGTGACCTGGGCCACCACCGACAAGCCTGTAACAGTGCCTGAACGCCTGGTGCCGCGCGGCCAGCGCTATGACTTGGACAAGGGCGTAATCTGGGCGATGACCGAACTGCCTGGCGGCCATCAGCTGCAGCGCAAAGTGGTGCGGCCGGCGTTGCTGCGTGGCCAACCTGTGGTGTGGCGCAACCACGAGGCCAGCCTGGACACGGCCTCGCTGGAACCCGCCAGCCGCGCACAGTCCACCTATGTGCTGCAGGAATACTTTGTGCCCGTGGCCCACTTCGCTGCCTTCACCCGTGGCATAGCGCGCATCCTGCGGCAGCATGCAGCGCAGGTGCTCAACGTCTCGGTGCGCCACGCGCCGCCCGACCCCGACGCGGTGATGGCTTGGGCGCGCGACGAGGTGTTTTCGTGGGTGCTGTATTACAAGCAAGGCACCAGCGCCGAGGCGCAGGCCGCAGTAGGCCGTTGGACGCGTGAGCTGATCGACTTGGCCCTGCAGCACGGCGGTACCTATTACCTGCCGTACCAGCGCCACGCTACCTTCGCGCAGTTCGCTGCGGCCTACCCGCAGGCGGACCGGTTTCGCGCCACCAAGGCCGTGTGGGACCCACAGGGGCGGATGACCAACATGCTCTGGCAGCAGTATCTGTAGCACTGCAGTCCCTGGCATGCTAGGCCGTTGCCGCTGTTGTTGCAGCAGCCGAGCGCTCTCACGGTCTATTCACGGTTCCTCGCAAGATCGTGAACAGGCTCTCAGGCCGGCGCCACCCGGTTGCGCCCTTCGGTCTTGGCGCGGTACAGCGCGGCGTCAGCGGCCATCAGCAGGGTGTCGATGTCGGCATCGCCGCTCATGGAGGCGCTGTGCACCATGCCGATGCTGACCGTGGCGTGCAGCCTTTGCCCACCCGGTGCCACTTCGAACGGGTGTTGCGCCACTGCGCTGCGCAGGCGTTCGGCAATGGCCTGCGCTTCGGCGTGCGACACCTCGGGCAGCACCACGGCAAACTCCTCGCCGCCCATGCGGCCAAGCGCGTCCTGCGTACGCAGGGCGGTGGCCATGGCCTGGGTAATGCCGATGAGCAACTGGTCTCCGGCGCCGTGCCCGTGCTGGTCGTTGACCTGCTTGAAATGGTCGATGTCCAGCATCAACACCGCCACACCGGCTGTTTCGCGCCCGTAGCGGGTCAGCAGGCGCTGGCCCTGGCGCATGAAGGCGCGGCGGGCCAGCACGCCGGTGAGGTCGTCGTGGCGCACGGCGTGGTCCAGGCGGCGCAGGGTTTCGGCGCGTGCCGCGCTGGCGCAGGCCACGGCCAGCGGCCCCAGGGCCAGCAGCGTCACGCCCACGCGCAGCGAGAACACATCGCCCGCGTGCGCCGGGGTGAAGTTGAGCACCCCCATGGCCACGCCCGCCATGGTCCACAGGCACACCACCAGCGACAGCAAGCTGGCCACAAAGGTGCTGTAGCTCAGCGCGCACCACAACAGGCCGGGCACTGCAAGGGCCAGCACGCCCGGCCCGCCGACCAGCCCCCGGATGCCTTCGGCCAACAGCAGCGAGCCAACCGGCGCCACGCGCCAGAACAGCGGCGCGTCGTGCACCGGCGAAGGCGGGTCGTCATCGCGCGGTGCCGCCAGCACCACGGGCACGATGAGCATGTAGTTCATCAGCTCGGTGCTGAACCACAGCGACAGCAGGGAGGTCCAGGGCGAATTGAAATAAACAGGCGCTGCGCCGCTGCCCGCCAGCGCACCGGCGGCGCTGGCCGCCAACGCCGCCAGCAGTAAATGCAGGGCCGACATCGTGCGCTGCAGGCGCAGCACCGGCTCGCTCAGGCGGCGCAGCAGCAGCCAGCCCACGGTCACGCTCAGCAAATTGGCCGCGTTGAGCCACAGCGCCATACCCAGTGAGCTGCCGGTCAGCAGGTCGGCCGCCACATACGCCACGGCTGCCGACCCCCAGGCAGCGGGGCGCGCCAGGGCGGGGTAACGCACCAGCAGCCCCAGTAGCAAGGCGTTGGCCGGCCAGAACGCCGAGAGAAAGCCAATAGGCCGCGCAAAAATACCCACCAGGCAGGCCGCGAAGATCAACAACGCCAGGCCCAGCCACAGCCAGGGCCGGGGCGGCGACCGAGGAAGCGCAAGAGAGGGGGTCATGGCGTGGGGCGGGATGGCGGCGAAGTTGCTGGCGATTGTCATCGCGCATACCGCTTCAGCGCGAATGGGCCTCACATCTAAATACATTTATTGACAACTGCCGGGGGCCGTGTTGTGCAGGCCCGCAAGATCCGCCGTTCAGGACAGCGATCAGGGGCCGGCGAATCGGCGACGGGATGAGCACTGCCAGCAGCCCGCTGCCCAGCCCGGCAAGAGCCCGCAGCAGGCTGCGAAGCCAGGGGGGTGGGGGTTTTGAGTGATTTTGGCCTCTAGCGCTTATCCAGTAATCGCTGAAAGCTATCAAAAACGTAGTGGCTCAGCACAGGGTCCTGTTCGCCATCACACGCCCCGCGCCCGCTCGGCCTTGAAGCGTGCGCGGAACTGGGCAAATTCGCCCGCGTCCAGCGATTCGCGCACCTCGCGCATCAGGTTCAGGTAGTAGTGCAGGTTGTGCACCGTGGTGAGCATGGGGCCCAGCATCTCGCCGCAGCGGTCCAGGTGGTGCAGGTAGGCGCGGCTGAAGCCGTCCCGCCCACCGTCGTCCCACGACACACCGGCGCTGCCCGCGCAGGCATAGCAGGTGCAGCTGGTGTCGAGCGGCTGGTGGTCGGTCTTGTGGCGGGCGTTGCGGATTTTCAGGTCGCCAAAACGTGTGAACAAGGTGCCGTTGCGCGCATTGCGCGTGGGCATCACGCAGTCGAACATGTCCACGCCGTCGGCCACGCCTTGCACCAGGTCCTCGGGCGTGCCCACGCCCATCAGGTAGCGGGGCTTGTGGGCGGGCAGGCGGTGGGGCGTGTGCGCCATGATGCTGAGCATCTCGTCCTTGGGTTCGCCCACGCTCACGCCGCCAATGGCGTAGCCGGGGAAGTCCATCTCCACCAGCGCGTCCAATGACTCCTGGCGCAGGTTCTCAAACATGCCGCCTTGCACAATGCCGAACAGGGCGTTGGGGTTTTCAAGGCGCTCGAACTCGGCCTTGGACCGCACCGCCCAGCGGCGGCTCATCTCCATGGACTTGCGCGCTTCGGCCTCGGTGGTCAGGTGGCCCTTGGTCTCATACGGCGTGCACTCGTCCAGCTGCATCACGATGTCGGAGTTGAGCGTGGTCTGGATCTGCATGCTCACCTCGGGCGACATGAAGAGCTTGTCGCCGTTGACGGGGCTTGCAAAGGTCACGCCTTCTTCGGTGATCTTGCGCATGGCGCCCAGGCTCCACACCTGAAAGCCACCCGAGTCGGTGAGGATGGGTTTGTCCCACTTCTCAAAGCCGTGCAGGCCGCCAAAGCTTTGCATCACATCCAGGCCCGGGCGCATCCACAGGTGAAAGGTGTTGCCCAGGATGATCTGCGCGCCCATGTCGTGCAGGCTGCGTGGCATCACGCCCTTGACGGTGCCATAGGTGCCCACGGGCATGAAGATGGGGGTTTGCACCACGCCATGGTTGAGCGTGAGGGTGCCACGGCGTGCGTGGCTGGTGGGGTCGGTTTTGAGGAGGTCAAACTGCAGCATGATGGGGCGCATTGTCCCAGACGGACTGATACGCGCTGCCCTGACCTGGCTCAAGGGTATGGGCACGCGCGGGCACAGGGCGTCGCTACACTGGACTTTACTGACTCAAGGAGAACAACATGCTCAAGATCCTCATCGCCGTGGACGGCTCTGAACTCGCGCTGGATGGCGTACACCACGCGCTGGCACTGGTGGGCCAGGGGCTCAAGGCCTCCATCGTGCTGGCCAATGTGCAGGAGCCCGCCACGCTGTACGAACTGGTCACCACCCGCGACCCCGACCTGATCGCCGCCGCCAGCCTGGAGGCGGGCGACCACCTCATGGCATCGGCCCGGGCGTTGCTGGACGCAGCCGGTGTGGCCTATGAAACCGATGTGGGCGTGGGGGATGTGGCGCACACGCTGGTGGACATGATTGAGCGCTCGGGCTGCGACATGGTCATCATCGGCGCCAAGGGCCAGGGCGCCATCACCAGCGCGCTGCTGGGGTCGGTGTCGCAAGAGCTGGCGCATGCCAGCCCCGTGCCGGTCACCATCGTCAAACACGCCGAAGTGCCGGAGGTGATGGACGGCGACGCTGCTGAGGACGCGCAGGCCTGAATACTGGTTTTTGAAGCGGCACCACCTACAAAAGGGGCCGCTGCGTGCGGCACTTGCGGTGGGTGGAAAGTGCCGGGCCGAAGGATCAGGCCGCCTTGCGGAACGGCTCGGCCGCAGGCCGCTGCAGCTTGCCGTGCGGCAATGTGGACAGGCGCGAGAACATGCGCCGCACATAGCCGCTGACCCACAGGCACTTATTCAGTTCATCCACCGGCAGCGGGCCCGACACCACCACGATGTCGTTGGCCATGTCCTGTGCCCCGGCAGCGCGCAGGCGGCGGCGGGTGTTGTTGGCCCATGACTGGATGCGCGTGGGGCTGCCATGCTGGTGCACTTGGCCTGTGTGCGCATCAAACGCAATGGCCACGGTGTCCGTCTTGAGCTTGAACCGGCGCTCGCCCGTGACGGCACTGGGCGCATCGCGCATGTCGTACAGGTAATAGCTGCCTGCCTTGAGCTGGTATTGCATGTCCATGGGGTGTTCCTCTCTGCGTACATTTTGGAGGGGTGCACACCGGGGCAATGGCAGGGTAAACGGCGGGAAAACCGCTCTTATCAAAAGCGTGGCGCGCTGCGGGCCATGGCGTCTGGGTGCGCGTGCCATTGTGGCGGCGCGTCGGCACCACGCCGCAAAACTTGAGGACGATGTCGTAACGAGTTGTTAGTGAGTGCGGGGCGTTGGTGCAACGCCTTTTCACGGCGCGTTGCAACCGTCGACGGCCTCAAAAACGGGCGCGCCCCATGCGAGTGACGCCAAGCAAGGGCCGCCCCGCAGCGAGGGCGTCGTCCCCCTTCCCGAATTGCGCAGCAATTCGAGAGAAGGGGAAGGCGCGAAGCACCTCAGGGGGATGTCACTGCTAGAAATCCACGAGGCTCAGGCCAACGCTGAACACCGTGCGCTTGCGGTTGTAGTCGATCATGCTGTCGCCGTAGCCGTTGAACAGCGAGGTGTGCAGGCGCAAGTTGGTCTTGCCGCCGAAAATGCTCGTTCCCAGGGCCTGCATCCATTCGACCCGCATCGACCCGCGGCCCGAGCTCGACAAGGAGCTGCGCAGGGTGGCGCCCACGGTGTTGTTCTTGTTGTAGTTCCACACTGCTGACAACTCGCCACGGCCCACGTAGTCGCTGATGTTCGGGTTGTCGTCACTGCCCGCACTTTCCGGGATGCGGCGCCACAGGCGTGCGTTCACGCTCCAGTTGTTGCCCAGCTCCATACCCGTCATCAGGTACACGCGGTTCCAGCTGCGCGACAGGGGCTTGCTCTGGCCGTTGGACTGGTGGACCAGTCCGATGCCGCTGTAGCGCCACTTCCAGCCAAACGGCAGATCGGCCGTGGTGGGGTAGACGTACATCACCTCGGGTTCATGGTCGGTGGTGCGGAAGGGGCGCGAGATCTCGGGCGTGAACAGCTGCCAGTACGACTGCTGCGTATAGCCGAACCACACCGAATCCTTGAGCGTGGGGTGCCCCTGGGTGAGCAGCCCCTGGGCAATCTTGGTGCGCACCGACAGCTGGATGCGGTTTTCCGCCCGGCGGTACGGGGTGGCTTCAGTGGCCGAGCCGTTTTCGGCATCTGATGTGGGCTGGCGGTTCACGTTGCTCGATGCCACCACAGACACGGTGATGGGGCGGTAGCCGCGAAAGCTGAAGGTGCCGCAGTCGCTGCCCGACTCCAGCTCCCAAAAGCGCGACAGGTCGCTGTACTGCGGGTCGCGGCAGCCTTCGGTGCGGGCGACGTCGATGACGCGGGTGGCGGGCAGTGTGGTGTCCACGGGTGGCTGCACTGCGGCAGCGGCTTCGGCCGATGCGGCGGGCGCCTGCCAGGCCTGCTGGGCTGCCCATTGGTCAAAACAGGCCAGGCGGGCCTGGTTGTCACTCGACAACGCTGTGCATCGGCGCAGCGCGCTGTCAGCGGGGGATGTGGACGTGCTGGCAGGGGCCGTCTGCGCCAGCGCCGCTCCTGCAGGCGCAAGGGCTGCCAGTACCAGCGCCGCTGTGCGGTGCAGGCGGCGGGCTGTGCGGGCCGTCTGGGGTGTTGCCGGGGTGGTGTCTGTGGCGGTCATTGCCAGCCCACCTGCTTGCGCAGCACGAACGGGGTGGGGGCTGCCGAAGGCGCCGAGGGGGAGGGTGGGGCGTTGTTCCATGTTCCGCGTATTTCCTTGCCGCAACTGCCAGCCACGACCTGGCCTATCCAGGTGGCGCTGATGTTGGTACCGTTGATCGATTCTTCCAGAGTTAGCTCGCCTGCATCGACATCGCCACTGACTAGGAGCCTGTCGGACTTGGAAATCGTCGGCTGCAAATTGGCCGCAGCGGTCCATTTTTCACCGTCTTCTTGCCCCATAGCTCGGCTATGGGTCTGCGAATCCGGCAAAAAATGTCCTCGCTGGGGCCAATTTTCGCTTTCGACACTCCAAGTCCGACAGGCTCCTAGCGCCGTGGTGTTGCCGCGCTGGACGGTACCACGCACGCTCTGTGCCAGTTCCGGGTGTGGGCCCAAATGCAACACAGTGGTCGCGGTCGCAGGCAGGGTGTCAGCGCCGGGGCTTTGCAGCTCGGCGCGCCAGCGGCCTTGCAGGCGCCGGTGGGTCCTGTCGGCCACTGCAGGGCAAGCCGACGCGGATTTTGGGTCATTTTTGGCTCTAGCGCTTTTAGGATAAGCGCTGATAGCTATCAAAAACGAAGCGATGCTGGCTGGTGCAGCATGCCAAGGGGCAGATACCGCCATGGGCGTGGGGTCTGTGGCCTGGGGACGAGGGCGCTGCATGGCGCGCTCAGGCGGTCGGCGCAGGGTTGGCTGCCGCTGCGGCGTTGGCGGCGCTGCTGGCCTGCGCCTTGGCCGCAAATTCTGCGCGCAGGGCCTTGAGCTTTTCGCGCGGGTCTTCGCGAGCGGTGGTCTTGTCCAGGCCCATCTCGGCAATAAAGCGGCTCGGCTGAGCGGCCACCATCTCGCGGCCCTTCTTGCGTTTTTTGGTCCAGCTCACGGCCAACGTGCGCTGGGCGCGGGTGATGCCTACATACATCAGGCGGCGTTCTTCCTGCAGGCGCTGCAGGGTGTCGTCGCTCACCTTGTGCTGGCGGCCCTCGTCGTCGTCCAGCTTAAACGGAAGCATGCCCTCGGTCACACCCACCAAGATGACATGCGGCCACTCCAGCCCCTTGCTGGCGTGCAGGGTGGACAGCGTAACCATGTCCTGGTCCTTTTCGCGCTCGGAGATGGTGGATAGCAGCGCAATCGTCTGCGACACCTCCAGCAGGCTTTTGGTCTCCTTGGCCACTACCGCGCCCGATGTGTCGTCAATCTGCCCGCCCGCGCGCTGGGCCATCCAGTCGCAAAACTCCATCACGTTGCTCCAGCGGGCGGCAGCCACCTTCTCGCTGTCTTCGCCGTCGTACAGGTGCTGCTCGTAGCCGATCTCCTTGAGCCAGTCGTTCAAAAACGTGCGGGCGTCTTCGGCGCCGTGCGTGCGGCGGGCGCTGTATTCCAGGTAGTTGATGTAGCGGCCAAACTCGTGCAGCCCGTCCATGGCGCGCTTCGGGATAGCAGCGGGCAGCATTCCGTTGAACAGCGCGCCGAACATGCTCTGCTTGTGCTGTGTGGCAAACGCACCCAGCGACGCCAGCGTGGTGTGGCCAATGCCGCGTTTGGGCGTGGTGATGGCGCGCAGGAACGCCGGGTCGTCGTCGTTGTTGATCCACAGGCGAAACCAGGCGCACAGGTCCTTGATTTCCGCCCGGTCGAAAAAGCTGGTGCCGCCCGACACCTTGTACGGGATGTTCGCCTTGCGCAGCGCTTTTTCAAACGGCTTGGCCTGGTGGTTGGCGCGGTACAGGATGGCGAAACTCTTCCAGTCCGGCGGCGGGTTGCTGGCGGCGCGCAGGCTCTGGATGCGGGCCACGGCGCGCTCGGCCTCGTGTTCTTCGCTGTCGGCGTCCACCACACGCACCGGCTCGCCCTCGCCCAGTTCGCTGAACAGCGTCTTGGGAAACAGCTTGGGGTTGGGCCCTATCACGTTGTTGGCCGCACGCAGGATGGCGCTGGTGGAGCGGTAGTTCTGCTCCAGCTTGATGACCTTGAGCGCCGGAAAGTCGATGGGCAGCTTTTTGAGGTTGTCCAGCGTGGCGCCGCGCCAGCCGTAGATGGACTGGTCGTCGTCGCCCACCGCGGTGAAATGCCCGCGCTCGCCCACCAGCAGCTTCAAAAGCTCGTACTGCGTGGCGTTGGTGTCCTGGTATTCATCCACCAGCACATGGCCCAGCAGCGCCTGCCACTTGGCACGGACCTCCGGAAAGTCGCGCAGCAGGCGCAGCGGCATGCCAATCAGGTCGTCAAAGTCCACGCTCTGGTAGGCAGACAGGCGCTCTTCATATCGCGCCATCAGCACCGCAATGCTGCGCTCGCTGTCGTCGGCCGCCTGGGCCAGAGCCTGCTCAGAGGTCAGGCCCATGTTCTTCCACTTGCTGATGACCCACTGCCACTGGCGTGCGGTGGCCATGTCGGTGGTGCCGCCCGCGGCTTCCTTCAGGATGCCGGTCACGTCGTCGGCGTCCATGATGCTGAATTGCGGCTTGAGGCCCAGCACCGCGCCGTCTTCACGCACCATGCGCACGCCCAGCGCGTGAAAGGTGCATACCAGCACATCCTTGGCGCGCCGCCCGATCAGGCCCTTGGCACGCTCGCGCATTTCGGCGGCAGCCTTGTTCGTGAAGGTGATGGCCGCAATGCGCTTGGGGTCCATGTCCTTTTCGATCATGTGGGCGATCTTCATCGTGATCACCCGCGTCTTGCCAGAGCCCGCCCCGGCCAGCACTAGGCAGGCTCCATCGGTGTAGTGGACAGCCTGAAGCTGGGCGAGGTTGAGACCGGCGGACATGCAGAGAGGGGCGCGAGAGGCGGTAAGGATGCGAGAAGGTGGGGGTGTGGGCAGGCGTACCGGGAGCCCCGAGAAGCGAAAAGCGAAAAGCGGTGACGTCGGGGCGGGCCTGCGAAGCGCGCAATGATACCGGCCCGGTCCTGGTGCCCGGCGTGCGCCTGACATTGCCCTGACGTGGAAGCCCCCCAGCCGCAGCAAGCCCCAGGCGCAGCCGCGTCGCTGCGGGAAACCCCGCTGGCGGCGAGGGTTGTCACACTTTGATACTGCGTACCAATGACTGCCCATTCCAAGGGCAGCCCCTGGAGACGCACCACCATGATCCCGCTTGTTTCGTTCGCTTCTGTTTTGTCTGTTTGTCGTAGGGTGGGCTGTGCGCTCGTCGTCGGCGCAGTGGTCCTGCCTGCGCAGCTGAACGCCCAGACCGGCAGCGTCAACCCCGTTCGCATTGGCGTGGTGGGCCCCTTCACCGGGCCGTCGGCAGACTTTGGTGTGCCCATGCTCAACGGCATCAAGCTGGCGGTCGATGAGATCAATGCCGTGGGCGGCTACCTGGGCCGGCCGCTGGAACTGGTCATCAAGGACGACACCGCCAACCCCGACGAAGGCCGCAAGGTCAGCCAGGACCTGCTCAAGGAAAAAGTGGTCGCAACCATCGGGTTCTGCAACACGGGCGTGGCGATGAAGGCGATCGACCTGTTCCAGGACGCGAGGGTGCCGCTCATCGTGCCGTGTTCGTCCGGCACGGCCGTCACCGCCAAGTACCCCGCGCCAGACAGCTACATCTTTCGCGTGCAGGCCCGCGATGCGCTGCAGGCGCCCTTCATGGTGGACGACATCTTGAAGCGCGGCTGGGACAAGGTCGCCATCTTTGCCGACACCACCGGCTATGGCGAGGGCGGCTACAACGATGTGGTGGCCGCGCTGGCTGCCAAGAACCTCAAGCCCGTGTATGTGTCGCGCTTTGCGCTGGGTGTCAAAGACCTGTCCGCCGAACTCACGGCTGCGCGCAATGCAGGCGCCAATGTGGTCTTCAGCTACACCGTCGGCCCCGAAAACGCGGTGATCGCCAACGGCAAGAAGGCCCTGGGCTGGAAGGTGCCCCAGGTGGGTGCGTGGCCCCTGTCGTTCCCCAACTTCATCGACGGCGCCAAGGACGCGGCCGAGGGCGCGCTGATGGTGCAGACCTTCATTGCCGAGCCCAGCAACGAACGGCGCGCTGCCTTCCTCTCAAGCTACACCCGCAAATACCAGGGCCGGGTGGCGGTGCCCATGGCCGCCGCCAACGCCTACGACGCCACCTATCTGTTGATGTATGCCCTGCTGGGCATCCGCGACGGTAACCTCACTGGCAAGGCCATCAAGGAGTCGCTGGAGGGCAAGATGAAAACGTACTACGGCGTGGTGTCCACCTACGAAAAGCCGTTCAGTGTGCAAGACAAGGACGCCATCACCCGCAACATGCTGGTCATTGGCGCGGTCAAGAACGGTGCCATCACGTTTGCCTACCCGGAAGACGCCAAGCGCAATTTGATCATCCAGCGCAAGCAGTAAAACGAGTTCGAAGGCATCCCAAGCCAGCGATCTACCGCGCAATCTCCATAGGTGATGGCCCCCGCCTGACTTTGCGCTGACCATGCCTGCGGGCCGCGCACCGGTCTGCCGGGCGCTGCACAGACAATAGCGCCCGTGCTCTCCGTTCTTCTCATCACCTTTCCCTTCTTCGCGCTGGTGCTCTGCGGCTATCTGGCTGCGCGGCGCGGGGTGTTGCCCCAGCCTGCCATCCCGGGGCTCAACGCCTTCGTGCTGTACTTTGCGCTGCCCTGCATGCTGTACCGTTTTGGCGCCAGCACGCCCATCGCGCAGCTGCTGGACCCGGCCGTGGCGGGCGTCTATGTCGTGTGTGCGCTGATCATGGTGGGCGGCACGGTGGCGCTCACGCGCAATGCGCGCATCGGCTGGAACGATGCCGCCTTTGGCGCGCTGGTGGCTGCGTTCCCCAACACCGGCTTTATGGGCGTGCCGCTGCTGGTGGCGCTGCTCGGTGCGCAGAGCGCAGGCCCCGCCATCGTCACCATCGTTGTGGACATGGTCATCACCAGTTCGCTGTGTATTGCACTGTCGCGGCTTGATGGCGCGGGCACGCACGGCGTGGGCGTGGCGTTGCGCAACGCCTTCAAAGGCATGGCCACCAATCCCATGCCGTGGTCGATTGCACTGGGCGCATTGGCTTCCGCAATGCAGTTTCAGCTGCCCGGCCCGGTGGACAAAACCGTGGCCATGCTGGCCGATGCCGCCTCGCCCGTGGCACTGTTCACCATTGGCGCCGTGCTGGCCCGGTCCCAAATGAACCAGCACGAGCAGGTGCCCGCGCGCGACTATGTGCCCGTGGCGCTGGCCAAGCTCTTGGTGCACCCGCTCTTGGTGTGGGCGGTGGGCACGGCCGCCATGGCTCTGGGCGTGCCGCTTACGCCGTTTGCACTCACGGTGCTGGTGCTGCTGGCTGCGCTGCCCAGCGCCAGCAATGTGTCGCTGCTGGCCGAAAAGTTTGGTGCCAACAACGGGCGGGTGGCGCGCATCATTCTGGTGTCCACGGCACTGGCGTTTGTGAGCTTTTCGGCGGCGGTGGCGTTGTTGACCTGATTGCTATATTTTTAATAGCTATAAGCGATTTGCTATCAAGCGATAGGGGCCAAAAACACTTGTATTTTGGCGGCCCCCCTGCCGGGGAGGCGGCCCCTTGCGGGCTGGCGTAACTCGCGCCTGCATATGGCGGGTCACGCTGTGTTTGCGGTATTTCGTCGCAAACGCCTCGCTGTTCAACGGCAGGCTGGGCACAGTGCGTGTCGATCTGGGCGAGACCCAGCTCATCGACCACCCACTGAAAGCCCTTTCATGAAAAAACTGATCCTTGGCCTGGCTGCGCTCGCTGCCCTGGCCGCCCAAGCCGCCCAGGCCGCAGACCTGCGCATTGAAGTGACCTTGCCCGCCACCAAGCAGGGTGCTGTGCTGGCCGCGTTGTTTGACAAAAGCGAGGACTTCCCACGCGGCAAGCCGCTGCAGGTCGCATCGGCGCAGCCCAGCGAGGGCAAAGCCGTGGTGCAGTTCGTCGGCCTGCCCGAGGGCGACTACGCCGCTTCGGTGTATCTGGACGAGAACGGCAACATGAAGCTCGACGCCAACGTGTTTGGCGTTCCCACCGAGGTCTACGGTTTCAGCCGCAATGCGCGCAGCGCTCTGGGCCCACCGCCGTTTGCCGATGCAGCCTTTCGCGTGGGCGCCGATGCGGTGTCTCAGACCATCGAACTGAAATAAGCCGGGAAGGAGACCGCGATGACCCACCCCCATCCACCGCGCCGCGCCGTCCTGGCGGCCCTGGGCGCCAGCCTGCTGCCCACGCTGGGCCACGGTGCCGACGCGCCACACGCCTGGCGCAGCAGCTACACCTCCTACAACGGTCCGTTGAAGGCGCCGCTCGCAAGTGGCCCGCTGCCTGTGCAGGGGCGCTGGCCCGCAGCGTTGCAGGGCACGCTGTACCGCATTGGCCCCGCCCGGCGTGAACTGGGCGGCGTGGCCATGAACCACTGGTTTGACGGCGACGGCATGCTGCAGGCGTTTCGTTTTGAGGGCGGCCAGGCGTCAACGCAAACACCGCCCCGCATCTCCCACCGCGGTGCCCTGCTGGCCACCCCCAAGCTCACTGCGGAAGAGGCTGCCGGGCGGCTGTTGTACTCGGGCTTTGCCACCACGCTGCCCGGTTCGCCGCCGCTCAGCGGGCCCGACGACGTCAACCCCGCCAACATCAACCTGCTGGCTCTGCCCGCGCGCAAAGAGCTGTTTGCGCTATGGGAAGCCGGTTCCGCCCTGGCGGTAGACCCCGTCACACTGCAGGCCCAGGGGTTCAAGGCCTGGTCGCCCGAGACGCGGGGCGCGCCGTTCTCGGCCCACCCGCGTGTGGCGCCGGATGGCTCGGTGTGGAATTTCGGCTACGTTCCGGGCTCCGGAAAGTTGCTGGTGTACGACATTGCACCCACCGGCCAACTGCGCCGCCAGCATGTGCTGGACGCTGTGCAGGCCGACATGGTGCACGACTTTGCCATCACCGAACGGCACCTGGTGTTCCTGCTCATGCCGCTGCTATTCAATGGTCAGCCCGGCCTGGGCAGCCCGCTGCCACACTACCAATGGAACGACAAGGCACCGCTGGTGGTGCTGCTGGTCGACAAGGCGGACTTCAAGGTCCAGCGATTTGAGCTGCCCGCCATCGGCCTGTTCCACCTGGCCAACGCCTGGGAAGAAGGCGGCACGGTGCAGGTGCGGTTTGTGGCCCAGCCCGACATCCTGACCGCGCTGCGCCACCTGAACGTAGATGGCCCGCGCAGCACCCCGGCAGCGGCTGCGACGCGGTGGGCGCACATCACGCTCACGCCGTCTACGGGCCAGGCGCGGCTGGCATACCCGGGGCTTGAGCACGTGGAGTTCCCGCGCATCCACCCTGCACGCAATGGCCTGCCTACGCGCTTTACCACCCTGCTGGAGCGCAGCCAGAGCATGGATGTACAGGTGCAGGGCTTCGACACCGTGCTGACCCTGCAGGGCGACACCAAACCGCAGCGCCACCGGTACGGCGCAGGCTCGATTGCGGAGGAGCATGTCTATGTGCCTGCGAGCCCCACCGCCGCAGAGGGCCGGGGCTGGGTGCTGGGCACGGCCTACCATTGGCCGACCGAGCGCACGACGCTGTCCGTGTTCGACGCCCAGGCGCTGAACGCCGGGCCCGTGGCCAGTGTCACGCTGCCCTATGGCCTGCCGCTAGGCCTGCACGGGCAGTTTGTTGCGGCCTGATCAGGCGGGCGTCTTGCGCCCCACCAGGTAGGTCACGCCAAACATCCCGTAAAACTCCGAGTGGGGCTCCATCGCTTGCAGATGGAACACTTCACCGGGCTGGTATACGCGCTCTGAGGTGGCGGTGGCAATGCGGATGTCACCCGAGAGGACCAGCGCCTTCGCCTCGAACGGGTGGGCGTGGTCGGCCAGCATGCCGCCCGCTTCGCGCGCAACGGTAACGGGCGTCTCGAAGCCGTCCTGTACCAAGGTCTGGGTGAACAGCTGGGTGTCCATGAGTGTCTCCGTGGGATTGAAGGCGCCAGTGTAGGCAGGTTGGTGGCGGCGTGCGCGTTGCGCTAAATCGCCAGCGGGTCCACATCCACCAGCCACCGTATCAGCCCCTTGTGCGCCGGCTGGCTGCGCGTGGCCTGCAGCACGGGCTGCCATGCGGCCAGAAAACGTTGCAACGTGGCGCGGCTGCTGCTTTCCAGCAGCATCTGGGCGCGCTCCACATTGGCCACGCGCTGGATGGTCAGGGGCACTGGGGGAAACAGGATGACGGTGCCGTCGCCCAGCCCCGGTAGCTGGGCGGCCTGCGCTGCGGCGGTGGCGGCGGTCAGAAAACCCTGGGCCACCTCCTGCGTGCGCGCGTCGGCCCGCACCAGGGCCTGGTACGAGAAGGGCGGCATGGCGGCCTCTTCGCGTTCCTGGAGCTGCTGGGCGGCGAAGGCTTCATAGTCGTGCGTGCGCAGCGCCTCGAACACGGCATGTTTCGGGTGGAAACTCTGCACCCACATCTCGCACTGCGTGCCCTGTGCGGCCATGTAGGCGGCGTCGCGCCCGGCGCGGCCCGCCGCCTGCATGAGCAGCGCAAACAGCCGCTCGGCCGCGCGAAAGTCGCTGCTGAACAGTGCGCCGTCGGGCTGCACGGCGGCCACCAGCGTGATGCGCCGAAAGTCGTGCCCCTTGGCAATCATCTGCGTGCCCACCAGCACATCCACCTCGCCCGAATGCACCTGCGCCAGCTGCGCCTCCAGCGCGCCCTTGGCCTTGGTGGTGTCGGCGTCGATGCGGGCAATGCGGGCGGGGGTGCGATCAGGCCGCAGCACCTCCGACAGCAGAGCGCCCAGTTGCTCTTCGAGCTGCTCGGTGCCCCGGCCCATGGGGTGGATGTCGGGGCTGCCGCAGGTGGGGCAGTGGTAGGGCACGCGCACGGTGTAGCCGCAGTGGTGGCAGCGCAGCGTGCGGTCGGTCTTGTGGAACACCTGGTGCGCGCTGCAGTGCGGGCAGTCGCTTTTCCAGCCGCAGTCCACGCAGTGCAGTACGGGGGCGTAGCCCCTGCGGTTGAGCAAAATCATGCTTTGCTCGCCGCGCGCCACGCGCTCGGTAATGGCCTGCAGCAGCGGCGCACTGAACACCGCGCGCCGGGGCTGCTGGTTCATGTCCACCCGCCGCACGCGGGCCAGCGCGCCCGCGCCGATGCGGCTGGGCATGTGCAGGCGCACGTAGCGCCCGCCTTCGGGGTCTTCGGGCGTGGGCGGTCGACTGGCGTACCAGCTCTCGAGCGACGGCGTGGCCGAGCCCAGCAGCACCTTGGCGCCTTGCTCGCGCCCGCGCCAGATGGCCAAATCGCGCGCCGAGTAGCGGGCGCCTTCCTGCTGCTTGTAGCTGGGGTCATGCTCCTCGTCGACCACGATGAGCTTGAGGCCCGGCAGGCTGGCAAACACCGCCATGCGCGTGCCCAGCACGATGCGCGCCGTGCCGCTGTGCGCGGCCAGCCAGCTTTTGAGACGCTGCGGGTTGGTCATGCCGCTGTGCAGAGACACCACGGCGCCCGCGCCAAACCGGGGGGCAAAGCGGCCGACAAAGCGTTCTTCAAGCTGGGGGGTGAGGTTGATCTCGGGCACCATCACCAGCACCTGGGTCGGAAAGTCGCTGGCCGGGGTGGCCTCCAGCACCTCCTGCACGCAGCGCAGATAGACCTCGGTCTTGCCGCTGCCGGTGCTGCCAAACAGCAGGAAGGGGCCGGTTTCAGAGGAAATTTGGGCTCTAGCGCTTTCCTGTTCTGGGGTGAGTGCTATGTTTTGAATAGCGTCTGTAGTCTCGCCGTCCGCCTTGGCCGGGCGGCGCAGGCGGCGCGCCAGTTGCTCGGGACGCAGGTCGCGCAGCTGCGGGGGCAGGGCTGCCAGGGCCACCTCGCCCAGCGCCCGCTGGTAGTAGCGCGCGGCAAATGCCACCAGGCGGCGCCAGGGCAGGTCCAGCGGCGCCACGCCGTCCAGCACCCCGGCGATGGAGCGCAGCGTGGCGCCTTCAGGCAACTCACCCGTGGCTTCGTCGGCATCCCACACCACGCCCAGCACCTCCCGGGTGCCCAGCGGCACGCGCACCAGCGTACCGGGCGCGAGCGGGCGCTCACTGATGTAGCTCAGCAGATCGCCCACACCGCTGTGGGAAGGCGTATGCAATGCAACTTGGACGATGGCTGGATGGATAGGCACGAACTATGACGACGGGGCGGCGTTTGCGGTGGGTTGTGGATGTTTCGTAGAGCTTTGCGGGCTAAGTGGTTGATTTGACGAGGGTGTGCGAGTAATCCCGATTTTCTGTGGATAACTTTGTTGACATCCTGTCCGGATCCCCGCCCAACCCGCATGAAACCTGGGTGCGAACAGATTGCACAGAAAACCAGCACGCCAAAAAAATCCTTATGAATCAATCATCTGAGGAAATTTTGCTGCAAATTATGTGCTATGGGCCTGAGAGTCATTTATGTTGCGCCGCATCAACTTTTGTGTGCACAAGTCGGACATCAACCATCCGTCAAGGGGGTGGCAAGCCCCCAATTTGTGCTAGCCACCCGGCGCCATGCTCACTCATTTGTTCGATTTACGCCGCAAGTGCTTGATTTGACTGGGAATTTAAGAGAAATCCAGAATTTCTGTGGATAACTTTGTGGATATCCATTGGGTTTGCACCGCAAACCCTTGAAAAATCGTGCTTTCGGTGGATTGCCTGTCAAAAAAGCAGGGAATTAAATGTCTTATCAATCAACAACTTACGTTGTGCGAATGGTTTTTTTAGAAACCAGTGCGCCGCCCGTAATTTTCCGGGCCTGCGCTCCA
This sequence comes from uncultured Gammaproteobacteria bacterium, assembly GCA_947085645.1. Classification (GTDB taxonomy): domain Bacteria; phylum Pseudomonadota; class Gammaproteobacteria; order Burkholderiales; family Burkholderiaceae_C; genus Acidovorax. Next base: position 33,779 of record CAMTXG010000036.1, read on the forward strand.
GTTTTGTGCATAAGTCAATGGTGCTGGTGCTGGCGCGCGGGCGATCAGCGCAGCCGCTGTTTGCGCGAGTAGCTGTGCACCGCCTCCACCAGCGCGGACACATGCTCGGGCGGCGTAAATTGGCTGATGCCGTGGCCCAGGTTGAAGATGTGGGTGGGGCCGGTGGTGCTGCGGTCGGTGTGGGGCGTGCCAAAGCTGTCCAGCACCTTGCGCACCTGCAGCTCGATCTGCGCGGGCGGTGCAAACAGCACGTTGGGGTCGATGTTGCCCTGCAGCGCCTTGCCGGGGCCGCCCACTGCCCCACCCACCAGCGCGCGGGCCTTGGCCAGGTTGGCCGTCCAGTCCAGTCCCAGCACTTCGCAGTCCAGCGGCTTCATGTCTTCCAGCCACAGGGCGCCGCCCTTGGTGAAGACCAAGCGGGGCACATCGGTGCCGTCCACGCCGGTGCGCTTGAGCTGTGCCAGCACGCGGGTGGTGTAGGCCAAGCTGAACTCCTGGAACGCGCCATCGGCCAGCACGCCGCCCCAGCTGTCAAAAATCATCACGGCCTGGGCGCCTGCGTCGATCTGGGCGTTCAGGTAGGCCGCCACGCTGTCGGCGTTGATGGCGAGGATGCGGTGCATCAGGTCGGGGCGGCTGTACATCAGGCTCTTGACCAGGCGGTAGTCGTCGCTGCCCTTTCCTTCAACCATGTAGCAGGCCAGCGTCCAGGGGCTGCCCGAGAAGCCGATGAGTGGCACGCGGCCGTTCAGTGCCTTGCGGATGCTGGTGACGGCGTCAAACACATACCGCAGCTTGTCCATGTCGGGCACGGCCAACTCGTCCACCGCGGCCTCGTCGCGCACCTGCTTGGCAAAACGCGGGCCTTCACCCTCGGCAAACGTCAGGCCCAGGCCCATGGCGTCGGGCACGGTGAGGATGTCGCTGAACAGGATGGCCGCGTCGAGCGGGAAGCGTTCGAGCGGCTGCAGGGTCACCTCGGTGGCGTAGTCCACGTTGGTGGCCAGGCCCATGAAGCTGCCAGCCTTGGCGCGCGTGGCCTTGTATTCAGGCAGGTAGCGGCCCGCCTGGCGCATGAGCCACAGGGGCGTGTAGTCGGTGGCTTGGCGGCGGCAGGCGCGCAGGAAGGTGTCGTTGGAGAGGGGCGCGAAGGTCATCCTGCGATTGTCGCAGGGTGGATCGCCAGCCGACCTGAGCTGAATCATGTGCGCGTTGCGCCGCCTCGCGCAGCGAGTGCGGCATCCGCCAGCGCCACCGTGGATCCGGCTTCGCCGGTCCACTGGAGGCGTCCCCCCTCAGGGGGGAAGACGCGCAGCGGCTCAGGGGGGAGCTATCTTTCAGCGATGTAGTGCGACATCTTTGCCGTCTCGCCCGGCGCCAAAAATGTGCGCACTTCCGTCTCCAGCGCCTGGTCGGCCATCGTGGCGCGGGCGCGCTGGTGCAGGTAGTCGGCCCAGGACGTGACGATGAAGCGCTCTACATAGCGCGACGGATCACCCAGGTCTTTGTACACGCGCCAGAACGTGGCGCCATCGCGGCGGCGGGGGGCTTTCATGCGGCTGATGGTGTCCAGAAACGCGGCGTCCGCACCGGGTGCGATGCGGTAGCCCACCTCCACCGCCACCGGGCCCGCATCGGGCAGGGGCTCGGCTTCGATGAAGAGTTCGTCCCAGGGCGTGGCCTGGGTTACCTCGTGCAAGGCGCCCATTCGCAGGGGCATGGGGCGTGCCAGCAAAAGGCCTGCGGTCATCAGCGCCGCCGCCACACACAGCGTGGGCGCCAAGCCCACGATGTCGGACGCCGCGCCCCAGACGGCCGAGCCCATGGCAAACGCGCCCAGTGCAGCCACCATGTGCATGGCCACGGCGCGCGACCGCACCCACTGCGGAGCGCTGGCTTGCGTGGCGGTGTTGAAGGTGGACATGGCCGACATCCACGCTGCGCCCGCAAACAGCATGGACACATAGACCAGCCAGGCGATCTGCGTGAGGGCGGCCATCAGCATGGCGGCGGCAAACACCACGCCGCCCACGCCAACGATGACTTCCATCCCGAAACGCGCCCTGAGTCGGCCCAGGAAAAGGCCCACGCACACGGCGCCGGTGCCCAGGCAGCCCATCAGCAGGCCAAACCCCGGCGCCCCGGTGCCCAGTCGCTGCGCAATCACCGGCAGCAGCGCCCACAGGGCCGAGCCCGCCGCGCTGAACGCCATCACGCGCACCAGCTGCGCCAGGATCATGCGCGAGTGCCAGGCAAACCGCAGGCCGCTCAAAGTACCGCCCCACAGCCGCTCGGCGGGCAGTTTGGACGGCGGGTGCGCTTTGGGCGGCCAGCGGCGAATGGACTCCCACATCACCAGCGTGGTGGCCACCGTGACGGCGAACACCCAGCCCGCGCCCAACTGCGCAAACACTAGCCCGGCCAGCGTGGGCCCCACGGCGCGCGCGGCGTTGTAGGCAATGCTGACGGCGGTGATGGCCTGGGGCCACTCGTCGCGCGGCACGGGGTCGATGACCGAAGAATTCCACGCAGGTGTCAGCACCGCCGTGCAGCAGCCGCAGATGAACACCAGGAACAGCACCGACGCCGGCCCGCCCCAGCCGCCCAGCACCAGCAGCGTGAGCAAGGTGCAAGCACACACCTGCGCCATCAGCGCACCCGATATCAAACGGCGCCGGTCGGTGGTGTCGGCCAGCACTCCGGCGGGCAGCGCCAGCAAAAACATCGGCATGAACACGGCGGTCTGCACCAGCGCCGCCAGAAACGACGAGCCCGTCAGTTCCACCATCAGCCAGGCCGCCGCCATGGACTGCATGCCGCTACCCACAAAAAAGATGCCGCCGCAAATCCACAGGCCCCGGAACGCGGGTTGGCGAAGGGGGCTCCACAAAGAGGTTGGTGGCGAGGACATGGAGAAGGGCGGGGGCGAGGTGGGGGTGAGAGGTCGGGGTGGGACGAAGAAGACAGATGACGCGCTGGTTGCATTGGCGCGTCTTGCGTCCGAGGATATCGTCTCATCCCTGTTTTGGAGCAAGCCGTTCTGGTTCTCCCCTCAGATCACAGCGTGCTCCCATACCGCGCTGGGTCGGGTCTGTCTGCGACACAGCGACCTACTCTGTATGCCGCCCACCCCGCAGGCGGTAAGTGCGCGGCACATCGGTGCGGCGGGCCACCAGTGCTTCCGCCCGCTGTTGCATATCGGCCAGCGCATGGTCTAGCGCCTGCACCGCACCCGCGTCCAGCCCCGCCAGCAGATCCAGGTTGAGCGCCTTCACCTGCGGGAACAGGTCGTCATGCAGCGCCTGCCCCGCCGCAGTGAGCGACAGCACGGCCTGGCGCCGGTCGCCCGGCATCGCATCGCGTGTCAGCAGCTTTTTGGCCAGCAGCGACGTGATGGCGCGTGACGTGCGCGAGCGGTCCAGGCCCAGGCGCTGCGCCAGCTCGGCCGGGGGCATGCCGGGGTGCTGCGCCAGCATCATCAGCAGCCCCCACTCGCGCCGCGTGATGCCGTAGCCCCCTTCGCACAGCCGCACCACCAGGCTGCCCGCCACGGCCAGCAGGCGGTTCAGGCGGTACATCAGCAGGTCGTTGGCGGCCACCGGGTGCGTCAGGCGCTGGCCAGGCTCGGGGGTGGGCATCAGGGTATTTCCGGGCAACAGTTGATTAGATCAATCGATTGTGTGGCCAATACAGTGCGCCCATCAACCTGCACGGTGGTGCAGACCCGTCATTGCCCCTGGAGATGTTTCGACCATGTGGAAACCCCTTGCCTCTGTTCTGGCCACCGCGCTGGCCCTGGCCGCTTCCGTCGCGCAAGCGCAAGAAGCCCCGCTGCGCATCGTGGTGGGCTACGCCCCGGGCGGCGCCACCGACCGCGTAGCGCGCATCGTGGCCGACAAGCTGGGCAGCAAGCTCGGCACGCCGGTCATTGTGGAAAACAAGACCGGCGCGGGCGGCCGCCTGTCGGCCCAGGCCGTCAAAGCTGCGCCCGCCAACCAACCCATGCTGCTGCTGGCCAACCCGGCCGTCATGCTGGTGGCGCCCCTGGTGTTCCCTGATGCGGGCTATGACCCCGAGCGCGACTTCCGCCCCGTGAGCCACGTCAACAGCTACGAGTTTGGCGTGGCCGTGGCTAGCGCAGTGCCCGTCAAAGAACTGCCGCACCTCATGGCGTGGCTGCGCGCCAACCCCGAAAAGGCCAACTTTGGCGTGCCCGCCACGGGCAGCCTGCCGCACTTTTTTGGCCTGATGGTGGGCGACGCCGCCAAGGTGCGCGCCGAGGTGGTGGGCTACCGGGGCTCGGCGCCGCTGCTTAACGACCTGCTGGGCGGGCAGATCCCTGTGGCGTTTGACACCTTCGACACCCTGCTGCCCCAGCACGAAGCCGGCAAGATCCGCATCCTGGCCGTGTCGGGCACCAAGCGCAGCGCCCTGGACCCGAAGATCCCCACCTTCAAGGAAGGCGGGCTGGATGTGGCCGCTACCGGCTGGAACACCTTTTTTGCGCCCATGAGCATGCCCAAGGCCCAGGCCGAACGCCTGGCCGGGCTGATCCACGAGGTGATGAAAGACCCGGACACCCAGCGCAAGTTCGAGGCCGCCAAGATGGAACCGGTGGTGGCGACCATGGCGCAGACCGAAGCGATGCTCAAGGCGTACCGCGCACAGTGGGCGCCGGTGGTGCAGCGCTCTGGCTTTAAACCTTGAGGACGTATTCATGAGCGGCCAGCGCCCCAACATCATCTTCATCGTCGCCGACGACCTCGGCTACGCCGACCTGGGCTGCTATGGCGGGCGCGAGGCCGCCTTTGGTCCGGTATCGCCGGTGCTGGACCAGTTGGCAGCCAACGGCCTCAAGCTCACGCAGGGCTATGCCAACTCGCCCGTGTGCTCGCCCACGCGTTTTGCGCTGATGACGGCGCGCTACCAGTACCGCCTGCGGGGCGCCGCCGAGGAGCCCATCAACAGCAAAAGCCGGGGCAGCACCACCCTGGGCCTGCCGCCCGCGCACCCCACGTTGCCATCGCTTCTGCGCGCGTCGGGTTACCGCACGGCGCTGATGGGCAAGTGGCACCTGGGCTACCCGCCCGCGTTCGGCCCGCTGCAGTCGGGGTATGACGAGTTCTTTGGCCCCATGTCGGGCGGGGTGGACTACTTCACGCATTGCAGTTCGGGCGGTCAGCACGATTTGTACCTGGGCGAAGAAGAAAAGCAGCAGGACGGCTACCTCACCGACCTCATCACCGACCACGCGCTCGACTACGTGCAGCGCATGGCGTCCGGCGCGCAGGCTGGCAACCCCTTCTTCTTAAGCCTGCACTACACCGCCCCGCATTGGCCGTGGGAGACGCGCGACGACGAGGCGCTGGCGCAGGAGGTGAAGACAAACCTGTTCCACCTGCACGGCGGCAACATCGAGACCTACCGCCGCATGATCCACCATATGGACGAGGGCATCGGCCGCATCATGGAGCTGCTGGAGCAGCAGGGCCTGGTGCACAACACGCTGGTGGTGTTCACCAGCGACAACGGCGGCGAGCGCTTTTCGGACAACTGGCCGCTGGTGGGCGGCAAGATGGACCTGACCGAAGGCGGCATCCGCGTGCCATGGATCGCCCACTGGCCTGCGGTGATCGCCCCCGGCAGCGCAAGCGCCCAGACCTGCATGACCATGGACTGGTCCGCCACGATGCTGGACGCTGCTGGCGTGCCCGCTGCGCCGGACTACCCGCTGGACGGCCGCTCGCTGATGCCGTTGCTGCGCGATGCTTCTGGTGCCGCTGTGCACGACGAGCCCCCGCTGTTCTGGCGCATGAACCACCGCGGCCAGCGCGCCATGCGCCAGGGCGTGTGGAAGTACCTGCGGGTGGATGACAACGACTACCTGTTCAACCTGTCGCAGGACGAGCGCGAGCGCGCCAACCGCGCACCTGTGGAGCCCGAGCGGCTGCAGGCCATGCGCGAAGCATGGGAGGCGTGGAATGCGTCGATGCCTGCCATCCCAGGCGACGCCACGGTCAGCCTGGGCTATTCGGCCAAAGACTATCCACAACGCTGAAGTTTTAAGTGTTTTTGGCCTCTAGCGCTTGTCAGTAGTGCGTTAATAGCTATTAATTGAGTAGCATTCCGCCGTGACCTGCCTCCAGCAGTCGCGTGAGCAGCGGGTGCATCACCTTGCGCGCGCTGAAGATCAGGTGGAACTGCTCCTGCACGTCGGTCGTGGTGCCTACCTGCACCAGCCCATGGGTATGCGCCAGGTGCTCGCCCAGCGACACGGGCGCGGGCATCACGCCCATGCCGGTGGCGGCAAAGGTGCTGAGCAACGCGCTGTCTTCAAACTCTCCGGCGATGCGCGGGCGGATGCGTTCGCGCTCCAGCCAGTGGTCGATGCGTGCGCGCATCGCGGCGTGGTCGGTGGGCAGCAGCACGGGCACCACGGCCAGGCTGTGCGGGAAGTTGTTGGCCGCTGCCTCGGCCCACAGCGGCGGCGCGTACCAGGCGATGGCACTCGTGCCCAGCAGCTGGCTGGTGGTGCGCAGAGCAGGGTTGGGTGGCGCTGCGCGGTCGGCCAGCACCGCGTCGAGCTTGTGCAGCGCCAGCTCGCCGAGCAGCGGCTGGAACTCGCCCTCGTGGCACAGCAGCCGCAGGTGCGGCTCGTCCAGCACGGGGGTCAGCAGCCGGTGTACGGCCAGCTTGGCAATGCCGTCGGAGATGCCCAGGTTCAGCCGCAGCGTTTGCCCGCTGGCGGCCTCGCGCACGCGCAGGGGCAGTTGCTCACCCAGCGCAAAGATGTGGTCCGCCTCATGCAGCGCGGCCACGCCCGCATCGGTCAGCACCAGGTTGCGGCCCTCGGTGCGCAGCAGGCTCACGCCCAATGACTTTTCCAGCTCGCGCACCTGGGCGCTGATGGTCTGCACGGCCATGTCCAGCCGCTCGGCAGCGCGGGCAATGCCACCTTCCTTGGCCACCACCCAGAAGTAGAAAAGATGGCGGTAATTGAAGCTCTGGCTCATGGGTGCCCTTCAAAGTGAACTGTTTGGTTCGTAAAAACCGAACCAATACTACCGAAACCACAGGTTTTTAAGAAGCGCTGACCACCCTACAGTCCGCCGGGTCAACGTCGGCGCAGTCTGCGCCGCGCAAACCAATTTCCCCTCGGAGTGAAGATTCATGGAAACCATAGGTACCTGGTGGATGTGGGCGGGTTTTGCCGTCTTTGTGATCGTCGCCATTGGCGTCGATCTGCTGGTGATGGAGCGCCAGGGCGCGCACCAGGTCACCATGGGCGAGGCCGTGCGCTGGAGCCTGCTGTGGTTCTCGCTGGCCTTTGTGTTTGTGGCCATCCTGTGGTGGTACCTGGACGGCAGCCAGGGCCGGGAGGTGGCCAACACGGTGTCGATGCAGTTCATCACCGGCTATCTGGTGGAAAAGAGCCTGTCGATCGACAACATCTTTGTGTTCCTGATGCTGTTCAGCTACTTTGCCGTGCCGCCGCAGTACCAAAAGCGCGCGCTCATCATCGGCATCATCGGCGCCATCGTGCTGCGCACGCTGCTCATCCTGGCCGGTGCCTGGCTGCTGGCCACCTTCCACTGGCTGTTGTATGTGTTTGGCGCGTTCCTGGTCATTACCGGCGCCAAGATGTGGTTTGCTGCGGGGCAAGAGCCCGACATTGCCACCAACCCGGTGCTCAAGTTCCTGAAAAAGCGCATCCGCATCACCGACCAGTTTGATGGCGAAAAGCTCAGCACCGTGGTCAACGGCGTCAAGCACTACACCCCGCTGTTTGCAGTGCTGGTGCTCATCGGCACCACCGACGTGATTTTTGCGGTGGACAGCATCCCCGCCATCTTCGCCATCACCAACGACCCGTTCATAGTGCTCACGGCCAACATCTTCGCCATTCTGGGCCTGCGCGCGCTGTACTTCCTGCTGGCCGATCTGGCCAACCGCTTCCACCTGCTGGCCTACGGCCTGGCGCTGGTGCTGGTGTTCATCGGCAGCAAGATGCTGCTCATCGACTTGGTGAAGATACCAATCGGCTACGCGCTGCTGGTGACAGCGACGCTGATTGCAGGGTCCATCCTGCTGTCGCTGAGAAACTCGGGCGAAAGCGCCCACGGTGCTCCTGCAGCGCCCCGCAAAGACTGAACGCTGTGGTGAGCCAGACCCTGTGTTCCCTGCGCCGCTGGTTGCGTGGGCTGGAGCCCAAGGCGCGCATGGTCCTTGCGCGCAGCTGGCTGGCGCAGTTCCAGCCCTGGCTGGAGCAGCGCGCATTGTTCCGCTTTCAGCGCCAGCCGCTGGCGCGCGGGGTGGCGGCGGGCATGTTTTGCGGGTTGATCCCCGGGCCGCTGCAGATTCCGGGAACGCTGCTGGTCTGTGCCTGGTTGCGCGGCAACATTGTGGCGGGCGGCGTGGCCACCTTCTATACCAACCCACTCACCACGGTGCCGCTGTATGCGCTGGCCTTTTACCTGGGTGCGCTGGTGATGCCCGGCGAGCAGGCGTTGCCCGCCTGGGGCAGCGTGGCACCGGGTGGCGATTTGTCGGTGCAGGCGCTGGCCACGTGGGTGCAGGCCCTGGGCACGCCACTGCTGGTGGGCCTGCCAACGCTGGGCCTGCTGCTGGCCGTGCTGGGGTATGCCACGGTGCAGCTGCTGTGGCTGGCACCCGCCCTGCAACGCAAGCGGCGGCTCGCGCGTTGCAGCTCAGCAGGCACCTGAAAAGGGGCGCGGCCCCATACCAGTGCCACCGTGGAACTGGCTTTGCCAGGCCACGGGTGGCGTCCCCCTCAGGGGGAAGGCGCCGAAGGCGACACAGGGGGTTAGTCGAGTTTTACGCCCACCTTGGTAATCACCCGGCCCCACTTCTCGCGCTCCGCGCGCGCAAACGCACCCATCTGCGCGGGGGTGCCGGGCAGTGGCTCCACGCCCAGGGCTTGCAGCCGCGCCTTGGTGCGGGTGTCGGCAAGCGCCGCCTGCAAGGCCTTGCTGAAGTTCGCTACGGCGTCCGCCGAGGTGCCTGTGGGGGCGACCAGCCCCTGCCATGCAAACCCTTCAAAACCCTGCAGCCCTTGTTCAGCAATCGTAGGCACATCCGGCATGGTGGGTACCCGCTGCGGGCTGGCCACGCCAATGGCCTTGACCTTGCCACCGTTGAGAAACGGGTACACGGTGGCGCTGTCGATCCACATGGCCGACACCTGCCCCCCGATCACGTCCTGGATGGCCGGGGCCGCACCGCGATACGGCACGTGGGTGAGCTTGAGGCCACTTTGCTCACGGAACAGCTCGCCCACCAGGTGGTGCGGGCTGCCGGGCCCGGCGGACGCCCAGTTCACCCCATCGGGCATACCCTTGGCCCAGGCCATGAACTCCTTGAGGTTCTTGGCGGGCACGTTGTTGGACACCACCAGGAACATCGGAAAACGCACCAGCAGGCCCACGGGCTGGAAGTCTTTTTCAGCGTTGTAGCTCAGCTTGCTGAACAGGAATGGGTTGGCGGCCAGCGTGGCGAAGTCGGCCGAGAAGATCAGGTTGCCGTAGTCCTTGTTGCGCGCGCTGTATTCGGCCGCTATGTTGGTGCCCGCGCCGGGTTTGTTGGTGATGACGATGGGGCGGCCCAGCGTGGCCGACATCGATTCGGCAATGGTCCGCGCCACGATGTCCGAGCCGCCGCCTGCGGCATAGCCCACCACCCATTCGAGCGGCTTGGTGTCTTGGGCATGGGCCAGGTGGAAAGTGCTGGTCAGGGCCAGTCCGGCGAGGGTGGCGAGGAAGTGTTTGCGCAGCATGGGGGGTTGTCTCCGGTGGTGGGTTATTAAAGGGGCGAAGGGGTGCCTGCTCCGTCTGTGCGGAGCTATTGCGGTGCGTCAGAAACGCGGAAGAAATCGGTGGATGGGATGTGTCAGGCTGCGGCGTGTGCGGGCGCCACGGGCGTGATGGCTTTGCGCTCTGCCGCAGCAAGGGCTGCGCCGTGGGGCGAGTTGCCCCGCGCCAGGTGCAGCGCATGCAGCAGCGTGGCCTGGTCGCCAATGTGGTTGGCCAGCAGCAGCACCAGGCGCGCGTTCATGGAGTGGCTTTCAGGCGTTGAAAGGCCTTGGTGCGCAGCAATCAGTGCTTCATAAAAATCGTCGCAAGCCTGCAGATGGGGCTGGGTGTTCAGCATGTGCGGTTTCCTTGTCAGAGGCTGGTGGCCGTGGCGCGCGCCATTGCCGCACGCACAGTCGATTCGGTGGGCATGCGCCAGCGCGCGCACACATGCTGGTCAGGGCGCACCAGGTACATGGTGCGCGGCAAGGCGTCCAGCCGCTGGGCGGCCAGGGCCTGGTGGTCGATCACGTCGATGCCGATCTGCAGCAGCTTCACCTGCGGCAGGGTCTGCGCCCACGCGGGCGCGGGGCCAAACACCAGCAGCGTGAAGTCCGGCCCCAGCTCGCGCAGCAGCCAGGTGGGCTTGTCTTGCTTCGTCAGGGGGGCATCCAGCAGCACCGCGCCGGGCACCTGAGTCCCTGCAAAAGCGTCGGTGTCGGGCGTGTTCAAAGGCGATGTGTGCAGCGTGGCCGGTACCGACAGCCGCCCGCTGTTGACGATGCGCCGCGCAAACGCGTGGTCGCGCGCCAGGTGTAGTGCGGCATCGCGGAACAGGCGGCTCACCTCGCTCTTGGGCGTGATGAAGTCGGTGGCGCGGGTCGAGTTGCACAGGTTCTCGTCGGCTGCATATTCACGCTCTGGGCCGTACGTATTCACCAGCGCGGGGCTGGCACGACCCTTGAGCACCCAGTCCAGCTTCCAGGCCAGGTTCTCGGCGTCCTGCACGCCGCTGTTGGCGCCCCGTGCGCCAAAGGGTGACACACCATGCGCGCTGTCGCCTGCAAACACCACGCGGCCGTGCACAAAGCGGTCCATGCGCAGGCATGCAAAGGTGTAGACGCTGGCCCAGTCCAGCTCGAACTGCGCATCGGCTCCCAGCAGCGCCTGCACGCGCGGGATGATGTTCTCGGGCTTCTTTTCTTCTTCCGGGTCGGCGTCCCAGCCCAGCTGGAAGTCGATGCGCCACACGTTGTCGGGCTGGCGGTGCAGCAGCACGCTCTGGTTGGGGTGAAAAGGCGGGTCGAACCAGAACCAGCGCTCGGTCGGAAAGTTGGCATCACCAGACAGCTTCACGTCGGCAATCAGGAACCGGTCCTGAAAGATACGCCCCTTGCTTTCCAGCCCCAGCATCTGCCGCGTGGGTGAGCGCGCGCCGTCGCAGGCCACCAGCCAATGTGCGTCGATCTGGTAGCCGCCATCCGGCGTGTCGATGCTCAGCAGCGCGCCGTCTTCACGCGCATCCACAGCGGTCACCTTGTTGTGCCAGCGGATGTCGATGCCCGGCAACTGCAGTGCGCGCTCCACCAGGTAGGCCTCGGCGTAGTACTGCTGCAGGTTGATGAAGGCGGGGCGCTCGTGGCCCTCTTCGGGCAGCAGGTTGAACTCGTACAGCTGCTCGTCCTTCAAAAACACCTTGCCCAGGTTCCACGAGATGCCCTTGTCCACCATGCGCTGGCCCACGCCCAGGCGGTCCCAGATCTCGAGCGTGCGCTTGGCAAAGCAGATGGCGCGCGAGCCGATGGAGAGCTTGTGGTCGTTGTCCAGCACCACCACGCGCTGGCCGCGCTGGGCCAGGTCGATGGCCAGCGACAGGCCCACGGGGCCCGCGCCAATGACCACGACGGGGTGCTGGGCGGGCGTCGTGCGGTCCTGGTCGGGCGAGCGCACATAGCCGAAGTCGAGGGCCTGCACCTCGGCGCCACTGGCGTGGAAGGCCTCTGATGGAATGTCTCTGGGGTTCATGGGTTCTGCGACCTTTTGATGTGTGTTGGAACATTGCCTGATGTGAGGAGCTGACCTTTGCAACTGGCGCGCCCTGAGCGAGGGCAGCCGAGCAAGGGCCGCCCCGCAGCGAGGGCTGCGTCCCCCTTCCCGAAGCGCTTGCGCTTCGAGAGAAGGGGGAAGCGGCGCAGCCGCTCAGGGGGATGCCCTTTACTCAACCCTCCAGGGCTTTCCACATCGCCACATCGCGCTCGGCGGTCCAGATGCGCGGGTCGGGGTATTGCGTGGCCTCGTCGTACGCACGGGTCACGTCAAACGGCATGCAGTGGTTGAAGATCACCCAGTGCCCGTACTTGGGCTGCAACTTGGCAAATGTCGCCTCGTACACCTTGCGCAGGTCTTCGCCTTGCGCAGCGCTGGCTTTCACGCTTTCGTACAGGTCGCTGATGAAGGCGCGCGTGCCTGCCAGCCCGGCCTGCACCTGCTCGGGCGTTTGCAGCGCGGCGCCCCGGCCGGGCACCAGCTTTTCGGGCTTGAGGGCGGCCAGGTTGTCCAGCGTCTGCGGCCAGTCCTTGAAGTACGCATCGCCCGCATACGGCGTGGCATCGAACTCCACCAGGTCGCCGCTGAACAGGATCTTTTCCTGCGGCAGCCAGGCCACGGTGTCGCCCTTGGTGTGGCCGCGGCCCAGTTGCAGGATCTGCACTTCCAGCTTGCCCAGCCACAGGGTCATCTTCTGGTTGAAGGTCATCGTGGGCCAGGTCAGGCCGTCGGGCACGCTCTCCACGTTCTGGAACAGGCGCGGAAAGCGGCCGATCTCGCTGTCCTTGTCGAACTGGCCGCGCTCCACGATCAGGTCGCGCGTGTCCTCGCTGGCAATGATGTGCTCGGCACCGTAGGCGCTGGCGCCCAGCACGCGCACCGCGTGGTAGTGGGAGAGCAGCACGTACTTGATGGGCTTGTCCGTCACCTCGCGGATGCGGCGGATCACGTCCTGCGCCATCACCGGCGTGGCCTGGGTGTCGATGACCATCACCGCGTCGTCGCCAATGATGATGCCGGTGTTGGGGTCGCCCTCGGCCGTGTAGGCGTAGGCGTGGTCAGAGAGCTTGTCGAAGCTCACCTTCTTCACTTCGAGGTCGGCGGCGGAGGCAAAAGTTTTGGTGGTGGTCATGGGGGTGATTTGCTATGGATGAATGCGTTTAACTAAACGGAATGTTTTGATGTTAGTCATGACGTTCGTTAATGTCTAATGCATTTGTTTAGGTGAAAACCCGGAGAAACAGGACAACCACTCCGCCATGGACAATCACGCCATGGCCACCCACGCACCCGACCTGCCCCGCCCCGACGATGAAGACGACAGCAGCCCGCGCACGCCGCGCGGCATCCAGAGCGTGGAGGTGGGCGGGCAGCTGCTGAAAGTGCTGGCGCGCACTGGTCGCCGCATGGCCCTCAAAGACCTGGCCCGCGCCGCCGACATGACGGCCGCTAAGGCCCACCCCTATCTGGTCAGCTTCGGAAAGCTGGGGTTGATCGAGCAAGACGCAGTGAGCGGCCACTACGGCCTGGGCCCTTTGGCGATGCAGCTGGGCCTCATCAGCCTGCAGCAGGTAGACCCGGTGCGCCTGGCCATTGCCGAACTGCCCGCGCTGGCCCAGCGCATCGGCTACACCGTGTCGGCGTCTGTCTGGGGCGACAGCGGCCCGGTCATCATTCGTGTGGAAGAAGGCCCCACGGCGGTGTACGTGGCGATGCGCCATGGCACCACCGCGTCGGTGCGGCACACGGCCACGGGCAAGGTGTTTGCAGCTTTCGGCCCACGCGATCGCGCGGCTGCGGCGCTGGCGGCAGAGGGATTTGCGGGGGCACTGGACGAGTCTGCGTTTGCAGCAGAGCTGGATGCGGTGCGCCAACACCAGGTTGCGGAAGTCACGGATCAGCTTCTGCCGGGTATCAGCGCGTTGGCGACGCCGGTGTTTGACGGGTTTGGGCAGCTGGTGCTGTGCCTGGCGGTGATTGGGCCGAGTGCGACGCTGCAGACCGGGCCTGCGAGCGCGGCGGCGCAGCACCTGCGCGAGGCCGCGCGGGGCTTGTCACAACGGCTGGGGGCGCCGGTAACCGCCGCGTAGTCCTCCTGGGCGATCAGGCCGTCGCCCGCCCCAGCGCCTGGTCCACATCCCACAGGATGTCGTCCAAGTCCTCAATCCCCACCGACAGCCGCACCATGTCCGCGCTCACACCGGCCCGGGCCAGCTCTTCTTCGCTCAGCTGCCGGTGTGTGGTCGATGCGGGGTGGATCACCAGCGTCTTCGCGTCGCCGATGTTGGCCAGGTGGCTCAAGAACTCGCAGGCGTCGATGAACTTCTCACCCGCCGCCGCGCCGCCCTTCACACCAAACGTGAGGATGCCCGAGGCGCCCGGCGCGCCATCCACCGCGCGGAACTGCTTTTGCGCCAGATCGAAATACGGCGAATCCGGCAGACCGGGGTAGTTGACCCACGCCACCTGCGGATGGCTTTGCAGAAACTTCGCCACGGCCAGCGCGTTGCGGCAGTGCTCGCGCATGCGCAGGTGCAGGGTTTCGGTGCCCTGCAGCAGTTGCCACGCGTTCATGGGCGAGAGCACGCCGCCAAAGGTGCGGTTGACCTCCATGCGCGCCTTCATGGTGTAGCCAAAGTCACCGAAGGTCTCGTAGAACTTCACGCCGTGGTAGGCGCGGCTGGGTTCCACCATCTCGGGAAACTTGCCGTTGTCCCAGGGGAACTTGCCGCCCTCCACCACCACGCCGCCCATGGTGGTGCCGTGGCCGCCGATGTACTTGGTGGCGCTGTGCACCACGATGTCGGCGCCCAGCGCCAGCGGGTTGCACAGGTAGGGGCTGGCCACCGTGTTGTCGATGATGAGCGGCACGCCGTGGGCGTGCGCCACCTCGGCCACGGCTGCGATGTCGAGCACGTTGACCAGCGGGTTGCCGATGGTCTCGCCGTACACCGCACGGGTGTTGGGGCGCATGGCGCGCGCAAAGTTCTCGGGGTCGGCCGGGTCCACAAAGGTGGTCTCTATCCCTAAGCGGCCAAAGCCCACGCCCAACTGCCCCACCGTGCCGCCATACAGCGTGCTCGCCGCCACGATGTGGTCGCCGGTTTTCAGGATGGCCAGCAGCGCCGCCATCTGCGCGGCCATGCCGCTGGCACAGGCCAGGGCGGCGCGGCCGTTTTCGAGGCTTGCGATGCGCTCTTCGAACACAGCCACCGTAGGGTTGCTGATGCGGCTGTAGACATTGCCAAAGGTCTGCAGGTTGAACAGGCTGCTTGCGTGTTCGGCGCTGTCGAAGACAAAGCTGGTGGTCTGGTGGATGGGCGTGGCACGCGCGCCGGTCACCGGGTCGGGCTGCGCACCGGCGTGGATGGCGCGGGTGCCAAAGCCGAAGTCGCGGTCGGCGCCGGAGGCAGGGGTGTCATCAGACATGGATTTGGTCGGGTGTGCCGAGATTTGAATGAAATTGGCCTCTGGCGCTTATCCCATAAGCGCTGATAGCTATGAATTTGCTAGTAAGGCAGCTGCCGCAGGCGCTTGGCGCTGATGACCCGCGTGTTCACGCCCATCCAGCCCAGCCCGCCAAACAGCCGCGCGTGTTCGATCTTCACGCAGCGGTTCTGGATCACTCGCAATCCCGCCGCTTCGACACGCAAACCGGCCGCCTCGTTGAACACCCCCAGTTGCAGCCACAGGCACTTTGCGCCGATGGCGATGGCTTCATCAGCCAGCGGCGGGATGTCCTCCCTCTTGCGAAAGCAATCCACCATGTCGATCTTTACGCCCTGCGTAGCCAGCCCGGCGGCCGCCTCGGTCACGCTGGCGTAGGCGGCTTCGCCCAATATCTGCCCGCCTTCTCGTGCGACCAGCGGGTTGACCGGCACGATGCGGTAGCCATGCGCCTGCATGTACTTGGCCGCAAAGTAGCTGGGGCGGTGCCATTGGGGCGACAGGCCGACCACAGCGATGGTGCGGCAGTGCGTGAGCAGGTCACGCAGGGTGCTGATGGTGTCGGGGGTGTGGAGCATGCAAACAGTGTACGCATGCACCTCACACGCCCGCCAGCACGTTAGGCCAAGTGGTCAGGCCGGTGACTTGTACTTGATGCTGCACCCATACGGCTGCGTCGTCGCTGCCGAAATCGGCTTGCCTGCCAATGCCTCTGCCAGCCCCACCTTCACATAGTTGGTCGCCTTCTCGATATCGGCCGGGCGGGCCGACGGAATGCTGTCGATACCGCCCGCATACACCAGCTGGCCCTGCGGGTTGACGATGTACATGTGCGGCGTGGTGCGCGCGCCGTAGCTCTTGCCCACGGTGCCTTCTTCATCCATCAGCACGGCGGTGGGAGCGGATTTGCGCTCGGCCTTCCACGCTGCGAGTTTGGCGGGCTCCAGGTAGTCGCTGCTGGCTTTTTCGGTGGAGTTGATGGCCAGCCACACCACGCCTTTGCCGGTGGCGTCTTTCTGCGTGGCGGGCATGTTGCCGCTGTCGTAGTGTTTGCGCACAAACGGGCAGCCGGGGTTGGTCCATTCGAGCACCACATGTTTGCCCTTGAAGTCCGACAGGCGCACGGTTTTGCCGGTGGCGTCCTTGAGCGTGAAGTCGGGCGCGGGCTGGCCCACGGTGGCGGCGGCGTGCGCGCTGCCTGCGGCGAACAGGGCTGCAGCGGTGGCGATCAACGTACGGCGAAGCATCATCTTCATGGCGGTACCTCCTGGCGGGTTGGTGGGCGGGTGGGAGAAACGAAAGCGGCTTTGCAAAAACTCCGGTTTACAGGGTGGCGATGGTGGCGCGGACTTCATCCACGCTCAGCACCTCGGTCAGCACCACCGGCGGCTTGCCGGGGCGGTAGAACACATACACGGGCACGCCGCTGCGCCCCAGCGCGGCCAGCGCTGCGGTGATGGCCGGGTCGCGGCGCGTCCAGTCGGCGCGCAGAAGGGCCAGGTTCTTGGTTTGCAGGTCGGCCAGCACGTCGGCGTTGGCCAGCGTGGTCTTCTTGTTGTACTGGCAGGTCACGCACCAGGCGGCGGTGAAGTCCACAAACACGGGGCGGCCGGTGGCGACGATCTGCTCGGCGGTGCCAGGTGCCCAGGGTTGCCAGTCGGTGGCGGATGCCTGGGTAGAGCCCTGCGTCGGTGGCGGGTTGGTGATGTGGGGCAGAAACGCCCACACCAGCAGTGCCATCGTCGCCAGAGACACAGTGGACATCCACACACGCGCGCGCCCGGCCAGCGACAGCGCCCACACCACCAGCGACAGCCCCACCAGCAGGATCAGCAGCGCGCCCGCGCCGTCGATGCCACTTTGCTGGCCCAGCACCCACACCAGCCAGACCACGGTGGCTAGCATGGGGAAGGCCATGAGCTTGCGGAAGGTGTCCATCCACGCGCCGGGGCGCGGCAGTGCGCGGGCCACGGCGGGCACAAAGCTCGCGCCAAGAAACGGCAGCGCCAGGCCCAGGCCCAGCGCCGCAAACACCGCCAGCGCCTGCGGTGCAGGCAACGTGGCAGTGAGGCCCAGCGATGCGCCCATGAAGGGTGCAGTGCAGGGCGATGCCACGGCCACAGCCAGCACGCCGGTGAGAAAACTGTCCGCCACCGGGTGGCGCGCCTGCAGGTTGGCCACCGAAGACGGCAGAAAGTGCCCGAACTCGAACACCCCCGCCAGGTTGAGCGCGATCAGCGTAAACAGCGCCGCCAGCGATGCGACCACGGCGGGCGACTGCAGCTGAAAGCCCCAGCCAATCGCCTCGCCCGCAGCACGCAGGCCCAGCATGAGCGCACCGAGTGCCATGAACGACAGCACCACGCCCGCCGTGTAGGCCATGCCGCTGATGCGGTGCGCGCGTCGGTTTTGAGCATGCTGGGTAAAGCCCAGCACCTTGATCGCCAGCACCGGGAACACGCAGGGCATGAGGTTGAGGATGAGTCCGCCGAGCAAGGCGCCCAGCAGCGCAGCGGTGAGGGTGAGCGACGAAGCCGCTGAACCCGCTGTGGACGCTGTCGCGCCACCCGCCTGCGCGGTATTGGCCGCGTTCGCCTTCAGCGCGGCCTCCAGCGCGGGTGACACGGTGGCCATCGAGGGCACCTGGGGCCAGGTGCCCAGCACCTTGAGCTCGGCCCGGTAGCCGGTGCGGGTATCGGGGCCTGCGCTGTGGCCTGGCGCCGACTGCTCGGCCAGCACCACGGGCATCAGGCTGGGGCTGGCGCTGCGCTGGGCCGACAGGGGAATCGTGGCTGTCCATACGCTGCCGTTCCAGGCCTGCGGCCACTGGGCGGCGTTGTCGATGACCTCGGAGGTTTCAGGGAACAAGTCCAGCGTTTTGCCGCGCAGCGCCACGGGCAGGCCGTGCACGCTGACCTGCAGCGCATTGCCGTCGGCGATCTGCGCCTTGCTGTCCGGCACGATGCCGTTGGTGCCCGCCAGCACGGGTTGGGGCTGCGCCTTGGCCGCAGCCTCGAACGCCGCGCCGCTCAGAGCTGTAGTGCTCCGTATGGGCAGTTGCAGTGTGAACTCGCCCTCTTCGGGAATGCACTCCTTGCGACACACCAGCCACGAGGCGCGTAGCTTGATGGTGGTGTCGTTGGCCAACGGGCCGGGCGCAAAACCGCTGGCCACGGTAACGGGGATGGGAAGCAGCACCGTACCCTCGTAGCCATAGTTGGCCAGCGTGCCGATGGGGATCTTCCTCGGCAGGGGCCAGGCGATCTCGCCCGCATCCAGCCCGGCGGGCAGCTGCCATTCCAGCTCGGTGGGCAGGCCGGAATCGCCGGGGTTTTTCCAGTAGGTGTGCCACTCGGGCTGGTGGGTGATTTGCAGCCCCAGCCACAGCGGCTGGCCGGGCGCCACGCCCTGCGGTGCATGGGCCAGCAACTCAGCGCGCACATAGGGCGTGGTGACCACGCTGGTGCCCTGGCCGCTGGTTTTGGGGCTAAATTGGGCCTTTGCGCTTGTCCAGTAAGCGCTGGCAGCTATCAAAAGCAGAGTAACTGCAAGGCGGTGGAGCAGGCGGTAGGGCATGGTTGCAGTGTGGGAGCGGGCACGTTGGCTTTGGTTCCACGGGGCGGGCAACGGCACCCGCACCCGGCTGCTGGTCGTCAGCGGGGTGGTCCGATTGTGTCGGTCAGCGCAATTCCGCACTGGCTGAGTACGTTTATGCCACTGACAGGCTCTGGTCCGAGCGCTTTCATTGACGGGCAGCACGTCTCGGATGCCCCGCACAAGAAGACTGCGCGATAGGGGCGGCGCTCTCCACTTCGCTCACTGGGCGAAGCCCAGCACCACTCTCCGAGTCGTAGCGCTTTTCTTCTCTATCTTCGTCACCACGATGGCGCCGATCTCCGACGTGTTGGCAACATGCGTGCCGCCACAGGGCTGCAGGTCGATCAGCGGCGCGTCGTCGCCACCAATGCGGATGGTGCGGATGCGCCCCGTTCCGCGCGGGGGCTGCACGCTCATGCTTTTGACCAGGGCGGGGTTGGCGTCCAGTTCCTCGTCGCTGATCGAGGCCACCGTCAGCGGGTGCGCGGCGGCCACCAGGGTGGCGATGGCGGCGGTGAGGGCTTCCTTGTCGAGTGGGTCGGTCATCGCAAAATCCAGCCGCGCGTAGTCGGGCGTGATGGAGCAGCCGTTGACCAGTTGCGGCACCACATGGCACAGCAGGTGCGAGGTGGTGTGCAGCCGCATCATGCGGTGGCGGCGTTCCCAGTCGATGCGGGCCGTGACGGTGGTGCCGGGCGCGAGCTGCGCCACGCGGTCTTCCTGCCCGGGGGCGGGCACATGCACGATGTCGCTGGTGGCGTTGCCTTCGGCGTCCTTGCCCTTGCGGGTGTCGGCGATGGTGATCTCGGTACCGCCCTCCAGCACCAGCACGCCGCTGTCACCGGCCTGGCCGCCGCCCAGCGGGTAGAACACCGTGCGGTGCAGCACGATGCCGCCGGTGTCGGTGATGGCGGTGATCTGCGCTTCGCAATCGCGCAGGTAGGCATCTTGTCGGAACAGGTCTTGGGTCATGCGGTGATGGTAGCGGGATGGGCGGCGGTGCATGGCTGGATGGCAGGCGATATGCTGGCTCGGCGGCCTGTTGCCGTGCCCCTGTGGTGTTGTTCATGAACCTGCGTGCGCCCTCGCAACCCGCTGCCCCTTCCTCTTCTGTACCAACTGCTTACCGCACCGTGGTCTGGTGCGCTCGCGTGCTGAACGGCTGCTTGCTGGGCCTGTGCGCGCTGCTGGTGGCCCTTTCTTACTACAACTTCACGCTGTATTGCGAGAACTTCGGCTGCATGGGCAAGGGGCTGCTGTGGATGCTGTGGGCTGTGCTTGCCACCGTGGGCTGGTTGGCGGCGCTGGGGGTGCGCGCGTGGCAGCGCCGCCGTGGCCTGGGCACCCGTGCCAGCGGGCTGGCGTTCGGGGTGCTGTCGGTGATGGGCGCCGGGCACCTGCTGGTCTGGCTGGGTAACACGGTGCTTCGGTAGCCACCTTGCGGCGTAGGCGCGCGCCGTCGCTGCGACTACCATCACGCCATGACCGCTGCCGCTGCGCCTCCCTCCGCCTTGCCTGTACTGCCCTCGCGCTTCTGGGCAGAACTCTCCACCCGCGACTTTGCCGCGCTGCAAAGCGCGGGCCAGGCTGATCAGGTGGTCGCTGTGCTGCCCGTGGCTGCCGTCGAGCAGCACGGCCCGCACCTGCCGCTGTCGGTGGATGCCACGCTGCTGCAGGGCGTGATCGACGCCGCGCTGCCGCAAATGCCCGTCGACCTGCCTGTGCTGTTTTTGCCCCCGCAGAACGTGGGCCTGAGCCCGGAGCACATCCGCTTCCCCGGCACGCTCACCCTGTCGCCGGCCACCGTGATCGCGCTGTGGACCGAGATCGGCGAATGTGTGGCCCGCGCGGGCGTCAAGAAGCTGCTGCTGTTCAACGGCCACGGCGGGCAGGTCAGCGTGATGGACATCGTGGCGCGCGAGTTGCGCACGCGCTGCGACCTGATCGTCTACAGCGCCAGCTGGTTCAGCCTGCCGCTGCCTGATGCGGTGGCCGGGCAGTTCAGTGCCACCGAGCACCGCTTTGGCATCCACGGCGGCGAGATCGAGACATCCATGATGCTGCACTTGGCGCCCGGCTCCGTGCGCATGGAGCATGCGCAAGACTTCCGCTCCACGTCGCAAGACCGGTCGGAGCGCTACGCCATTCTGGGCAACGGCAAAAGCGCCAAGCTGGGCTGGCAGATGCAGGACTACCACCCGGCGGGGGCGGTGGGAAATGCGGCTGGGGCGACGGCTGACAAGGGGCGGGCGGTGGTGGAAGCTGCTGCGGGGCAACTGGTGGGGCTGCTGCGGGAGTTGCAGGCGCTGCCACTGTCTACGTTGGTCGACGAGGCGGGCACGCTGTAGCCGCTGCAGAGGCCGGGCGCTGATCTGAGCGGGTGGGGCTTAGCCTGTTGAGTTGGCGTGCACGACCTCTGGAGCGCAGCTCAAGGGCGGGCAACGCGCCAAGGCGGATTCCTGCGGTTGTCGCCAGCCCAGAACAGGCAGATCAGATTGCCAGACGGATCCCGCAACCGTGCTTCACGCCAGAGCCACGGTTCGTCTCGGGGGAGCTGCGTAAACGCGAACCCCGCCACCTGCAAGCTCTGCACCCGCTCGTCGAGGTCGGCGCATTCAAAGTAGACCACCACGCCGGTTTCGCTCATGAGACGCTCCACGGTATGCAGCGAGAAAGTCGAGCCGCCTTCCGGGCATTCGAAACGCGCGTAGCGAGGAGGTGCGTGCACGATGAGTGAAAAGCCCATGGCGCAATAGAACGCCACGGCGGCATCGAGATCGGCGACGGGCAGGGTGATCTGGTTGAGATTCATACGTGGTTTGGGGAAACTCGCACGGAGCCATTTTGAGCGCTGAGTTGCTGATTCACCAGGGCGAGGTACAGCCCGAACTCCAGCATGAGGTTCCTTGCGCCTGATCTACAGCGGTTTCGGCCGGACGCACGTGCAGTTACGGACGTGTAGCCAGATCCAGCGCGGCCTGGCGACCCAATCGCCCCAGCGACCGTGCATCAAGCGTGCGTGATCCAGTCCAGGTGTGGCGCTTCGTTCAGATGCGGCAGCGTATTGAACGTCTGCAGCATCAACCGTTTGGGCGAGATCGAGAACTCCGTCACCGCGCTGTTGCGGATGCGCATGTTCAGCGCAATCGTCACCTCGGGTGCGGTGCCCAGCACCTCGCCCACTGCGGTGGAGATGGGCCCACCACTGCTGACCAGCAGCACGTTGTGCCCTGCGTGGTGGTGGCGCACATGGTCGAGTGCCGCGCGCACGCCGCCTGAAAATTCGTTCCAGGTCGGCATGCCCTGCGGGCTGATGACGCCCGCCATCCACTGCGCCAGCGCGTCGCACAGGATGCGGAAATGTGCGCGGTAGCGCTCGGGCGTGTCGGCCGGGCCCAGGGGCTGGGGGTGGATGGCGCTGATGAGCGCATGGCTGTCGTATTCGTTGAGGCCTGGCAACTGAAGCACCTCGGGCGTGATCTGCAGGCCCTCGGCAATGCCCTCCAGCGTTTGCGTGTGGCGGCGCAGCGTGCCGGTGATGACGGCATCAAACTGCATGCCGCGCGCTCGCCAGTATTCGCCCAGGCGCACTGCCTGTTCGCGGCCCCGGGCGCTGAGCACGTCGTAATCATCTGCGCCAAACGAGGCCTGGCCGTGGCGCACAAGGTAGAGGGTTCCCATGCGGCGGATTGTGGCCAGATTCAGGCCTTGGCGCTTGTCACACAAGCGACCAATGCTACATTTTCAGTAGCAAGTTCGCCTGCGTGTGCAACGGGGTCAGCCTGCCAGAACGCTGCTGAACATCGGCGCGTCCACGTTGCCACCTGTCAACGCCAGGCCCACGTGCAAGCCTTGGAGCTGGTCGCGCTCCTGCAGCGCCGCTGCCAACGCCGCAGCCCCTGCGCCTTCGGCCACGTTGTGGGTGTCGGTGAAAAGATGGCGCATGGCGGCGGCCACTTCGGCGTCGCTCACCTGCACGATGTGGTCGATGTGCGGTGCCATCACGGCCAGGGCTTCGGGGTCGGCCACGCGGCAGGCCATGCCGTCGGCGAGCTGGGTGGTGACGGGTGCCTCGACCACGCGGCCTGCGGCCAGTGAATCGGCATAGGTGGTGGCGTGGCTGCTGACCACGCCGACCACGCGCACGGGGTGCTGCAGGGCCAACTTGGCCGCAATGGCCGAGCACGCGCCCGAGCATGGTTGCCGCGTGTGGCGGCGAAGAGCAGCAGTTCTTATGGGGAGAAAAGCATGGCGATTCACCCCTGGGTGGTGAACGACGAGAGGGTGACGAGGCCGCGTGGCGTTGCGAGTTGCGCGGTGAGCCAGGGCGCAATGCCAGGTGTGATGGCGACCGAGGTGGCCACCCCCACGGCGTCGCACGCGGCCTGTAGCGCGGCGGCCTGCGGGTGCTGCAGCGTGAGTTGCTGCAGTTGTACGCCGCTGGCGGGCAGGTTGTCGCACGGGTGTACTGGTCCCCACTGAATCAGGGTGGGCAGGCAGCCGTCCATCAGCCGCAGGCCGTCGTCGCGCACGGTGATCTGCCATTGCAGCAGGCCATTCGGGGTGGGGCGGCTGGCGGTGACGATGGCGCCACGCTCGATGTCGAGCGCAGACAGTGCTGCACACCGCTCGGCCACATCGGGCACGGAGGCCACCCAGTGAATAAGCTGCGGGCCGTGTTGCGCAACGCGCGCATTCAAGGCGGCATCATCCATGTCAAACCAGCGTCTAGCGCTTGATGGTATTGCGGGAGTAGCTATGGGGTTGATAGCAATGATCTCCAGATAGGCGCGGGGGTGCGAAGGGCTGGACACGTTGAAGATGCGGTTGTGCGTACCCATCAGGGGGTGTTCGCCGCCCGCCGTGGGGGTGATGCCCAGCGTGCGTTCGCACCAGGCCACGCCGGTACTCAGGTCGGGCGCGAGCACGACCAGGTGGTCGATGCAGGGCGCCATCACAGCAGCACCTCGCCCGACACGCAGGTGACCGAGCTGCCGCCCACCCAGATCGTGTCGCCGTCCTGCTCCACATGCACCCGCCCTGCGCGGCCCAGGCAGGTGCCCTGGGCTGCCACGTACTTTGCGGGCGCCAGGCCTGCACCGATGAGCCACTGGGCCAGTGCGGCGTTCAGGCTGCCCGTCACGGGGTCTTCGACCATGCCGTGGTTGCCGGGGAAGAAGGCGCGCACCTCGAAGGCGATGTCCTCTGAGTTGGTAATGCCGATGACGCCGACTTTTCCACGCGGTGCGGCTGTGCCGCTTCCCGTTGTGGGTCCGACGACGCCGACATCCAGACCGGCCAGGATCGCCGCATCGGGCTTGAGCGCGCGCACCTGCTCGGCGTTGCGCAACATCACGCCACGCCAGTTCGGACCGTTGTCGCACCAGGCGTGGTGCAGGATGTCGCTGCGGTCCACACCCAGGCCCCGGGCAATCAGGGCTACGTCGGCCTCCGCCAGCGGGCCGCTTTTGATGAGCGGGGGCGCGGCAAAAGCCAGGCGGTCGCCGTCCTGGCGCAACGTGACCAGGCCCACGCCACATTCCTGCACCACCTTGCCCGTCGCTTGGGGCTTGCCACCCGCCTCCAGCCATGCGTGGCAGGTGCCCAGCGTGGGGTGACCGGCAAAGGGTAGCTCGCGCCCGGGGCAGAAGATGCGCACGCGGTAGTCGGCCCCGGCGGCGCGGCCTTCGGGTGTGGGCGGCAGCAAGAAGGTGGCTTCAGACAGGTTGGTCCAGTGGGTGAACTCCTGCATGGTTTCGGTACTCAGGCCCGTGCCGTCCAGCACGACGGCCAGCGGATTGCCGCAGTAGGCCTGGGCGGTGAAAACATCGACTTGCTTGAAGAGGCGTTGCTTTTGCATGGGAGTTGGTGAGTTGGTTGCCAAGAACGGAGCGCGAAAAAATGGCGCGGCCGAGACCGGTGCACCCGTGGAACTGGCTCTGCCAGGCCACCGGGTGCGTCCCCCTTAGGGGAGGCGGCACAGCCGCTCAGGGGGTCAAAGAAGTACTTTGCCTTCAATGCAGGTCACGGCACGCCCACCCACCCAGATCTGGTGGTCGTCGTCCTGCCGGATATGCACCCGGCCTGCACGCCCCAGGCATTCGCCCTGGGCCACCAGGTAGTTCCGCGGGGCCAGGCCGTCGGCAATCAACCACTCGGCCAGGCTGGCATTGAGGGTGCCCGTCACCGGGTCTTCGGGGTTGCCCATGGGCGCGGCAAAGGCGCGCACCACCGCGCCGGGGCGGGAGGTGTCGCTGGCCGTGGGGCCGATATGGATCACACCCACGTCCTGGCCCAGGTCCTTCAGGCGCGCGTGGTCGGGGTGCAGGCCCAGCACGGTGTCTGCACTGTCGAGCAGCAGGCCCAGCCACACGGGGCCGTTGTCCAGCAGCTGTGCGCCCAGAATCTGCGGGGGGCGCAGACCCAGAGCGCTGGCGATCAGCGGCACCAGGGCTGGGCTGGGCGCGCTGCGCTTGAGTGGCGGGGCCGCAAAAGCCAGGGTGTCATCCGTCTGCGCGATACGCACCAAACCCAGCGCGCATTCCTGAATCACGATACCGCTTTGCTGCGGCGTATTGCCCGCCTGCAGCCATGCGTGGCAGGTGCCCAGCGTGGGGTGCCCCGCAAAAGGCAGTTCGCCATTGGGGCTGAAGATGCGCAGGCGGTAGTCGGCACCCGCAGCGCGCCCGGCCTCGGTGGCGGGCACCAGAAAGGTGGTCTCCGACAGGTTGGTCCATGCAGCAAACCGGCGCATGTCGCTGTCGCTCAGGCCTTCTGCGTCCAGCACCACGGCCACGGGGTTGCCGTAGCCCGGGCGGTCGCTGAACACATCGATTTGCTTGAAGGGACGCTGGTGCATGGTGACTCCGTTCATCCTGCCCGGTGAGCCAGGGCTCTGCGCGCTGCGCACCGTCGATACAACTGGCGCGACCCAAGCCAGTGCCACCGTGGAACTGGCTTTGCCAGGCCACGGGTGGCGTCTCCCTCCCGCGCAGCGAGAGAGGGGGAAGGCGCGAAGCGACTCAGGGGGTGTTTCATACCAATGGCTGGTCTAGCACGCCCCGTGCGCCGGGGCGGGTGCTGACCGTGTTGTACCACCGCTCCAGCTGCGGACGCGCTACACGTTCTTGTGGCAAGCTCCACCAGCGGTGGATCTCGCAGGCCACAGGGATGTCCGCCATGGTGAACCGATCGCCCGCCATGAAGGGCTGGCGCGTCAAATGCGCATCCAGCAGACCCATCAGAGGCTCCGTGGCCGCCACGGATGCTGCAATCAGCCCTTCGTCCCGCTGGGCAGCAGGGGTCCGTACCCACTGCACAAAGGCATCGCGCCCGGCGGGGTTCAGTGTGGTCTGCTGCCAGTCCATCCACTGCTCGGCCATAAAACGCTCACGCAGCGCTTCGGGGTACAGATCGCCTGGAGAGTGCCGCGCGCAAAGGTAGCGCACGATGGGGTTGGACTCCCACAACACGGTGCCGGTCTCGTCGTCTTCCATCAGCGGCACCAGGCCGTTGGGATTGCGCTGTAGATAGTCGGCTTCGCGCACCAGACCGAACTGGCCGCCCGCATCGGTGCGCTGCACCGTGATGCCGAGTTCTTGCGCAGCCCACACCACCTTGCGCACATTGATGGACGACAGGCGCCCCCAGAGCCTCAACATGCGTTCAGCCCCTGTGGTCGCTGATGGCCGCTGCCAGCGCAGCAATGCCGATCGCAATCTGCTCGGCCGTGGACGTGACGAACGACAGGCGCAGCGTGCGCGGGTCGGCGTTGTCGGCATAGAAGGCCGAGCCGGGCACAAAAGCCACGTTGCGCTCCACCGCCTTGGGTAGCAGCTCTACGGCGCTCATGCCCTCGGGCAGCCGCACCCACAGGAACATGCCGCCGTCGGGGCGGTTCCATTGCACGCCAAGGCCCTGCATTTCCTTGTCGAGCGCGGTCAGCATGGCCTCGCACTGCTCTTTGTACAGCGCGCGGATGGTGGGCACATGGCGGTCCAGGAAGTTGCCCTTCATCACCTCGGCCACCAGACGCTGGTTGTAGCCGGGCGTGTGCAGATCGGCCGCCTGCTTGGCTTGCAGCAGCTTGGGGTAGACGGCCTTGGGCGCCACGACAAAACCCAGGCGCAGGCCTGGGGCCAGCACCTTGGAGAACGAACCCATGTAAATGCAGCCATCCGGGTTGCGGGCGGTGAGCGGGGCGGGTGGCGGGTTGTCAAACCACAGTTCGCCGTAGGGGTTGTCTTCGACCAGCGGCAGGTTCAGCTCGGCGGCGGCCTGCACCAGGGCGGCGCGGCGGGCTTCGGTCATGGTGCGGCCGGTGGGGTTCTGGAAGTTGGGCAGCACGTACAGGAAGCGCGCCTTGTCGGCTCCGGTGCCCACCTTGGCTTTCAGGTCGTCAATCAGAACGCCTTCGTCGTCGCTGGCCACGGACACCACGGCAGGCTCCATGGGCGTGAAGGCCTGCAGCGCGCCCAGGTAGGTGGGGGTTTCGACCAGCACGCGGCTGTCGGTGTCGATCAGCACCTTGGCGATGAGGTCCAGCGCCTGCTGCGACCCGGTGGTGATGAGCACCTGGTCGGCATCCACATCCCAGGGCAAAAAGTCGGCAATCGCCTGGCGCAGCGGGGCATACCCTTCGCTGGCGGCGTACTGCAGGGCGGCGGGGCCGTCATTGGCCAGTACGGCGGCAGAGGCTTCGGCAAAGGCCGACACCGGAAAGGTCTTGGGCGAGGGCAGGCCGCCCGCCAGGCTGATGATGCCGGGCTTCTCGGTGACCTTGAGGATTTCGCGGATGACCGAAGGGTTCATGCGCTCGGCGCGGCGCGCCAGGGTCCAGGTGCTGGTGGGTGGAAGGTCGTTCAGTTTCACTCTCGTCTCCTGCGGGTGGCCGCCTTGGCCACTACGGTTGCAAAGTCGTTGTCAATCAAAAGGGGGCAGTTGCAGTTGGTGCCACAACGCGTCAGTCCACGATGAACAGGTTGGCACCCTGTGGCGACGTGGACCGATGGGGTTCCGCATTGTCCGCCACCTGGTAGCTCATGCCCGCTGTCAGGGTGAACTGGCGGCCGTCCTGCAGCTCGGTGTGCAGTTCGCCGCTCAGGCACAGCAGCACATGGCCCTTGACGCACCAGTGGTCTAAGAACGTGTTTGCGATCTCCCAGGGGTCGCGCAGTGGCCTTGGCGGGATGGGATGCAAGGCGCGGTGTGCAGTGGATAGCCCGGCTATCCACAAGCGCTGCAACGCCGCAGACCGCCCGCCAAGGCCACTGCCCGAAGGGTTGGAGCGAAATCGGGCGATTGGACGCCTCATCTGCTTGCATGGGCATGAGCCCATGCGGCGCATCTGAAGCATCCACTCATCCCGATTGCGCTCCAACGCGACCCCTGGGAGACCGCAAACACGTTCTCGTACATAACCGGGCGTGTACTCGACCATGCGCACGCGCACATCGCCAAGCATCTGTGTGCGCCAGAACGCCTGGCCTGCCTCCGCACTTTTTTCTTCGCGCGGCACGGCGGCCCAGTCGGTGGTGGCAAAGGGAATGTGGTGCATTTTCATGCGGGGCTTCCTGCGGCGCGCACGGGCATCTTCTTGCCGATGAACACGGTGGCAATTACGGCCAGTGCAAACACCACCGTGACGGCATCCAGGTGTTCCCCCAGCAGCGGCACGGCGAATAGCAGGCTCAAAAAGGGCTGGATGAGCTGGATCTGGCTGACCCGCACGGCACCCAGCGCCAGGGCGCGGTACCACGCGAAGAAGCCGATCCACATCGAGAACAGGGCCACGTACAGGAAGCCTGTCCAGCTCATGGCACCAATGCTGGCCGGCGCCTCCGGGCAAAACCACCAGGCGACCGGCAGCGTGAGCGGCAGGCTACACACCAGCACCCAGCAGATCACCTGCTCGGCCCCCAGGCGGGGCGTGAGGCGGGCACCGCCGATGTAGCCCAGGGCGCCCGTGGTCATGGCAATCAGCAGGTAGATGTTGGCCGCACCCAGGTACAGCCCCCCCGCGCGCCACACCATGAAGCCCAGCACCAGCCCGCTGCCCAGCACCGCGCAGGCCCAGAAGCCTGCCGAGGGCCGCTGCCGGTACCACAGCGCGCCGAGCAAAGCAGTGGACAGCGGCAGCAGGGCCGTGACCACGGCGCCATGGGTGCTGGGCACGTGGCGCAGCGCCAGCGCCAGAAACAGCGGGAAACCCACGATCACACCAAAGGCCGTGATGCCCAGCAGCGGCCACTCGGACTTGATGGGCAGGTTCAGTCGCCCTTGCGCGTGCTGCCACCACAGGTAGCCGATGGACAGCAAGCCCGCCACGGCGGCGCGCCCGAAGGTGACAAACCAGGGGGACAGCTGGGGCGCGTCGGTGGAGCCCACCGCCAGCCGCGTCATGGGCAGGGTGGCGGCAAACAGCGTGACGCCGATCAGGCCCCAGAGCAGGGCTTCTTTTTCCTGCGAGCGGTTCATAGGGTGAGCATCCAGTAGGCAGTGAGCACCAGCACCAGGGCCAGCGCACGGTTGAACCACAGCAGCCGTGTCCCCTGGGCCAGCCACTGGCGCAGCAGCGAGCCCGCCAATGCGTACGCAAAATTGCTGGTGAAGGCAAACAGCATCATCACCACGCAGATGATGGCCAGGCGCTCGCCGGGGTTGGTGGACGGCTGCCCGGCAGCGTTGACCACCCAGCCCGCACTGAGCGTGAGCGCCAGCATCCAGGCCTTGATGTTGACGAACTGCAGGCCCACGCCTTGCCAGAAGCTCACGTTCAGGCGGTGGCTGTCTACTTCGGCCAGCTTGCCCGCGCGGCTGAGTTTGAATGCCAGCCAGAGCATGTAGGCCACGCCCATCAGCGTCACGCCCCAGCGCAGGGCGGGCACGCCGGTGATCAGAGCGCCCAGGCCCAGGCCACTGGCCAGCATGAGCAAAGTCCAGCCCGTGGGGACCGCCAGACAAAACCGGAGCGCCCGCTTGAGCCCCAGGTTGGCGGCCAGCGCGGTGGACAGGGTGGTGTTGGGCCCCGGCGAGAAGCTCATCGCGGTGCAGAACAGCAGCAGGGCAGTCAGTTCGGGGGCGCTCATGGGGTGTGGCTGTGGGCTGCTTGTCAGGTTTAAGGCTTCAATGTAATCTTCGGTGCCAATACACAACCAATACAGTTGGGCAGCGCAGTTTGTGATCTGTATTGGTTGTGGTGCCAGTACACACGTTCGTAAGACCTGCCATGTTGATGAAAACGCCCACCCAGTCGCTCACCGAGCAGTTGTCAGCCCGGTTCGGAGAGCGCATTCGCAACCGCCTGCTTGCGCCCGGTGCCCGTTTACCGTCGGTGCGCCAGTGTGCACAACAGCATGGCGTGAGCCCGTCCACCGTGGTAGCTGCCTATGACCAGCTTTTGGCCCAAGGCCTGGTAGAGGCGCGCAAGAACCGTGGATTTTTTGTGCGCGAGATGGCGCCTGCCCTGGTGGCCGAGCGTGTGCCGGACGACGTGGTGACTGACCCGGACGCGGACGACCGCACAGGGGGCAACTGGAGCACGGCGCACTGGTTCGCGGCCCGGGGCGCAGGGCGCGGCGCACCCCCAGTCAACGCCACGGCGCTCATCCGGGGCATGTTCCACAAGATCAGCGACAAGCCGCAGCCGGGCATGGGCGTGTTTCCGCCCGAGTGGCTGGAATCCACCTTCATGCCTGCCGCAGTGCGCAAGGTGACCACCACCCGCGCGCTGCAGGACTTTTCGTTGCAGTACGGCGAACCCCTGGGCGACACGGGGCTGCGCCGCGTGCTGTCCAAAAAATTGGCCACGCTGAACGTGCATGCGGCGCCCGAGAACATCATCACCACGGTGGGCGCCACGCATGCGCTGGATATCGTGAGCCGCACCCTGCTGCGCCCGGGCGACCCTGTGATGGTGGAGGAGCCCGGCTGGGCGGTGGAGTTTGCGCGGCTGTCGGCACTGGGCATGCACATCCTGCCCGTGCCGCGCCGCGCAGATGGGCCCGACCTGGAGGTGATGGCGAAGTACTGCGAGGTGCACCAGCCCAAGCTCTACGTGAGCGTGAGCGTGTTCCACAACCCCACCGGCTACTGCCTGACGCCGGGCAGCGCGCACCGCATTCTGCAGCTGGCCAACCAGTACAACTTTCATGTGGTCGAAGACGACACCTACAGCCACATCGCACCCGAACACGCCACGCGCCTCACGGCGCTCGATGGCCTGCAGCGCACCATCTACGTGAGCGGCTTTGCCAAGATCCTGGCACCGAACTGGCGCATCGGTTACCTGGCTGCGCCGCCCGCGCTGACCGAGCAACTGCTCGACACCAAGCTGCTGGCCACCCTGACAACCCCCGCGCTCCTGGAGAAAGCACTGGCGCTGTGCATTGAGCAGGGCCAACTGCGCCGCCATGCCGAGCGCATCCGCACGCGGCTGGATGCAGCGCGCGCACGCAGCGTGAAGCTGGCGCTGGGGGCAGGGTGCACATTTGCGGCCGAGCCTGTGGGCTTGTTTGGCTGGGTGGACACCGGGGTGGACACCGACGCGCTGTCGCAGCGCATGCTGGATGAAGGCTATCTGCTGGCGCCGGGGGCGCTGTTCCATGCAGAGCGCAAGCCCAGCACCCTCATGCGCATCAACTTTGCCACCACGCAGGATGCGACGTTCTGGGGTGTCTTTCAGCGGGTCCGGGCCGAACAGGGGCGCTGACCGCGCAAGGCTAACGTTCGTTTGCTACTGAAAATATAGCTATTGGCGCTTGATGGATAAGCGATAGAGACCAATTTCGTTTGATTTTCTACTTTCCTCATATTTGCCCTAAACCTTTCGGGCTGAGCTTGTCGAAGCCAGGGCGCTTTGTTGCAATCAGCCCTTTGACAGGCTCAGGGCGAACGGGTCAATTGGCTTGACGCTGGATCAAATAAGTAAGAGGGGTCTCCCAGGCACGCAGCGGCAAAATCTGGCGCGGCCCATGCCAGTGCCACCGCGGAACTGGCTCTGCCAGGCCGCTGGTGGCGCCCCCCCCAGGGGGAAGACGCGCAGCGGCTCAGGGGGAGCTTACTTGCGCTCCACGACCAAGTCGGCCAGCACGCGCAGCAGCGCGCGGTTGACCTCTTCCAGATCCATCTCGTGCATCTCGCACAGCTGGCGGACGGCGCTGGCGTCATCCTTCTCCAGCGCGCAGGCCATTTGCAGGCCGCTGGCGTACGGGCCGGTGCCCAGCACCGTGGCGTCGT
The DNA here is from genome assembly GCA_947085645.1 of uncultured Gammaproteobacteria bacterium. GTDB lineage: Bacteria > Pseudomonadota > Gammaproteobacteria > Burkholderiales > Burkholderiaceae_C > Acidovorax. Next base: position 65,914 of record CAMTXG010000036.1, read on the forward strand.
AGATGCGTTCGGACAGGGGCAGGCGGCGCAGGATGGTGCCCAGTGGTTCGCCCATCAGCTCATCGAGCTGCGACACCAGCCCACACAGATAGATCTCCCGGCGCAGGTCGTTTTCAATGCCTGCGTCCAGCAGGTGGGCGGTGAGGTTGGCGCGGATCACCATGGCATCGCGCACGGGCTGCATGTTGGGGTCGGTGCTGGCGTGCGGAAGCTGGTCTGACAGCCAGCGTTTGATGGAGCCATAGCCCATCATCACCAGGCCTCGGCGCAATGAGTCAATACCCGTGCGCAGGCCCAGCGCGGCCGAGTTGGTGTAAACCATGAAGCGGTAGGCCAGCAGGGGGTCTTCGCCCATGATGGCTTCAAAGGTTTCCAGCGACTGCTCGGCGTCGATGGCCTTCATCAGCTTGAAGATCACCGCGTGCGACGGTTGCTGGGGGGTGTGGCGCATGCTGTACAGGACGTCTTCGGTCGGCCAGCCCGCCAATGCCAGCGCGTTGCTCTGGTCCAGGCAGTGCTCCATCAGCGCGCGGCTGGCAATGCCTTCGTACATCTGTCCCGCCAGCACAGGGCTTGCGCCGCGTGTCGGTTGGGTTGGTGCACCGGTGCGTGCGGGGGCGGCTTTCAAGGCGGCCACAGCGTCTTCGGGGCGCAGGGTCAGCAGGCTGTTGTCAAAGCACCGGGCAACGTCGGCCTCGGGCAGCTTGCCAATGTCACCACGCCAGACCAGCTTGAGGCCGCGCTGGTGCGCCAACTTGACGCGCGAATAGATGGCCGAATCAGACAACCAGTCGCCCCGCACCTCGATCCAGGGCGCGCCGCGCGGCGCATGTTCGAGCAGGTCGCACAGCAACTGCCGTGTCTGTGCGGAAATGAGCAGCGGCGGGGAGCTGGCTGACCACAGCTCTTGCAGGGTGCGCAGCAGGTGCGCCCCATCCACGACGACCGATGCTTCGCTGTGAGCGTACAGCTGTATCGCAGCCAGCTTGCGGGCGCGGTTCCACAAGGGGCGGTAGCCCAAAATGAGGCTGCCAAGAACGGATTGGACCATGTGCTCTCAGGCAAGGTAACGGTGGTCTGCTCCGGGAGGGTGTCTCCTCCACCCCGCAAGCAGGTGCTAACCGATGAAGTTGAACAGGGACAGTTTCTGGACCATGGCGTAGGACTTGAGGGCGGCCTCGTAACCCACCTGCTGGTTCTGAAAGTCCGAAATTCCCTGGATCATATCGAGATCCTCGGCCCGCGAGCGGTCCCCTTCGAGCTGCACCGACCGCTTTTCCTGGTCCCCGGTGATGCGGTCTGCACGGTTGAGCAGCTCGCCCGCGTAGCCCCGCATGTTGTGCAGGCGCTCCAGGCCGATGTCCATGTTGCCCAGCGCCTGCCCCACCGCCTGGATGGCGGCATTGCTGTTAGGCGCACTGCGGATGTCGCGGATGGCGCTGTCCAGCGTGCTGAACATGCTGGGGCTCGGTGCCATCGTGATCGTGTCGCCGTTGGCCGGGTTGCCTGTCACGTCCATGCTCAAGCCTGGAAAGGCCGCTGCAATGGTGGGGTCCGGGATCGTGAAGGTCGTCGGCTTGTTCGTCGGGTAGTCGGGCACGGTGATCGGTGCTGACACGGCGCCGGTGGTGGTGTTGGTCAGCGTATAGGTCGCCGTCGACGTGCCGGGTGTCGCGCCCGGGCCCACCGCGCTGAATGTGATGGAGTAGCTGTCGCCCGTGATCAGGCTCTTGTCGATCGGTTTGACAACGGTCGTGGTCAGCTGTCGGTCGTTTGGAATGGCGCTGACACCCGCGTAGTACACCCCGTCGCGCTGCGGGTCGAACATGAAGGCTGCGTCGCCGTCCAGCGTGCCCGGAATGGTCACCCCCGTGCTGGCCGCCTGGCCTGGCAGCCCGGCGAAGCTGTAGTCGGGTGAGCTGGTCAGCGGGCCCAAAAACGGTGCCAACGCGCTGCCGAGGGCGCCCAGCAGCGGGATTCCGTTCGTGTCCTTGCGGTTGGCCACCTCCAGAATCTGCTCGCGCAGGCCCTGCAGCTGGTTGGCAATGGTGGCCCGGTCATTGGTCGTGAGTGTGGCGCTGCCGGCACTCACTGTCAGTTCGCGAAAGTTCTGCACCAGTCCAATTGCGTCGCCCAGTGCAGATTCGGCCTGCGCAATCGCGTTGCGCTGTGTTTCCAGCGCGCGCTGCTCGGTCTGGATGCGCGCGAGACGGTTGATGGCGCGCTCGGCCTGTGCGGCAGACACGGGGTCATCGCTGGCGCGCACAACGCGCTTGCCGGATGTCAGGTTCTCCTGCAGGTTTGACAGGCTGGTCTGCCGCGAGCCCAGACTGCGCAGGGCGTTGTCGTACATGTTGGCTGTACCAAGACGGTAGAAGTTGCTGCTCATGTCAATCTCCTGTGCGGCGTTCAGCGGCCGATGCCCTGGATGAGCGAGTCAAAAATGCTCTGCGCGATCTGGATCATTTTGGCCGACGCCTGATAGGCCTGCTGGTACTGGATCAGCTTGGCAGCCTCTTCGTCCAGATTGACGCCCGAAACGGCCGTGCGGTCGCGCTCCAGATTGGCGGCAATGGTGGTCGAGAGCTGCGCAGCAAACAAAGAGCTCTGGGTGCGTGTGCCCACCTGGGCCATGGCGCCCGCATAGCCGTCGCTGAGGGTGGATTCATCAAACATCTTCACGTCCCGCAGGCCCAGCAACGCACTGGCATTACCTGAATTGCGCGTGAAGATGTCACCGTACTGAGGGTCCGAGGCATTGCCGATGACCACAGTGTCGCCCGTGTTGGGGCTGCCTTGCAGCTTGATCTCCCAACCGTTGATGGAAATCGGAGCCCCCGGTGTGTACGGTTGTGCTGCGGCAATCGTAGTGGGCGGTGCTGTGCCACGGTCCAGCACGTCGTACGTGGTGGGCGGGCCAGCCGTGAACTGCAATTGAATGCCACCCAGGATGGGAGGCAATGCGGCGGGGTTGGCATTGGGGGGCAGCACCAGCCCGGGCGGGTTGGGCAGGCCGGTGGCCTTCAGGCCGGCCAGTTGCAGGGTACCGCCGTTGGACGTGCCCATGGCCGCGTTGACGGGATTGGCCGCCGCCAGATCCCGGGGTGAATACACCAGCGCCTGGATGTTGGCTGCCGCAGTGCTGAACGGCTTGAACAGCATGCGCTCGCCCGGCGCACCGGGCGTGGTCAAGTTGAAGGTCAGGCCGTCAATGTTCAGCGTTGCCAGGTTGGCGGCGTCGGTGAACGCGGTGGCTTTGCCGTCTGACAGGCGCACCACCTGGCCCGCAGTGCCGGTGGTAAAGCGGATCTCATAGTCAGCCGCCGCGAATTGTGTGGGGTTGTTGAAGGTGACGTTGCCCACGCCCGCGCCGTTGGTGTGGCCCGTCATGCTGGTGGGCACCGAGAACAGGTCCTTGCCCAGCGCACCGTCAAGGGTGAGTCCCAGGTTCTGCTGGTCGTTCATCGCCATGCCGATGGCTATGGCCATGCGGCCCAGCAGATTGCGCCCTTCGGCCAGATCCGTGTTGTTGAACCGCAGCAGTCCCGACACCGTTCCGCCGCCCAGCACGTTCTCGTCCAGCTCGATGGGAGTGGCACCCGGACGGTTGAAAAACAGCTTGAGCTGCCCACTGCCAGGGAATGCTGTCGCGTCGCCCACCGACAGCTGTGTAGCGGTGGTGCCCAGCACCAGAGGCTGGCTGCCTGCCACAAACAAGCCCACCGTGCCATCGTCGGCCGCGATCTGGGTGGTCTGCACGTACTTGTTGATGTCGCGAATCAGCTGGTCGCGCTGGTCCAGCAGGTCGTTCGGGGTTTGGCCGTTGCCCTTGGCGCGAGCGATCTGTTCGTTGACTGCGGCAATCTGCGTTGCCAGGCTGTTGACGGCGGTGACGCTGCTTTGCAGTTGCTCGGTCACGGTGTATTGGATTTCCGTGAGGCGGTCTGCCGCCGAGCGCATGCGCGCAGCGGTTTCATCCATGCGCGTCAGCACCACTGTGCGGGCGGTGATGTCGGTGGGCGAGCTCACCACGTCCGAGAACGCATTCATCATGTCGTTGATGGCCGCGCCCAACCCGGCGGTGCCGCCGCTGAAAACTTCTTGCAATTGCTTGAGGCGTTCGGCACGCACGATGTCTGCCGCCTGCACCGAGCCCGCCGTGGCCGACTGGCGCGTGAGCAACTCGCTCTGATTGCGCAAAATGGTCTGCACGTCCACGCCCTGGCCGATGTAGCCGCCGCCCGTGAACTGTCCCTGCACGGTCTGCAGCACCACGGTCTGGCGCGAATAGCCTGCCGTATTGACGTTGGCAATGTTGTGCCCCGCAGTCTGCAGGGCCACCTGGTTGGCCAAAAGGGCGCGGGCGCCGACATTGAGCAGACTCATGGCTTACCTCGCATCTCTGTTGTCGCCATCGCTGTCTGCAGCCACAGCCCGTGAAACTGGCGCGGCCCATGCCAGGGACGCCGAGCAAGGGCCGCCCCGCAGTGAGGGCGTCGTCCCCCTTGAGGGGGAAGGCGACTCAGGGAGTGTTCCATATCAAGCTTGGGCGCGTTGCACGCGCAAGGCACTGTTGATCGCGCCGCTGAGCTTTCTAGCGTATTCAGGGTCAGTGGCATAGCCCGCTTTTTGCAGCTCGGCTGCGTAGGCCACCGCAGAGCCGGTCTTGGCGGTGGCCTGGGCTTTTTCGTAACGGGGGCTCTCCGTGATCAGGCGGGCGTAGTCGCGGAACGAATCCTCGTACGAGTCGTACGCGCGGAACTTGGCGGTCACCTTCTGGGCTTTGCCGTTGATGAATTCGGTGGTGGTGATTTCGGCCACTTTGCCGGTCCAGCCCTTGGTGGCCTTGATGCCAAACAGGTTGTACGAGGTGGAGCCGTCTTTGTGCTTGATCTCGCTCTTGCCCCAGCCGGTTTCATGCCCGGCCTGGCCCAGCATGAAGGTGGCGGGAATACCGCTTTCTTTAGACACGCGCTCTGCCGTGCTAGAGAGGTGCTGCACAAAGCCGTCGCGGCCCTTGGGCACGGGGGCGGTGGTTTCGGGCAGGGTGGTGTCGGGCGCGGCCGTGCGGGGGGCAAACCTTTGCAGGCTCAGCGTGGACGGCACGGCGAACTCCGCGTCCTGCGCGCCGCCCATCTGGCGCGACAACTGGCGTGCAATGGCTTCCGACAAGCCACCTTGCATGCCCGACATGCTGACCGACAGCTGCTGGTCGAGCAGGTCCTGCCCCAGGTCGGCCTGGCCGCTGTCCATCAGGCCGGACTTCATGGTGGCTTCGCGCATGCTCTTGATCAGCTCGCGCATGAACAGCGATTCAAACTGCTTGGCCGCCTCGCGCGTGACCTGTGCACTGCTGGCCGTGCCCGCCTCGAACTTCAATGCATTGAGCGAGCGGATGTCGACCGCCAGCGCATTGGAGGTGCTGGTGGTGGAAGAAGAGGGCAGGGAGAGGGACATGGTCAAGCTCCTTGGCGCGGTGTGTCATGCGCGATGCGCGTAAAACAGGCGCGCCCCAGGCCAGCAACCGCCGCAGAACTGGCTTTGCCAGGCTGCTGGGGGTGTCCCACGGGGGGGATGACGCGAAGCGGCTCAGGGGGGAACATCTAGATCACTTCCAGCTCGGCATTGAGCGCGCCTGCCGCCTTGATGGCCTGCAGAATGGCCAGCAGATCGCCCGGCGTGGCGCCCAGCGAGTTCAGCGCGCGCACCACGTCGGCCAGTTGCGGCGATGGCGGCATCTGGATGATGTTGCCCGGCTCCTGGTTGATGGTGATGTCGCTTTGCTGGGTGACCACCGTCTGCCCTTGCGACAGCGGGTTGGGCTGGCTGATGACGGGCGTGGACCGGATGGTGATGGACAAGTTGCCATGTGCAATGGCGCATGGGCCCAGCGTGACGGCCTGATTGAGTACGACCGAGCCGGTGCGTGCATTGATCACCACCTTGGCAGAAGGAGTGGACGACTCCAGGGGCAGCTCTTCCAGGTCAGCAATAAAACCGACGCGGGCGCCCGGGTCGAGCGGTGCGCGAACCTGTACCGTGCGCCCATCCAGCGCAGTGGCCAGGCCACTGCCCATTTTTCCGTTGATGGCCTGCGCCACTCGCCGCGCTGTCTGGAAATCCGAGGCGTTCAGGCCCAGCGTGATGGTGTCGCCATCGTTGAGCGGAGTGGGCACGGCGCGCTCGACTTGCGCACCCTGCGGAATGCGGCCCGCGCTCAGGTGGTTGATCTGCACCTTGCTGCCGCCAGCGGATGCGCCAGCACCTCCAATCACCATGTTGCCTTGGGCCAGCGCATAGATCTCGCCATCGGCACCGCGCAGCGGGGTGGCGATGAGCGTGCCGCCCTTGAGCGACTTGGCGTTGCCCATGGACGAGACATTGATGTCGATCGTCTGGCCCGGTTGGGCAAAGGCAGGGAGTTGCGCGGTGACGATAACCGCCGCCACATTTTTGAGCTGAAGTTGACCGGCCGCACTGGGCGGCAGGCTGATGCCCATCTGCTGCAGGTAGTTGGTCATTGCCTGCGTGGTGTAGGGCATCTGTGTGGTCTGGTCGCCCGTGCCGTCCAGGCCCACCACCAGGCCATAGCCGGTCAGCTGGTTGCTGCGCACGCCTTGTACCGCTGCCACTTCCTTGATCCGCAGCGCATGCGCCGGGGCGGCCATGGCACCGGCGACCACAGCCAACACGAGCCATAGGGCACGCACCGGGCGGTGCAAAAGGGAGGGGGACAGGGCTTTCATGCCATCCATTGTGGGCGGCCCCGCCAGGAACTAAAACCCAAAAAGAAGCGGGTTCACCGGTCTATTGGGTGGGTTCCCGGGTCGGCGGGAGGCGGCCGCTGGCGCGTCGCGCGCCCGCACGTTTTCCGGGTCCCGATGCAACGTGAAAATGTGATGAAAATGGCCTCTAGCGCTTGTCCAGTAAACGTCAATAGCTATTAATTTTATAGCTCTTGGCCGTTACTATGCCTCAGAGACCCAGGGCATGCCAAAGCCCGCGCCCGTTAACACTGGCGCTGGCCCAGGCCAGCGCCACCGCGGAACCGGCTTCGCCGGGCCGCTGGTGGCGTCCCCCCTCAGGGGGGAAGGCGCGAAGCGCTTCAGGGGGGAGCCTAAAACGGCGTGATCGAGTTGAAGAAGCGACCTGCCCAACCCATGACCTGCGCTTCGTTTTGCGCACCGCGCCCGCGCGACTCCACGCGCACGTTGGCCACTTGGGTGGAATTGATGATGCTGTTGGGCTGCAGCGCACGCGGGTCGATGGTGCCCGAGAAGCGCAGCACATCCACGTTCTGGTTCACGCCGATCTGCTTTTCACCCGCCACGATCAGATGCCCGTTGGGCAGCACGTCGATGACAGTGGCCGTGATGGAGCCCTGGAAGGTGTTGGCGCTTTCGGTACCGCCCTTGCCCGCAAAGGTGTTGCCCGAGTTGGCGCCCACGCCCAGCTTGTCGGTAAAGGTCTTCTTGGTGAAGGGCAGCGCCGTCACGCCTGCAGAAATCTCGGAGGTGCGGTCCACAGTGGACGAAGACTTCTGGCTGGCTGTCACGTTTTCAACGATCTGGATCGTGACTGTGTCGCCCACCAGGCGTGCGCGGCGGTCTTCGAACGCCGGACGGTAGCTGGCGGTGTGAAACAGCCCGCCCGTGACAGGCGGCGGGGTGCGGCTGGCGGCAGCCAGCGGCGGTGGGGTGGTGGGCAGGATGTCTACCGGTGGCGAGGGCGACAGGCTGGCGCAGCCTGCGCACAGCACGGTGGCGCCTGCAGCCGCTGCGCCCGAGCGCAGGCGGCGAGCTATGGCGGAGGTCACGATGAGGAGCGGGTACTTGGTCATGGGGTGCATCCGTTCGTGCAGGTCACAGCTGTGCCAGCTTGGCCAGCATCTGGTCCGATGTCTGAATGGCCTTGGAATTCATTTCGTATGCGCGCTGGGTCTGGATCATGGTCACCAGCTCTTCCACCACGTTCACGTTGGAAGACTCCAGAAAGCCCTGGCGCACAAGGCCCAGGCCGTTGGTGCCCGGTGTGCCCTGCTGGGGCTGGCCCGATGCGGCAGATTCCTTGAACAGGTTCTGGCCAATGGGCTCCAGACCGGCGTTGTTGATGAAGCTGGACATCGCAATGTTGCCCAGCGGTTGGGGCTGTGTGTTGCCCGGAACGATGGCCGACACCGCGCCCTCGGTACTGATGCTGATGCTCGTGGCGTTGGCGGGCACGGTGATGCCGTTGGCCACCGGCAGGCCGCTGGAGTTGACCAGCCGCCCTTGAGAGTCCACCTGGAATGAGCCATCGCGGGTGTAGCCAATGGTGCCGTCGGGCATGGTTACTTCAAAAAAACCGTTGCCGTTGATGGCTACGTCCAGGCTGTTTTTGGACTCTTGCAGGCTGCCCTGCACAAAGTTGCGGCTGGTGGCCACGGTGCGCACACCCAGGCCCAGGTGCAGGCCGGTGGGCAGCTGGTTTTGCTCGTCGTTGTTGGCGCCCACCTGGCGCAGGTTCTGATAGATCAGATCTTCGAACACCGCGCTGTTGCGCTTGTAGCCGGTGGTGGAGACGTTGGCCAGGTTGTGCGAGATGACGTCGAGCTGCGTCTGCTGGGCAGACATGCCGGTCTTGGCGATCCAGAGGGAGTTGATCATGGTGCTTCCTTATGGAGAGGCTGAGGGTGCTGCGATGGCGCGGCTTCAGCCGTTCATGCTCAGCAACTGGCTGGCGGTCTTGTCGTTGGTTTCGGCGGTCTGCAGTAGCTTGATCTGCTGCTCGAACTGGCGCGAGGCGGCGATCATGCCCACCATGCATTCGACCGGGTTCACGTTGGAGCCTTCGATGGCGCCGGCCAGCATGCGGGCGTTGGCGTCGTTGGCGATAGGGTCGCCCGACACGGTGCGAAACAGCCCGTCATCGCCGCGTTTGAGCGGGTCTTCCGGTTGCGGAGTTGCCAGTTTCAGGCGCCCAATGGCCTGTGCGGGCTGGCCCGCTGCCTTGGCGGTGACGGTGCCGTCCGAGCCCAGGCTGATCTCTGCACCCGGTGGCACGTCAATGGGTGCTCCGCCATCGGACAACACCGGCAATCCGGTGGGCGTGAGCAACTGGCCCTGGGCCGACACTTCAAAAATACCCGCGCGGGTGTAGGCCTCGGTTCCGTCCAGGCCTTGCACCGCAAACCATGCACTGCCCATGGCCATGGCGTCGAGGTTGCGCCCTGTGCGCTGCACCGGGCCCGATGTATTCACATGGCCCGAGGTGGCCTCCAGCGCAAACACACGTGTCTTGGCGCCGTCGCCCTGCAAAGGGACGGAACGGAAGGTGGACATCTCTGCCCTGAACCCGTGGGTGGACACGTTGGCCAGGTTGTTGGACAACACGGCCTGCCGGTGGGCGGCAGCGTTCGCTCCCGTCATGGAGGTGTAAATGATGCGGTCCATGGTGCGATGTTCCTTTCAGTTCCCTGCGGTCCCGCATGCCGTCCACAGCGCATGCAACTGTCGCGGCCCAGGCGAGGGTAGCCGCGCAAAGGCCGCCCCGCCGCGCTGGCTGCGTCCCCCTCCCGTAGCGCGCAGCGCGCAGAGGGAGGGGGAAGGCGCAAAGCGACTCAGGGGGTGTTTCATCTCAGATTCACCAGGGTGGACATCACCTGGTCTTGCGTCTTGATGGTCTGTGCGTTGGCCTGGTAGGCGCGCTGGGCGGTCATCATGTTGACCAGCTCGGCCGTGAGGTCGACGTTCGAGTCCTCGAGCGCCCCGGAACGCAGCGAACCGAAGTTGCCGTCGGTGGCAGTGCCCACCACCGGCTGGCCTGATTCGAATGTGGCTACCCAGTTGTTGCCCCCCACAGAGGCCAGGCCCTGTGTGTTGCGAAAGCTGGACAGGGCGATCTGGCCCTCGGCACGGGTCACGCCGTTCGAGTAGCGGGTCATGATCATCCCGTTGTTCTCGATGTTGATACCGGTCAGCTCACCTGCGGTGTAGCCGTCCTGGGTCAGGTTGGACACCGCAAATTTGGTGCCGAACTGCGTGACCTTGTCCAGGCTCACGTCCACGTTGTAGGTGGGCAGGTTGTTCGGGTTGGGCGGCGTGGGGTTGACCGTCAGCGCCAGCGAGAAGCCGGTGGCTGGCGGTGTGGCCACGGGGCTGATGATGGCGCCGTTGTTGTCAAACTCGATCTGGCCGATGGGGGTTGCCACAACGGGCGGCACCGCGGTGGGGTCGTCCAGCTGGTCGTACACGTCCCAGGTGTTGTCGGTGGCGGTTTTCTGAAAATACAGGCTCACCGGTTTGGCCACGCCCTGGCTGTCGTACACGTTGATTGACGTGCCGTAGGTGGCGCGTGGTGTGGCAGGTACGGGCGGTGTGGCGGCGGGGTCGCCTGCGGCATCGGTGGCGCGCGCATCCAGATTGAAGGCGGCGGTAATCTTGCTCGTTTGCTTGGCCGGAATGGGTTCGGCCGTGGGGAACACCATCGGAATCGGATCGGTGCCGGTGCGCAGGCCTGTGGCTGGGTCCACCGGGTAGCCCATCACCTTCGCGTTGTCATTGGTGATCATATTGCCCACCTTGTCCAGCTTGAAGTTGCCGGCGCGGGTGTAGGCCGCCGTGCCATCGGGCAGCTGCAAGGTGAAAAATCCGTTGCCGTTGATGGCTACGTCGAGGCTGTTGCCCGTGATCGTCAGATTGCCCTGGGTGAACTGTTGCGACACGGCCGCTACCTCCACTCCGATGCCTGCATTGGTGCCGCCGGACGAACCAATGGCCGATGCCACCATTTCGGCGAACTCAGCGCGCGAGGCCTTGAAGCCAACGGTGTTGGAGTTGGCGATGTTGTGGCCGATCACATCCAGGTTTTTGCTGGATGCGTTCAGGCCCGAGAGGCCTTGCTGAAAGCTCATGGTGTTTCTCCTTGGGGTCGAATCGTTGGGTGCGCAGGCGGGGGCGGCGGGGCATCAGAGAACGGAACGGACCTTGTCGTAGGTGACCGTCGCGCCATTCGCAAGATTCAGGGTTAGCTGTCCATTGCTGGCCCCTGTGCTGACAACCTTCGCCTGGATCAGCGGTGTGGCCTCCACGGCCACGCCGTTGCTGTTGAGAGCCGTCACCTTGAACTTGAGGTCGCTGGTGTTGCCGGTGTACTTGCTTGCGTCCCATTCGAACTCGCGACGGCCTGCTTCCTGTGCATTCAGGTTCACGGTGCCCACAAGCTGGCCGCCGGGCGTCAGGATCTCCACCTTCACGTCCTTGGCGGTTCCACTCAGGTCGAACATGCCCTTGCCTATGCCGTCCGCCACGGCCAGCTTGTCGCCTTCCAGCACGACGGTACGATCAATCATGGTGGCGCCCTGCAGCGTCTGCAGTGAGCTGAACTGTTCGGCAATGCCCAGCATGGTGTAGTTGAGCTGCTGGATGCCGGTCACGGTGTTGATCTGCGCAATCTGCGAGGTCATTTGCGCGTTGTCCAGGGGGTTCATCGGGTCCTGGTTGTTCAGCTGCGCCACCAGCAGCTTCAGGAAGCGGTCCTGCGCACCCTCGTTGCTGTTGGCTGCTGCTGCTTTGGTGCCCGCCGTATCGGTGGTGGACGAGGTGTTGGTCACGCCGTTGATCATGGTGATGCCTTCGGGTTTATTGGCCCATCTGCAGGGTCTTGAGGAGCAGTGTCTTGGCCGTGTTCATGACCTCGACGTTGTTCTGGTACGAGCGGGAGGCCGAAATCATGTTGACCATCTCTTCGATCGCGTTCACGTTGGAGTGGTTAACGTAGCCCTGTGCGTCCGCCGAGGGGTGGGCGGGGTCGTGCACGCGGCGGCCGGGCACATTGCTTTCCGTAACGCCAGTCACGCGCACTCCCGCCGATGTGTCGGCGCCCATGGGCTCTGTGGTGAAAACCAGTTGCCGGGCCTTGTAGGCCTGGCCATCGGGCCCGGCCACTGCATCGACGTTGGCCAGATTGCTTGCCACCACGTTGAGACGCTGCGACTGCGCGCTGATGGCGCTGCCGGACACGCTGAAGATGGAGAACATGGACATGGTGAATCTCGCTTTCTGGGCTGTGCAGGGCTATTTATTGGCCCTGAATGGCACTGAGCATGGTTTTGGCATTGCCGTTGATAAAACGCAGCGTGGCCTCGTAGCGCACCGAGTTGTCCACAAAGTTGGCGCGTTCGCGGTCCAGGTCGACCGAGTTGTTGTCCAGGGCGGGCTGGGTCTGCACCGTGTAGCCCAGCGTGCCGCGTGCGCTGAGCGCATCGGCGCTGCTGCGCGTGATCGGAACCGGGATATGGCGCGGATCGGTGGCGCCTGCAGTGCCCACGACGCCAGCCAACACGTTGCGGGTGACACCCGATTTGGAGGTGGCGTCTGCCCCGGCGCTTTTGGTGGACGTGGCTTCGCTCAGCGCGTCGCTGAACTTGAAGTCGCGGGCCACATAGCCCGGAGTGTCGGCGTTGGCAATGTTGCTGGCGATGGCGCGCTGGCGCTCGGCCCGCAATACGAGTGCGGTGCCGTGGAAGTCCAGCCGGTTGGTCATCTTTTCAAGCATGTGTGCCTCACGCCGTGAGTTGCAAAGGCGCCGGGTCCCAGGTTTCAACGGATTTCCGGCGTGGCTTGATTATGGAAACCGGGGCGTTTTTCTAAAGCGCAAAGAACGCGGAAATGGGCGCGCAGTTTCGGGGTTTGCGGGGTGGGCAACTGCCTATAGTTCCAGGGGTGAAATGGCCTTTGCCCTACTGGCAGACCCAACGATGCCCTGAGTTCGGGGCTCTCAGCACCCAGTACACCCAGTACACCCAGTACACCGAGGAGGCACACCATGCGCTCAATTCCCCATCTTTCTTCTGCATTGGCTCGAATGGCGCTGCGTGGCGTTGCCCCGCTGGTGGCCGCAACCTGCATCGCTGGTTTCGCCGGCCATGCCTCGGCTCAGGTCGCCGCCGACCCCTCGGTCGATCTGGCTCCGCTGACGCAGCAATGGCTGGACGATGCCGTATTGCGTAACCAGCCAGCCGGGCTGCCGCTGCGCATGGAGGTGAGTGTGGGCGCGCTGGATTCGCGCCTTCGGCTCGCGCCCTGTGCCAAGGTGGAGCCTTACCTGCCCGTGGGCGCCCGCCTGTGGGGGCGCACCCGGCTGGGCCTGCGCTGTGTGCAAGGCGCCACTGCCTGGAACGTCTTTTTGCCGGTCACCGTGAAGGCCTACGGGCCCGCCTGGGTGCTGACCAGCAATGTGGCTCCTGGTGCGGTCTTGACCGTTAACGATGCCACCGAGTCCGAGGTGGACTGGGCGGCCGACAACACCCCGGTTATGGCCAACCCTGACCTGTGGGTGGGGCAGGTGGCATCACGCCAGCTGGTGGCAGGCCAGGCGCTGCGCCAGAACATGGTGCGGGCGCCCCACCTCTTTCGTGCGGGCGCCCAGGTGAAGGTCATGGCCCAGGGCCCTGGCTACGCGGTCACGTCGGCCGGGCAGGCCATGTCTGCGGGTGGCGCAGGGGATTCTGTGCGCATCCGCATGTCCAATGGTCGAATTGTGGGGGGTATTGTGGGTGTGGATGGAACAGTCGAGGTGGCTCTTTAATGACGCCGCCGCGATAAATCGCTAAAGTCCACGGCAAATGGGTCGAAAACATTGCTACTGTGCCCCACATCAAGCGGGGTGGTGGAGAGAGCGATGAAAATAGGTCAAAAACCGGAACTCCCGGCCGCACTGGCGCAAACGGGGTTGGCCAAGCCAGCCAAAAGCCCAGCCAGCCCCGCTGAAGGAGCAGTCAAAGACGCAGCGGCAGCGTCGACCGCCGGTGTGCCTGTCACGGTCTCCAGTGCAGCCCGGGCCCTGGACCAGACCGCCCGTACTACAGGCGATTTCGATGCGGGCAAGGTCAAGGCCGTGCGCACAGCCATAGAAAAAGGCACGTTCTCGGTAGACGCAGAAGCCATTGCCGACAAGATGCTGTCCAACGCCCAGGAAATTCTGGCCCGCTCGCGCGGGTAACGTTAACGGTTAAGCCAGTTTGCTCCGCGGTCCCAACTCCGATCTTGAACTGAACACGAACTGAATCGCGATGTCCCTGGAATCAGTCCTGGCGAACGTGGAGCAGCAGGTGGAGGCCGTTTCGGCCGCTCTGCTGGCCACCGATGCGCTGGTGCTGGAGCAGCGCAGCACCGCACTGCGGCAGGCCGCTGCCGAACTGGCCGAGGTGATGCGGCGAACGGATGTTGGCTCGCTGCCCCCCACCCTGGCCAAGCGCCTGCAGGCTGTGAGTTCCAGCGTGGCCATGCAACGAGACAATCTGGCGCGTGTTGCCGCCATTACCGACCGCCAGGTGGCCGCTGTGCTGCCGCCATCCGATGCCTCCACCTATGGCGGCCGTGCCGGAGGCGCTGCGGCGCGCATTTACAAATCTGCTGGTTGAGACCTGAAAAGCAATGCTCCCAAAAATGGAGCTGCTTGCGCCTGTATTCATTGAGTTTCAGATGGAAAATGATCTGAAACTATTTGAAATAGAGCGCGAGCAGCTCTCTTTTGTATAGCAATAATTCAGGCTTGAGACGCCAGGCCCCTGATACCGGCACGATCCATACCAGTGCCACCGTGGAACTGGCTTCGCCAGGCCACCGGTGGCGTCCCCCTCAGGGGGAAGGCGCCGAAGGCGACTCAGGGGGCTTAGAACCTGTTCGAGGTCTTTTCGGGGATCGCGTTGAAGTGCAATCGGGATGAGTGGATGCTTTGGATGCGCCGCATGGGCTCGTGCCCATGCAAGCAGCCGGGGCGTCCAATCGTCCGATTTCACTCCAACCCTTCGGGCAAGTGCCTTGCCGGGCGGTCTGCGGCGTTGCAGCGCTTGCCGATAGCACGAGCTATCGGCGGCGCACCGTGCCTTGCATCCCATCCCGGCAAGGCATTTGCGCGACCCCGAAAAGACCTTGAACAGATTCTCAGTGCGCGCGCATCTTCGCGCGCAGCCGCGCGATGGACTGGCTGTGCAGCTGGCAGACCCGCGACTCGGTAACACCCAGCACGGCTGCAATCTCCTTCAGATTCATGTCGTGCTCGTAGTACATGCCCATGATGTGCTGCTCGCGCTCGGGCAACGTCTTGATGGCGTTGACCAGTGAAGTCTTGAGGCGGTGGTCGCGCAGCATCTCCAGCGGGTCGGCATCCGCGTCTGCCACATGCCGGTCCAGAAAGCCGTCGTCGTCCTCGTTGCCACGGGTCATGTCCTCCAGGTACACCAGCTGGGTGCCCCGGACTTTGCCCAGCAGGCTTTGGTACTCGACCAGGCTCATGCCCATTTCATCTGCAATTTCTGATTCGAGCGGGCTGCGGCCCAGTTTCTGCTCCAGCCGGTGCACGGCGTGCTCGATGTCTTTCTGGCTCTTGCGCGAGCTGCGGCTCATCCAGTCGCCCTCGCGCAGTTCGTCGAGCATCGCGCCGCGGATGCGCTGGGTTGCAAAGGTTTCGAACTGCACGCCCTGGGCGACTTCGTAGCGCGACAAGGCCTCCGCCAGGCCCATCATGCCGACCTGGATCAGATCGTCCAGCTCCACATTAGGAGGCAGCTTGGCGATCATGTGGTGCGCGATCCGGCGGACCAGCGGAACATGCTGGCGAATCATCGCGTCACGATCAAGCTGGCCTTTGGCGGTGTACATAGAGAGCGTGCTGTGCACTGGTAGAACGTCAATGGCTCCGGACAATATGTGCGGGAGTGCTCTTGGGCCCGTAAGGGGGCAGTGCAGTCAGCGATTCACTGATAGTGCCCGCATTCTCCAGCAGTTGCAAGGCCAGGCGCTGAAGGTCCTGGGGGTTCTGGGTGGCAATGGTGGTGGTGCGCACGGGGCCTCCCAAATGGCGTTCTGCACACCCTTGCAGCGTCTGCAGTGCGGACTGCGCTTTGCGCCGCTCTGTTGCGGTGTTGCCGTGCAGCAAGGCCGCCACCATGCAGGGCATGGCGGTGTGCAATGCGATCTGTTTGAGGCTCTTGTAGCTGGTGATGACCCCGGCGGAGCCCTGTCCCATCACGACCAGGGGAACGGTCGCGGTATGCGTGAGCAAGGGGCCCAGCGTGGACGCGGGCGCGTGCAGCACCAACAGACCGTAGGTTCTGAAGTAGGGAAGCAGTCCCTGCAGCGGCGGCGTGTGGGTGCTGCGTGCCTCGCGGCTGATGTGCAGCAGGCCCTTGGCGGCAGGAATCACCGCCAGCGACGATGCGGTGGCGCCCATGTTCATGTTGGCGCCTTCATTCCAGGGGGTCTGCGCAAGCAAGTGCAGCAGGCCCGGGCTGTCCTCGGTCTCCTGCGCGGTGCCGTCCAGCACCACCACGGGGTACCCCAGTCGCTGCAGGCTGGCGCAGATCTGCCACAGCGCCTCCAGCCCGGTGGCGGCGTTGCCCTGGCTGGCCACCGCCAGCAACCGCAGCTCGGACTGCGGCGTAAAGCTGTGCAGCCCCGCGCCTTGGTGAAAGCCAATATCAAGCATCAACCAGTCCTCGCTCAGTCATGGTGTCGGGCGAATGCGAGAAGAAGAAGTTCAGGTCCGCCGCCTTGGGGTCGAACGCCGACTTGGCGGGCGCGCGCATGGACGTGGAAATGAGCTTGTGCGCATCGGCGCGCTCCCAGTCTTCAGGCACGCGCTGGCCGTTGGTCACGCCGCGCAGCACCATCTGGTGGCGAATCAGTGCATCAATGGCAGGGCCCAGTTTCACCGCCTCATCCACTTTGGAGAGGATGGCTTGCTGCGATCCATCGGTCTTGAACGCGGTCAGCACGTCGTCCAGCGTGTCGCCGTGGCAGCCTGCATTGAGTACCAGCAGGCGGTTGACGTGCGGCAGGTCCAGCACATCCAGCATGTCGCGCTTGCGGGGGTCGCGGGGGGCCACGCCGGTGGTGTCGATGAGCACCATCTTCTTGCCGCTGAGCAGGCCCAGCAGGTCTTGCAATGCGGCGCGGTCATGTGCCAGGTGGGCCACGATGCCCAGCATGCGGCCATAGGTGCGCAGCTGTTCGTGGGCACCGACACGGTACGTGTCCAGCGTGATGAGCCCCACGCTGCCGGGCCCATGAATGCGTGCGCACAGCGCGGCCAGCTTGGCCGTGGTGGTGGTCTTGCCCACACCGGTGGAGCCGACCATGGCAAAGATCCCGCCTTGTTCATAAAGGGGTGGATCTACCAGATCGGTCTTGAGGTTGCGCTCCAGCACTTCCATCAACCAGCGCACGGACTCGGCGGCAGACAGCTCTTCGGGCATGCGTTCCAGAACAGCGCGGGCCAAAGCAGGCGAATATCCAGCGCGGATCATCTTGAGCATGAGGTTCGACTGGATCGGGTTCTGGCGCGCTTGCCCCAGCCAGGCCAGCGTGTTGAAGCGGTCCTCGATCAGTTCCTTCATCGCATGCAGTTCGGTCATCACGCTTTGCTGGTTGTTCACCTGGGCCAAATGGCTGGTCGATGCTTCCTGGCGGCGACGAGGTGGCTCTGGCGGGATGTCCATGGGGATGGTGCGCAGCGGGTTGTGGCGAACCACGGCGGGTGCGGAGGTGATGCGCTCGCGCTCAGGTGCTTCGTCGCGGCTGCGTTCGGACAGCGTGGGCGGGTCCGACGGACCGTTCATGGCTTCATGGCGGCGGCGCAGCATGCGCTCGCGCACATAGTCCTGAAACGACAGCGTGCTCATTGCCAGCTGCTCGGTGTCTTCTTCGATGGGGTTGCGAACCGGCGGCTCCATCACCTTGGCCTGACTCGCACGCGAAGGGATGCCGCGCGCCTGCGTGGGCGCCAGCAATGGCGGGTTGCTGGAAGAGGCCGACGGCCCGGCGCCTCCATCCAAGGCCGACAAAGTGTCTTCCGCTGTTGCCACCACCTCGACGCCATTGGCCGTGGGGCGGTTGGATAGGATCAGTGTGCCGTCGCCAAAGGCCATGCGCGCTTTGGCCAGAGCCTCCCGGGATGTGGGAGCGTGAAAGCGTTTGATGTTCATGCTGATGCACCTTTAAGGATCGGCCCAATGCGGATGGTGTGGGTCTCGGGGATTTCACTGTGCGCAAGCACCTGCAGGCGGGGCGCCACGCGGCGCACCAGGCGGGAGATGGCGTTGCGGATCTGGTCAGGCACGAGCAGGCAGGCGGGTAGACCCATTTCTTCCTGCTTGAGCGCCACTTCGGCCGCCTTTTGCGTAAGGATGTCGGCCACGCCTGGGTCAAGTGCTGGGCCTGCCGCGTTGCCCAGGGCTTGCACCAGCAGCCGCTCCAGGCCGGGCTCGATGGCAATCACGTTGAGCTCGCGGGTGGGGCCGTAGATCTGCTGGACGATGGCGGGCGATAGCGCAATGCGCACGCGCCGTGCCAGCTCGACCGGGTCGGTGGTGCCACCCGCGTGTTCGGCCAGGGTTTCGATGATGGTGCGGATATCGCGGATGTGCACAGACTCTTCCAGCAGCAGCTGCAGGACCTTCTGGAACGTTGCGATGGAGACCATTTTGGGGACCACTTCTTCGATGAGCTTGGGGGCCAGCTTGGCCACGTGTTCCACCAGTTGCTGGGTCTCTGTACGACTCAGGAGCTTGGCGGCTTGCACTTGCATCAAGTGTGACAAATGGGTGGCCATTACGGTTTCGGAATCAACGACCGTAAAACCTGCCATTTGTGCCGCTTCCTTCTGCCGATCGTCGATCCAGTGTGCTGGCAATCCAAATGCGGGATCGGTCGTGGGTGTGCCGATGAGTGGTGTGGTGATGCCACCAGGGTTGATGGCCAAGAACATGCCGGGGAAGGCCTCGCCTTCGCCCACCACAACGCCGCGCAGGGTGATGCGGTAGCCGCTGGGCTTGAGTTCGAGGTTGTCGCGCACATGCACGGCGGGGGGCAAGAAGCCCACCTCTTGGGCAAACTTGCGGCGCACGCCCTTGATGCGAGTGAGCAGGTCGCCCTGGCGGCTCTTGTCCACCAGGCTGATCAGGCGATAGCCCAGCTCCAGGCCCAACAGGTCCACCGGCTGCAGGTCGTCCCAGGTGGCTTCTCCGTCGCTCACCGGGGCCGGGGGCGCTTCGACTTCTGGCGGCACCTTCTGGCGTTCGTACAGCACCCACGCGACGTAGCCCAGCAAGGCACCCATGGTCAGGAACACCAGGTGGGGCATGCCAGGGATCAAGCCCAGCAGGATCAAAATGCCGGAGGTCACGCCCAGCACGCGGGGCGACATGAACAGCTGCTGCACAATCTGGCTGCCCATTTCCTGCTCTTTGCCGACGCGCGAGATCACCATGGCGGCGGCGACCGAGATCAGCAGGCCAGGGATCTGCGCCACCAGGGCGTCACCAATGGCCAGCAGGATGTAGCTGTCGGCCGCTTCCTTGGCGGAGAGGTCGTGCTGCAACATCCCGATGGCAAAGCCGCCCACGATGTTGATCAGCAGAATCAGAATGCCAGCGACGGCATCGCCGCGCACGAACTTGGATGCACCATCCATCGACCCGAAGAAGTTGGCTTCTTCAGAAACCTCGGCGCGGCGGCGCTTGGCTTCTTTTTCGTCGATCATGCCGGCGTTCAAGTCAGCGTCCACGGCCATCTGCTTGCCGGGCATGGCGTCCAGGGTGAAGCGTGCCGACACCTCGGCAATGCGCTCGGCCCCCTTGGTGATCACCACGAAGTTGATCACCACCAAAATTGCAAAAACGATCAGGCCGACGGCGAAGTTGCCGCCGATCAGAAAGTGGCCAAAGGCCTCAATCACAGCACCGGCTGCGCCCGGGCCGTTGTGGCCTTCCAGCAAGACGACCCGGGTGGATGCCACGTTCAGCGACAGCCGCATCAGCGTGGTCAGCAACAGCACCGCCGGGAACGCTGCGAAATCCAGCGGGCGCAGCATGTAGGCGGCCACCATCATCACCATCAATGCGACGGCGATGTTCAGGGTAAAAAACGCATCCAGCAACCAGGGCGGTATCGGCAGCACCATGAGGGCCAGGACCGCTACCACCAGCAGCGGTGCCGACATGCCCTGAAAGGCGCCCGAGTGGTTGCCCGCCCATTGCTGAAGAGACTTCACAGAATTGTTCATGCTGGGGCGCCTTGCACCGTGGTGCGGTTCAGCGGATCAAGCTCGGGAGGAACATAGGGGTCGACCAGGCTGTCGGGCATGCGGCCGTCGCCGCGCAGCGCAGCCTTGAGCCGGTAGACGTAAGCCAGCACCTGCGCTACTGCGGTGTACAGCGTGGCGGGGATCGCCTGGTCTATCTCGGCATGGGCATACAGCGCGCGCGCCAGCATGGGCGACTGCAGCACGGGCACGCCGTGTTCCCTGGCGAGGTCTCGGATGCGCATGGCCGTCAGGTCCGTGCCGCGCGACACCACCTGGGGTGCGCTCATCGTCTTCTCGTCGTACTTGAGCGCCACGGCGTAGTGGGTGGGGTTCATCACCACAAAATCGGCATTGGGCACGGCCGACACGCTGGCCCGGTCTGCCACCTCGCGCTGGCGCTGGCGGATGCGACCTTTGGTGTGCGGGTTGCCGTCCGACTCCTTGTGCTCTTGCTTGACTTCTTCGTGCGACATCTTCAGGCGTTCTTTGAAGAAGTACGCCTGCAGTGGCACGTCAATGAGTGCGGCCATGAACACCACCAGCAGCAGCAGGCTCATGCCCGAAGTCAGCCAGTCAGCCACATGGCGGATGGCCATCGGAGAGGGTTGCAGCACCAGCATGGCCACCTGCTCGATGCTGTTGCCCAGGTACTTCCAGGCCACAAACGCAATGATTGCGGTCATCAGCACCATCTTGGCCACGTTGGCCATCTGCTGCTTGGAAAAAAGGTTGACGAACCCCGAAATGGGGTTGAGCCGGTTGAACTGGGGCGTGATTGGCTTGGCGCTGAAGATCCAGCCGCCAGCGCCAATCGCGCTTACCAGGGCAGCGCTTCCAGTGAGGAGGGCGAACACCGCGCTGGCGACCACACCAATCACCACCATGTCCTGCAGGCGGTTGATCATGTGGCTGGGAGACATGACGGTGGTCGAATCAAACGCCAGCTGCTGGCTCATCGCCAGCTGCATGCGGTTCATCAGTTCGGGGGCGAACAACAGCAGGCAGGCAGCGCCTGCGCCCAGAATGGCCAGATGCGACAGGTCCCGCGAGCGAGCACCCTGACCGTCCGCGCGCGTTTTTTGCAGCTTGCGCTCTGACGCTGGGAGGCTTTTTTCTTGGCTGGATTCCATGATGGCATGACGGCTGGTGTCATGCCATTGTCGTGAGCGACCTGAAAATCTAAAGCTGGATAAGGGGGCCGCTGCCCCCTCTTATCCTTGCTGCCAGTGGCAGCGGCGACGCTGTGGTCACAACCGTCTGAAGAGACGGGGCATTATGAATAAAATTCGAAAATGATAGCTGCTAGCGCTTGGTGGATAAGCGCTAGAGGTCATTTTTATATGAAATCAGACCGGTCAGAACCCGAGGCTTGCCAGAAGGTCGTCAACCTGCGACTGGTCGGTGACCACATCGGGCGTGTTTTCGGGGTCCACCACCGGGCCCTGCAGGTGGGCAGGTTTGGCATCGACTGCGGGCACCTGGGCGTTGGGCGGTGCAGTCTGAATAAGCAACTGCACCAGTTGCTCTTCAATCGTGGCTGCGAGATTCACCACGCGGGCAATCACTTGGCCTGTCAGGTCGTGGAAGTCCTGCGCCATCATGATTTCGGTCAGATGGGTGTCGGCTTCCTTGGTCACGCGCTCGACATCGGTGAGGAAATTCATGATTTCCCCCTTGGCCACCGCTGCCACCGGGTCTTTGACCAGAGACGTCACCACGCGGCGGGTTTCCGCAGCAATGAAGTCGTGCTGGGCCTTGGCCTGCTCCACGCGGTTGAGCACCTTTTCGGCGGCTTCGCCGGTGAGTCGAGCGATGTATGACAGGCGGCTTTGCGCGTCGGGTAGCTCGCCCATGGAGCCGCGCAGCTTGTCGGCATAACCCAGCTCGTTCAGTGAATCGTGAAGCTGGCGAGTCAGCTGGCCGATCTTGTGATGAACATCGGCAGGCGGCTGGCTGTTGTCCGGTGTGTCGTCCATGGTGTCATAACCCCATCTTCTTGAGAATCAAGGTCACTTTCTCTTCGAGCGTGGCCTTGGTGAAGGGTTTGACGATGTAGCCCGCAGCACCGCCTTGGGCGGCGGCAACGATGTCTTCCTTGCGGGCCTCGGCCGTCACCATCAGAACGGGCAAGTGCTTGAGCTTGTCGTCTTTTTTGATTTCGGCCAGCAGTTGAAATCCGTTCATGTTGGGCATGTTGATATCGGTCACCACGAAATCAAACTTGCTGTTGCGCAGTTTGTTCAACGCGGCCACGCCATCTTCGGCCTCATCGGCATCGGCAAACCCGCTCTCCTTGAGCAGATTGCGAACAATGCGTCGCATGGTGGAGAAATCGTCAACGATCAAAAAACGAAGGGCTGTGGTCACGTGGGACCCTTTCGGGAAATAGCTGTAAGTATTGTCATGGGCGGAGGGTTTGGTGACAAGTCGTAACCGCTACCTGCTTGGGGGGGGATTTTCCCGCTTTTCATTCAGCAGTTCTGTTGAAGTGATTTCGGGGATCCCTTTGCCCATGAGTCGTTCTTCGGCTTCCCGGGTCAGCACCGTGATGGTGATGCGCCGGTTGGCGGGTGATCGGGGTGCGTTCGGCTCCAGCAGATCGCTGGCCGCCAAGCCCACGACACGGCCCAGTTTAGCGTCAGGCATGCCTGCGGACACGAGTTCCCGGCGCGATGCGTTGGCGCGGTCGGCCGACAGCTCCCAGTTACTGTAGCCCCGGTCGCTGTTGCCGTAGGGCACGGCATCGGTGTGGCCCGCCAAGCTGATGCGGTTTTCTACCCCGCCCAGTGCAGCGCCAATCTCGCGCAATATGTCGCGCATGTAGGGTTTTACCAACGCACTGCCGCTGTCAAACATGGGGCGATTCTGGTCGTCAACTATCTGGATCTGCAGTCCGTCGGGCGTGATGTCGATGCGGATTTGCGACTTGTACTCCGCCAGACGCGGGTTTTCGGTGATCAGCGCATCAATCTTGGCTTCCAGGGCCTTGATGCGGTCCAGATCTTGTTTGGCGCGTTCTGCCTTTGCCGCATCAATGCTCATGCGGCGCTGCTTGGCTTCTTCCGAGTCGGAGCGCCGCACTTGTCCATGCACCTTGGACAGGTCGTTGCCGCCCCCCGGAATGACGCTTGAACTGTTGCCAGACCCGTCTCCGCCGGTCATGGCAACCTTGAGGGGTGAGGAGAAGTGAGCGGCAATGCCCTGCAGCTCACCCTTGGCCGTCGAGCCCAGCAGCCACATCAGCAAAAAGAACGCCATCATCGCCGTCACGAAGTCGGCATACGCAATCTTCCAGGCGCCGCCATGCACGGCGTGGCCGCCTTTCTTGACGCGCTTGATGATGATGGGTTGGAGTTTCTTTTCTGCCATGGCAGTCAACTTGGGCGCGGACAGCGCTTATTTTTTGCCCTTTACGTGGCCTTCCAGCTCAGCAAAGCTGGGGCGATCACCAGAAAACAATACCTTGCGGCCAAACTCTATTGCGGTCGCCGGGTTGTAGCCCTGCATGCTGGCCAGCAGGGTGGCCTTGATGCACTGCAGCTCCTTGGCTGCGTCCTCGGTTTTTTGTTCTACCAGCCCACCCAGGGGCTCTACCACGCCATAGGCCAGCAAAATACCCAGAAAGGTGCCCACCAGCGCCGAGCCGATCATCCCACCCAGCACGGAAGGCGGTTGCCCCACCGAGCCCATGGTGTTCACCACGCCCAGCACCGCCGCAATGATCCCGAAGGCCGGCAGGGCACCAGCCAAGCGGGCAATGGCAGCAATTGGCGCATGGGCCTCCTGGTGGTGTGTGTCGATCTCGCTGTCCATCAGCGCTTCAATTTCGTGGGAGTTGAGATTGCCCGAGACCATCATGCGCAGGTAGTCGGTGGTGAACTCGATCACATGGTGGTCGCTGCCCACCGTGGGGTATTTTTTGAAGATCTCCGACTCGTGTGGCGCCTCTACGTCGCTCTCAATCGCCATCAGCCCCTCTTTGCGGGCTTTCTGCAGAATGTCGTAGAGCATGGCCATCAGCTCCATGTACCGGGCCTTGGTGTACTTGGAGCCCTTGAACGCCATGGGGATGGCCTTCATGGTGGCTTTGAGCACCTTGGGCTGGTTGTTGACCACAAACGCACCAATGGCCGCGCCCAAGATGGTGACCGTCTCAAACGGCAGCGCCTTCAAGATCACCTGAATGTTCCCGCCGTGCAGGATGTACACGCCGAAGATGCAGCCGAAAACAAGGATGTAACCGATGATGACAAGCATGCTTTTTTGGCGGGTTAGGCGGCTGCCGAGGTAAAAAAGATCGGGTTGGGCTAGGCTGCGGCCCAACGGTTTACCTAAGGTTACTGCAAATGTATCGGATTGAAGAGCATGAAATGCCACAAGAGAGGTGGCAATACAGGGCTTCTCCGGTCAATCAGGTTGCGGCGGCACACAGCGGCAGGCGCTCTTTAGGGCGTGTGGCACGAAGCGTTGATTGCACATAGGCAGCACGGGGTGAATCTGGGTTGTCGCGGATGGCTCAGGTTTCTCCACGCAGGCATCAGACCATCAAGTTCGCAATAATTTTCCGAAAAGTACAAGCTTCTGCGCCTTTTTGGAGTGTGAAGATTGCGTCTTTTTTGATGGCAATTTTGGTATTTCTATGCCGGAGCCTTTGACTGTCCTCGTGCGCGCAATCCTTGGATTTGGCCCGTGTTTACTCTGTGAAAAGTGCTTTTGGCGGTGCAGGGGCTGCACTATGCTGCGGGCATGAAAGCCGTACTGCTCGCGGGGGGCCTGGGAACCCGCATCTCGGAAGAGTCGCACCTGCGTCCCAAGCCCATGATCGAGATCGGTGGGCGGCCCATCCTTTGGCACATCATGAAGATGTATGCCGCCCATGGCGTCAACGACTTCATCATCTGCCTGGGCTACCGGGGCTATGTGATCAAGGAGTATTTTGCCAACTACTTCCTGCACATGTCGGACGTGACCTTTGACATGGCCAACAACCGCATGGAAGTGCACCACCGCCACGCCGAACCCTGGCGCGTGACCCTGGTGGACACCGGCGAAAGCACCATGACCGGCGGGCGCCTGCGCCGGGTGCAGGAATACTTGCCTGCGGGCGAGCCCTTTTGCTTTACCTATGGCGACGGCGTGGCCGACCTGGACATGACCGCCCAGTTCGCCTTTCACCGCGCCCATGGCCGCCAGGCCACGGTGACGGCCGTGCAGCCGCCGGGCCGCTACGGCGCCCTGGTGCGTGACGGCGACACCGTGGCCGGGTTCGAGGAAAAACCGCGTGGCGATGGCGGGTGGATCAATGGGGGATTTTTTGTGCTGCAGCCCGAGGTGATCGACCAGATTGAGGCCGACAGCACCCCGTGGGAGGCTGCACCCATGGAGCGCCTGGCGCGCAGCGGGGAGTTGGTTGCTTTTGAGCACACCGGCTTTTGGCAGCCCATGGACACGCTGCGCGAGAAGAACCTGCTGGAAGACCTGTGGCAATCGGGCCACGCTCCCTGGAAGTGCTGGTAACCCACGATGCGCCCCGATCCCGACTTCTGGCGCGGCAAGCGCGTGTTGCTCACCGGCCACACCGGCTTCAAGGGCGCGTGGCTGGCCCTGTGGCTGCAGCGCCTGGGCGCGCAGGTCACCGGCGTGGCACTGCCGCCCGCCACCGAGCCCAATCTGTTCACTCTGGTGCAGCTGGGGCAGGCGGGGCAGGGCATGGAGAGCCATTTTTGCGACATCCGCAGCGCCCATGCCCTGGCCATGCGCGTGCGCGCTGCCCGGCCCGAAGTGGTGCTGCACCTGGCCGCGCAGGCGCTGGTGCGGCCCGGCTATGCGGCGCCGCTCGACACCTTTGCCACCAACGTCATGGGCACGGCGCATGTGCTCGATGCCCTGCGCGGGCTGGCTGGCGTACGCGTGGCTGTGGTGGTCACCACCGACAAGGTCTACCGCAACCGCGAATGGGCCTACCCCTACCGCGAGGACGACGCCCTGGGCGGGCACGACCCCTACAGCGCCAGCAAGGCTGCCACCGAGCTGGTCACAGCCAGCTACCGTGATTCCTTTTTGGCCGCACAGGGCGTGGCCGTGGCCACCGCCCGCGCGGGCAACGTGATTGGCGGCGGCGACTGGGCGCAAGACCGCCTGCTGCCCGACGCCGTGCGCGCTTGGGGAGCGGGCCAGACCCTGCACATCCGCCGCCCCCAGGCTACGCGCCCCTGGCAGCATGTGCTGGAGCCACTGGCCGCCTACCTGCGCCTGGCCCAGTGCCTGTGGGAGGCCCCCGCGCTGGCCGGTGCCTACAACTTTGGCCCGCTCCCGCACGAGGCGGCGACGGTAAAAAATGTAGTCGAATTGGCCTCTGGCGCTTATCCATCAAGCGCTATCAGCTATCAAAACGAGAGTGAAGGCCCACACGAAGCCGGCTGGCTCGCACTCGAAACCGCCCATGCCCGCCAGGTGCTGGGCGTGGCCCCCCATTGGTCGCTGACCACCGCCGTGGCCCGCACAATGAACTGGTACCGCCAGCAGCGCGGCGGCGCCGACGCCCGCGCGCTGTGCCTGGCCGACATCGACGCCTGGGAGGCCCGCCCATGAGCCGCCTGGCCCTGGCGCCGCTCCCGCTGGCGGGGCTCTTTCGCGTGCAACGTCAGCCGTTGATCGATGAGCGTGGCTTTTTTACCCGCCTGTTCTGCGCCGATGAACTGGCGGGCGCGGGCTGGACGGGCGCCATCGCCCAGATCAACCAGAGCTATACCGCATTGAAGGGCACCGTGCGCGGCATGCACTACCAAAAGCCGTCGCACGCCGAGATGAAGCTCGTGAGCTGCCTGCGCGGCGAGGTCTGGGATGTGGCCGTGGACCTGCGCCAGGGCTCCCCCACCTTTTTGCAATGGCACGCCGAGCACCTGTCGGCCGACAACGGCCATGCGCTGCTCATCCCGCCCGGTTTTGCGCACGGCTTCCAGGCGTTGAGCGACCATGCCGAGCTGCTGTATTGCCACTCTGCGGCCTATGCGCCTGCCGCCGAGGCGGGCCTGAGCCCGCTGGACCCGCGCCTGGCCGTGACTTGGCCCCTGCCGGTGGGGCAAATGTCGCCCCGCGACGCAGGCCAGCCCGGGATGACCGAAGAATTCGAAGGAGTGCGCCTGTGAATTGCCGACACTGCGGCAGCCCCCTGCAACTGCCGTTTTTGGACCTGGGCAGCGCGCCCCCGTCCAACGCCTACCTGAGCGAGGCCGCGCTGCGCGCGCCCGAAACCTGGTTCCCCCTGCGCCTCTTGGTGTGCGAAACCTGCTGGCTGGTGCAGACCGAAGACCACGCCGGGCGCGAGGCGCTGTTCACCGACGACTACGCGTACTTCAGCTCGTTCTCATCGTCCTGGCTCGCCCATGCCAAGGCCTACGTCGAGGCGATGCGCGAACGCCTGGGCCTGACCGCCGACAGCCGCGTGGTCGAGGTCGCGTCCAACGACGGCTACCTGCTGCAGTACGTGCAGGCCGCTGGCATCCCCTGCTATGGCGTGGAGCCCACGGCCAGCACGGCAGCGGCGGCCCGCGCCAAGGGCATAGCGGTGGTGGATCGCTTCTTTGGCGTGGCGCTGGCCGACGAGCTGGCCGCCGCAGGCCGCCAGGCCGACCTGATCGCCGCCAACAACGTGCTGGCCCATGTGCCCGACATCAACGACTTTGTGGGCGGTTTCACGCGGCTGCTCAAGCCCCAGGGCGTGGCCACGTTCGAGTTCCCGCACCTGCTGCGCATGGTGGAAGGTTGCCAGTTCGACACGGCGTACCACGAGCACTACTCTTATTTGTCGCTCACGGCGGTGCAACGCATCTTTGCGGTCAACGGCCTGGTGGTGATCGATGTGCAAGAGCTGCCCACCCACGGCGGCAGCTTGCGCGTGTTCGCCGCCCGTGCCGATGCGGTGGGCCACCCGCAGGCCAGCGCGCAAGGCGCGGCCCGCATGCAACAAGTGCTGGCCACCGAGGCAGCAGCCGGCATGCTGGGGGCAGGTTTTTACAGCGATTTCCAGGCCCAAGCCATACGGGTCAAGCGCGAGCTGCTCATATTTTTGTTGCAATGCCAAGCCGATGGCGTCACCGTGGGCGCCTACGGCGCAGCCGCCAAAGGCAACACCCTGCTCAACTTTGCCGGGGTGCGGCCCGACCTGCTGCCCTACGTGGTGGACAAGAACCCGGCCAAGCAGGGCCAGTACCTGCCGGGCAGTCACATCCCGGTGGTCAGCGAGGCGCACCTGCGCGCCCACCGGCCCGAGCGCATCCTGATCCTGCCCTGGAACCTGCGCAGCGAAGTGGCCGACCAGCTGGACTACACGCGCAGCTGGGGCGCGCAGATGGTGGTGGCCGTGCCGCGCCTGGAGGTGTTCTAGATGATCGAGCTGCACCCCACCGCCAAGGTCTCGCACCTGGCCGACATCGAAGACTCGGTGCGCGGCACGCGCATCGTGGTTGGCTCGCATTCGGTGATCGACAGCTTCGTCAAGGTCAAGCCTGCGGGCGGCAGCGGCGACCTTGTGATGGGCGAGCATGTGGTCATCAACGCGGGCTGCGTGCTCTACACCGGCAATGGCATCCATATCGGCAACTACGTGGCGATTGCCGCCAACTGCACCTTTGCGCCGGTCAACCACGCTTATGCCGAACGTGGCCGGTTGATCCGCGAGCAGGGCTTTCTGCCCAGCAAGGGCGGCATCGTGATCGAGGACGACGTGTGGATCGGCGCCAACTGCGTACTGCTGGACGGCGCCGTACTGCGGCGCGGCTGCGTGGTGGGCGCGGGCTCCATCGTGCGCGGCGAGCTGCTGGCGTACACCGTATATGCCGGTCAACCGCTGGCGGCCGTGGGGGAGCGCCGGTGACGGGCCTGCCCCCTTCGACCTTTACGGTGCTGGGCGCCTCGGGTTACATCGGCAGCCGCCTGGTGGCGCACCTGCAGGCCCAGGGCCACACCGTGTGGGCGCCAGCGCGCGGCGATGCCGAGTTGTTCACCCGCCCGCTGGGCCATGTGATCTATTGCGTGGGGCTCACCGCCGACTTCCGCACGCGCCCGTTCGGCACCGTGGACGCCCATGTGGGCCTGCTGGCCGAGGTGCTGCGGCGCGCGCAGTTCGAATCGCTGCTGTACCTGTCGTCCACCCGCGTCTACATGGGGGCGGCGAGTACCGACGAAGACGCGCCCCTGGCCGTGCTGCCGGGCGACCCGTCTTACCTTTACAACCTCACCAAGCTCACTGGCGAATCCCTGTGCCACGCCAGTGGCCGCTCCGGGGTGCGCGTGGCGCGGCTGTCCAACGTGGTCGGGCCGGGCATGGACGCTGCGTCGGGCAACCTGGTGGCAGACCTGCTGCACCAGGCCCGCCAAGGCCATATGGTGCTGCGCTCTGACCCGCAGTCCGCCAAGGACTATGTGCATGTGGCCGACGTGCTGGACTGGCTGCCGAGCATCGCGCTGCGGGGGCGAAGCACGGTCTATAACGTGGCCAGTGGGGTTCAGACCACGCATGCCCAGTGGCTTGAGTGGCTGGGCGCCCGGTTCGCCAGCACTTATGAAGTGCTCGACGGTGCGCCATTGCAGCGGCTTGCGCCTATCAATGTGTCCCGTCTGCACACTGAGTGGGGTGTGGTCGCGCGCCCTCTGTGGGACGACGGCACAGCGCTGTGACCTGTTGAGTACAAAAAGAGAAAGACAGAGAAAGGAAATCCCATGGGCAATCACTTGAGCACAGTTTTCTTCGGGGTCAAGGAGCCGAATGGTTTCGTTCAGGGCCTTCAGCAGGCCATTGACCAGATGAATGGTCAGGACGGCATCTACGCGGGCGACAACCTTTTCACGTACCACCGGAACCTGGGGTTCCTGGAGGATGAGGCCCTGATGCGGGCATTCAACGCCCACGCGAGCACAGACATTGAAAAGGCAGTGCTTTGGCGGATTTCCACCGTGCTGTGGGGAGTGCGCAATGGCTTACGGCTGGAGGGTGATTTTGTCGAGTGTGCTTGCTACAAGGGCACAACGGCTCGAATCATCTGCGATGCCGTGGACTTTGCGAACCAGCCAGATCGCCACTACTACTTATATGACTTGTTCGATCACGACCCGTCACTGCCGCACCATGCCATGCCTGAGCACAGCAAGCAGCTCTATGCGCAAGTCAAAGAGCGGTTTTCGGGTTTTGACAATGTGACCGTGACGCAGGGCAAAGTGCCGGACGTTCTGGCCGATGTTGCTCCGCAAAAGATCGCCTTCATGCACCTTGACATGAACAATGCAGATGCGGAGGTCGGTGCGCTGGAAGTGCTTTTTGACCGCATGGTTCCCGGCGCCGTCCTGATCCTGGACGACTATGGTTGGTTGGCCTACAGGGCACAGAAACTGGCGGAGGACCCCTGGTTCGCCAAGTACGGGTACCGTGTGCTGGAGATGCCCACAGGTCAAGGTTTGTTGATTAAGTGAAAGATCCGGTCATGCACCCTTCAGAACAGTTCCGCCAAGAGCGGCAGGCGCGCTTGCAGTCGTATGCAGAAGATGGCGCTTTCAAGGCGCTGTCACGCGAGTGGCTCCAGGCCTCGATGCAGCGGCAGTACGTCTATAACTTTGACTGGATGGGCCGCCCCATCATCCAGTACCCGCAGGACATGGTGGCCATGCAGGAGTTGGTGTGGCGCGTGCGGCCCGACCTCATCATCGAGACCGGTATTGCCCACGGCGGATCGCTGGTGCTCAGCGCCTCGCTGCTGGCGCTGCTGGACATGAGCGACGCCATCGAGGCGGGCGCCACGCTGGACCCGCGCGCATCGCGCCGCAAAGTGCTGGGCGTGGACATCGACATCCGCGCCCACAACCGCGCCGCCATCGAAGCCCATCCCATGGCCAGCCGCATTGCGATGATCCAGGGCTCGGCCATTGCGCCCGAGGTGGTGCAGCAGGTGCACGCATTTGCCCAGGGCTACCAGCGCGTGCTGGTGTGCCTCGATTCCATGCACACGCACGACCATGTGCTGGGCGAGCTGGACGCGTATGCGCCGCTGGTCACGCCCGGCAGCTACTGCGTGGTGTTCGACACCTTTGTGGAAGACATGCCGCCCCAGTTCTTTGCCGACCGCCCCTGGGACGTGGGCAACAACCCCAAGACCGCTGTGCACCAGTGGCTGGCCGGGCATGCCGAGTTCGAGGTCGACGCCGAGATGGAGCAGCGCCTGCAGGTGACGGTGGCGCCGCACGGGTTCTTGCGGCGCAAGGGGTGATTCGTTAATCTTTGCTGTCGAAAATATGGTGAAAATGGGCTCTGGCGCTTATTGAATAAGCGTTAGTAGCTACTATTTTCATAGTGCTTGAGTCTGACTGGCCGGGCACTATGCCTTGAAGGGCTCCATCCCCATCGCTTGCGTGGCGTGCCGCAGGTAGGTGACGGCAAATTCCGTATGGCCATGCGCATGTTCCACCTCGGCCAGGCACGCCAGTGCAACGGGGTCGTGTGGCACGGCGTTCAGGACCACCTCGGCCAGTTCGGTCACCGCGATCCATTGGCGGCCGGTGATCTGGGCCCCTGACGCATCCGCCTGGGCGGGGGGGGTGGAAGTTTTGGCTCTTTCCACAAGCAGCTGCAGGCGTTCGTGGGCCTCGGACAGGCTGATGCGCTGGCCGGGCTTGATTCCAAC
This sequence comes from uncultured Gammaproteobacteria bacterium, assembly GCA_947085645.1. Classification (GTDB taxonomy): domain Bacteria; phylum Pseudomonadota; class Gammaproteobacteria; order Burkholderiales; family Burkholderiaceae_C; genus Acidovorax. Next base: position 97,650 of record CAMTXG010000036.1, read on the forward strand.
CCCTGGCGAGGGCGCTTGGGTCCATTCTTCCGGCAGCTGGGGCAACCAATCCTGGATCGCCTGCATCTGGGCTTCAGGGTTGTCTGGGTGCTGTGCCCGGGCAAGCCACTGCAACCACATGACACGCAGGCCCTCCCCAAAATGGTGGTTAAAAACGTCTTCGCGCATCAACGCGGAGCGTTCTACCTCGTCACGCAACCCCAGCCGCAAGGCGTTCAGCGCCTGGACATCGGCAGCCAGTCCACATGCAATGCGCACATAGTCTTCGGCCGTTTCGGCCAACCATTCGGTGCGGCCCAGGTAGCTCAGCAAACCAACCCCCATCCGGCTCTTGAAGCTGTGGCCCACCATGGAAACGATGGGCAGGCCCATCCAGAGCACGTCAAAGGTGGTGGTCCCGCCGGTCAGCGGGAACGGATCGAGCGCGATGTCGATGCGGTGATAGGTCAGGTATTGGTTGTCGCCATCCAGCGCCACCAGGTCCAGCCGCTCCGGGTCCAGGCCCAAGCCTTGGCAGCGCTGGCGGTAGGCATTGGCGAAATCGGGCCGGTCGAGGTTTTTGCCTTCAATCAGCAGCCGTGAACCTGGAACCGCCGCAAGCACCTGGCCCCACAGCGTCAGCACGCCGTCGGTGAGCTTGCCCAGGTTGTTGCAGGAGCCGAACGTGATGAACCCGTTTTCGATGGCCGGCGTGGCGCGCACCTGATAGCGCGGCTGATAGCGCCACAGCGGGTGGCGGCTCATGGGGCGGTAGCAGGCAAACAGGGTGGGCAGGCGATAGAGCTGCTCGGTGTACTGCGCTTGGGCGTCTGGGGGGTCGGTGATTTCGTCGGTGAACTTGTAGTCCACGGCTTCCAGCCCCGTGGTAGCCGGGAACCCTAGCCAGGAGACCTGTACCGGCGCCGCCTTGCGGGCCAAGGTCAGCAGCCCGTTGTAGCCCGTGTGGCCCGCCAGATCTACCAAGATGTCAATCTTGTGGGAGCGAATGGACTGCACCTGTTGCTCGGCACTGAGGCCGGCCAGACGCACGAAATGATCTGCGTGGTGCTCGACCCGCGAGGTCACCTGGTCGTCGCGCGGGAACAGGTAAAAAGCGAAGACTTCAAATTGCCGGCGATCTAGCTGCGCTAGCAAGCCCTCGACGAAATACATGACAGAGTGCGCTCGGAAGTCGGGCGACAAAAATCCAATGCGCAACTTACGCCATGGCTCGTCCTGCTGCGATGGAAAATCAGGCCAAGACGATTTAAGTGAAGGCTCAAACACTTTTCCGTAGTCACGCGCGGCTTGGGCGAGGCTGGCCGCATCTACATCCGGATCTGCCAGCATGAACAGAAGCCTGTTCGTGTGGTTAGACGACTCGAGTGGTGCCAGGGTGATCGCATTTACGCAATCCTGAACAGCTTCTTTGATTTGCCCCAGCTCGCGGCGATGAATGGATTTTTGGTTCAGTGAGGCTGCTTTTTCTGCGGTGTCTGACGCCAGCTCAGAGGCTCGCTGCGCCGCCTGAAAGCCTTTTTCGTTGTGCGTCATCAAATAGCAGCATTGCGATAACTTGAGCCAGCAAATCGCCATCTCAGGACGTAAATGGCAAACTTTTTCCAGAACTGGAAGTGCCTCAGAGTTGCGCGCCTGATTGAGCAACACATTGCCGTAGTTGATCAAAAGTTCTGCATCGTTCGGCCAAATCAAGGATCCGCGGCGGTACACCTCTATCGACTCTTCTGCTTGGCCAAGACAGTCCAGCGCGTAACCTAGCAGGCGCGTGGCCTGAAGGTCTCGGGAGTTCTTGCGCAAACTCTGCTTGCACAGGCGCGCCAACAAATGCCAGTCTTTGGCTTCCAGTGCGGCCTGAAGCCGACCGTCTGCGGGCGCTTTGTTTTTGCCGTAGTTTCTGCCTTGCACTGTGCATCCCTTGTCAGTTATCGGGTGGGCAGTTTGGTCACTGGTATCCGACGGCTATTGCGTGAGTTGCTCCCGTGGCGAGATCAAGTTGTCTACTGAAGCAGCTTGAGCACACCCTGTGGGATTTGATTCGCCTGGGCCACCATGGCTGTGCCAGCCTGTTGCAAGATCTGAGCGCGAGACAGGTTAGCCGTTTCGGCAGCAAAGTCAGCGTCCAGGATCCGGCTGCGCGACGCGGACAGGTTTTCCGACGTGATATTTAACGCTGAAATGGCTGTTTCAAACCGCGCTTGCAAAGCGCCCAGCTTGGCGCGTTCGCCATTGATGAACGACAGCGCTGAGTCCACCGTTTTCAAAGCTTCGGTGGCCTTCTTGAATGTTGTTACATCCAAATTGGCGACTTCCTGAAGATCGGATGCGCTGTCAGCAGGGAGCGCAGTGTTGAAAGCATTGGTCGTGGTGGCGGTGGTCGAGAATGATTTCTCGGAATCAAGCACCACGTACCCACTGACAGTAGAGCTGTCGGCGCCGGCTGCCGCTGCAAGAGTATCTGGCCCGCCGATGGCTGTGCCATTTGCTTGAAGCTTTTGAATATTGACGGCGCCAGCATTTGCGCCAGATGCAGCGCTCTTATACAAACCAATATCTTGGCCTGTTCCATTGGTCAGAACAATACCTGTGCTGCCCGCGTTCAACGAAGCAGTGACACCAGTTTTGGCAGATTGCTCATTAATTGCCGAAATCGCGTTCGACAAACCGTCCGACGTTGCAAGTGCAGTGATATTGAATGAAATGGACTGCCCGAGCGCGGGTGCCACAGGGGTGTTTTCTGACCGCAGCTCAAAGGTGTAAGAGCCAACCGAGGTAAATGACAGGTCCACTTCAGTGCGAGCGGAGGCCGTCACACCTGTGTTGGCTGTCTGCAGGTTAATCTTGTCCGCCATGGCCTTGGCTGTGTCATTGGCCGCAAGGGTAATGTTCTGTGAGCCCAGCGCTCCATTCACCGCCAGCGTACCGCCAATTACGCCATTGGTACCCCAAGCAGTAGCACTGGCACCTGTGCCCGCGCCGTTCGCCGACGTGTTTTGATTGTTGCCGTAGACGGTGGTACGTAGATTTGCCGTCGCTGCCACGATGGTCTGGTTGGCGTTGGCGCCCACCTGGAATTGTTGGGTCCCAAACGTGCCATTGAGTAGTTTGGCGCCGTTGAACTCGGTGGTTTGTGAAATCCGGTCCAATTCGGCCACCAGCTGACCTACTTCCTGGTTCAGTGCTTGCCGGTCGCTTGGGCTGTTCGAGGCGTTTGCCGACTGCACTGCCAGCTCACGCACACGTTGAAGTATGTCGCCCGCCGCCTTCATCGCACCCTCGGTCACTTGCGCCAACGAAATCCCGTCGTTTGCATTGCGCGCGGCTTGGTTCAAGCCGCGAATCTGACTGGTAAAGCGTTCGGAAATCGCCAAGCCGGCGGCGTCGTCCTTGGCGCTGTTGATGCGCAGCCCCGACGACAAGCGTTGGATGGACGTGTTGAGCGAGGTCTGGCTCATGCCCAGGTTGCGCTGGGCCGTCAGGGAGGCGACGTTGGTGTTGATAGTGGCTGCCATGGATATGCTCCTTGAGGCTCTGGGTGGACATTTGTGCCTGATGGGGTGACTACCGTCCGGCAGGCAATACAAGAACGATGAGGAATTGTGGGCATTGGCTGCCCCAGCCGTTGGCGGGATAAAGAGCGGAAAAACCTGCCAACTTGTGCGTTTGGCCCTAAAGTTTTCCTGGGGGGGGTCGAAACTACTTTCAACGGAAGGCAGGTGCCATCCGCCGTTCAACAGAAAGCCACAGGGGCTCTGTGAACCGTATAGCCAGGTGCCTTGCCTGGCACCGGGTTGGCGGCAACGCCATATTCAGTTAGTTCTATATCAGGAGCATTTGCTATGGCTGCTACCATCAATACCAACGTCGCCTCGTTGACCGCCCAGCGCAACCTGGGCATGAGCCAGTCCTCGCTGAACACGTCCATCCAGCGTCTTTCGTCTGGCCTGCGCATCAACAGCGCCAAGGACGACGCGGCCGGTTTGGCTATTTCCGAACGCTTCACCTCGCAGATCAAGGGCCTCAACCAGGCGGTGCGCAATGCCAACGACGGCATCTCTCTCGCGCAGACTGCCGAAGGCGCGCTCAAGGCCTCCGGCGACATCCTGCAGCGTGTGCGTGAACTGGCCGTGCAGTCTGCCAACGCTTCCAACAGCTCTAGTGACCGTCAAGCGCTGCAGCAAGAGGTTTCCCAACTGGTGTCCGAGCTGGACCGCATCTCGCAAACGACTGAGTTCAACGGCGCCAAGCTGCTGAACGGTACTTTTGGTACCCAACAGTTCCAGGTGGGAGCCAATGCCAACCAGACCATCGTGGCCGCCACGGCCAATCTGCGGACGAGCCAGTACGGCAACAACCAAAATACGTCGTCAAGCGGTGCAGGTGTTTCTGCGGCGGCAGCCACTTGGGGTGCCAACGGTGTGACGGCTGGGACGTTGGCAGTTAGCGGTGCACTGGGTTCCCAGAACATCTCTATCGCCGCCAACGATACGTCGAAAGCCATAGCTGACAAAGTCAACTTGCAAACGACTTCTACGGGAGTGACCGCAACTGCCCGCACAGAAGTAAAGCTGAGCTTTCAGAGTGCTGGAGCCTACACTTTCGAGCTGCGCAGTGACAACACGCCGACTTCACCTGCTCTCGGGCAAGCGATTTCGTTCAACGTGACCGCCACAGGCACGTCAGACGGTTTGTCTAACGCGGTGGCGGCCATTAATGAGCAGTCCTCGAAAACGGGTGTAACTGCTGCACTGGCTTCTGACAACTCGGGCATCATTCTGACAAATGCAACGGGTAACGACATCACCTTGGCAAAAAGCGGTACTGGTGCCGCCAGCGCGGGCGATATCACTGTTCAGAAGCTCCAGGCAGATGGTACAGCGGCTGGTGGTTCGGATACCCTGGCAGCTGCATCAACCGCGGATGCGTCTACGGTCAGCGGTTATGTAGTTCTGGATTCCGAGAAGTCGTTTGCTATTTCCGCTACCACGACCAACGCCTTCAATACAGCTGCTGCCAACGGTGCCTCTGACTTGCAAGAGGTGTCTAACCTGGATGTGACGACGTTCAAGAAAGCGACTGAATCCCTTAAAACTGTAGATTCCGCGCTGTCGTTCATCAACGGCGAACGCGCAAAGCTCGGTGCTTTACAGTCACGCTTCGAAACGTCGATTAGCAATTTGCAAGTGACGTCTGAAAATTTGTCAGCATCGCGCTCGCGGATTCTTGACGCCGACTTCGCGGCAGAAACCGCCAACCTGTCGCGTTCGCAGATCCTGCAGCAGGCTGGTACTGCAATGGTGGCCCAGGCCAACCAGCTGCCGCAGGGTGTGTTGGCCCTGCTGCGTTAAGCGAAGGGTAAGGTAGTGAGGGCGTTGCAGCGCCCTGACCCACCCAAGGCGGCGGCAGTTTTCTGTCGCCGCCATTTGGCTTTCTGGAAGGCGGGTGCCAGGACCGCTGGATAAGACGGGTTTCCTGGCGTGTTTACGGACGTTCGTTGTCGCCAATCGGCGCCATAATTTCCGTTGGACCAGTTCAGGAGGTTTGTATGGCAACCATTTCATCCCCAGGTGTCGGCACGAACGGGCTTGATGTCAAGAGCATCATTTCCCAGTTGGTCGCGCTGGAAAAAAAGCCCCTGGACACGCTGAAGCTGCAAGCGGCCACGGTCACCACCAAGATTTCGGCCTTTGGTCAGATCAAATCGCTCGTTTCCGCGTTTTCCGATGCGGCGAGCAAACTCGCCAGCTTGACGGGTTGGAATGGAGTTTCGACCACTTCTTCTGACGCCAAGTTTGTTTCGGCAACCGCCATCGGCGGTACTTTGCCCACCACCTTCAGTGTAGAAGTGCAAAGCTTGGCCAAGGCGCAGGCAACGGCGTCAGCGGCACTACTGCCAGTTGGTGGTGCATTAGGCGCGGGTACGCTGCGCCTGGAACTGGGCAAGTGGAGTGTGGCGCCGTCGTCGTTTACACCCGGAAGCGGGCAGCCGGTTGACATCGCAATTACGGCCAGCGACAAGTTGACTGATGTCGCAAGCAAGATCAACGGCGCCAACGCGGGCGTGACTGCATCGATTTTGTCGGACGCTTCTGGCGAGCGATTGCTGTTGCGTAGCAAATCCACGGGCGAAGAGTCTGGTTTTCGCCTCAGTGTTATGGAGGGCGGGGACACGGATATCACGAGTCCTGGCAACACGGATGCCTCTGGGCTGTCGCGTCTCGTTGCAGGGAATACCGTGACGCAGGTGGCTGCTGATGCAAAAGCAACCGTCAACGGGATTGCCGTTTCTTCGGCTACCAACACCTTTGCCTCCACGATTTCAGGCGTAACGTTCAAGGCCGAGCAGGTCACTACGGCGCCTATCGACATCACCGTGTCTAAAGACGACACTGCGATAAAAGCCAATATTGATGCATTTGTAAAGGCCTACAACGACATCAACCAGCTTTTGCAGGAGGCCACCAAGTACGATGAGAAGACCAATTCCGCCGGGCTGTTTCAAGGGGACTCGACAACGGTTGCCCTTCAAAACTCTTTGCGCAATGCTATTCAGGCGGTAACTTCCTCAGGAGGGCCCTTTAGTCGTTTGGCAGATCTCGGCATCACGCAGCAACGAGGCGGCGCCCTTGCTGTTGACAGCGCCAAGCTAAGCAAGGCGCTCACTGATAATCCTGACGATGTGAGGAACCTCTTTCGCAGCACCGGAGGCGGCGCTGCGGATGGGATTGCAGTAAAGATCAAGGCGCTCACCACCAATTTGCTGTCCACTGACGGGTTCTTCAAATCCAAGGATGACTCCCTGCAGCTGAGTCTCAAGCGAAATAGTCAAGATCAGACGCGGGCGAACGAGAAGGTTGATGCCTTCGAAAAGCGGATAACCCGGCGGTACAACGCGCTGGACACGCAGTTGAGCACCTTGAATGGCCTGAATGCCTATATCTCCCAGCAGGTGGCTACCTGGAATAAATCGAAGGGTTGATCAGGGCTTTAGTTTTTCTGGCGCTAGCCGATAACTTAGGTAATACCTCGGAAGGATTGTCAGCATGTTTAGCGCCTACAGCCCCCGTGCAGCCAACGCTTATCAGCGTATCAATGTTGAAACCAGCATGCACACGATCGACCAGCATCAGCTGGTCGCGCTGTTGTATGAAGGTGCCATTAGCTCAATTGCCACAGCCCGCGGCGCGATGGCGCGCGGCGATGTGCTGGGCAAGGTCAACAATATTTCCAAGGCTATCCGCATCATTGAAGAGGGGCTGAGCACCGCTCTCGACAAAGTAGACGGAGGCGAGATTGCTCAGAATCTGGGAGCGTTGTACGACTATTGCATACACCGCCTCACCCTGGCCAATGCCCGCAATGACGACGCCATGATGCTGGAAGTCATGCGCTTGATTGAGCCTGTGGCACAAGGGTGGAACGAGATCAAGAAACAACCAAATGCAGGTGCAGTCAATGCGCCTGCCCCAGGCCAGCCTGTGCTGATGGAGGCCTGAACCATGTCTCATATGTTGATTGACTATTACAAAGCCATAGAAGACAGCAGCGCCAAGATGCTGGAGGCCGCCAAGCTCAAGGACTGGGACGGCGTGGTGCGCTATGAAGGCGCTTGCGCCGTGCTGATCGAGCAGCTGCGTTTCAAGTCGCAAGAGCATGAACTGCTGCCCGAGCACAAGCGTGAGAAGACGCGCATCATGCAGCGCATTTTGCGCAACGATGCGCAGATACGCTGCCTGGCCGAGCCTTGGCTGGCTCAGTTTGAGCACCTGTTTGAAGGTCAGCCGCAGATGATGCACTGACGCAGTCATCCACCAACGATACAAAAGGAAAGCCCCGCAGTGCGGGGCTTTCCTTTTTTTGCTATTGTCTGGTAAGCTGCTAGCGTCAATACTGTTCAGATACGAAGTACCGGTACCGGCTGGTGCTTCTGGTGAAGCGCCGCGCCGCGATGGCGGACGTTGAAGTTGCTCATCTTGCGCTTGACGCCGCGTGGGTTGAAGCGGCCACGGCTGCTCACGCAGCGCCC